>JAOTRV010000011.1 GCA_030247575.1 Sulfuritalea sp.
GCCGGCCGTCCTTGGCGCGGCCGAGCGAGATGGCGGCGGACAGCGAGGTGTTGTAGTAATACTGGACCAGGCGCCGCTGCAGCAGGGCGTTGCGGTCGCCGCCCTGGACATAGGGCAGATCCTCGAGCTGGAAGCCTTCTTCGGCAATATCCGCCAGCAGGTAGAAAAGGCTGGAGCGGTGCTTGTCGAGATAGGCGGCAAGCGCTTCCAGACCGACCGGCTCGTGACTGAATTCACCCTCGACCCTGATGCGGCCGGCGCTCCAGTAGTGGGCCGTCAGGAAAGGGCCGTCGAGCAGGAGGATGCGTTTCTGGGCCATCAGGTTTTCAGCTTGGTGATGATGTCGTAGATCGGGCCCAGCACGGCCATCATGATCCAGCCGAGCAGCAGTCCGATGGTTACCGTCATGACCGGCTCGATCATCGACTGCACTCTCTCGATCGACTCGCGCACATCGCGATTGTAGAAGTAGCTGACGTTGGTCAGCGCGGTATCCAGCGCACCGGTGTTCTCGCCCACGCGCAGCATGCGCAGGACCAGGGGCGGGAACATGCCGGCATTCTGGAAGGCGACGGTGACGTTCTGTCCTTCGGCAATCAGGTCGCCGACCTTTTGCAGGCCTTCCTTGATGATGAGGTTGCCGACCACGTCTTCGGTTGCCTTGATCGAATCGAGAATGGTGATGCCTGAAGAATACATCATGGCAAATACCGAGGCGAAGCGCGACAGGATGATCTTGCGCAGGATTTCGCCGACGTAGGGCAGACGCAGCTTGATGTCGTCGAAATAGTAATGCGCCGTCCGGTTGGTCTTGACCAGAAAGGTAATGATGACAGCCAGGACGATCGGCGTGCCGACCACGACATACCAGTAATTGACGAAGAATTCCGACGTGGCGATCAGGATCTTGGTCTGCGTCGGCAACTCCTGTCCCATGTTGCGGATGAATCCGGCCATTTTCGGCACCAGGTAGATCATCATGAACATGGTAATGGCGACCACGACCGTGGCGAGGAAGGCCGGATACATGACCAGCTTCTTGGTGTGGGCGGCGAGCTCATCCTGCCATTTCAGCGATTCGAGGAGGTTGTTGAGCACCTGCGGCAGCGCGCCGGTTTCCTCGCCGGCCTTGACCAGGCTGACCATCACGCCGTCGAAGGTCTGCGGATGCTCGGCCAGCGCCTGCGACAGCGTCTTGCCGCCCTCGATGCTTTCCACCATGCCGGCGATGACTTCCCGGAAGCGCGGGTTTTCGATGGTGTCGCGCAGGTCGGTCAGGCTTTCGATCAGCGACACGCCGGCGCGCGCGAGTTGCTCGAGATGGAAACAGAAGTTGATCAATTCCGGGCGGCTGATCCGGGCGCGGCCCGACAAGCCGCCCTGTTTCAAGGTGTCGCCATTGATGAAGTCGAGGTCCATGCGCTTGAGGCGCATTTCGAGGTCGATCAGGTTGATCGCTTCGAGGCGGCCGCTGACCATCCTGCCGTGGGTGTTCATCGCCTTGTAGGCATAGAGGGCCATGTCTGGGTGCGGGTGGGCGCTGCCGCTGGCTACATGCGGACCGTCAGGTCGATGACGCGACCGACTTCTTCGATTGAGGTGGAGCCGTCGAGCACGCGCCGCAGGCCGTCGTCCGACAGGGGGCGGAATCCCTTGTCGCGCGCCATGTGGCGGATCTCCCGCTGCGTGGCGCGGCGGCTGATGAGATCGTCGAGATCGTTGTCGAGGCGCAGCATTTCCATGATCGCAATTCGCCCGCGATAGCCCTGGTATTCGCAATGGTCGCAGCCGGCGGCGCGGTACAGGATGGGCGCCGGCTGGCCGCTGCCGACGCCGATCAGCTTGCATTCGTGGGCTTCGGCGGGATAGGGCTTGCGGCAATGGGTGCACAGGCGCCGCACCAGGCGCTGGGCGACGATGCCGATGATGTTGCCGGCCATGATGTCGGGCAGCACGCCGATGTCGAGCAGGCGCGGGATCGCTCCCAGCGCCGAGTTGGTGTGCAGCGTCGAATACACCTGGTGGCCGGTCATCGCCGCGCGAAAGGCCATTTCGGCGGTGTCCGCGTCGCGGATTTCGCCGACCAGGATGATGTCCGGGTCCTGGCGCATCATGGATCGGATGCCGTTGGCGAAGTCCAGCTTGGCCGACTCCGCCACCGAGGTCTGGCGGATCATGGCCATCGGATACTCGACCGGATCTTCGAGGGTCATGATGTTCACGCCCTCCTGGTTGATGTGGTTCAGCACCGAGTAGAGCGTGGTGGTCTTGCCGCTGCCGGTGGGTCCGGTGACGAGGATGATGCCTTCCGGACGCGCCACCATGAGTTTCATCAAGCTCATCTGCTGGTCGTCGAGCCCCAGCCGGTCGAGCGGCACGATGCCCTTCTGCCGGTCGAGGATGCGCAGCACGATGTTTTCGCCGTGGATGGTCGGTTGCGCGGCGACCCGGAAATCGACGGCGCGGCCGCTGATGTTGAGCGAGATGCGGCCGTCCTGCGGCGCGCGGGTTTCGGCGATGTTCATGCCGCTCATCACCTTGATGCGCACCGCCATGGCCGGCCAGTAGGTTTTGTGCAGGGCGCGGATCTGGCGCAGGATGCCGTCGATGCGGTAGCGGATGCGCAGGAAGCTGGCTTCCGGCTCGAAGTGGACGTCCGACGCGTCATGCTTGACCGCGTCGGTGAGCAGCGCGTCCACCAGGCGCACCACCGGCTGGCTGTATTCGTCGAGCGACGCGGACAGGCTGCGGTAGTCGATCTCGCCGGTTTCGATTTCGTGCAGGATGCCGTCGATCGAGAGTTCGTGGCCGTAATACTGGTCAATGGCGCGGGCGATTTCGGATTCGCCGGCAAGCAGCGTTTCGATCACCAGTTCCGGATGAATCAGCGTGCGCAGCTTGTCGAGGGCGACGATGTCGTTGGGATCGGCAATGGCGATCTTGAGCCGCTGCTCCGGCTGCGAGTAGCTGAGCGCCAGCAGCAGATGGCGCTTGGCCAGCTCGCGCGGCACCATGCGCAGGGCGTCCGCGTCGATGATCGAATTGGCCAGATCGACGGCCTTGTGGCCGAGCGATTCGCCGAGCGCGTCGCGCAACGTGGCCTCGGATACAAAACCCAGCGCAACCAGCAGCTTGCCGACCGGCTGGTTGGACTTCATCTGCTCCAGCAATGCAATGCGAAGCTGATCCTCGCTGATCACGCCTTGCGTGATGAGTATCTGACCAATCGGGCGGCGGGTGGTTGGCGAATTCATACGAGCATCATTATCCCGCATCTGCCTGCGAGGGCAAGCCCTGAGCGGCGCATAAAAGGCGCCGCTCTTCGTCGGAGCTGCATGTCCGGAGTTCCGCTGCGCGGGCAGGCAATTCCGCGGCGCCGGTTGGTGTCAGGGTTGCAGAGTCTGCAGTCTTGCAGCAGCCTGCGCCTTGTCGAATCCGGCCGGCCGGATTTGCGCGGCGGCAATGGCCTGGCTGTAGTACTGCGCGGCGAGTTTGTTCTGCCGCAAATGCTCGAGGCTGATCGCGAGGTTATAGAGGATGTCGGGGTTGTCCGGCTCGGCGTTGTGGGCGCGGAAGTAGGCCTGCTGGGCCTCGGCCCAGCGGCCGTGACGGGCATAGAGATTGCCCAGCGAGAAATGGGGCGCCGCAAGTTCGGGTTGCGCTGCGGCGAGTGATTTCAGCCGGCTTTCGGCGGCGCCGGGATCGATCTGTCCGCGACTGTTGATCAGGGCAGCCATGGCTACCGCATCCTGCGGGTCGGCCTCCGTGATGCGGCGATAGATCGACTCGGCCTCGTCGGCGCGGCCTTGACGCACGGCGATGGCCGCCAGGCCATGCAGGATATCGGTGTTGCGCGGGTCCATCTTCTGGGCGCGCTCGTATTCGACCTGCGCCATGGCCAGATCGCCCCGGTTGAAGGCTTCGAAGCCGCGCATCAGGGCGGGATTGACCTGCAGCGGCGCCTTGGTCACGTGCACCGGGCCATCCGACTCTGCCGGTTCGGCCGGGGGCGGCCTCGCGCGACGGGGCGGGGCCGGCGCCTTGGCGGTGGCATCGTCTTCGTCGTCATCTGCGGCCGGCGTTGCCGGACGGGGAATGGCCGGGGCCGTGGCGGCAGGAGCGGGCGGCAGCGCTGCAACAGTAGACGCTGGCGCTACGGCGGCCGGCGGCGGTAGCGACAGCGGAGTGCGACTGACCATCGAGGCGGACTTCGGTTGCAGCTGCCACCAGAAATATCCGCCGATGCCGCAGACGGACAGAACCGTGACGACCCCGACTGCGAGCGCAAAGGTCTTTCGCGCCGGCGGCTTGTCGGCCTGTTTGGCGGCAAACAGATTCTGCGCTGCCGACCGGTTCGGCGCGGCGCCCTGCTCAGGCGCAGTGCGCCGTGCTTCTGCATGGGCCGGGGTGCGCGGCGGAATTTCCGCCGGGACCGCCTGATCGGCGTGGGGCTCCCGCAGGGGCGCCGACGGCGGCGCCTTCAGCCGTGCGGACGCCGCCTTCTTTGCCTCGGCAAGGAACTCCGCGTCGAGCTCTTCGAGGTGCGACGGCAGATGGGGCAGGGTCGCGCCGGTGGGCGCAGCGGCGGCCTCCGTTGCCGGTCCCGCCGGCGCAGGCTCGGCCGCATCCGAGCCATGATGCGGTTGCAGCGTTAGTCCGCCCGCGGCTTCCGCCTCCGCTGCTGTGCCTGCGTCGTCGCCCTGGCCCTGGCGCTTCGCCAGCTCGGCCTTCTTCAGCGCGTCCATGAGCAGGCTCATTGAGCGCCTGCTCCCGGGATGTTGATTTGTTTCTGTTCCGGACCGGGATTGTTGGCGAAGAAATCCCTGCTCGGCAACTGGCTACGGAAGCTGCGATAGTCGCCGGCGATACTCGGATCGCGGATGATGGTGGGCTTGAGGAAGATGACTAGTTCGGTTTTGGTGCTGCTGTCGTTGCGGTTACGGAAGAAGTTGCCGACCACGGGAACGCCACCGAGGCCGGGCACCTCACTCGTGGTGTTGTTGATCCTGTCTTCCATTAAGCCACCCATCACGGCGACTTCGCCATCCGACAGGCGCAGCATCGACTCAAGCTCTCTTTGCTGAGTTTCGGGAACAACATTCGGAACGGCCAAGCCCGGCGTGGGATCGGTCTTTCCCGGCCCCTTGAGGCTGGTGATCGTGGGGCGCACGTTGAGCAGGATGCTGCCGTTCTCACTGATCTGCGGAGTGACGCTCATGACCAAGCCCACCGATATCGATTTTGCGGTGGAAGTGAAGTTGTTGGTGGTACCGGTAGTCGTCGTGGTTGAGTCATTTTTCACTTCAAAATAGACAATCTTGTCCACAACTTGAAGCATGGCAGTCTGGTTGTTGAGTACGCTGATCTTGGGGCTGGACAGGACTTTGACCTTGCCGAAGGTCTCGAGCAGGCTCAGTGTTGAGGAGAGGCCCAATCCGGGCGCAACGTAGTTGAGCAGGAAGGCAAAGGTTCCGGGCGGCGTCGCGAATGAGCCTGCCGCCGCCGCGAACGGGTCCGGCACGGGCAAACCGGTCGGGTTCTGTGCAGCTGAAAAGCCGGCTTGGGGATTGCCTGGTCGCAAGGAGCGCAGGCTCTGCCAGTTGATGCCTTGCTGATAACCGTCGCTGAGGCTAACTTCGGCGATAGTGGCTTCTATCAATACTTGGCGCTTCGCGGAAGCCATAATGTTGTCGAGGAATTCTCCAATTCGGTCGTGTTGCTTTCTTGTCGCGCGAACAGACAGAACACCCGTTTCGTAATTTGGAATTACGGACACCTTTTCGCGATAATAGTAGTTTGTCCTGTCGCGGTCGGTGGCCCCTCTGGCATCACCGGCGACCGCTTGATTGCCGCTACCCGAAACTCTCGCTGGACTGCCGGCTTGGTTAATATTTTGCCCTTTTGCTGTTTGGTTGCCTCCCCCGGATGATGGCAGTGTAATTTCAGCAGCTCCACTTCCCTGTGCGGTTACCCTTGCTGAGGATGACGCGCTACTACTCTCCGATTGCCCAGCCAATGGAATAAATTCACTTTCCTCGGCCAGGATGCCTTGAATGTTAGTAACAATCGACGCCATCAGTTGGTTCACTGATTCGGATGTCATTGTGGTCGAGGCTTTTCCACCGCCACCCCCTGTGGATGACACTGCTGTCTCAACCGAGACGGTTCCCGTCATCTTCCTCGCAATATTCACGTAATCAATTTTGTAAATATGGAGATACGGAGTGTCGGGTGTAATGAGCAAGTTGACGCCATCCATCTCCCAGCGCATCGGGACCTGCTTCGCGATTCTTGTGAGAATCTGCTGAAGAGTCTGGTCAATAGCGTTGATCGTGACGATGCCGTTGATTCCCGGGTGAACATCGACATTGAGCTTGGCATCGCGTGCGAGCGCGAAGAGCAATTCTTTGACGGGAATCTCGCGCACGGAAACCGAATAGGACTCGGCCTTCGCGGCCGCTTTGGGACGTGGAAGCATGACGGTTGCGGCGACCGGCGGCGGAATATCGGGGTTCGTCGCAACCTGAGCTTCGGCACGTATGTGCCCGGCGGATGGAGGCTGAGGCTGGATGCTGGTGCAAGCCGGCAGAACAAGGCCGGCAAGCAGCACAAGCGGGAACGGTGGAATCACAAGTGGGCGCAAACGAATCCCCCGGTTAAGTCTTGACGCTACGAGAATTAGCATAACACATTATGTTTATGATGCAACTCAATGATTCTATTGATTCAGTGCCCCAAATTCGTACTCTGTGCAATGGCGTCAGCGAAGACGTACTGCCTGCCGCGGATAAGGCTTGGTCACGCGCAAGGCGTACGGCAGGCCCCGTATTGCCGCAGATGCCGCCTCCCTCGATGCGAATTCCCCATAGGTTACGCCGTAGCGCGGCGCACCGCTCAACTCCGAATAATAGACACGGACGTTGCTCATGTCGGTGTTTCCCGAAGAAAGTCTGCGCAGGAGCGTCTCGATTTCGCCATGCCGTCCGGCGTCGGTGGCGAATACCTGAATGAACCAGCGATCGTCCGGCAGTTTCGCCAGCCAGGCGTGCCCGGCCTGGAGCCGTTCGAGGGTTAGCGGTCCGATGCTTGGTTTCGTCGCGTTCGGCGGCAGGGCGATCGCGGCCGGCGGGGATGGCGGCGTGGCCGGCGGCGGAACCGCAGCCGCGACGACGGCGGGCGGTGCGGCAGGAGACTGGGGCGAAATGCTGCCGGGAACGGAGGGTGCGGCCGGTGACGACGGCGGCCCGCCGGTCGCGCCGGGGGGGGCGCTCGGCTCGGCCGGCGCCGCGCCGGCCGTGGCGCTGCCGGCGGTGTTGGCGGGTGCCGCAGGGGCGGCAACCGCAGCGGCCGGAACACCGGCATCGGTGCGCGGTGCAGTCACCAGCCAGACCATGACTGCCACCGCTCCGAGAGCCAGCACCGCGGCGATCCAGACGGTCTGCGGCTTTCGTGCAGCCTTGCCGCCATAAGTTGCGTCGCTGAACTCGCAGTCGCGAATTGCCGCTTTGATCTCTTTCGGGCCGATCTGGTGGCTGCCCGAGGAAAAAGCCGCGAGCAGGCTCTTGTCGGCGAGGATGTTGATGCGGCGGGTAAGACCGAGCGAGGTCTGCGCGATCATCTTCAGCGCAGGTGCGGAGAATACGATGGGGCCGCGATAGCCGGCAGCGCGCATGCGGAAATCGAGATAGTGGCTGACGTCGTCGCGTACCAGCGGTTCGAGGCCGAAGTTGTGGGTGATGCGTTCCTTCAGCTGCCGCATGTCGGGGCGGGCGAGAACGTCGTTCAGTTCGGGTTGGCCGAAGAGGACCAGTTGCAGCAGTTTGTTGCGGTTGGCCTCGAGATTCGACAACAGGCGGATTTCCTCGAGCGTTTCCACCGGCATGGCGTGGGCTTCGTCGATCAGCACGACCACCTGCCGGCCTTCACCGAAGGACTTGATCAGGTGATCCTGCAGGGCGCGCAGCACCGCTGAGGAGCGGGCGTTTTCCGGCACATCGAGGCGCAGTTCGTCGGCGATGGCGTAGAGAATGTCTTCGCGCGACAGCGACGGGTTCGCCAGGTAAATGATGGTGACGTTTTCGGGCAGGCGTTCCATCAGCACGCGGCAGAGCATGGTCTTGCCGCTGCCGACTTCGCCGCTGACCTTGACGATGCCTTCGTCGTGGGTGATGGCATAAATCAGTGCGTCAAGCGTTGCGCCGCGATTGGCCCCGTCGAAGAAAAAGTCGGTATGGGGCGTGATGCGGAAGGGTGGTTCGTTGAGTCCGAAGTGTTCCAGATACATGGTGTCGATCAGGCCGTCGAGCCGCTCATTGCGGGATGACGCGCTTCTCTCGCGCCAGGGTTTCAATGCGATTGTAGAGCGTGGTGCGGTTCACGCCGAGCAGCCGGGCGGCCTGGCTCATGTTGCCATGGGCGAGTTGCTGCGCCGCTTCGACGTAGGCTTCTTCCCAGCGCCGCAGCGTGGCGTCGAGGTCGAAGTCGTGGCGGCTGCGGATATCGTTGAGGGCAATTGCGACGAGTTCGGCCCTGCCGGCCAAAGTCGGCGCTGGCAGTACGCCGACTGCAAGCGATTCATCGCCGAGATCCAGTTCGCCTTCGAGTTCGTCGACCCCCACTTCCTTGCCGGCGAACTTGGTCGTCAGGCGGATCGCGATATTGCGCAGTTCACGGACATTGCCCGGGAATCGGTAAGCCAGCAGGCGCTCCGTTGCGTCTGCAGTGAGCCGGAATGGCGGCAAGTCGGCCTGCGTCGTGTAGACAGTGCGGAAATGTTCCAGCAGACGGATGCGGTCGTCGCCGAGATCGCGCAGCGGCGGTATGGCGACGGTGAATACCGAAAGCCGGTGGTAGAGGTCGGCGCGGAAGCGTCCTTCGCGCACTTCCTTCTTCAGGTCGCGGTTGGTCGCGGCCACGATGCGCGCAGATGAACGCCGGGCCAGAGTCTCGCCAATGCGCTGGAACTCGCCGTTTTCCAGCACGCGCAGGAGTTTGGGCTGCAGATCGAGGGGAAGCTCGCCGATCTCGTCGAGAAACAGCGTGCCGTTCGAGGCGTCCTCGAAATAGCCGGCACGGGGGCCGCTGGCGCCGGTAAACGCGCCCTTGCTGTGACCGAACAGCGTGGCTTCCACCAGGTTGGGCGAGATCGCGGCGCAGTTGAGTGCCAGGTAAGGTTTCGCCGCGCGCTCGGACAGCCGGTGCAAGGCGACTGCGGCAAGCTCCTTGCCGCTGCCCGATTCGCCTTCGATCAGAACAGGGAAGGGCGAGTCTGCGAATTGCCTGAGCTGGGCACGGAGTTTTTGCAGGGGTGCACTCTGACCGATCAGGCCATCCTCTATCTCGGTCGATGTGTCTCTAAAAGACAACACTCGACGGATGAGACTGCGCAGGTACTCAGGATCAGCCGGCTTGGCGACAAACTCTGTCGCGCCGAGGGCGCGCGCATGGCGAGCATTGAGTTCGTCGCTCTGTCCCGAAAGGACCACGATGCGGGTTTCCGGCGCATGAGCCAGGATATCGGCAATCAGGGCGAAGCCCTCGTCCGGCCGATGGGGCGTCGGCGGCAGACCCAGATCGATCAGCGCCAGAGCGGGCGCCTTTTTCTTGTCGCGCAACAGCGTGACCGCCTCCGCCCGCGTCGAGGCCGTCGTGACGGCATAGTCACGGCCAAGAAAATAGCCCAGCGCGTCGGCGATCAGGGGGTCATCGTCGACAATCAGCAGTTCGTTTTTGCAGTTGGGCGCGGTCAAGGACGGTGCGAGGCGGGAATTGGTCAGGTTGATCCGGGCATCATAGCGGAAAGCCGGACCAGCCAATTCCGGTTGTGGAGGGCCTTTACCCCGTTCTTCACCGGCTGGGGCCGATGGCTGAACAAGCCGATTCTGCTAAAATCGCCGACTGCGAATTTGGCCGGGGTTCCCGGTGAGAAAATGTCCCAGGAAGCCCTTGTCGAAATCCGAGATCTGAACTTCACGTATGACGGTCGGCCGGTGCTTACCGGAATCAACATGACGATTCCTCGCGGCAAGGTCGTCGCAGTGATGGGAATTTCGGGTTGCGGCAAGACCACCACCTTGCGCCTGATCGGCGGCCAGTTGAAGCCCAGTTCCGGATCGGTGAAGGTCGGCGGCCAGGTCGTGCACGAGCTTGATTCGGACGGTTTGTACAACCTGCGCCGACGCATGGGCATGCTGTTCCAGTTCGGAGCCCTTTTTACCGACATGTCGGTGTATGACAACATTGCCTTCCAGATGCGCGAACACACGGATCTGCCGGAAGCCCTGATTCGCGACCTGGTCATGATGAAGTTGCATGCGGTGGGACTGCGCGGTGCCCATGGCCTGATGCCGGCGGAGCTGTCCGGCGGCATGGCGCGCCGGGTCGCCCTGGCTCGTGCGATAGCGCTCGATCCGATGCTGATCATGTACGACGAGCCCTTTGCCGGCCTCGATCCGATTTCGCTGTCCATCGTCGGCGAGCTGATACGCAAGCTGACCGAAGCGCTGGGCGCCAGTTCGATCATTGTCACGCATGACGTGCAGGAGTCATTGAAGATCGTCGATTATGTTTATTTTGTCTCCGAAGGAAAGATTGTTGCCGAAGGCACGGCCGAAGAGATGAAGAACTCCACGGTGCCCTATGTGCATCAGTTTGTCTGGGGCGAAGCCGATGGCCCGGTCCCATTCCAATATCCGTCGCGGCCCTATGGCGACCAATTGATGGAAAGAACGGCACGTCATGGATAACGGGGTGGTGCGTGTGCTGCGTGTCATCGGGCGGCGAGTAAACGCGGGCATCTGGCGGCTCGGCTATGCCAGCCGCTTCTTTCTGGCCATGGTGCTGCACTCGGGTACTGCGCTGCGGCGGCTGCACCTGACGATCCGCGAAATCTACTTTACGGGCGTTCTGAGCCTGATCATCATTCTGGTCTCCGGCATGTTTGTCGGCATGGTGCTCGGCCTGCAGGGCTATGACACCCTTTCGCGCTATGGTTCGACCGAAGCACTGGGCGTTCTGGTGGCGCTGTCGCTGGTGCGCGAACTGGGTCCCGTGGTGGCGGCCCTGCTGTTCGCCAGTCGCGCCGGCTCGGCCATCACGGCCGAAATCGGCATGATGAAGGCTACAGAGCAGCTTTCCGCCATGGAAATGATGGCAGTCGATCCGATTGCCCGTGTCGTCGCGCCGCGCTTTTGGGGCGGCGTGATCTCGATGCCGTTGCTGGCAGCGCTGTTTTCCGCGATGGGAATCTTCGGCGGATATCTGGTCGGCGTGCAACTGATCGGTGTCGATGAGGGCTCGTTCTGGTCGCAGATGCAGGCCTCGGTCGATTTTCGCGAGGATATCCTCAATGGCGTGATCAAGAGTTTTGTGTTCGGCATCATCGTCAGTTGGGTCGCCGTGTTCGAGGGCTACGATGCCGAGCCGACCGCCGAAGGCGTTTCCGGAGCGACCACACGTACCGTCGTAACATCGTCGCTGGCCATTCTGGCCGCCGACTTCATTTTGACCGCCTTCATGTTTACAGGGGCATGACATGAGCCGTACCACACTTGACCTTTGGGTCGGATTTTTCGTTGCCGTCGGACTGGGCGCATTGCTGTTTCTTGCGTTGAAGGTGGGGAACATGGCCTCGTCCAGCAGCGGGGATACTTATGCAATCCAGGCCAAATTTGATAACATCGGGGGCCTGAAGGTGCGGGGCGCGGTGAAGAGCGCGGGCGTAGTGGTGGGGCGCGTGGCGGACATCCGCTTTGATCCCGAGGCCTATTTGGCCGTGGTGACCATCAAGGTGGATTCGCGCTACAAGTTTCCGCGCGATACCTTCGCGACGATCAATACGTCGGGCTTGCTCGGCGAGCAGTACATCGGGTTCGAGGTGGGCGGCGATACGGAGATGCTGAAACCGGGCGACACCATCAAGAAGACGCAGTCGGCGGTCGTGCTGGAAAAGCTGATCAGCCAGTTCATGTTCAACAAGGCCGCCGAGAATGGCGACAAGGACAAAAAGTAGTCATCAACAGGTGCCAAAAAAAGAATGAAGACAACGCTGCCTGCCTGCGTTAAATCCGTCGCTGTTGCCGTCGCCGCCGTCGGCTTGCTGGCCGGATGCGCCACCTCGGGAAACCCCAAGGATCCGATCGAGGGCTTCAATCGTGCCGTTTTCGCCTTCAACGAAGGGCTCGATAGCGCCATCGTCAAGCCGGTCGCCAGGGGTTACGACGCTGTCCTGCCCTCGCCCGTCAAGACCGGAGTCACCAATTTCTTCAGCAATATCGAAGACCTCTTCATCGGCGTGAATAACCTGCTGCAAGGCAAGGTGCCTGAGGCCTTCAGTGATCTGGGGCGGGTCGCCATCAACAGCACGGTCGGCATACTGGGATTGATCGACTTCGCGTCGGATGCCGGTCTGGAAAAGCACGACGAGGACTTCGGCCAGACTTTCGGCCGCTGGGGCGTCGGCAACGGCGCCTATGTGGTGATTCCGGTATTCGGTCCGCGAACCGCGCGTGACACGGTCGGTCTGGTACTCGATATTGCAGTCGATCCGGTCGCCAATCACAATCCGGACCGGGTTCGCGATGCAGCACTTGTGCTGCGCCTGGTGAATGACCGGGCCAACCTGCTGTCGGCTGACAAGGTCGTCGAGGAGGCGGCGCTGGACAAGTATTCCTACATGCGCGACGCCTATCTCCAGCGCCGACGCAATCTGATTCACGATGGCAACCCGCCGCGGGAAATCGAGGCGGACGCCGGATCGAGCGATGATCGTCCGCAGATGGCGGAAGCGGGAGTTGTTGAGCCGAGGGCCGGACTGGCAGATTCTGCCGCGTCGACGCCGGCCATCCTGGCCGCCCGCACGCAACCGCCAGAAACGAAATAGTGTCCCACTCCGGGGCGTGGTTCCCCAGCCCCAGCAATCTCAGGAAATCCAGAATGAAATCCCTGTTTGCATTAATCGGCGGCCTGCTTGTGGCCGCGACGGCGATGGCCCAGGAAGTCGCTCCCGATGCCCTGGTCAAGGACGTGACCAACGAAGTCCTCGAGATCGTTCGCAAAGACAAGGACATCCAGTCCGGCAACACGAAGAAAGCCATCGATCTGGTCGAAGCCAAGGTGCTGCCGCATTTCAATTTCACGCGCATGACGCAACTGGCATTGGCCCGCGACTGGCGCCAGGCCAGCCCGGCGCAGCAGAAGACGCTGACCGACGAGTTTCACACTCTGCTGGTGCGCACCTATTCCAAGGCCTTGACCGAGTACAAGAACCAGACCATCGCCTTCAAGCCCTTCACGCTCAAGGCGGGCGAGACCGATGTCCGCGTCCGCACCGAAATCAGGCAGTCGGGCGCCGGCAAGAACATCGAGCTCGACTATTGGCTTGAAAAATCCGCTGCCGGCTGGAAGGTCTATGACATCGAAGTCGGCGGCATCAGTCTGGTGACCAACTACCGCGAATCCTTCGCCACCGAGGTGCGCAACGGCGGCATCGAGGGTTTGATCAAGTCCCTGCAGACCAAGAACAAGCACGGCGAGGCGACCTCGGTAAAGAAATGATTCGCATCGCCGGTGATTGCGTCGAGGTGTCGGGTCCGATGACCATGTCGGATGCTGCCGCCCTGCTTGCCGAAGGCGAGGCGGCCATCGCGTCTGCCTCGGCCACCTTCGATCTGGCGGCGGTGACGGAACTGGACTCCTCCTGCCTGGCCGTGGTCTTTGGCTGGATGCGGGCGGCGCAGGCCGGCGGGAAGTCGATGCGCCTTCTGAACCCGCCCCAGAATTTGTTGAGTCTCGCCGCGGTCTACGACGTCGCGGACCTCCTCCCGCCGCATTGATCGCAGCAGCCCTCGGGTTGGCGTGATGTCGGCTGCAATCCGCATTCAGCAGGTCTCCAAGCGCTTCGGCAGCACGCAGGCGCTGGATCGTGTCGACCTCGAAGTTCAGCAAGGAGAGTTCTTCGGCCTGCTGGGTCCCAATGGCGCGGGCAAGACGACCCTGATTTCGGCGCTGGCCGGGCTGGTTCGCGCCGATGCCGGCAGCCTCTTCGTGATGGACCATGACGTTCAGGGTGACTATCGCGCAGCGCGCCGGCATCTGGGCGTGGTGCCCCAGGAGCTGGTATTCGATCCTTTTTTCACTGTTCGTGAATCGCTGAAGATCCAGTCGGGTTACTTCGGCATCGGCGACAACGACGACTGGATCGACGAGATTCTGGAAAACCTGGGGCTGACGTCCAAGGCCGATGCCAACATGCGCATGCTGTCGGGCGGCATGAAACGGCGCGTGCTGGTCGCCCAGGCCCTGGTGCATCGTCCGCCGGTGATCGTGCTCGACGAGCCGACGGCCGGCGTCGATGTCGAATTGCGCCAGACCCTGTGGGCGTTCATCCGGCGCCTGAACGAAGCGGGACACACGATCGTACTGACCACGCATTATCTGGAGGAAGCCGAAAATCTCTGCACCCGTATCGCCATGCTGAAGGCCGGCCGGGTCGTCGCTCTCGACACCACGGCGAACCTGCTGCGCCGCTTCTCCGCGCACGCCTTGCGTCTGCGCACCGGCGGCACGCTGCCGGCCGAACTTGCCCGTGAGGGTGCGGAAAGCGGCGGCTGGTGGTCCATTCCCTTCGACGGCTTCGACCAGGTCGAGCCGCTGCTGGCAAGGATACGTGCCGCCGGCTGCAGGATCGACGATCTCGAAATCGGCAAGCCCGATCTCGAGGAGGTATTCGTCCGCGTCATGCAAGGGCAGGCGGGCTGAGATGCGCCACGGCTTTTCCACCCTGCTCTACAAGGAAGTGCTGCGCTTCTGGAAAGTGGCTTCGCAGACAGTCGCTGCCCCGGTGCTCACCGCGCTGCTTTACCTGCTGATCTTTTCCCATGTGCTGGAAGGCCATGTGAAGGTGCACGGCGTCGCCTACACGGCATTCCTGATCCCGGGGTTGGTGATGATGTCGGTGCTGCAGAACGCATTTGCCAATTCCTCGTCCTCGCTGATCCAATCCAAGGTGACGGGCAATATCGTCTTCGTCCTGCTGCCGCCGATTTCCTATCTGGAGTTCTTCCTGGCCTATGTCCTGGCATCCGTCGTGCGCGGTGTCGTGGTCGGGGCCGGCGTCCTGCTGGCCACCTTCTGGTTTGCGCCGCTGAGCTTTGCCGAGCCGTTGTGGATTCTCGTCTTTGCCTTGATGGGCGGCGCGATCCTCGGCAGCCTCGGCGTGATCGCCGGCATCTGGGCCGACAAATTCGATCAGTTGGCCGCCTTCCAGAACTTTCTGATCATGCCGCTCACCTTCCTGTCCGGCGTGTTCTACTCGATCAATTCGCTGCCGCCCTTCTGGCAGCGGGTGTCGCACTGGAACCCGGTTTTCTACATGATCGACGGCTTTCGCCACGGCTTCTTCGGCGTCTCCGATGCGTCGCCCTGGCTGAGCCTTGCCGTGGCCGGCGCCTGCCTCGCGCTGCTGACCGTATTTACCCTGAATCTGCTGAAGCGCGGCTACAAGCTGCGCGCTTGAGGAGTCATACCATGCTTGACCCGAAACAAATCGAAACCTGGATTGCCGCCGGCCTGCCCTGCGAGCATCTCTCCGTCGAAGGTGACGGCCATCATTTCGCCGCCGTCATCGTCAGCGCCGAGTTCGCCGGGCTGAACCGCGTCAAGCGGCAGCAGCGCATCAACGCGATCCTCAAGGCGCGATTCGATTCGGGCGAACTGCACGCCTTGTCGATGCAGACCCTGACTCCCGAGGAATGGAAGGCGAATGGATAAACTGCTGATCGCGGGCGGCATCCGGCTCGCGGGCGAAATCCCGATCTCCGGCGCGAAGAACGCCGCGCTGCCGCTGCTGTGCGCGGCGCTGCTGACGCGCGAGCCGGTGACCTTCACCAACGTGCCGCGTCTGAATGACATCGGCACCATGCTGAAGCTGCTGGCGCAAATGGGCGTCAAGGTGACGCGCGAGGCCGACAGAGTAGACGCCGGCGAGACGGTGACGCTGGACGCTTCGGGACTCGACAATGCCGTGGCGCCCTACGAAATGGTGAAAACCATGCGCGCCTCGATCCTGGTGCTGGGGCCGCTGGTGGCGCGTGCGGGCGAAGCCAGGGTTTCCTTGCCGGGTGGCTGCGCGATCGGCGCGCGGCCGGTCGATCAGCACATCAAGGGCCTGACGGCGATGGGTGCCGAGGTCGATGTCGAGCAGGGCTACGTCCATGCACGCGCCGCCCGTCTGCAAGGGGCGCGCCTGTTCACCGACATGGTGACCGTAACCGGCACCGAAAACCTGATGATGGCGGCCTGCCTGG
The DNA here is from genome assembly GCA_030247575.1 of Sulfuritalea sp. Taxonomy (GTDB): domain Bacteria; phylum Pseudomonadota; class Gammaproteobacteria; order Burkholderiales; family Rhodocyclaceae; genus Sulfuritalea. The sequence goes on from JAOTRV010000011.1 coordinate 16,305, forward strand.
CGCAGGGCGAAACCGTGATCGAGAACGCGGCGCGCGAGCCGGAAGTGGTCGACCTGGCCAATTGCCTGGTCGCCATGGGCGCGCGCATTTCCGGCGCCGGCGGCGACGTGATCCGCATCCAGGGCGTCGAGGCCCTGCACGGCACCACCCATCGCATCATGCCGGACCGCATCGAGACCGGCACCTACCTCTGTGCCGCGGCCGCCACAGGCGGCGAGATCCGCGTGACGGGCGCTTCGGCCAGCTATCTGGATGCCGTAATCGACAAGCTGATGGATACCGGCTGCGAGATCGTCGCCGAGCGCGATGCGATTCGCCTCAAGGCGCCGCGCCGGCTCGCGGCCGTCAGCATCCGCACCGCGCCGTATCCGGCATTTCCGACCGACATGCAGGCCCAGTTCATGGCTATCAACGCGGTCGCCGACGGCACCGCGGTGATGCGCGAGACGATCTTCGAGAACCGCTTCATGCACGCGGTGGAATTGATCCGCCTTGGCGCCGACATCAAGATCGACGGCAATACGGCCTTCGTCACGGGGCGGCCGAAGCTCGACGGCGCCGCGGTGATGGCCACCGACCTGCGCGCATCGGCCAGCCTCGTCATCGCGGGCCTCGTGGCGCAGGGCGAGACACTGATCGAGCGCATCTATCACCTTGACCGCGGCTACGAAGGACTGGAACGGAAGTTGGCCGCTTTGGGCGCCGACATTCGACGGGTAAAATGAATTTACTCGCCGCCCCCGTCCCACGGCTGGCTTTGCACAGCCAGCCGGCTACAGCAGCGCGGAGCGGTGCTCCGCGAAACCCTGCTTTCGCCCCGTGGAAGGAGGGGACGGTTGCTCGCGGGCTATGCCCGCTCGACTAGAATACTGCCATGAGCGGAATCACCATCGCCCTCTCCAAGGGCCGCATTTTCGAAGAAACCCTGCCTTTGCTGGCGGCGGCAGGCATCGTGCCGGCCGAAGATCCCGAAAAATCGCGCAAACTGATCATCGGCACCAACCGCGATGACGTGCGTGTAGTGATCGTGCGCGCGTCGGACGTCCCGACTTATGTGCAATACGGCGCGGCGGACCTCGGCATCGCCGGCAAGGACGTATTGCTGGAGCACGGCGGTGTAGGCCTGTATCAGCCGCTGGACCTGAACATCGCCAAATGCCGCATGTGCGTGGCGGCACCGGCCGGCTTCGATTATGCGGCGGCGGTTCGGCGGGGTGCTCGCCTGCGTATCGCCACGAAATACATTGCCGTCGCGCGCGAACATTTCGCCGCCAAGGGCGTGCATGTCGACCTGATCAAGCTCTATGGTTCGATGGAACTGGCCCCGCTGGCCGGCTTGGCCGAGGCGATCGTCGATCTGGTTTCCAGCGGCAGCACGCTGAAAGCCAACAATCTGGTGGAGGTCGAGGAGATCATGAGCATTTCCTCGCGGCTGGTGGTGAATCAGGCTGCGCTCAAGATGAAGCGCGATCTGCTGCAACCCGTCATTGCCGCTTTCGAGGGCGCGATCCGATGATCCGCCGTTTGTCGACCGGCGACTCCGGCTTCCACGCCACACTCGACGCGTTGCTGCAGTTCGACGATTCGACCGACGAGGCCATCGAACAGACCGTTGCCGAAATCCTGAAACGGGTTCGCGCCGAGGGCGATGCGGCGGTGCTCGAATTCACGCGCCGCTTCGACCATCTCGATGTCGGCACCATGGCCGAACTCGAGCTGCCGCGGAGCGAATTGCGGCACGCGCTGGACGGCCTCCCCGCAGCCCAGCGGTCCGCGCTTGAAACGGCGGCGCAGCGCGTCAGCGATTATCACGAGCGGCAGCGGCTCGAGTCGTGGAGCTTCACGGAAGCCGATGGCACGCGCCTCGGGCAGAAGGTCACGGCGCTGGACCGGGTCGGCCTCTATGTGCCGGGCGGCAAGGCGGCCTATCCCAGCTCGGTGCTGATGAACGCGCTGCCGGCCAAGGTGGCGGGGGTCGGCGAACTGATCGTGGTGGTACCGACGCCGCGCGGCGAGAAGAATGCGCTGGTGCTGGCGGCCGCCTGCCTCGCCGGCGTCGATCGCATATTCACGATCGGCGGGGCGCAGGCCGTGGCGGCGCTGGCCTATGGCACGCAGACCATTCCGCAGGTGGACAAGATCGTCGGCCCCGGCAACGCCTATGTCGCGGCCGCCAAGCGTCGCGTTTTCGGCACCGTCGGCATCGACATGGTGGCCGGGCCGTCGGAAGTGCTGATCATCGCCGATGCCTCGGCCAATCCCGACTGGGTCGCGATCGATCTATTCGCCCAGGCCGAGCACGACGAACTGGCGCAGTCGATTCTGCTGAGTCCGGATGCCGGGTTCATTGCGCGGGTTGCCGCCAGCATCGAAAAGCTGCTGCCGACTATGCCGCGCCGCGACGTAATCGCCGCCTCGCTCAAGGGACGCGGCGCGCTGATTCAGGTTGCCGACCTCGACGAGGCTTGCGAACTGGCCAACCGCATTGCGCCGGAACACTTGGAACTGGCGGTCGCCGATCCGGCGCCGATGGTGGACAAGATTCGCCATGCCGGTGCGATCTTCGTCGGCCACTATGCGTCGGAATCCCTCGGCGACTACTGCGCCGGCCCCAACCATGTCCTGCCGACGTCGCGCAGTGCGCGTTTTTCGTCGCCGCTGGGGGTCTATGACTTCCAGAAGCGATCGAGCCTGATCGAGGTATCGAAGGCCGGCGCGCAAACCCTGGGGCCGATCGCCGCGACGCTGGCGCATGGCGAAGGGCTGACGGCCCATGCCCGCGCAGCGGAGCTGCGCATCAAGTCCTAGCCGGCGGAGCTGCGCATCAAGGGCTGAGGATTTCCTTCAGCGCCGCTACCAGGGCGCTGCACTGTTCGTCCGTCCCCACGGTGATCCGCAGGAACTGCTCGATGCGCGGCAGCTTGAAATGGCGCACGATGATGCCGCGTTGCCGTAGCGCCAGCGTCGACTCCTGGGCGTCGTGTTGCGGATGACGCACGAAGATGAAGTTGGCCGCCGACGGCAGCACTTCGAACCCGAGCGCCTTCAGTTCGCCGACCAGCTTCTCGCGCGAGGCGATGACGGCCCGGCAGGTCTGCTCGAAGTATTCGCGGTCCTCGATGGCGGCCGCCGCACCGGCGATCGCCAGCCGGTCCAGCGGATAGGAATTGAAGCTGTTCTTGACCCGCTCCAGCGCCTCGATCAGATCGGCATGTCCGGCGGCGAAGCCGACCCGCAGACCCGCCAGCGAACGCGATTTGGACAGGGTCTGCACCACCAGCAGGTTGGTGTATTTGGCGATCAGCGGAATCGCGCTGGCGCCCCCAAAATCCACGTAGGCCTCGTCGATCGCCACGACCGAGTCGGGATTCGACTGCAGCAGGCGTTCGATTTCCGCCAACGGCAACAGGCAACCGGTCGGCGCGTTCGGGTTGGGGAAAATGATGCCGCCGTTGGGCCTCGCATAGTCGCCGACCCGGATCGAAAAATCGCCGGCGAGCGGGATGGTCTCAAAATCAACCTGGTAAAGCCCGCAATACACCGGATAGAAGCTGTAGGTGATGTCGGGGAACAGGATCGGCCGCGCCTGCTTCAGCAAGCCGAGGAAGACGTGCGCCAGAACCTCGTCCGAGCCGTTGCCGACGAAGACGTTGCGCGCCTCGATGCCGTGATATTTGCCGATCGCCAGCTTGAGTTGTTCTGCATTCGGGTCGGGATAGAGCTTCAGCGATTCCCCCGTGGCCGCACGGATCGCTTCGAGCGCCCGCGGCGATGGCCCGTAGGGATTCTCGTTGGTGTTGAGTTTCACCAGGTTGGCGAGCTTGGGTTGCTCGCCCGGCACGTAGGGCTTGAGGCCCTTGACGACGTCGCTCCAGAAACGGCTCATGGTCAGGCGGAATGGTTGGCAGGGCAGTGATGATCGGGGTTCGGGCCTGTCGTGCAGGCTGCTAGGCCGATGGTATCATGCAGTCTTCGACCCTTTGCTCGATCAAGACTGCCATGCGGCAAGCCGAAATCACCCGCAACACCCTGGAAACAAAGATCCGCGTCGCCCTCGATCTCGATGGTACCGGGGTCTCCAAACTCGCCACCGGCATCGGTTTTTTCGACCACATGCTGGACCAGATCGCGCGCCACGGCCTGATCGATCTGACGGTCGAGGCCAAGGGCGACCTGCACATCGACGCGCATCACACCATCGAAGATGTCGGCATCACCATCGGCCAGGCGCTGGCCAGGGCGCTGGGCGACAAGAAGGGGCTGCGCCGTTACGGGCACGCCTACGTGCCGCTCGACGAGGCCTTGTCGCGCGTGGTGGTCGATCTGTCCGGCCGGCCGGGTCTCGTCTTCAACGTGCCCTTCACCCGCGCAATGATCGGCGAGTTCGATGTCGACCTGGTACGCGAGTTCTTCCAGGGGCTGGTGAATCACGCCGGGATCACGCTGCACATCGACGCCTTGCGTGGCGACAATTCCCACCACCAGGCCGAGACCGTGTTCAAGGCCTTCGCCCGTGCGTTGCGCATGGCGGTGGAAGCCGATCCGCGTACGGCGGGCTCGATTCCCTCGACCAAAGGCGCGCTCTGATTCCTCCATGAGTGCCGTTCGCAGGGCCGTCCCAAGGGCGGCACAGTCAATGACATGGAGCCGCGAAGCGGCGAACCTCAATCACCCCCTTCCCTGGGAAGGGGGATGGGGGGATGGCCCATGAGGGTCGTCGTCGTCGATTACGGCATGGGCAATCTGCGCTCGGTGGCCAAGGCCATCGAGCATGTTGCTCCCGAGGCGGATGTCCGCGTCAGTTCGGATGCGGCCGAGATCGGCGCAGCCGACCGTGTCGTGGTGCCCGGCCAGGGCGCGATGCCGGATTGCATGCGCGAGTTGTCCGTCCGCGGTCTGCGCGACACCGTCGTGCGTGCCGCTGCCGAAAAGCCCTTTCTCGGCATCTGCGTCGGCCTGCAGATGCTCTTCGGCCATGCCGAGGAGGGCGACGTCACGGGGCTGGAGGTTCTGCCGGGCCGCGTGCCGCGCTTTCCCCACGAGGCCATGGTGGCGCCCGATGGCGCGCGGCTGAAGGTGCCGCACATGGGCTGGAACCAGGTGCATCAGGCCGAGGCCCATCCGCTTTGGGAAGGCATCGAGGACGACGCCCGCTTCTATTTCGTGCACAGCTATTACGTCGAGCCGCAGAATCCCGAGGTGATTGCCGGGTCGACCTGGTATGGCATCCCCTTTACCAGCGCGATTGCTCACGCTAACATCTTCGCTGTTCAATTCCACCCGGAAAAAAGCGCCCAGGCGGGGCTGAGGCTGCTCGCCAATTTCATGCGCTGGAATCCTTGATCCGACCCCGCCTCCGGCTTTCCCATATCTTCACATCTTTCTATGCTGCTGATACCCGCGATTGATCTCAAGGATGGTCACTGTGTCCGCCTGAAACAGGGCGCAATGGATGATGCCACGGTGTTTTCCGAAGACCCGGCGGCCATGGCCCGGCACTGGATAGACCAGGGCGCGCGCCGCCTGCATCTGGTCGACCTCAATGGCGCCTTCGCCGGCAAGCCGAAAAATGAAGCCGCGATCAAGGCGATTCTCAAGGAAGTCGGCACCGAGATCCCCGTGCAACTGGGCGGCGGCATTCGCGATCTCGATACCATCGAGCGCTGCCTCGACGACGGCCTTACCTACGTCATCATCGGCACGGCGGCGGTGAAGAACCCCGGCTTCCTGCATGATGCCTGCGGCGCTTTTCCCGGGCACATCATCGTTGGACTCGATGCCCGCGATGGCAAGGTCGCAGTGGATGGCTGGTCGAAGATGACCGGCCACGACGTGGTCGATCTGGCAAAGAAGTTCGAGGACTACGGCGTCGAAGCCGTCATCTATACCGACATCGGGCGCGACGGGATGCTCTCCGGCGTGAACATCGAGGCCACGGTGAAGCTGGCGCAGGCGCTGCGCATTCCCGTGATCGCCAGTGGCGGCATCGCCAGCATGAAGGACGTCAAGGCGCTCTGCGCGGTGCAGGGAGAGGGCATTTCAGGCGCCATCACCGGCCGCGCGATCTACGAAGGCACGCTTGATTTCAGGAAAGCCCAAGCGGAGGCGGACAAGCTCTCCGGTCGCTGAAAGGCTTTGACCCATGCTCGCCAAACGCATCATCCCCTGTCTCGACGTCAACGCCGGCCGCGTGGTCAAGGGCGTGAACTTCGTCGAGCTGCGCGACGCCGGCGATCCGGTCGAGATCGCGCGGCGCTACGACGAGCAGGGCGCCGACGAAATCACCTTTCTCGACATCACGGCGAGTTCCGATGACCGCGACATCATCCTGCACATCGTCGAGGCGGTGGCCTCGCAAGTGTTCATCCCGCTCACGGTAGGCGGCGGCGTGCGTCAGGTGGAGGATGTGCGCCGGCTGTTGAACGCCGGCGCCGACAAGGTCAGCATGAATACGGCGGCGGTGAACAACCCGCAACTGGTGGCCGATGCCGCGGGCAAGGTCGGTTCGCAATGCATTGTCGTCGCCATCGACGCCAAGCAGACCGCGCCCGGGCGGTGGGAGGTCTTCACCCACGGCGGGCGCAAGAATGCGGGACTCGATGCCATCGACTGGGCGCGGAAGGTCGAAAGCCTCGGCGCCGGAGAGATACTCCTCACCAGCATGGACCGGGACGGCACCAAGGCCGGTTTCGATCTCGCGCTGACGCGTGCGGTCGCCGACGCAGTCGGCATCCCGGTGATCGCCAGCGGCGGCGTCGGCACGCTCCAGCATTTGGCGGACGGCGTGACCGAAGGCCGCGCGGACGCCGTTCTGGCGGCGAGCATTTTTCACTACGGCGAATACACTGTGCGCCAGGCGAAGGAGTTCATGAAGAGCCGCGGCATCGAGGTGAGGCTGTGAAGCTGCCCTCGGGCAGCCAGTGGCTGGACGAGGTGCTGTGGGACGCCCAGGGGCTGGTTCCCGCGATTGCCCAGGATGTAGCGACGGGCGAAGTGCTGATGTTCGCCTGGATGAATCGCGAGGCGCTGGCGCTGACCGCCGCAACGGGGCATGCCGTATATTGGTCCCGTTCGCGCGGGCGCCTGTGGCACAAGGGCGAGGAATCCGGACACACGCAAAAGGTGCAGGAACTGCGTGTCGATTGCGACAAGGATGTGGTGCTGTTGAAGGTGGAGCAGATTGGCGGGATCGCCTGCCACACCGGCAGACGCAGCTGTTTTTTCAACCGGCTGGAAACCTCGGGCTGGCAGGATGTCGAGCCCGTCCTCAAGGACCCGAAGGAGATATACAAGTGATCAATCTTGAAGTCATGCACCGCGTTCAGGCAACGCTGCTCGAACGCAAGGGCGCCGCGCCCGATTCTTCCTACGTTGCCAGCCTGTACGCCAAGGGCACTGACGCGATCTGCAAGAAGGTGGCAGAGGAAGCGGCCGAAACCATCATGGCGGCCAAGGACGGCGACCGCCTGCATCTGGTCCGTGAGGTGACGGATCTCTGGTTCCACAGCATGATCCTGCTGACGCAGTTCGGCATCGGGGTCGACGACGTGATGGTCGAGTTCCGGCGCCGGGAAGGCATTTCCGGCATCGATGAAAAGAACAGCCGGAGTCCCGCATCATGAGCGACTGCATTTTCTGCAGGATTGCGCGCGGCGAAATTCCGTCGAAGAAGGTCTACGAAGACGAGGAAATCTTCGCCTTTCATGACATCAACCCGATTGCTCCGGTGCATTTCATGATCGTGCCCAAGCTGCACATTTCTTCGCTGATGGAAGCCGACATGAGCCACCAGATGCTGCTCGGCCGGATGCTGGCCAAGGCCAACGAACTGGCCCGCAGCCAGGGCCTCAACGAAGGCTTCCGCACCATCATCAACACGGGGCGGATCGGTCATCAGGAGGTGTATCATCTTCACGTTCACATCCTGGGCGGTCCCGAGCCCCTGGGATCCATGCTGAAACGAAATATCAGTGCAGGCTAATGCCGGTTTTATCGGCGTTGAGCGCAGCGGCCGTAACCAAAACGCAAAGCGCCTTGAGAATTCACTGAGCGCGAGGAGAAATTACGATGGGATCATTTAGCATCTGGCACTGGCTGATCGTGCTGGTGATTGTCATGCTGGTGTTCGGCACCAAGAAACTGCGCAACATCGGGTCTGACCTCGGCGGTGCGGTGAAGGGCTTCAAGGACGGCATGAAGGAGTCCTCTGCCGACAAACCAGCCGACAAGGCGGCGGAGCCACAGCAGGTGAGCGGTCACACCATCGACGTCGAGGCGCGTCGGGAGCAGACCAAGTCCTGACCGTGGGCGGGTGAGCGGTGTCCGGGCGCTTGTCGCCCGCGACTTCCGGCCCCGCAAAACATTTCCCGAGCCCCAACGAACCCATGTTCGACGTCGGCCTTTCCGAGTTGATGGTCATCGCCGTGGTGGCGCTGGTCGTCATCGGCCCGGAACGCCTGCCCAAAGTGGCGCGCACGGCCGGTCTCCTGCTCGGGCGGTTGCAGCGCTATGTCAGCGACGTCAAGTCCGACATCAATCGCGAGATGCAGCTTGATGAGTTGAAAAAGCTCCAGCAGCAGATGACCGACCAGGTGACGACCCTGGAGAGTTCGGTGGCACACGAAATGCGCGAGGTCGAATCCACGGTGAACAACGTGATTGCGCCACTGACCGGGGATGCCGCCGTGCTGCCGCCGTCGACTCCTGACGCCGCTTCGGCCGCGATTGCAGGTCCGGCGGAAAAGCCTGCGCCCGCCATGGCGGCCGCCGAAACGCTGAAGTCCTGATGGCTGAAGAGCAGGAAACATTTCTTTCCCACCTGGTTGAACTGCGGGATCGCCTGATCCGCATTCTCATTGCCGTCGGCATTGTCTTCGTGCCGCTGGCGTTCTATGCGCGCGAGCTGTATTCCCTGCTCGCCGCCCCTTTGCTGGCGACTTTGCCCGCGGGCGGCCAGATGATCGCCACGGACGTGGTCGGCGTTTTCCTGGTGCCGATGAAAGTGGCGCTGACAGTGGCATTTCTGGTCGTTTTGCCCTATGTGCTGTATCAAATCTGGGCCTTTGTCGCACCGGGGCTCTATGCCCACGAGAAGAAGCTTGCTGTGCCGCTGCTGGTGGCCTCGGTAATACTGTTTTTCATCGGCATGGCCTTCGCCTACTTCGCTTTCTTCCCGATGGTATTCGGCTTCATGTCGAAGTTCGCGCCGGAGGGCGTGGCCTGGATGACCGACATCGAGAAATATTTCTCCTTCGTCCTTACCATGTTCCTCGCCTTCGGCGTTACCTTCGAGGTGCCGGTGATCGTCATCGTGCTGGTCAAGATCGGCGTGGTCGACGTGGTCAAGCTGCGCGAGTGGCGGCCTTACGTCATCGTCGGCGCTTTCGTGATTGGCGCCGTATTCACGCCGCCCGACGTGATTTCGCAGTTCATGATGGCGGTGCCGCTCTGGCTGCTCTATGAACTGGGAATTGTCCTTGCCAGCGTCATCGTGCGTCCGGCAGAAGAGTCTGCCGGCAAATCCGACTACCAGCCGCCGTCGGAAGAGGAAATGAACCGGGAACTCGATCGCGCGGAGGAGCAGTCGAGCGAGTCGAAGACCTGAGGCGCAGCCGGTCGCTGGTCAAAACCTCGTGCGGCGGCCGCCTATGCCTGCAGGCCACGCCTCAGGACGTACTCGCGGTTGCATGCCACAGGCGCAACTTGTCCAGGGACACCCGGTCGGCTTCGGGCAGGACCATGCGGGCGCCGTCGAAGTTTTCATGGATGGTGTAGTCGCTGACCGTGATCACGGTCGGGATTCCGGCCGCCAGCGCCGCCGCGAGTCCGTGCGAGGAATCCTCCACCGCCAGACAATCGCGCGGCGGGAGATTGAGCTGCTTCAGCGTCCACAGGTAGATGTCCGGCGAAGGCTTCTTGGCTGCGGCGACACTTCCGGATGCGATGGCATCGAACCAGGAATCGGCGTTCGGTCCCAGATTGGCCCGCAGCAGGCCCACCACGTTCTCCAGCTTGGAACTCGAGGCGATCGCCAGCCGGACGCCATCGGTGCGCGCATCGCAGATCAGCTGGCCGATGTCTTCACGCAAGGGTATCGCTCCGGCAGCGAGCAAGCGCTGGTAATTCCGTGTCTTGATGTCATGAATGCGATGCAGCAGTTCGTCGAAATCGGGTCGCGCGCAGACGGCCGGATCGAAATGCTCGGCGTAGTAGCGAATCCGTTCGAGGCCTCCGGCCACGTCCAGCAGGGTGCCGTAGAAGGCCTCATCCCAGTGCCAGGACAGTCCGACCTCGGCAAATGCCGCATTGAACGCCGGGCGATGGCCGTCGCGCTCCGTGTTGGCAAGGGTTCCGTCGACGTCGAAAATGAGCGCGCGCAAGGCCATGATGGGTCACCATAAAGCAAACGTAGATGCTAAAGCCTAGCCGATTTTTCCTCCGGAGGGAAAATCCGCCGGCTGTTTTTTTGGAACACGCGCCGCACTGGTTTTGCTGGGCGCTGGAGGGTGCTAAAGTGCACGCACTGGACGTCGGCGTCCCGCTGACGGTAAGGCGCAGCACACTGTGAGTGGAGACGGAGCGCACGTGAAACCGACGAATATCGGCAATCCCGATTATTTCCATAAGGTCGTGGATTGTCAGTGGGCCTGTCCGGCCCATACCCCCGTTCCCGAGTACATCCGGTTGATCGCCGCCGGGCACTATTCGGAAGCCTACATGATCAACTGGCGCTCGAATGTCTTTCCCGGCATTCTGGGACGCGTCTGCGATCGCCCCTGCGAGCCTGCCTGCCGGCGCGGTCGCGTGGAAAAGGAACCGGTGGCCATTTGTCGCCTGAAGCGCGTCGCCGCCGACCTCAAGGACGACATCCGGGACCGCCTGCCGCGGGCACCGGAAAGGAAGAACGGCAAGCGCATTGCCTGCGTCGGCGCCGGCCCGGCGTCGCTGACCGTGGCACGCGACCTCGCATCGATCGGTTACCAGGTCACGGTGTTCGACAGCGGCGCATCCCCTGGCGGCATGATGCGCAGCCAGATTCCGAAGTTCCGCCTGCCCGACAGCGTCATCGACGAAGAGTGCGGCTACATCATCGACCTCGGCGTCGAAACCCGCTACAACCACTGGGTCGGCAGCCTGCGCGAGCTCGTCGACGGGGACTGGGATGCCGTGTTCGTCGGCACCGGTGCACCGCGCGGACGCGATGCCGACATTCCGGGGCGCAAGGAAGCGGCGGCCCATATCCAGATCGGCATCGACTGGCTGGCCAATGTCGCCTTCGGCCACACCACCAGAATAGCCAAGCGCGTGATCGTCCTCGGCGGCGGCAATACGGCGATGGACTGCTGCCGTTCGGCGCGCCGTCTGGGTGGCGAAGACGTCAAGGTGGTGGTGCGCAGCGGCTTCGAGGAAATGAAGGCCTCGCCCTGGGAGAAGGAAGAGGCAATTCATGAGGGCATCCCGATTCTCAACATGCTGGTGCCGAAGGAATTCGTGCATGACAGCGGCCGGCTGACGGGCGTCCTCTTCGAAAAAGTGCGCGCCGAATACGACGCCAAGGGCAGGCGCAGCCTGATTCCCACCGGCGAGCCGGATGTGCTCATGGAATGCGACGAAGTCCTGGTGGCGATCGGACAGGAGAATGCCTTCCCCTGGATCGAGAAGGACATCGGCCTCGAATTCGACAAGTGGGGCATGCCGGTGCTGAACCAGGAGACGCTGCAATCGACGCTGCCGAAAGTGTTTTTCGGCGGCGATGCCGCGCTCGGTCCGAAGAACATCATCACCGCCGCGGCGCAGGGGCATGCGGCGGCGATTTCCATCGATCTCTTCTGCCGCGGCAAGAACCTGCAGGAGCGGCCGCCTCCGATGGTCAATCTGACCAGCCAGAAGATGGGCATTCACGAGTGGAGCTACGACAACCAGGTGTCCGAGGAGGAGCGCAAGAAGGTCCCGGTGAAGGCGCTGGAAAAGACCCTTCAGGACATCAAGCTCGAACTCGAGCTGGGTTTCGATCCCTTCATGGCGTGCGCCGAGGCCGAGCGCTGCCTCAACTGCGACATCGAAACCGTATTCACTACCAAGACCTGCATCGAATGCGACGCTTGCGTGGATATCTGCCCGACCGAGTGCATCACCTTCACCATCAACGGCGAAGAGGATGACTTGCGCGGCCGCCTCAAGGCGCCGGCGAAGGTTCTCGACCAGACGTTGTATGTCTCCGACGTTCTGAAGACGGGGCGCGTCATGGTCAAGGACGAAAACATCTGCCTGCATTGCGGCATGTGTGCCGAGCGGTGCCCGACCGGCGCCTGGGACATGCAAAAATTCTTCCTGCAATGCGCGGAAGCCGGGACAGAGGTGATAAGGAAATGAGCGCCACCAAACCAATCCAGAGCAGCAACGATTTCGTCATCAAGTTCGCCAACGTCAACGGCTCCGGTTCGGCGTCGGCCAACGAGCTGTTTGCACGCGCCATCATCCGCATGGGCGTGCCGGTGGCGCCGCGCAACATCTTCCCTTCGAACATCCAGGGCATGCCCACCTGGTACGAGATGCGCGTCTCTGCGGCCGGTTGGCTCGGTCGTCGCGGCGGTTGCGACCTGATGGTGGCGATGAACCCGCAAACCTGGGACAGGGACATTGCCGAAATCGAGCCGGGCGGCTACCTGTTGTACGACTCGACCAAGTCGCTGCCCCGCTCGCGGTTTCGCGAGGACATCACGGTGCTCGGCATTCCTCTCACCGAAATCTGCAATCGCGAATACACGGATGCGCGGCAGCGGCAGTTATTCAAGAACATCATGTACGTCGGCGCGCTCACGGCGCTGCTCGACATGGACGTCGCCAGTGTCGAGAAGTTGATTGCCGATCAGTATCGCGGCAAGGACAAACTGATCGGCGCCAACGTCAACGCCCTCAAGCTCGGCTACGACCACGCCAAAGAGACCCTTTCCTGCCCGATCGGCCTGCGCGTGGAACGCTCCAACGGCGTCGGCGAGAAGATTTTCGTCAACGGCAACGACGCCTGCGGACTGGGCGCGGTCTATGGCGGCGCCACCGTGGCGGCCTGGTATCCGATCACGCCGTCTACTTCGGTGATCGAGGCGTTCAGCAGCTACTGCCGCAAGTTCCGCACCGACCCGGACAACGGCATGGCCCGTTATGCCGTGGTTCAGGCGGAAGACGAACTGGCCTCGATCGGCATGGTGATCGGCGCCTCCTGGAACGGCGCGCGCGCCTTCACCGCCACCTCCGGCCCCGGCATCTCGCTGATGCAGGAATTTTTCGGGCTGGCCTATTTTGCCGAAGTGCCGGCCGTCATCTTCGACGTGCAGCGTGGCGGCCCTTCCACCGGCATGCCGACGCGGACCCAGCAATCCGACCTGATTTCCTGCGCCTACGCCTCGCATGGCGACACCAAGCATGTGCTGCTGTTTCCGGAGGATCCTTACGAGTGCTTCACGCTCGGCGCCCAGGCCTTCGATCTGGCGGATCGTTTGCAGACTCCGGTATTCGTCCTGCTCGACCTCGACATCGGCATGAACGATCGCCTGTGCCAACCTTTCGACTGGGACGATCAGCGCCGCTACGATCGCGGCAAGGTGATGAGCGCGGAAGAACTCGAAGCCGGCAAGAATTTCGGCCGCTATCTCGACGTGGACGGCGACGGCATTCCCTGGCGCACGATTCCCGGCACGCACCCGACCAAGGGCGCCTTCTTCAGCCGCGGCACCACGCGCAACGCCTACGCCAAATACAGCGAGGCGGGAACCGATTACACCTACAACATGGAGCGCCTGCGGCGCAAGCTCGAAACGGCTAAGCAACTGGTGCCGGCGCCGGTGCTGAAACCGGCGTCGCAGCCGACCCGCTTCGGCGCCATCTACTACGGCTCGACCAGCGCGGCGATGGCCGAGGCATCCGTGCTGCTCGAAGAGCAGGGCATCCATGTCGATACCCTGCGCGTGCGCGGCTTCCCGTTTGCCGACGAGGTGATCGACTTCATCGACGGGCATGACTTCGTCTTCGTCGTCGAGCAGAACGAGAGCGGGCAGCTGCGCATGCTGCTGCTGACCGAAGGCGAGATCGATCCGAAACGCCTGATCCGCGTGCTGCACTACGACGGCACGCCGATCACCGCCCGCTTCATTTCCGGCAAGATCGCCGGCGCACTCTCGGAACACAAGGTGACTCCGATTCGCAAACAGGTGGCCTCATGACCTATCTCGCCAAACCCAAGCTGCTGCGGGCCGACGCGCCGCGAAACACGCTCGGCTATACCCGGCGTGACTACGAAGGCGCGATTTCGACGCTGTGCGCCGGCTGCGGTCATGATTCGATCAGTGCCGCCGTGGTGCAAGCCTGCTTCGACCTCGACATCGAGCCACACAAGGTGGCCAAGCTTTCCGGCATCGGCTGTTCGTCGAAGACGCCGGACTACTTTCTCGGCGCCTCGCATGGCTTCAACACGACGCACGGGCGCATGCCGTCGGTGCTGACCGGCGCTGCGCTGGCCAACCGCGATCTGACCTACATGGGCATCTCGGGAGACGGCGATTCGGCTTCGATCGGCATCGGCCAGTTCGCGCACGCCATGCGGCGCGGCGTGAACATGACCTACATCGTCGAGAACAACGGCGTCTATGGCCTGACCAAGGGCCAGTTTTCGGCGACAGCGGACAAGGGCTCGAAAAGCAAGCGCGGCGTGGTGAATAGCGATACGCCGATCGATCTAGTCGCCCTGGCGCTGCAACTGGGTGCGACCTTTGTCGCGCGCAGCTTCTCCGGCGACAAGGAGCAACTGATACCGCTGATCAAGGGCGCCCTGCGTCATCGCGGACCGGCCTTCATCGACGTCATCAGTCCCTGCGTGACGTTCAACAACCATCCCGGCTCGACCAAGAGCTACGACTACGTGCGCGAGCACAACGATGCGGTCAACCGCCTCGACGTGATCCTGCCGCGCGACCAGATCAGCGCCTCCTACGCCCCGGGCGAATTGCGCCGGATCGTGCAGCATGACGGCTCGGTGCTGCATCTGCGCAAGCTGGACAAGGACTACGATCCGTCGGACCGCGTCGGTGCCATGAATCATCTGCAGGAACGGCATGCGCTGGGCGAGATCGTCACCGGTCTGCTTTACGTCGATACCGGCGCCGAGGATCTGCATCGCCACCTGAACACGGTGGAGAAGCCGCTCAACCAGCTCGGCGACGCCTATCTGTGTCCCGGCAGCAAGGCGCTCGACGCGCTCAACGCCTCGCTCAGATAGCGGCGCTATTCCTTCGGCGGCCGCGGGCGCTTGCCGATGGTGATGTCGACGGGCAAGGCACGGCCGTCGCGCCTGAGGTCGAAGCGCGCGGTCTTTCCCGGCTCCAGCGCGGCGATAAGATCCAGCATCACCTGAGCATCCTTCACCTGCTTGCCGGCCACCCCGATGAGAACATCGCCGGGCCTGATGCCGGCCTTGTCCGCCGGGCTGCCGCGCATCACGCCGGCAATCAGCGCGCCCTGGGTGCCGGCCAGCTTGAATGACTCGGCAAGCTCCGGCGTGATCTCCTGCACCTCGACGCCGACCCAGCCGCGCGTCACGCCGCCGGTCTTGACGATCTGCTCCATCACGTTTTTCGCCAATGACACCGGAATCGCAAAGCCGATCCCCATCGAGCCGCCGCTCTGCGAATAGATGGCGGTGTTGATGCCCACCAGATGGCCGTTGGCATCGACCAGCGCGCCGCCCGAGTTGCCCGGGTTGATCGCGGCGTCGGTCTGGATGAAATTCTCGAAGGTGTTGATGCCCAGATGCGAGCGCCCCAGCGCGGAGACGATGCCCGAGGTGACCGTCTGGCCGACGCCGAAGGGATTGCCGATGGCCAGCACCACATCGCCGACGCGCAGCGTGTCGCTGCTGCCGAAGGCGATCACCGGCAGCTTGTGGTCGGCGGGGATGCGCAGCACCGCCAGGTCGGATTCCGGGTCCGAGCCGACCACGCGCGCCTTGTACTTGCGGCCGTCGTTGTGCGCGACCTCGATTTCATCGGCGCCGTCGATAACGTGGAAGTTGGTCAGGATGTAGCCTTCGGGTGAGACCACCACGCCGCTGCCCAGCCCCGAGCGGCGCTGGGTCAGTTCGCCGAAACGGTCGCCGAAGAAATGGCGGAAAATCGGATCGTTGATGAAGGGATGGCGCGGGCCCTTGACCTCCTGGCTGGTGAAGATGTGCACCACCGCGGGCACCGCCTTCTTCGCCGCCTCGGCATAGGAACCCGGGCGATGCACCTCGCTGCCGGCCGGCGCCTGGAGCACCGTCGCCACCTCGGCCACGCCGCCGCCGGCGCTCGGAAGCTGCGTCAGCCACTCGGGCTTCAGCGTCTTGACGACGAACAGGACGGCAACGCAAACGGTAACGGTCTGGGCAAAAACAAGCCAAAGGCGGCGCATAATTTGAGTCTTCGGGCTTACGTCGGGTGTCGTCGGGTTTTCGTTATGTCCCCTGCTTCGCCGGGGACGGTATCCCATGCGGACGGGGTGTACATGATGTTGGGTGACGCAGTGTTACGCGAGGATCTTCGCGCTTATCTGGACTCTCTGCTGGAGGCCGCGCGCTTCCGCGATTATTGCCCAAATGGCCTGCAAGTGGAAGGCCGCGAGCGCGTGCAACGCATCGTTTGCGGCGTCACCGCCAGCCAGGCGCTGATCGAAACAGCGATCGAGCGCGGGGCCGACGCGCTGCTGGTGCATCACGGCTGGTTCTGGAAGTCCGAGGACGGCCGCGTCACGGGCTTTCGCCGGCAGCGCATGGCGCGCCTGCTGGCGCATGACATCAACTTGTTCGCCTACCATTTGCCGCTGGATGCGCATCCCACGCTGGGAAACAACGCGCAACTCGCGCTGCGTTTCGGCTGGGACATCCGCGGCCGGTTCGGCGAGCAGGAGATCGGCTTCGTTGGCGTTCCGCTAGCGTCGACTCTCGCCGGAAAGCTTGCGCAGCAGATGGCTGAGGTGCTCGGCCGCACGCCCCTGCTGATCGGCGATCCGGCGCGCAAGGTGAGCCGCATCGCCTGGTGCAGCGGCGGCGCGCAGGGCTACTTCGAGGATGCGCTGGCAACAGGCGCCGACGTCTTCGTTTCGGGCGAGATTTCGGAGCAGACCGTGCATCTCGCGCGCGAAACCGGCATGGCCTTCATCGCCGCAGGTCACCATGCCACCGAACGCTACGGCGCGATGGCGCTGGGCGACCATCTGGCGGAGAACTTCGGCATCGATGTCGAGTTTGTCGATATCGACAATCCGGCGTAAGACAGGCGCTGATCAGCGCAAACGGAAGCTCACCGGAAACAGGGTTTGCCGCGAATTGCCGGGCAGGGCGCCGATGCGCCGCGCGGCGTCGAGCGCCGCCTGGTCGAGCAGGGCATGTCCCGAGCTGCGGGCGACAGCGGCGGAAACCAGTTGACCGTGGTCGCCGAGGATCAGCAGCAGGACGACGTCGCCTTCGAGCCCCAGCGCAACGGCTTGCGGCGGATAGAACAGGTGTTGCGACAAGGCGGCCTGCGCACGGCTCAGCGCACCGCCCTGCAAGGTGCTCGGCGGCACGGCGCGAGGCGGCGGCGGGGCGGTGCCTGCCGCTTCGGTGCTGACGGACTCGGCCATGGTTGCCGGAGCGGCGGAGACGATCAGCCGCGCTTCGATGTTTACCGGAGGCGCCCGGCGTTCCTGTACCGTCACCCAGTCCGGTGCGACGATCAGGACGGCGTGCAGGCCAAGGCTGAGCAGCAGGGCAAGGTAAAGCGGCATGCGGAGGATTGTAGTTCCGGCCGCTGCCGTGAAGGCGGCGGACATATACTTCGCGCCATGAATATTCTCGCCATCCTGTTGGCTTTGCTGGCGGTACTCGGCCCCGCGAGGGCCGCCGGCCTGCCCGATGCCGCGGGATTTTCGGTCGCCATCGAGCGCGGCGATCTGGCGCAGGCGCGCGAGTGGCTGGATGCGGGCCTCGCGCCGGATTTCGAAGGCAATCTGATCGGCACCGGGCTGATGATCGGCGCCTGGGAAGGCAACATTCCGGTGATGGAACTGTTCCTCGCCCGGGGCGCCGACGTCAACAAGGTCAATTCCTTCGGCGAGCAGGCCTTGCAGCATGCCGCATGGCGGGGGCGGCTGGATGCAGTGCGCTGGCTGGTGGAACATGGCGCGCGCGTGAATCGCGTCGGCAGGGAATGGGGCGCCATGCACTACGCGGCCTTCGCCGGGCACCGTGAGGTGGTGGCCTACCTGCTCGAGCGCGGCGCGGACATCAATGCGCTGTCCACCAACGGCTCGACGCCGCTGATGATGGCCGCGCGCGAAGGCCGGGACGCGATTGCGCGGACCCTGCTGGCGGCGGGGGCTCGGCGCGACATCGTCAACGAGCAGGGGGACGACGCCTTGCGCTGGGCGATGCGCTACAACAATCTGCAAATCGCCCGCGACATCGCCGACAGCGAGCGCTTTGCCGCGGCGGCCGCACAGCCGGCTGCCTCCTGGGGCAAGGCCCAGCGCTCGCAGGCGCTGCCGGATCGGGCCGACATGCTGCTGGTCCAGGCGCGCAGGATGGAGGCGGCGGGACGCCGCGACGAGGCGCTGAAGTTCTATCGTTCGGCGCTCGCCGCGATTCGTCAGGCGGAAGCGGCTGCGACCAAGGCCAATGCCGCAACGCGCGCCGCAACCGGGATGACGATTACCGCGCGGCGGGGCAAGCCCGATGCGCAGTCGGCTGCCCTGAACTACGCCACGCCGGCGGCCGGGGTCGATGGCGCAAGAGTAGACGCCGGCGGGACGGCGAATCAGGCCGGCGCCATGGCTCCGGACATGGTCGACGACTGGCTGCGCCGGGCGCGAGAGCTGGAGGCGGCCGGCCGCCGCAAGGAGGCGCTGCAAGCCTACCGCCAGGCCTCGGTTGCGCTGCGCAGCGCAACGCAGGTGTCCTTGCCGGCGTCTGCTCCTGCCTATTCTCCGATTCTTCCCTGAACGCCGCGCGGCGCGGTCGGCTATATTTGACATCTAAAGGTGTCATAGCTTATGATAAGGGAAATCGAATTACGACAAAGTGAATTGTTGGCAACCGCCAAGGAGTCCCCATGAGTGAGAAAAAGTTTGCTTCCCACGCCGACCTCGAAGAGAAAAAGGTCAGCTTCAACAAACTGTCGGACAACGCCTACGCCTATACCGCCGAGGGCGATCCGAATACCGGCGTGATCATCGGCAAGGACGCGGTGATGATCATCGACGCCACGGCGACGCCGGTCATGGCGCAGGACGTGATCCGCTACGTGCGACAGGTGACCGACAAGCCGATCAAGTACGTGACGCTGACGCATTACCACGCCGTGCGCGTGCTGGGCGCCTCGGGCTACAAAGCGGAGGGTCTGCAGGACATCATTGCCTCGAAGCAGACGCGCGAACTGATCGTCGAGCGCGGCCAGCAGGACATGGATTCCGAGATCGGTCGCTTCCCGCGCCTGTTCAACGCCGTCGAAAGCGTCCCTGGCCTGACCTGGCCGACCGTCGTGTTCGACAAGGAACTGACCCTGTGGATGGGCGATCTCGAAGTGAAGATCATGCATCCCGGTCGCGGCCACACCAAGGGCGACACGGTGGTCTGGTTGCCGCAGCAGAAGATTCTGTTCTCCGGCGATCTGGTCGAGGCCGATGCCGCCTGCTATACGGGCGACGCCTACCTGGCCGACTGGCCGGCGACGCTCGACGCGCTGGCCGCCCTGAAGCCCGAGAAGATGATTCCTGGCCGCGGTCCCGCGCTGATGAATCCCGAGCAGGTGCAGAAGGGCCTCGCTTATACGCGCGACTTCGTCTCCACGCTCTATCGCAGCGCGCAGGAAGCCGTCGCACAAGGCATGGATCTCGCCGCCTGCATGGCGCACACGCGCAAGAACATGGATCCGAAATTCGCCAGCGTGTTCATCTACGAGCACTGCCTGCCCTTCGACGTGACGCGGGCGCATGACGAGGCGTCCGGCATCCGCGACCCGCGTATCTGGACCGCGGAGCGCGACCAGGAAATGTGGCATGCGCTGCAGGCGGTCTGACGCGACCGCAACGCCATCCGCGGAGACGGATCGATGCTGAAAACCTACACCTATCCGAAATTCGAATACCGGACGCCGCCTGAAATCGCCGGCGGCACGACGCTGAAAGTGCCCGTGGTGGTAGTCGGTGCCGGTCCGGTGGGCCTCGGCGCCGCGCTCGACCTGGAGCAGCAGGGAGTTCCGGTAGTGCTGCTGGATGAAGACGATACGGTCTCCATCGGTTCGCGCGGCGTGTGCTACGCCAAGCGGGCGCTGGAAATCCTCGACCGCTACGGTGTCGGTGATGCGGTCTGCGCCAAGGGTGTGTCGTGGAACGTCGGGCGCACCTTCTTCCGCGAGCAGGAGGTGTACAACTTCAATCTGGTGCCCGAGCCGGACCACCACCGGCCGGGCATGGTGAATCTGCAGCAGTACTACCTCGAGGAATATCTCGCGGCGCGCGCCGCTTCGCGGCCGAACATCGATCTGCGCTGGCGGAACAAGGTCGTCTCGGTCGCGCAGAGCGGCAAGACCGTCACGCTCAAGGTGGAAACCGAGGACGGTTGCTATACCGTCGAGGCCGACTGGCTGATCGCCGCCGATGGCGCGCGCAGCCCGATCCGCCGCATGCTCGGTCTCGACATCGAAGGCAAGGTCTTCATGGATCGCTTCCTCATCGCCGATGTCGTGATGAAGGCCGACTTCCCGTCCGAGCGCTGGTTCTGGTTCGATCCCCCGTTTCATCCGGGACAGTCGGTGCTGTTGCACAAGCAGACCGACAGCGTCTATCGCATCGACTTCCAGCTGGGCTGGGACGCCGATCCCGAAGAGGCGAAGAAGCCGGAGAACGTGCTGCCGCGAATCAAGGCCATGCTTGGCGACGAGCGCGAATTCGAACTGGAGTGGGTCAGCGTCTACACCTTCCAGTGCCGCCGCATGGGCAAGTTCAACCACGGCCGGGTGCTGTTCGTCGGCGATGCCGCGCATCAGGTCTCGCCCTTCGGCGCGCGCGGCGCCAATTCGGGCCTGCAGGACGCGGACAATCTGGGCTGGAAGCTGAAGCTGGTGATCGACGGCAAGGCCCCGGTCGCGCTGCTCGACAGCTATTCCGAAGAGCGGATCTTCGCCGCCGACGAGAACCTGGTGAATTCGACTCGCTCGACCGATTTCATCACGCCCAAGAGCAAGGTCAGCCGGACCTTCCGCAATGCCGTTCTCGGTCTGGCGAAAGACCACGCTTTTGGTCGCGCCCTGGTCAATTCCGGGCGTCTTTCGGTACCTGCGTTTCTCACGTCATCCAGTTTGAATACATCGGATGATGCCGATGATGCATTTGTCGGGCGCATGCTGCCGGGCGCGCCGATGGATGACGCCCCGATAATTGAAAACGGCGATGCGGGCTGGCTGCTGAACAAGGTCGGCAAGGAGTTTGTCCTCATGTGCTTCGTGGACAACCCGAAATCGCTCGATCCCGCGGTGCTCGCCGTATCGTCAGCGCCGTCCGCAAGGGATACCGCCCCCGGCTCCGCCGGAGACATGACTTTTGCCGGCATCCCCCTGCGCACCGTGGTGATTTCGCGCAAGCCGGGCACTGTCGGTGGTGGCATCCGAACTCTCGAAGACCCGCGTGGCATTGCCGCCCAGCGCTATGACGCGCAGCCCGGCACGGTCTACCTGCTGCGTCCCGATCAGCATGTCGCCGCCCGCTGGCGCAGCCTTGATGCCGCAAAGGTCAAGGCCGCGGTTGCCCGCGCCACCTGCAACGTCTGAAAGGAAGTAGACGATGGCACTCAACCTGAGCCCCAATTTCTCCGAAGCCGGCAAGCGTTACTTCAACACATATTCGCCCGGTGACGATTTCTACGAAATGCTCATCAACACTCACCGTGACTTGTCCGATGAGCAGTCGGAACTGCTCAACGCGCGCCTGATCCTGCTGCTCGCCAATCACATCGGCGACATCGGCACGCTGCGCGAAGCCCTCAACGTCGCCCGCGAAGGAGTCTGAACATGGCCGCCAGTCTCGTCAAGAAAGTTCATCACGTCGCCTATCGCTGCAAGGACGCCAAGGAGACCGTCGAGTGGTACGGCAAGTACCTCGGCATGGGCTTCATCCTGGCGATCGCCGAGGACGAAGTGCCCTCGACCAAGGCGCCCGATCCCTACATGCATGTCTTCCTCGATGCCGGCGCCGGCAACATACTCGCCTTCTTCGAGCTGCCGACGCAGCCGGAAATGGGACGCGATCCGAATACGCCGAGCTGGACCCAGCATCTGGCGCTGGAAGTCGGCAGCATGGAAGAGCTGATGGCGACCAAGGCGCGGCTCGAAGCGGACGGCATCGACGTCGTCGGCCCCACCGATCACACGATTTTCAAGTCCATCTATTTTTTCGACCCGAGCGGTCATCGCCTGGAACTCGCTTTCAATACCGGCACACCGGAAATGATGAAGCGTCTCGACGACGTGAAGTGGGACATGCTGAATGAGTGGGCAAAGACCCGCAAGGCGCCCCAGCATGCGCGCTGGATGCATGACGGCACGTATTCGGGCGCGGGAGCCGGGCGGTGAAACTGGCCACGCTCAAGCACGGCGGCCGCGACGGCACGCTGGTCGTCGTCAGTCGCGATCTGGCCCGCTGCCAGGCGGTTCCTGAGATTGCGAAGACGCTGCAGCAGGTACTCGACAACTGGGACGAAGTGGCCGCCGGGCTCGAACTGGTGTATGCCATGCTCAACGGCGGCCACGCGCGTCACGCCATCGCCTTCGAGCCGCGGCAATGCCACAGCCCGCTGCCCCGCGCTTACCAGTGGGCCGATGGCTCCGCCTACATCAATCACGTCGAACTGGTGCGCAAGGCGCGTGGTGCGGAACTGCCGCCCGAGTTCCATGTCGATCCGCTGATGTATCAGGGCGGTTCCGACAGCTTCGTCGGCCCCTGCGACCCGGTGCTTGCCTGCGACGAAGCCTGGGGCATCGACTTCGAAGCCGAGGTTGCGGCGGTAACCGGCGACATACCGATCGGCGCCACGCCGGAACAATGCGCACAACAGATACGTCTGCTGATGCTGGTGAATGATGTCAGTTTGCGCAACCTGATCCCCGCGGAGTTGGCCAAGGGCTTCGGCTTCCTGCAGTCCAAGCCGGCTTCGGCATTCTCGCCGGTGGCCGTCACGCCGGATGAACTCGGCCTGGCCTGGAAGGACGCCAAGCTGCATCTGCCGCTGGAGGTCGAATTGAACGGCAGGCCCTTCGGCAAGCCCAACGCCGGTATGGACATGACCTTCAACTTCGGTCAGTTGATCGCGCATGTGGCGAAAACCCGCGAACTCGAGGCCGGCTCGATCGTGGGTTCCGGCACCGTCTCGAACAAGCAGGGTGGGCTGTTCGGCTCCTCGGTGGCCAATGGCGGCGTGGGTTACTGCTGCATCGCCGAACTCAGAATGTACGAAACCATTGAAGAGGGAAAACCGAAAACGCCCTTCATGAACTTCGGCGACCGCGTCAGGATCGAGATGCGGGATGGCGACGGCACCAGCATCTTCGGCGCCATCGATCAGACCATAGAGCGTTACCGCCCTGCCGCCTGACCTGCGTCCGGGATTTGGCTTCTGCCGCTGCGCTTGGCGTCGATGAGGCTGACGTTAGCCTGCGTTGAAACTCCGCTGCGCTGCGTTTTAGCTTCGGCCGCTGCGCTTAACGTCGATGAGGCCGATGTTAGCCTGCGCTGAAACTCCGCTACGCTGCGTTTTAGCTTCGGCCGCTGCGCTTAACGTCGATGAGGCCGACGTTAGCCTGCGCTGAAACTCCGCTACGCTGCGTTTTCGTTGAGGATTTTGATCAGCAACAGGATTTCTTCGGCGACTGCCTGCGGGAATCCTGCGCGAGCGCCGTCGCGGTTGTCTTCGAGCAGATGCTGCAGATAGAAAATGCATTCAGCCGGTTGTGACCAGATTTTCTGCACCTGCTCTGCGATACGTGAAAATTTCTCCAGTGTCGGCGGCTCGCCTGTATCCGTCTTCACCCATTCCTCCGCCTGAATGTTGAAGTGCTTGCGCAGTTTCTCGGCGGTTTCCATGAACTCGGCTTGCTGACCACGCTTGCGATAGATGCCGAGCAGCTTCAGCCAGTGGTAGACCGCTTGCCGCGGGTTGGCTTCGGTGTATTCGAGCAGAGCCTGCGCCGCCCCCTGCTCGAGTCCCATGGACAGCATGATCTCGGCCAGTTGCAGGGTAGGCTCCACGTTGGTTTCCGGTGTGCGCTCCGGAACGGCGGGGTAGACATTCTTTCGCGGTCGTTGCGCTCTGGCGTTCTCGCGCGCCACGGCTTCCGGATCGGCCTCTTCCAGCGAAAAGTCGATGATCGGGGGAACTTCTACCGGAGGCGGCGGCACCTCCGGTGCGACTTCTTCGAGTTTTGGCGGTGCCGCCTGTTCGATCGCCGACACGGCGCCCGGCATCGGAGCGAGGGCGGTTTCGATGCGCGGCGGCTCGGTGCGGGGTTCCGTGGCCGGTGTCGCTTGCGCCGATTCCACCGCTACGGCTGCTGGAGGGTGGGCCGGCACCTTGGCCATCCGCACACCGGCCGGCAAGATATCGCCAGGCCGCGTCGCCACGGGCGGGATCGCGGGTGACGCAGGGATGGCGCGACCTGTTTCCGGCCGTGTGCCGGGGATGGCTTCGGGGTACGTTGCGGGTTTCCGGCGACGGAACCACCAGAGGGCGACGAGAATCCCTGCGGCAATGTTGGCCAGCAGCAGTCGCGAATCCTGGCTGTCCGCGGCGGGAGGTTCTGCCGCAGCCGCGGCGACAACCGGGTGTTGCCCGGCAACGGGTCTCTCTACAGGAATGCTGCGGAGCAGGCGGCCGATCTCGGCCACCGTTCCTTCCATGCGCCGCAAGCTGTCGAGCATGTCCTGCACGCTGCCGGCTTCCTCCACACCACTCAGTCCGGCGCGCCACTCGACACGCAGCACCGAGCGCTCGTCCTCCGAAACCTTGCCGATACGACGAATGTCCAGTTGTTCGCTGCGCCGCAGAGCCGGATCGTGAGTGGCGGCGAGGGCTGCGGTTCCATGCAGGAAAGTCAGTGCCGACAAGGCGGCACAGAGCCGGCCGATATGCGTTCGACAACTGGAAACGGTGATGGCCGCGGCTTTTGGCATTGAATTGAACAGCACTAGAGTGTTCACATTCTAGTCGCTGTCACCGATGCCCGCTTTGCCTGAGCAGGAGCGGGAAACCCCCTAAATTGCCTTTTTGCAACGGCCGCCGGGCTTGCCCGATGGCGCCATCGGGGACACGCGGTCCGCACCTCCAGCGGCGACATAATGCCGGATCAGCCTCCAGTGAAACCTTGTGCCGAAGGGGAACCATGAAGCTCTAAAGCTACTTTCGCAGCTCCGCCAGTTTTCGCGTACGCGTTGCGCTGGCGCTGAAAGGCCTCGACTAGGACTACGTGCCGGTGCATCTGCTGAAAGACGGCGGCCAGCAGTTCGCCGTCGGATTCACGGCGATGAATCCGGCAGCCCTGGTGCCGGTACTGGAGGACGATGGAAACACATTGACGCAGTCGCTGGCCATCATCGAGTACCTGGAAGAGACTCGGCCGCAGCCGCCGCTGCTTCCCGCCGATGCGGTCGGCCGGGCGCGGGTGAGGGCGCTTGCGCTGACGGTCGCCTGCGAGATCCATCCGCTCAACAATCTGCGTGTGCTGGGCTACCTGAGCAAGACGCTGGGCGTTTCGGAGGAACAGAGGAATGCCTGGTACCGCCATTGGGTGGAGACCGGACTGGCAACGCTGGAAGCGATGCTGGCCGAGGATCCGGGCACGGGTAGCTGTTGCCACGGCGACGCTCCGACTCTCGCCGATGTCTGCCTGGTGCCGCAGATCTTCAACGCGGAGCGCTTCAAGGCGCGGCTCGATCACGTGCCGACGGTGATGCGCATTCACCGGCATTGCCTGACGCTGCCGGCCTTTGCGCAATCGGTACCGGCGCTGCAGCCCGACGCTGAGTAATCAGGTTTTGAGACGTCCGGCAAAAACCTTGCGCAGTTTCGCGGCTTTCGGCGCCACGACGAACCGGCAATAGGATTCCATGGGATTTCTGGCGAAATAGTTCTGGTGATAGTCCTCGGCCGGCCAGAAAGTAGTCGCTGGCGACACGGCAGTGACGATGGCCGCGGGCCATGTTTTCGCCGTCGCGAGTTCGGCGATCAGCGCCCTGGCTGTCTCTTCCTGTTCGGCGCCGTGCGTGAATATCACCGAGCGGTATTGGCTGCCGACGTCGTTGCCCTGGCGGTCGGGCGTGGTCGGGTCGTGGATCGCAAAGAAGGCCAGCAGCAGCGTGCGGTAGTCGATCACGGCCGGATCGAAGCGCACTTCGACCACTTCGGCGTGACCCGAAGTGCCGCCGCATACGTTGCGGTAATCCGGATTCTGCGTTGCGCCGCCGGCATAGCCGGAGACGACCGATTCGACGCCGGCGAGTTGCACGAATGCCGCTTCGAGACACCAGAAGCAGCCGCCGCCCAGTGTGGCAATTTCGGTGCGTGCCGCCGTGCCGTGCTGGCTATCCATTCGCGCCAATTCGCGGGCCGGTGCTGAGCGTCAGACTCGCTCGATGATCATGGCGATGCCCTGGCCGACGCCGATGCACATGGTGCACAGCGCGTAGCGGCCGCCGCTGCGATGCAGTTGGTACATCGCGGTGGTCACCAGGCGCGCCCCGCTCATGCCCAGCGGATGGCCGATCGCAATTGCCCCGCCGTTGGGATTGACCCGGGCGTCGTCGTCCGCCAGCCCGAGATCTCGCGTCACCGCCAGCCCTTGTGCGGCAAAGGCTTCATTGAGTTCGATGACATCCATCTGGTCGAGCCGCAGCCCGGTCTGTGCCAGCAGCTTCTTCACCGCCGGCGCGGGACCGAAACCCATGATGCGCGGCGCCACGCCGGCCGTGGCCATGGCCACGACGCGCGCCTTCGGCGTCAGGCCGTGCTGTCTGGCCGCGGCCTCGGACGCGATCAGCAGGGCGCAGGCGCCGTCATTGACGCCCGAGGCATTGCCTGCGGTGACCGTAAGCTCGGGTCCGTTGATGCCTTTCAGCTTGGCCAGTTGCTCCAGCGTGGTGTCGGGGCGTGGATGTTCGTCGGTGTCGAAAAGCTTCGGGTCGCCCTTCTTCTGCGCGATCTCGACCGGGACGATCTCGCTCTTGAAGAAGCCGGCGGCTTGGGCGGCGCCCCAGCGCTGCTGCGAGCGCAAGGCGAAGGCGTCCTGGTCGGCGCGCCCGATCTTGAATTCGGCGGCGACGTTGTCGGCGGTTTCCGGCATCGAATCGATGCCGTACTGCTGCTTCATCAGCTTGTTGACGAAGCGCCAGCCGATGGTCGTGTCATACACGGCGTTGCTGCGCGAAAAGGCGCTCTCGGCCTTGGGCATGACGAAGGGCGCGCGGCTCATGCTTTCGACGCCGCCGGCGATCATCAGCGTCGTCTCGCCGGCCTTGATGGCGCGCGCGGCAGTGCCGACGGCGTCCATGCCCGAACCGCACAGCCGGTTGATGGTGGCCCCCGCCACAGCGACCGGCAGGCCGGCCAGCAGGCTCGCCATGCGCGCCACGTTGCGGTTGTCCTCGCCCGCCTGATTGGCGCAGCCGTAGATGACATCCTCCACCCGTTGCCAGTCGACCTTGCCGTTGCGCGCGATCAGGGCCTTGATCGGCAGCGCAGCCAGATCGTCGGTGCGGATGCCGGCCAGCGTGCCGCCGTAACGGCCGATGGGGGTGCGTACTGCGTCGCAGATGAATGCCTGATGAGTCATGCCATTTCGCTTTCGTCGAAGAAGTGTCCCTTGATCCGGGTGGAGCGGCCGCGAAACAGGGCGATGGTCTTGCCGTCCTGGTTCGTGACCTCGATATCGTAAATGCCGCTGCGGCCGCCCTGATGCCTGGCGCCCCCCGTGGCTGTGAGTGTATCGCCAAGATGGGCGGGAGCGATGAAGTTGATATCGACGCCGGCGGCGACCGCGCGGTGGTTGAAGCTGTTGCAGGCGTAGGCGAAGTTGGTGTCGGCCAGGGCGAAAATGAAACCGCCGTGGCAGATGCCGTGTCCGTTCACCATGTCCTGGCGCACCTTCATGCTCACCGTGGCGCCACCCGGGGTGGTGCTGGCGATGACGATGCCGAGACCGCGCGCGGCGTGGTCGTCCGGCCACATGAGTTCGGTGCAGCGATCAGCGATTTGATGCGGTGTCATGGCCATCATTCTCCCGTGAAGTCGGGGCTGCGCTTTTCCATGAAGGCGGCGACGCCCTCCCGGTAGTCGTGGCCGAAGCCGAGTTCCTGCTGACTGGCACGTTCCAGTTCCAGTTGCTGTTCGAGGCTGTTGCCGCTGCTGGCGTAAATCGCCTGCTTGGTGCGGGCCAGCCCCTTGGTCGGCGCGGTGCTGAAATGAACGGCCAGCTTTTCAGCTTCGGCCAGCAGTTTGTCGTCATCGACGCATTTCCAGATCAGCCCCCAATCCGCGGCCTGCTCGGCGGAAAGCTTGTCGCCCAGCAGCGCCAGGCCCATGGCGCGGGCGGTGCCGACCAGGCGCGGCAGCGCCCAGGTGCCGCCGGCGTCGGGCACCAGGCCGAGCTTGCAGAAGGCCTGGATAAAGTTGGCGGACCGCGCTGCGATCACGATGTCGCAGGCCAGCGCGATGCTGGCGCCGGCTCCGGCGGCGACGCCATTGACGGCACAGATAATCGGCATTTCGAGTGCGCGCAGGCCGAGTATCAAGGGCCGGTAATAGGTCTCGATGGTGTAGCCGAGATCGACCGGCTCGCTGCCCGCCGAAACGTTGCGGTCGGACAGGTCCTGCCCCGCGCAGAAGCCGCGTCCGGCTCCGCTCAGCAGCAGCACACGGACGCCGCCGTCGCGCGTGCGGGCCAGCGCATCGCGCAGTTCCAGATGCATTTCGACGTTGAAGCTGTTGAGCCGGTCCGGGCGATTGAGGGTGATGCGGGCGATGCCGGCTTCGAGGGAGAAGATGATGTGCTGGTAGTTCATCGGCGGGGCTCCGGGGAATGCGGTGGAATTGTTTTAAGGTATCTGCAACCTGCTTCCGCTATCCGGGCATTGCGCAGCAGCAGGCAAGCAGATAACGTAGCACGAGTCGGAAATGCTGGAACAGGAAGGATTCATTGTGACACAAAACGACGGGTTAGTTTAGAATCAAAATGTATCAGGTTGTACCTTCCGGCGACGGTAATCGTGGCTACTTGCGGAGCAGGCTCCAATGAAAGTTTATGAAATTGACGGCATCGCGCCGGTGGTGGATCCGACGGCCTACGTGCATCCGTCGGCGGTCCTGATCGGCGATGTCGTCGTCGGTCCCGGCGCATACATCGGACCCTGCGCCAGCCTGCGCGGCGACTTCGGCCGCCTGTTCATCGGTGCCGGCGCCAATGTGCAGGACTGCTGCGTGATGCACGGCTTCCCCGGCAGCGACACCATCGTCGAGGAGCGCGGCCACATCGGCCACGGCGCCATCCTGCATGGCTGCATCGTGCGCCGGAACGGCATGGTCGGCATGAACGCGGTGGTGATGGACAATGCCGTGGTCGGCGAATCGGCCATCGTCGCGGCACAGAGTTTCGTCAAGGCCGGGCTGGAGATTCCGCCGCGCATGCTGGCCGGTGGCGTACCCGCCAAAATCATGCGCGAACTGACCGAGCTGGAAATGGCGTGGAAGGTGGAAGGCACCAGCGTCTATCTGGATCTGGTGCAGCGCTGTCATGCCTCGATGAGGGAAGTCGAGGCGCTGACGGCAGTCGAGCCGGGCCGCAAACGGGTCAAGCTGCCCGAACTCAAGACCCTGAAGGAAACCCGGGGCGGCTGATTCGACCCCGGCTCAAGAGTCGGCGCTGGTAATACGGCGGTTCTCGAGCGTGGTCTGCGCCACCGCGTGCTCCCAGTCCTGCATCAACTCATTGGCGCGACTGCGCGACATCGTCGGATGGAAAACGCGTTCGGCTTGCCAGTGCGCCGCCAGTTCCTCAATTCCTGCATAGACCCCGCATGACAATCCGGCCAGATAGGCCGCACCGAGTGCCGTGGTTTCGATGACTTGCGGCCGCACCACGGGAATGCCGAGCAGATCGGCTTGAAACTGCATCAGCAGGTTGTTCACGCAGGCGCCGCCGTCGACGCGCAGCTCCGTGACGCCGCCGTCACCCAGATCGCGGCTCATCGCCTGCAATAGCGCCGCGCTCTGGAAGGCGATGCTTTCCAGGGCCGCGCGGGCAATGTGCGCGACGGTGGTGCCGCGGCTCAGGCCGAGGATGGCACCGCGTGCGTCGGGCTTCCAGTAGGGTGCGCCGAGCCCGGTGAAGGCCGGCACGAACATCACGCCGCCGCTGTCGGGCACGCTTTCGGCCAGACCCTGCACGGCCTCGCTGCCGCGGATGGCCTGCAGGCCGTCGCGCAGCCATTGCACCACCGCACCGCCGACGAACACGCTGCCCTCGAGGGCGAACTCCGGCGTCGCATCGATCTGCGCCGCGCTCGTGGTGATCAAGCCGTTGCGGCTGGCATGGCATTGCTCGCCGGTATGCATGAGCATGAAGCAGCCTGTGCCGTAGGTGTTCTTGGCCAGGCCCGAGCTGAAGCAGGCTTGTCCGAACAGCGCGCTTTGCTGGTCGCCCGCGATGCCGCCGATGGCGATCGGCGCACCGAACAGATCGGCGCGGGTATGACCATAGGCATGGCTGGAGGCATGCACCGCGGGCAGGACTTCACGTGGAATGTCGAGCATCGCCAGCAAGTCATCGTCCCACCGGTTGCGATGAATGTCGAACAGCATGGTGCGCGACGCGTTGCTGACATCGGTGACATGCACGGCGCCGCCCGTCAGCTGCCAGGCAAGCCATGAATCCACGGTGCCGAAAGCCAGTTCGCCGCGGCTTGCGGCGTCGCGTGCACCGGGGGTCTTGTCGAGTAGCCACTTCAGCTTGGTGCCCGAAAAATAGGCATCGACGACGAGGCCGGTCCGCTCGCATACCAGGGTTTCAAAGCCGCTTTGCCGCAGCTCGGCGCAGGTGGACTCGGTGCGCCGGTCCTGCCAGACGAGGGCATTGCACAGCGGTTCGCCACTGGAGCGGTTCCACACCAGCGTGGTTTCACGCTGGTTGGTGATGCCGATCGCGGCAACATCGGCGGCGTCGATGCCGGCCTTGTTCAGTGCTTCCTGCGCGGTTGCCAGTTGCCCGGCCCAGATTTCGCGCGGGTCGTGTTCGACCCAGCCGGGCTGGGGAAATATCTGGCGCAATTCACGCTGGGCCATGGTCACAATGCGGCCTTGCGTGTCGAACACGATGCTGCGCGAGCTGGAGGTGCCCTGGTCGAGGGCCAGAAGAAAGCGGGGGCGGTTCATCGTGGTCTCCGGCAGGTCAAGAGTTCTGCGTCGTCGGCAACTTGGGCAGCAATCATTATGCAGGCTGCCTGTCCGGAAGCCGACGGTACTCAATCGGAGGCCTGTAAGCTCCTATTAAGTGAGCTTATGGTAGTATTTCGCGCCGCAACAATCGCGCCAAGGGTGGTCTTTCTGTCCTTGCGGCGACGCACAGTCATTTCGGAAACGGCCCTGCGGGAGGGTGGATGCCGTTTTCGCTGCGACAAGACCGACAAACCCTGCATGGACCAATGTCGGCTCCAAATCAACGCACCATATACAACAAGGAAGACGCATGAAGATCCACGAATATCAGGGCAAGGAAATCCTGAAAAAATTCGGCGTGACGACCCCGCGCGGCATCCCCTGCTTCTCCGTCGACGAGGCGGTGAGGGCAGCGGAGACGCTCGGCGGCAAGGTTTGGGTGGTCAAGGCCCAGATCCATGCCGGTGGACGCGGCAAAGGCGGTGGCGTCAAGGTCGCCAAGAACCTGGACGAAGTCAGAATCTATGCCCAGGCCATTCTCGGCATGCAGCTCAAGACCCATCAGACCGGCCCCGAGGGACAGAAAGTGCGTCGCCTGCTGATCGAGGAAGGTGCCGACATCAAAAAGGAATACTACGTTGCAGCGTTGACCGATCGTGCCTCGCAGAAGGTTGCCATGATGGCCTCTTCCGAGGGCGGCATGGACATCGAGGAAGTCGCGCACAAGACGCCGGAGAAGATCATCAAGGTCTTCGTCGATCCGGCGACCGGCCTCACCGACGCGCAGGCCAACGAATTGGCCAAGGGCATCGGCGTGCCGGAAGGCTCGATGGCGCAGGCCGTGGATACCTTCAAGAAGCTCTACACCTGCTACATGGAAACCGATGCCAGCCTGGCCGAAATCAATCCGCTAATCCTCGAAGGCGACGGCAACATCAAAGCGCTCGACGCCAAGTTCAACTTCGATTCCAACGCCCTGTTCCGCCATCCGGAAATCGTCGCCTATCGCGATCTGGATGAAGAGGACGCCGACGAAATCGAGGCCTCCAAGTTCGACCTGGCCTACATCTCGCTCGACGGCAACATCGGTTGCCTGGTGAATGGCGCGGGTCTCGCGATGGCGACCATGGACACCATCAAGCTGTTCGGCGCCGAGCCGGCCAACTTCCTCGACGTCGGCGGCGGCGCCACGACCGAGAAGGTTACCGAGGCCTTCAAGATCATGCTGAAGAACCCCAAGGTCAAGGGCATTCTGGTGAATATTTTTGGCGGCATCATGAAATGCGACACGATCGCCGAAGGCGTCGTCGCCGCGGCCAGGGAAACCCATCTGTCCGTGCCGCTGGTGGTGCGCATGAAGGGCACCAACGAAGACCTCGGCAAGAAGATCCTCAAGGAATCCGGCCTGCCGATCATTTCCGCCGACACCATGGCCGACGCCGCGACGAAGATCGTCGCCGCCGTCAAATAAGGAAGCGCTATGTCCATCCTGATCAATAAAGACACCAAAGTCATCACCCAGGGCATCACCGGCAAGACCGGCCAGTTCCACACCGAGAAGTGCCAGGAATACGCCAACGGCAAGAACTGCTTCGTCGCCGGCGTGAACCCGAAGAAGGCCGGCGAGAAGATTTTCGACATCCCGATCTTCGCCTCGGTCAAGGAAGCCAAGGCGCAAACCGGCGCCACGGTTTCCGTGATCTACGTGCCGCCCGCCGGCGCCGCCGACGCGATCTGGGAGGCCTGCGAGGCCGACCTCGATCTGGCGATCTGCATTACCGAAGGCATCCCGGTGCGCGACATGCTGATCGTGCGCAACAAGATGAAGGCCAAGGAAGCCGCCGGTGGCAAGAAGACCCTGCTGCTCGGCCCCAATTGCCCCGGCCTGATCACGCCCGAGGAAATCAAGATCGGCATCATGCCCGGCCACATTCACCGCAAGGGGCGCATCGGCGTGGTTTCGCGCTCCGGCACCCTGACCTATGAAGCCGTCGCGCAGCTCACCGAGATCGGACTCGGACAGTCGTCGGCGGTCGGCATCGGCGGCGACCCGATCAACGGCCTGAAGCACATCGACATCATGCGCGCCTTCAACGACGATCCCGACACCGATGCGGTGATCATGATCGGCGAGATCGGCGGCCCGGATGAAGCCGAAGCGGCGGTGTGGTGCAAGGCAAACATGAAGAAACCTATCGTAGGCTTCATCGCCGGCG
Organism: Sulfuritalea sp.; assembly: GCA_030247575.1. GTDB lineage: Bacteria > Pseudomonadota > Gammaproteobacteria > Burkholderiales > Rhodocyclaceae > Sulfuritalea. Next base: position 49,995 of record JAOTRV010000011.1, read on the forward strand.
TCACGGCGCCGGCCGGCAAGCGCATGGGACACGCCGGTGCGCTGATTTCCGGCGGCGCCGACACGGCCGATGCGAAGCTTGCGATCATGGAAGAATGCGGCTTCACGGTGACGCGCAATCCTTCGGAAATGGCCAAGCTGCTGAAGGCCCTGCTGAAGTAGAAAGTCGTCGCTGGCGACACGCCAAAAAGCCGCCCCGGTGCAAGCCGGGGCGGCTTTTTTGCGCATAGAATGCCCACACGCCCGAGCCGACCGAGGGCCAATGTCATGAAATTGATTGACGGAGTTGATGCAGGACTGTAAGAATTGCGTTTATTGTCCTGTTTTAATGGGGGCTCTCACACAGGGTTGCGACCGATGAAGAAGGCAGACTTCTGGAAGAGTGACTGGTTCTTCGGTGTTGCGGTCAGCATTGCCGTGCTGATCCTTGGCAACGGCGATTTGCTGCAAGGCTTGGAGCGCAAGGCCTATGACATGGGTGTGGCGGCCGCTTCGCGCACACCTTCGGACAAGGTGGCGGTAATCGCGATCGACAAGCCCAGCCTGGATAACATCGGCCGCTGGCCCTGGTCGCGCGAGATCATGGCGGACATGGTCGACAAGTTGGCCGGCGCCAAAGCCAAGGTCATCGCCACCACGGTGTTCTACTCGGAGCCGCAGCGCGATCCGGGCTTGGGCTATATCAACAAGCTGATCGAAACCTGCGGCGTGACCGTGCCTTCCATGGTGGCCGCCGCCACACCCGTGGTGCCTGCGCCCGGCGATCCGGCCGCGGCCCCTGCGTCGGCGCCTGCCGAAGCCGCCGCGGTGCCGGCGCCGGTAGTCGCGCCTTCGTCCTGCCCGCAGATCGAGTCGATACTGCTCGAGGCGGACCAGAAGCTGAACACCGACCGCCGTCTGGCGGACGCCTTCGCCAAGGCGGGCAATGTTGCCCTGCCGATGCTGTTCGTGCTCGGCGAGCCGCGCGGACGGCCGGACAAGGATCTGCCCGATTACGTGAAGAAGAACGCGGTGAAGCTTTCCGGCGCCGCGGAGGCGCCGCCCTATCCGACGCTGGGCGTCGATGCCGCTCTGATCGATCCGCTGGGCAAGGTGGCGACCGCCATCGGCCATCTGAACGTGACTGCGGACGTGGATGGCGCGGTCCGTACCGAGCCGCTGGTGTTGTCCTATTTCGATCAGGCCTATCCTTCCTTGTCCCTGTTGGTGGCGGCCAAGAGCCACAATCTGACGCCGGCGGACATACAGGTGACCGCCGGTGACTCGGTCAAGCTCGGCAAGCTCAAGATCGGTACCGACATTGATACGCGGATGCTGACCTTCTACTACAAGGATCGTGACGGCAGCCCGGCGTTCCAGGTCGATTCGTTCTTCGATGTGAAGAGCGGCAAGATTCCCTACGGGAAGTACCGCGACAAGATCGTCCTGATCGGGCCGACGTCGTCCTCCGTGGGCAGTGTTTTCGTCACTCCGATCAACCCGTCCATGCCCGCCGTGCTGATGCAGGCGCATGCGGTGTCCAGCCTGCTGTCGGAGCACTTCTTCGTCGCACCGACGTGGGGTATCTGGGTCGAAAGGCTGGTGTTCCTGCTGATCGCGGCCTACCTCATCGCCTTGCTCCCCCGCATCAAGGCCGGCATGGCCGCGGGAATCACCGCCGTTCTCCTGGTAGCGTTGATCGCCGTTCATTTTGTGCTGATGACGACGCAACTGATGTGGATCCAGTTGATGGTGCCGGCGACGTTGCTGCTGTTCGGTCATTTGCTGCTCACCGTCAAGCGTTTCGTCGTTACCGAACGCGGCAAGGAGAAGTCGGATGCCGATTCGGCAGAATCCAACCGCATGCTGGGTTTGGCATTCCAAGGCCAGGGCCAACTCGACATGGCCTTCGACAAGTTCCGCAAATGCCCGATGGACGAGCAGTTGATGGAAAACATGTACAACCTGGCGCTCGATTTCGAACGCAAGCGCCAGTTCAACAAGGCCGAGGCGGTATTCCGCTACATCTTCGATTTCAATCCGAAGTTCCGCGACATCGAAACCCGAGTGAACCGCGCCAAGCAACTCTCGGAAACCGTGATTCTCGGCGGCGGCAGCGGAGGGCGCAGCAACGCCAGCCTGCTCGATGCCTCGGGCAATGTGGAAAAGCCGATGCTCGGCCGCTACCAGATCGAGAAGGAACTGGGCAAGGGGGCGATGGGCGTGGTTTATCTGGGCCGCGATCCGAAAATCAACCGCGTCGTGGCGATCAAGACCATGGCCCTGTCGCAGGAGTTCGAGGCCGACGAACTCGTCGAGGTCAAGGAGCGGTTCTTCCGCGAGGCCGAAACTGCCGGCCGCCTCAATCATCCGAACATCGTGCAGATGTACGACGCCGGCGAGGAACACGACCTGGCCTACATCGCGATGGAGTTCCTCAAGGGCAAGGATCTCGTGCCCTACGCCAAGACAGGCAACCTGATGCCGCTGCCGCGCGTCATGGGCATCGTCGCGCGCGTGGCCGATGCACTGTCCTACGCGCACGAAAACAATGTCGTGCACCGTGATATCAAACCGGCCAACATCATGTATGAACCGGAATCCGATCAGGTCAAGGTGACCGACTTCGGCATTGCGCGCATCACCGATTCGTCGAAAACCAAGACCGGCATGGTGCTCGGTACGCCGAGCTACATGTCGCCGGAACAACTCGCAGGAAAGAAAATCGACGGCCGTTCCGACCTTTTCTCCCTGGGCGTGATGCTGTACCAGATGGCCTGCGGCAAGCTGCCGTTCGAGGGCGATTCCATGGCGCAACTGATGTTCCGCATCGCGAATGAACCGCATCCTGACATTCGCGGCATCAATCCCGACCTGCCCGACTGCCTGCTGGCGATCATCGACAAGGCGATGGTAAAGGACCCGGACGCGCGCTATCAGACCGGTGCAGAATTTGCGCGGGATATCCGGACCTGCATGGCAATGAACGGCACCGCCGCCGCTGGCGGCGATTCCGGCGTCGATATCAGCATTTGAGGACCCGAGCCATGGTGGACATGAGTGCTGTTCTCGAAATTGTCACCCGCAGCGATCCGGGCATGGTGCGCTCGAACAATGAAGACTCGGTCATGGCGAATCCGCTGCGCGGGTTTGCCGTGCTGGCCGATGGCATGGGTGGCTACAATGCGGGCGAGGTGGCCAGTGGCATGGCAACGTCGATGCTGGGCACCGAACTGGAGAAGGCCTTTGTCGAGCGTGAGCCCAGCAGCAAGGACCCTTCTGGCAAGTCCTGGGCGCATGTTTCACTCAAAAAGGAGATGGCCCACGTCAATGGCGCGATCTATCAGAAGGCGCAGAACGAGCCGCAGTGCGCCGGGATGGGCACGACCCTGGTGGTCGGCATCTTCCACGACAACCGCGTCACCGTGGGCCACATCGGCGATTCCCGGCTGTACCGCATGCGAGGCGAGGACTTTCGGCAGATCACGCGCGATCATTCACTGCTGCAGGAGCAGATCGACGCCGGCATCATCACTCTCGAACAGGCGCGCCATTCGCAGAACAAGAATCTGGTCACCCGCGCGGTCGGCATCGACCCTGAAGTCGAGGCGGAAATACATGATCACGAGGTGTTGCCGGGTGATGTCTACTTGTTCTGTTCCGACGGCCTCAACGACATGGTTGAGGATGACGAAATAGCCATGACCCTGGGCGCCTTGTCGGCCAATCTGGAGTTGTGTGCGATGCAATTGGTGCAGATGGCCAACGATAACGGCGGCCGCGACAATGTTTCGGTAATCCTGGTCAAGGTGACGGGTGAATTCCCGGCCGCGCGCGGCTGGTGGGCCCGTTTCCTGGCTTGGTTCAAGTAATGTAATGCAGCGCTCAGTGACCTCGAAGGACGAAAACAATGGCTAAGCTCATACTCAGCATGGAAACCACGATGCTCAAGGAAATCCCCTTGACCAAGGAGCGGACCACGATCGGTCGCAAGCCGCACAATGATATCCAGATCGACAATCTGGCGATTTCCGGCGAACACGCGGTAGTGATCACCATCCTCAACGATTCCTTCCTGGAGGATCTGGGCAGCACCAACGGCACCTTCGTCAATGGCCAGTCGGTCAAGAAGCATTTCCTGCAGAACGGTGACACGATTGAACTGGGCAAGTATCGGCTCAAGTATGTCAGCGAGGTGCCGCAGCAGACTTCCAGTGCCGACTTCGAGAAAACCATGATCCTGCGCCCGGGTGCGGCGCAAAAGCCCGCGCCTCAGGTTGCTCCCGCTCCCGCTGCAGCACCTGCTGCACCTGCGGCGGCTCCAGGTGCTGCCGTTCCTCCGCACTTGTCAACCTCGCCGGGCATGGCGCCGCAGCCTGCGGCGGCACCGGCGGCAGCGGCACCGGCGTTGCCCTTGGGGGCGATCCAGATACTTTCCGGCGGCAATGCCGGAAAGGAGATGGAACTGACCAAGACGCTGACCACGCTGGGCAAGCCCGGTGTTCAGGTGGCCGTCATCGCGCGCCGTCCCCACGGCTATTTCATTACCCATGTCGAAGGTGCCAATTTCCCGGCCGTCAATGGTTCGGCGATCGGAACCCAGGCTCATCAACTGGCTGATCATGACGTCATCGAATTGGCCGGCATCAAGATGGAATTTTTTCTTAAGATGTGAGGCAGAAGAAGGCGCGATCATGGAGATCTCTTGAAACAGTATCTTCCCCGTTACGTACTCGGGCTGCTGATTCTTCTGGTCCTGCTCGGCCATTCCGCGCGCGTCTACCAGATACCCTTCATCAATCATCTGGATGCGCTCATCTATGACGTGAAAGTACGCCTGACGATGCCGCAAGGCGTCGACGAGCGCGTGGTGATTCTGGACATCGACGAAAAGTCGCTGGCCGAGCAGGGGCGGTGGCCTTGGGGTCGCGACAAGCTGGCGACCTTGATGACCAAACTGTTCGACGAGTACGGAGTCAAGCTGGTCGGCTTCGACGTGGTCTTCGCCGAGCCAGACGAGAGTTCCGGCCTCAAATCGCTGGAGTCCCTGGCGAAGAAGGAACTGAAGGATGTCTCGGGCTTCCAGGCGACGTTGAGGGACCTGCGGCCGCAGTTGGATCACGATGCGCGGTTCGCCGCCGCGTTGAAGAATCGGCCGGTCATTCTCGGTTACTACTTTTCCAGCAAGGAAGGCGGCATCAGTTCAGGCGCGGCTCCTGAACCGGTATTTCCGGCCGGTACATTCAGTGGCCGCAACATCGGCTTCACGCAATGGGTCAGTCATGGCGGCAACCTGCCCCAGTTCCAGAAAGCGGCGGCAGGCGGAGGGCATTTCAATCCGCTCGTAGACATCGACGGCATCTCGCGCCGGGTGCCTTTGCTGGTTGAATACAAAGGGCAGTACTACGAATCTCTCTCTCTCGCGATGGTCCGCAATCTGCTTGGCAACCCGCCGATTACTCCGGGTTATCCGGAAAGCTCGCCGGGAGCCTATGCAGGAATGGAGTGGCTGGATCTGAAGGCGGCCGGTGGCGGAGTGATGCGCATTCCGGTGGACGAAAATGCTGCGACGCTGATTCCCTATCGTGGCTTTCAGGGAAGCTTTCCCTACGTTTCGATTACCGATGTGCTCAACGACCGGATTCCCAAGGAGAAGCTCGCCGGGCGCGTGATGGTGGTCGGTACCACAGCCCCGGGACTCATGGACTTGCGGGCGACGCCGGTGGGCGCCGCCTATCCAGGGGTCGAAATACACGCCAATCTGATCGCGGGCATGCTGGACGGCGTGGTGAAGCACAAGCCGCCTTATATTCTGGGCGCCGACGTGATGCTGGTCCTGCTGGCCGGCGCCGTGATGGCCTTCCTGCTGCCGATGCTGTCGCCGCTGCGCGCGACGATCGTCGGCGTCATCGTGCTGCTCCTGCTGCTCAGCGTAAATTTCAGCTTCTGGTACGTCTCCAATGTGGTTCTCCCGCTGGCCAACGGCATGATCGCGATCGTGCTTCTGTATGCGATGAACATGTCCTGGGGTTATTTTGTCGAGTCGCGAACCAAGCGCCAGTTGACAGGGCTGTTCGGCCAGTACGTGCCACCGGAACTGGTCGAGGAGATGAGCCGCGATCCGGAGAACTACAGCATGGCCGGACGCAAGGCCGAATTGACCGTGCTGTTTTCCGATATACGCGGATTCACGACGATTTCCGAAGGACTCGAGCCGAACGAACTGGCCACCCTGATGAACCAGTATCTCGGTGCGATGACCCTGGTCGTGCGCAAACACAGGGGCACGCTGGACAAGTATATCGGCGATGCCATCATGGCGTTCTGGGGTGCGCCGGTCGACGATCCCGATCACGCGAAAAATGCCGTCCTCACCGGGCTTGAAATGCATGTCGCGTTGCACGAACTGAACAAGGACCTGATAGCGCGTGGCTGGCCTGAACTCAAGATCGGTGTCGGCGTGAATTCGGGTCCGATGACGGTCGGCGACATGGGATCGCCGGTGCGCCAGTCCTACACGGTGATGGGCGACGCGGTTAACCTCGGCTCGCGGCTCGAGGGCATCACCAAGCAATACGGGGTTGGCATGATCGTCGGCGAGGGCACCCGCGAACTGGTAAAGAAGGAATTCGTCTTCCGCGAACTGGATCGTGTGCGCGTCAAGGGCAAGGCGGACCCGGTCGGGATTTACGAACCCGTAGGCGAGGAAGGCAAGGTCTCGCAAGAGGAGATGGACGAGATCAAGCTCTGGAACCAGGCCTTGCGTTCCTACCGGGCGCAGGATTGGGACAAGGCGGAATTGACCCTGATGAACCTTCAGCGCATGAAGCCGCGTTACCTCTATGACTTGTATGTCAAGCGCGTCGAACATCTGCGCAAGGAGCCGCCCGGGGAAAACTGGGACGGCGTCACCATTTTTGAAACAAAATGAGAAAATACGTCCGATCCCTCTTTCCAGGCAAGAGGGCTAAACCGGTTCAACCGCGCGCGTGGTTCCCGGTCGTTGTTGAATGGCTGCCGGCTTGGGGCGGCCCGGCACAGGCGGCCACGAAAATATGAAGGTACGCATTCTCGGTTGCAGCGGCGGAATTGGCGGACGGCATCTGCGGACCACGTCGTTGCTGGTCGACAACGACATTCTGATCGACGCCGGAACCGGCGTCGGCGACTTGGCGATTGCCGAGCTCGTCCAGATCGATCATGTATTCATCACCCATTCTCATCTTGACCATGTGGCCTGCCTGCCCTTCATGGTCGATACCGTGGGCGACATGCGCAATCGCCCGCTGGTGGTGCATGCGACCGAGGCGACGCTTGAGATCGTCCGTGCCCATATTTTCAACTGGGCCATCTGGCCTGACTTCAGTCAGATACCGACGACCGAAAAGCCCTTTATGCGGTTTTCTCCGATACGCGTGGGTGAAGCGGTTGACCTCGACGGCCGCAAGGTGATCCCATTGCCGGCGAACCATACGGTACCGGCGGTCGGCTATCAACTTGATTCGGGGCAGTCCAGTCTCGTATTTACCGGCGACACCGGACCGTGCCCCGAACTGTGGCAGACGGTCAATAGCATTCGCAATCTGCGCTACCTGATCATCGAGTGCGCATTCTCCGATCGGGAAAAGCGGCTGGCTGCGGCATCCCTGCATTTGTGCCCGAGCATGCTGCTGGAAGAACTGACCAATCTGCAGCGCGATGCCGAAGTCTTCATCACCCACCTGAAGCCGGGACAAATCGAACTGACCATGCAGGAAATCGAAGACTGCATCGGCGAATTCCGTCCGGGCATGCTGCAGAACAATCAGCTGTTCGAGATCTGATCATGGCGGACCCGGTGAGCACTGACCTGCTGGCGCGCCTGCAACCTTTGATGTCCCTGGGCAGCGGGGGCTTGCGCGAGTTGTTGCCGCATTGCCGGATGCATGCCTTCGCACGCGGCACTGATCCGTTCGGCGCCAACGATTGGAGCGGGCAGGTGGTCTATCTGGTGCGTGGACAGCTTCTTGCGAGCATGCCCGACGGTACTTCGCGCGTGCTGGTCGGCGGCCATGATCTTGCCACGGAGCCGGTGGCACGCCTCGGCAAGATTCCCGGGTCCAGCAAGGCCATCACCGACGTCGAACTTCTCGCCCTGGAGGAAGATCTGCTCGATATCGTGGTGACCTGGAATCAATTGGCCGTCCCCGGCGACAGCGCGCACGACAGCGCCGATCAAACCGACTGGCGGATGATGTCAGGGATGTTGACTGTGGACAACATTACCGTGGGTGCGTTTGCTTCCCTGCCCCCGGCTCATATTCAATCCCTGCTGGCGAAATTCAACCGGGTTCCTGCGAAGCGCGGCGAGACGATCATCAAGCAGGGCGACCCCGGCGATTACTACTACCTTATCGAGCGCGGACGCTGCAAGGTTTCGCGGCTTGTCGCCGGATCTCCCGTGCAATTGGCCGAGCTCAAGGAGGGCGACGCTTTCGGCGAGGAGGCGCTCGTGGCCGACGCGGCGCGCAATGCGACGGTGACTATGATTACGGATGGCGCGCTGCTGCGTTTGTCGAAGCAGGATTTCAATGAACTGCTGCGTGCGCCCCTGCTGCAGAGCGTGACCGGGGACGAGGCCGCGCGCAGGGTTGCCGCAGGTGCGACGTGGATCGATGTACGTTTCCCCGCCGAATACCAGAGCGACGGGTATCCGGGTGCCATCAATATTCCGCTCAACGACATTCGCCAGGCATCGGCAGCGCTAGATCCGGCAAAGGAATACATTGTTTATTGTCAGACGGGACGCCGCAGTTCCGCGGCTGCATTTTTGCTTTCCCAGCGTGGATTTCACGCCGCCCTGCTTGACGGCGGCATGAGGGCGCGCGCTGGTGCCATGGAGTCAGTCGAATGAGCGCCGTACCTGCTGCACCCGCCGAGGTCGCCGCGTCAGATGTGGAAGGCCGTCTGGCGTTTTTCAAGAACCTTCAGATCGTCACCAACAAGGTTCATGCCACCTCCAACATCGACGAAATCATGCTGGAACTGTCCGGCGACATCTGCAGCTTGTTCAATGCGGATCGCCTGACGATCTATTCCGTCGGCGAAGACAAGGCTTCCATTGTCTCCAAGGTCAAGACGGGCCTGAATTCCTTCAAGGATCTGCGCCTTCCGATAGCCGATCAGAGTATCGCCGGCCACGTTGCGCTGGCAAAGAAGCTGGTGAATATTCGCGACGTCTATGACGACGCCGAGCTCAAGGCAATCAATCCGTCACTGCGCTTCCTGCAGGAAGTCGACAAGCGGACCGGGTACCGGACCAAGCAGATGCTGGTGGCCCCGGTCGTCGATGCGCAAAACGGCGAGTTGCTCGGCGTCGTGCAGATCATCAACAACAAGGCGGGGACACCTTTTGGTTCGGTCGCGCAGGAAGGCGTCAAGGGCTTGTGCGAGACGCTGGCCATTGCTTTCAACCAGCGCAGCAAGCCGGCACAGGTCGTCAAGACCAAGTATGACTTTCTGGTATCCGACGCCGTCATTTCAGCGCAGGAGCTGGAATTGGCAACGCGCACGGCGCGGCGGAAGAATCTCGACATCGAGGAAGTCCTTGTCAACGAGTTTCAGGTCAAGCACCAGGCGCTGGGAACCGCATTGGGCAAATTCTTCAATGTGCCTTACGAACCTTTCAAGTCCGACCGCATCAAGCCCGTCGATCTCCTGAAGAACCTCAAGCGGGATTTTCTGGAGCAGGCGAAATGGGCTCCGGTGGAGGAGGGACCGGAAGGCGTGATGGTTGTCTGCATGGACCCCGAGCAGGTCAAGGGCTCGCGGGTCGTCAACAATGTCTTCCCGCGGGCGAAGGTCGTCTATCGCGTCACCACCAATCATGAGTTCACGCAAACCATCGACCAGCTGTTCGGCGCCGCCGGTGTTCCCGGCTTTACCGACGACAGCTCTGTCGGCGATCTGCTGTCGACTCTCGATGAAGGAGAGATGGAAGGCGAAGGCGGAGCCGCCGACGACATTTCCGCAGCGGCCGACAACGAGCTGGTCAAACTGGTAAACAAGATCATTATCGATGCGTATCAGATGGGCGCATCCGATATTCATATCGAGCCGGGCCTCGGCAAGGACAAGGTACTGGTCCGCCTGCGCAAGGATGGTTCGCTGCAGAAGTACATCGAGGTGCCGGCCAGCTACCGCAATGCGATGGTGGCGCGCCTCAAGATCATGTGCGACCTGGATATTGCCGAACGGCGCAAGCCGCAGGACGGCAAGATCAAATTCAAGAAATTCGGCCCGCTGGACATCGAGCTGCGGGTGGCGACGATTCCCTCGACCGGCGGCGTCGAAGACGTCGTGATGCGCATCCTCGCAGGCGGCGAGCCGATCCCGCTGGACAAGCTGGGTGTGCTGCCGACCAACCTGACCAAGCTCAAGGCAACGATTTCCAAGCCCTACGGACTGTTCTTCGTCTGCGGTCCGACCGGTTCCGGCAAGACCACGACGCTGCACTCGGTACTGGGTTATCTCAATACGGTGGACACCAAGATTTGGACCGCCGAAGATCCGGTGGAAATCACCCAGAAGGGCCTGCGCCAGGTTCAGGTCAACAAGAAGGTCATGGATTTCGCCACGGTGATGAAGGCCTTCCTGCGCGCCGATCCGGACATCATCATGGTCGGCGAAATGCGCGATGCCGAAACTACCGGCATCGGCATCGAGGCATCGCTCACCGGTCACCTGGTGTTCGCCACCCTGCACACCAACAGCGCGCCGGAATCCATCATTCGCCTGCTCGACATGGGCATGGACCCGTTCAACTTCTCCGACGCCCTGCTCGGCATTCTGGCCCAGCGCCTGGCAAAACGGCTGTGCAAGTGCAAGGAGGCCTATACGCCCGACGCCGATGAAGTCAGACTGTTCATGAAAGAGTATTGCAGCGAACTTGAAAATACCAGTGCGTTTCTGAAAGACAAGGACACGGCCTATGCCGCGACGCTGGAGCGCCTGATCAAGGACTATGGCAAGGACGGGCATCTGGTCTTCACCCGGGCCAAGGGCTGCGACACCTGCGGCGGCAGCGGTTACAAGGGGCGCATCGGCTTGCATGAGTTGATGATTGGAACCGAGCCGATGAAGAAGCTGATTCAGGAGCACGCCCGTGTTGCGCAGTTGTTCGCCCAGGCACTGGAGGATGGCATGCTGACCCTGAAGATGGATGGTCTCGAAAAGGCCCTGCAGGGGGTGACCGACCTCAAGCAGGTGCGGGCTGTCTGCATCAAGTAGGGGATGGGCGTGGACAGCTCCAGCGATTTGTTCCGCCGTCTCGAACAACTGAATGCCATTGGGGCTGCGCTCTCCAAGGAGCGCGACATCAACCGGCTGCTCGAGTCCATCCTCATCGCCGCCAAGACGATTACGCACGCCGACGGCGGAACGCTGTATCGGGTCACCGAGGATGGACAGGCGCTGCGTTTCGAGATTCTGCGCACCGACTCGCTGCACATCGCGATGGGCGGCACCACTGGCAATCCGATCAACTTCCCGAATTTGCCATTGAAGAACGAGCAGGGCGCAGCCAACGACTCGATGGTGGCCGCCTATGCCGCCATTCATGACAAGACAGTCAATATCGCCGACGCCTACACCGAGGCGGGTTTCGACTTTTCCGGCACCCGGAGCTTCGACCAGCGCACCGGCTATCGCTCGCAGTCTTTTCTCACGGTCCCGATGAAGAACCACGAAGGCGAAATCATCGGCGTGCTGCAGCTCATCAACGCCATCGATCCGCTGAGTCATCAGGTGACGACGTTTTCGTCGGCCGATCAGAGCCTTGCCGAGTCGCTTGCCTCGCAGGCGGCCATCGCCCTGACCAATCGTCTGCTGATCACCCAGCTGGAAGAGCTTTTCGAGTCCTTCATCAGCCTGATCAACCTTGCGATCGACGAGAAGTCGCCCTATACGGGCGGCCACTGCCAGCGGGTGCCGGCCCTCACCATGATGCTGGCCGAAGCGGCGGACGCGACGCAGGAAGGTCCGCTGGCCTCGTTCAGAATGGATGAGCGCGACCGCTACGAACTCAAGATCGCCGGGCTTCTGCACGATTGCGGCAAGGTGACGACTCCGGTTCATGTGGTCGACAAGGCTACCAAGCTGCAAACCCTCTTCGACCGCATAAATCTGATCGACACCCGTTTTGAAGTCCTCAAGCGCGACGCCGAGATTCACGCCCTGCGCAAGCAGCTGGCGCTGCGCGGAGGCGACGATGCCGCGGCGGACGGAGCGATCCGGCAGCAATATCATGATGAGGTCCGTGCTCTTGACGATGAGCGGGAGTTCCTGCGCCGGACCAACGTCGGCGGCGAGACGATGAAAGATATCGATCTTCAGCGCGTGCGTGACATCGGCAGCGGGCGAAGGTGGCGCAATGTCGAAGGTGTCGAAACCGAGTTCCTCACCGCGGACGAAGTCGAAAATCTGACCATCCGCGCCGGCACCCTGACGCTGAAGGAACGCGACATCATCAACCACCACATCGTCGCCACCATAAAGATGCTGGAGCAACTGCCGTGGCCGAAACACCTGACCCGGGTACCCGAGTACGCCGGCGGTCATCACGAACGCATGGATGGCAAGGGCTACCCCAAGGGTCTGACTCGCGAGCAGATGTCGGTGCAGGCGAGGATGATGGGTATCGCCGATATCTTCGAGGCACTGACCGCCCGCGACCGGCCCTACAAACATGGCATGAAGCTGTCGCAGGCCATGGGCATCATGGCCAATTTCAAGAAAAACGGCCATGTCGACCCCGATCTGTTCGACGTCTTCGTCAGGCAGGGGGTTTATCGGCGCTACGCAGAGCAGTTTCTCGATCCGGCGCAGATCGACGAGGTGGATCCGGCGGCTCTGACCGCGTGATCCGCCCCTTCATTCTTGACAGCGTCGGAATCGCTTGCCGAAAGCGTGGGACATGACGAAAGCTGGCTGGAATGTGACGTTTTTTGTCAGTATGTTGCGCTTGGTTGATCTATGGCGCGGATAGATTGGGTTTTTTATTGGCACGACTTGTGCTTAAATAAGTTCAGCGACGCCCGTCGCGCTTTCTCCAGGAGAATTCATATGAGCAAGTTGCAAAAAGGCTTTACCCTGATCGAACTGATGATCGTGGTCGCCATCATCGGCATTCTGGCCGCCATTGCTATTCCGCAGTTCTCGGAATACACCAAAAAGGCCGAGAACAAGGCTGCGCAGTCGGATGCGCGCAATTTCATGACTGGCGCGATCGCCAACTCGAACAACTAAGCAAGGGGCCAACAATGAAAATCTCGAAAATTATTGCGATTGCTACTATTGCCGTAGCGGCCGGCCAGTCCCTGAATGCGTTTGCCGCATCGACCGGCACCGCTTGCAGCGGCGGAACCGCAGCTTCCATCAATCCCTTCGGGTCTGTCGGTGCATCGAACGTCACGACGGATTCATTTGTCAAGACCGGGTTCACCGTTCAGTGCTCGACCAATGTGGCCATGTCGTACAATGACGTGTCGGCCACCCTGTTCGGTGTCGTTGCCGGTTCGGTCAAGGGCAATCAGATCGTGGGCGGCAACAGCAACGGCGGCGCCATCAAGCAGATTGGGACATGCGCAACGACCGGATGTACCGATGCGGGCGTGAAAGCGGAAGTCACCAACACTGCCGTGGCGGGCAGCAGCAGTTAATGCCAGTTCGCTGATACCGCAACGGTTATGCGGAAACAAAAAAAGCGCGCCAAGGCGCGCTTTTTTTGGTCTTGTCGACCGACAGCTACTGTCGGTCAGGTGTGAAGGCAAATAATGGGATCGAAGGGCAAGGCAGCGCGGGACAGGAAGCCGGATGCGGCGTTCTTGCGCTTGAGCAAGCTCCTGGCCGAAGGCGAATTTTCCCGTCTGGTCGATGCGAGTCGCGAGGTGCTCAGGGGGAACAAGCAGCATCATCTCGCGCACAAGACCTTGAGCGCGGCGCTGCTCGAACTGGGGCAGGTCAAACCCGCGATCGCCGCGCTGCAGCTTGCGGTGAGGAAGTTCCCGACCGACGCCGAATTGCACAACAATCTCGGCATTGCGTACTCGCTCAACCTGCAGTGGCCATCCGCCATGCGCAGTTTTGCACAGGCGCTGAAGATCGATCCCAGGAATGCGCTGACCCACAAGAATCTCGGATTGGCGTATTACCGGATGCATCGCTGGTTCGATGCGCTGGCACCGCTGATTCGCGCCATCGAACTCTATGACGGCGAGTTTGTCGAGGCGGTCGGGCTGCTGGCGCTTGCCCTCGAGCAGGCCGACAAACTCGAGGAAGCCAAGGAGTGCATCGAGGAGCTGAGAGGAGACAACCCGGACGATCGGCACTATCTGTCGATGCTCATCTCGGTCAACCTCAAACTCTGCGACTGGCGCGACTGCAAGGAGCTTTTCGCGCGACTCCATGCCAACATCTTCGATCCGCGGCATGCTGGGGGCATGTGCAGCCCGTTTACCCTGTTTTCACTGCCCGGCTTTTCGCAGGCAGCGTTGAGGCAGGCGACCGCGCTGTTCGCACGCCAGAGCCTGCCGCCCGCATTGCTTGAGCCGCGCGCGGGCGACGAGGCCGCGCCCGGCGCGAGCGCTCGTAATGCCGTATTCGACACGATCGGCAATGGCAGCCGGAAACGTCCGCTGCGAGTCGCCTATCTTTCCGCGGACCTGCGCAACCACGCGGTGGGCCTGGTGGTTGCCGAGATCATCGAGCGGCACGACCGCGGCGACGTATTCGTGATCGGATATTCCCTGTCGGTGGATGACGGCAGCGAAATCCGCAAACGACTGCAGTCGGCGTTCGACAAGTTCGAGGTGGTCGAGGGCAAGGATCATTTCGCAATCGCCGAGCAGATGCGCGCGGACAGGATCGACCTGCTTGTCGACCTGCATGGGTGGACCTCGCTGGGACGTCCCGACCTGCTGGCCTTGCGACCGGCGCCGGTCATCGCCAACTGGCTCGGCTATGCCGGAACGCTTGGACACCCGCGCCTGGCTGACTATATCGTCGGCGACCCCGTCGTGACGCCGGTCGAGAGCGCCGATGATTTTACGGAAGTGATCGCGCAGCTGCCGCGCTGCTACCTGCCGTACGATACGACACGGGCGGTCGGCACGCCGCCGTCGCGCGAAAGCGCAGGCTTGCCGGAAAAAGGCTTCGTGTTCTGTTCGTTCAACAACGTCTACAAGATCAATCCCGAGGTCTTCGACTTGTGGTGCCGGATACTGGCAGCCTGTCCGGGCAGCGTGCTCTGGCTTTCCGTCCGCCGCGAGAGCGCCCGGGCCAACCTGGGCCGGGAAGCGGAACTGCGCGGTGTGGCCGCCGAACGCATAATCTTTGCCCCTTCTGTCGCCGGTCATGCGGAGCATCTGGCACGCATATCCCTTGCCGATCTGGCGCTTGATCCGTTTCCGTACAACTCCCACTCGACAGGCCTCGATACCCTGTGGGCAGGCGTGCCCATGGTGAGCCTGCGTGGCGAGACCTTTGCCGGACGGGTAGGGGCCAGTATTCTTGAGGCGGCGACGCTTTCGCGACTGGTGGCGGCATCCGTCGAGGAGTATTTTCGCATTGCGGTGGACATGTTCGAACAGCCTGCGGCGTTGCAGGCGTGTCGCCAGGTCGTCGCCGACGGGCAGGCACGGCGCAATCTGGCGGTTTTTGACATGACGGGTTTTACCCGGGACCTTGAGGGCCTGTATCGCCGGATGTGGCAGAACCATCTCGACGGCAGGCACCAGCCGATTCTTGCGCGCGGGCCTGCCTTGTCCGGACCGGCAGAGCGCTCGCCGGAACCAGAACAGAGAGGATAGCCATGACACGGAGGCTGCACATAGGCGGCAAGGTGCGCAAGGAAGGGTGGGAAGTGCTCAACGCCGTCGCCGGCCCATGTGTCGATCACGTTTGCGATGCCGGTGATCTCGGCCAATTCGCCGACGGTACATTCGACGAAGTTTATGCGTCGCATGTCCTGGAGCATTTCGACTACGCCACCAGCTTGATGCCGACCCTGATCGAGTGGCAACGAGTCCTGAAACCCGGAGGGCGCCTTTTCGTGAGCGTCCCCGATCTTGATATATTGGCCGGAATGCTCCTCGACAAGGCCTCGCTCGACGTCCAGGAGCGGTATTACGTCATGCGAATCATCTTCGGCGGCCACGTCGATCAATACGACTATCATCAGGTCGGACTCAATGCCGAATTCCTCAGCGGATTCCTGAACGATGCAGGATTTGTCAATCTTCGCCGTGCTCCGGAACTGGGTATCTTCGAGGACACGAGCAGCACAAGGTTCAAAGGTACGCTGATCAGCTTGAATGTGATCGCCGAGAAACCCGCATCATCCGAAGCCGAATTTCCTGCCGCCGGAAATCAAGGTTCGAAACCTGAGCCGACGGCAGTTCCTGAGATCGAAGGCGCATCTGGCGCAGCGGATTCTCAGCCGGTGCGCGACGACCTGATTCTGGAAACTCGTGACGGCATCCGGATTTCCGTCCCCGCTACGCTGGAATGTTTTACGACCTATGTGCTGCTGGAGCAGGAGCGCTGGTTCGAAAAGGAGACGGAATTTGTGAGCCGTTTTCTGGAGGACGGAATGGTGGCCATCGATATCGGTGCGAATCTGGGACTCTACAGTCTGTCGATGAGCCGATCCGTGGGTGGGGCCGGGCACGTGTACGCCTACGAGCCGGGTCGGGCAAATCGTCGGCACATGGAAAACAGCGTCCGCTTGAATGGCGCAACGAACCTTACGGTGTCAGCCTGCGCCCTGTCCGACACCGAGAAGACGGGCTGGCTGCATATCGCATCTTCGGGCGAATTCAACGCCCTGGTCGATGCGGGCACCGAGTCCGAATCGACCGAGGCGGTCGAGGTGACGACACTGGATGCGCAATCCCGCTTGTGCCAATGGCAGCGGATCGATTTCGTCAAAATCGATGCCGAGGGCCAGGAGGCGCGGATTCTGGTTGGCGGGCGCGATCTTTTCACCCGATTCTCGCCGCTTGTCATGTACGAGATCAAGGAAGGCCACGCCTACAATCTGTCGACGCGGTGGATGTTCGAGCTGATCGGCTACCGCAGTTATCGGCTGATCGGCGACGCTTCCTTTCTTGTGCCGTTGCGGGCAGACGAGCCGCTGGACGGGTATGAGCTGAATCTGTTTTCAGCCAAGCCCGACCGGGCCGAAGCACTGGCCCGACAGGGGCTGCTGGCGAGCGATCCCCAGCCATTTCTGTTGTCGGAGAGCGAACGCGCCATGGCGCTGCAACGGATGGCGGCCCGGCCCTATGCCCGCTCCCTGGAAATATCCCTCGACGATCTCGAGCAGTGCCCATTCGTCGAGGCGCTCGCCGCCTACGCCGCGTATCTGTATCTTGGAGATATGCACGTCGATAGAAAGTACGCCGCCCTGCTCGCGGCCTTCGAGTGTCTTGGCGAGTTCTGCCGCACAGCGGCGAATCCCGCCGCGCTGTCCACCTACGCGCGAGTGGCCCGCGATCTCGGGCATCGCTCGACGGCGCTCGAAGCCCTGAACACGATCAGCACATTGACCGAGGTCGAGATCGACCAGCCGTTCTTTCCGGCGCTGGCACGGTTCGATGATCTTGAAACCGGCGAGTCCGTGGCGCAATGGTTTCTTGCCGCGGCGTACGAGCAGCAGGAACTGCTGAGGGTCCTCACATCGAGGGTGCATACTGGCATCGGTAAGTTGCATTGGCTGTGTGAGAATTCGCCGGTATCGGCGGAGATGTTGCGCCGGATGATACTGGTCGGGCTGTGGCAAGGCGTGTCCAGACGGCAGATTCAGCGCTATCTCGAGCAGCTTGGCGCACTGTCCACACGCAACGCCTCGGTATGGAGTCTCGACGGCGGAGGCCTGGCGGGGCTGCAATGACAGCTGCCATCACAACTGCATGCTCGAATCGGTCGCCCCGCCGGTATCCATTCGCGGACTGTCGGACGTCTGGACGCGACAGGCGCTTTTCGGCGAGTCTGGTCAGCTCGGCAGGAATTGTCCGTCTGCGGTCGAGTTCCTTCCGGATGGAGAAAACCCGGTGAGAGCATTCATCGTTTCCACCTGGCGCGCCGGATTGCGCAGTCGCGGTATCCAGGCTGTGCTGGTATTGGGGATGCTGCTGGTTGCCGTCGCATTTCTCTCGGCGTCCTTCTCGCCCCGGCAGCCGAAAACGGTGGCGCTCGATGTGGGGATTTCGGGCATCCGCATTTCATTGGTGCTGTTTGCCCTGTTCTGGGTGCAGGAACTCGTGGGCAATGAAATTCAGCGACGTACGGTGCTGTTTGCGCTCACCTATCCGGTCGCGCGCGGGCACTACGCGGTGGGTCGCTATCTGGGCGTGCTCGGCATGCTGGCGCTGGCAGCGGCGCTGCTGGGTGCGTTGCTCTGGCTGGCGGTGCTGTATTCGGGACGGGGCTATCAGCAGGGCTTTGCCGTGGCATCCGGCGGACCGTATTGGCTGACTATCGCCGGTCTCTGGGTCGATGCGGCGGTGGTGACCGCGTTCGCGCTGTGGATCGCAAGTCTGTCTACCGTACCGATGCTGCCCCTGGCGCTCGGCCTCGCCTTTGCGGCGGGCGGCAAGAGCCTCGGCGCGGTAGCCGAGTATCTGGCGCTCGGTGCGGAGGGTGATCCCGACGTCATGCGGCTGGCGCCGATTGTCAACGCGATCCAGTGGATTCTGCCGGATCTTTCGCGGCTTGACTGGCGTGCCTGGCCCATGTACGGCGTCGCGCCGGATGCGACGGCGATGGCCGGCGGACTGGTCGCAGCGGCCAGCTATGCGGTAGTGCTGGTAACGCTGGCGGTGATTACCTTCAACCGCCGCGAGTTCCAATAGTCGACGCTGACGGGACGGCGATGAAACTTACTGCCAACGTCAAATTGGCCTGCATGGCGCTGTTGGCGATGGCGGTTTTCGTCGCTGCCGCGCAGCGGCTGAAGGCGGCGCCCCGTCAAAGTGTCCAGGTCGAGATGCAGGTTGCCTTGCCGCTGTTCGTGCAGGTTCTGATGACCGCGGGCGACCGCAATCTTGCCGCCAACATTGCCGCGATCCGCGCCCTGGTGGTCAACAATTTCAAGATGAAGCCGGAGGAATTCGCGATTCTGGCCAAGGTGCAGGACGACGTATCCTGGCTGAATCCCGGTCACGAGGACAACTACTATATAGCGGAGGCAATCCTGCCCTGGCAAGGCGAAGTCGATCCGGCACAGCGCATACTCGCCCGGGCAACCAAGGCGCGCCGCTACGACTACCAGCCGGCATTCTTCTATGCCTTCAATCTGCTGCATTTCAAGGGCGACGCGGCCGGAGCGTCGGCATGGATGCGCGAAGCCGCGGAATTCCTGCCCGAAGGCAACAATCGCCTGCACATGCAGAACCTTGCCGCGACCTGGCTGGACAGGGTGCAGGATGTCGATCTGGCAATCGGCGTAGTCGAAGCGATGGCCAGGGAGGCCAAGCGCCGCGACTTTCAAGGCTACCTGGAAAAGCGCGTGGCACGCTTGCGAACGCTGAAAGTCCTGCGCGGCGCGCAGGCGAGCTACCAGCAGCGTTTCAACCGGCCGCTGGTCGCGGTGCAGGATCTTGTCAATGCTGGCATCATCACCGAATTGCCGCCGGACCCGTTCGGGTTCGGCTTCGACATGGACCGCAGCGGCCGCGTCGTCCTGCGCAACTCACCACCGCAAAAGAAATGACTACTGCAATTTCCATCACCGCACTGCGCAAGACCTATGCGCGAAACTGGGCCTCGCCCCGATTCGAGGCGCTGAAGGGCATCTCGCTGGAGATCGAACAAGGCGAGGTGTTCGGTTTCATCGGACCGAACGGGGCAGGCAAGAGCACGGCGATAAAGATTCTGACCGGGGTGATGCCCGCCAGCGCAGGATCTGCAAAATTGTTCGGTATCGATGTCGGCGTTCCCGAATCCCGCCGCGGTCTGGGTTATGTGCCCGAAAATCCCAGTCTTCCGGATTACCTGACGCCGCTCGAGATTCTTTCGATGGGCCTCGAACTGCATCGCCGCAAACCCGGCAATCCACGGCAGCACTGCATGAACTGGCTGCAGCAGTTCGGGCTGGCCGACGTTGCCGACAAGGTGGTGCGCGGCTTCTCCAAGGGCATGGCCCAGCGCACGGCGCTGGCGCATGCGATGGCAGTGGAACCCCGCCTGCTGATCCTGGACGAACCGTTGTCGGGGCTGGACCCGCTCGGCCGGCGCGATGTGGTGGAGATTCTGTCCGAGTTCCGTCGGCAGGGGGGCACGATTTTTCTCACCTCCCATGTCCTGCATGACGTCGAGCGTCTGGCCGATCGCTTCGGCTTGATTCACAAGGGCGAGTTGCGTGCGGTGCGCGCACCCGGCGAACTGGTCGGCGAGACGGATACCGTCCTGGTTCGCAGCCAGGGCAGCGCGGCCGTTCTGCCGGACATGCTGGCCGAGCCCGCCGGTCGCTGGGTGGTGGAAGTGCCGCGAACGACCCTGTGGGAGACGCTGCGGGTGCTCGAAGCGGCAGGGCATACCCTGATCGAAATCAAGCCGACGCTGTCGCTGGAAACCGCCTTCATGCATGTCGTGAAAGGCAGTTGAACTTGGCCGTTCCAAAGCATGGCCGGCCGGCGGGACATGCCGGGTCGGCTGTTCTTTTCGCTGCCGCCGTGCTGCTGTGGCTGCTCAATCATCCGTACCAGGGGATCTGGCATGACGCGCGCATCTATGGCCTGCTGGCCGCGCATTGGCTGACTCCGGACGCTCTGGCGCCGGACCTGTTCTTCCGCTTTGGATCTCAAGGCGAGTTGAGCCTGTTCACTCCGTTTTATGGCGCGCTGGTGGGTTGGCTGGGGCTGGATCATGCTTCATGGTGGGTGGTGCTGACGGGCGGCATCGCCTGGGTCGCTGCGGTGATGCTGTTGGCGCACCGGATGCTCGGGATGGGTGCGGCCGCCGGCGTCGCCGTATTGCTGGCCGCCGTGGTGACCGCAAGCTATTCGCCCAATGCGGGCACATTTGTCCTCACCGAAAACTTCGCTACCGCCCGCTCGTGGGCCTTGCCGCTGGGATTGGGCGGTGTTGCCGCGCTTGCGGGCGGCCGCCGCGTCTGGGCGTTTTCGCTGGCGATGGCCTCCCTGCTGTTGCATCCGCTGCTCGGTATCTGGCCCGTGGCGCTTTGCCTTCTGATGTGGTTGCGGACGGGGATTGCGGTGACGCTGGTGATGCTGGTCGTCATTGCCGCGGCTGCGGCCGGGCTGCTGGATATCGAAGTGCCCCACCTGCGCCTGATGCGAGGCGAGTGGCTGGTTTTCGCGCGGGACGTGGCACCGGACATCCTGTTCCGGCCCGCAGGCGCGCGTCTTGTCGAGCATGGGGCGGCGCTCGCCGGGCTGCTGTTGGCCGCGCACCGGGGCAGCGAACGCTGCCGTCTGATGTATCGACGGGCCTTGCTCCTGGGGAGCGGCGGTCTGGCCCTGGCCCTGATCGCCAGCTTCTGGCTGCCGATCGAGATTCTGGTGCAGGGCCAGCCCTGGCGGGTGGGCTGGTTGCTCCTGCCATTGGCCATGCTCGGCTTGCTGGATGTCGCTCAGCGCCTGGGCCGCGAGTCTCGCAATGGGCCCTTGCTGCTCGGCGCGGCGGGAGCGGTCGCGGCGATGGGGCCGACGTGGTGGCTGCCGGCGCTTTATCTCGCGGCAGCGGGCGCCTTCCTGCCGCTGGCAGCCTGGCGGCGCCTGGACGATTGGGCGGGACAACGGCGAAAATACCTGGCGGTTGCGCTCGGCCTGGTGTGGCTTCTGCTCCTGCCCGGGTTGGTGGCGGATTGGGATATTGCCGGGCATCAACTGCTTCGACCCTGGTGGACCGGCGCAGAATGGTTGCACGGACTTGTCGCCGGAGGTGTTTGGCACATTGCGCTGCTGGCGGTCGTGCCGGCCGTTCGGGGCTTGCCGCCGTCATCCGCTTCCTGGCGGATGGCGGTGGCCTGCGTTTTGGCGGGGTCGGCGCTGTTCGTGCTTTCCCAGTGGGATCGGCGGGTTGAATCCCGCCGTGCGGAAGAGATGTGTTATCTCGAACGCCGCTGTCCGGCGCATCCCTTTCTTCGAGAGATTGCCGTGGGAGAAACCGTGTTTTGGCCCGAGCGGGAATTGACGGTCTGGTTCACGCTGAACCGCGCCAGCTATTACGGGGAGGTTCAGCGTACCGGCGCGGTGTTCTCGCGCGCGAAGTTCGACGAGTGGAGACGGCGTGACGCGCTTGTGGCCGCCGCGGCCGAGCCGTGGCAGCCGTGCGCTGATCCGGCGCTGGACTGGCTGGTGCTGGGGGGGGGAGTTGCCGGTGCAAGCCCCCGGGCCGTATGGCGCAAAGCCGGACTCTATGCCTGCGCGGATTTTCGTGCCGTATCGCCGGCGTCGACTCTTCCACGACGGGGCCCGGCACAATGAGCGAGCTGGTCCGCTATTTCGCCGTCAGTCTGCTTGCCTTGCTGGTCGACATGGGCAGCCTGCTGCTGCTTGCGCAGTTCATGCATTACCTGTGGGCAGCGACCTTCGGCTTCATGCTCGGCGCGGCGACGAGTTACCTGCTTTCCGTGCGCTGGGTGTTCCGGCATCGCCGCCTGGCGGCATTTCCCAAGACCGAGTTCGCCGCATTCGCGGCGGTTGGCGTGGCCGGCCTGGGTCTCAACAACCTGGCGATCTATGTCGCCGTCGAACATGCCGGGCTGCCCCTGCTGGCGGCGAAGGCCGTCGCCGCGATGCTGACCTTTTCATTCAATTTCGGCTTGCGCAAATGGGGGCTGTTCCGGCCATAATCGTCCATGGACAAACCCCTCGTCATCATCATCGGTGCCGGCCCCGCCGGCCTGACGGCCGCGCTGGAACTGGTGCGCGACGGTCGCATGCAGCCACTGGTACTCGAGGCGTCGCACGACGTCGGCGGCATCTCGCGCACGGTCGAGTACAAGGGCAACCGGATGGACATCGGCGGGCATCGCTTCTTTTCCAAGTCCGACTGGGTGATGAACTGGTGGCGCGAGATCCTGCCGATCGCCGGCGACGGCGCCGCGGTGGAGATCGCCTATCAGGGACAGCGCAGGAGAGTAGACGCCGGCGGAACGGCGCCGGGCGGCAGCGGTCTGGTCATGCTGGTGCGCGACCGGCTGTCGCGCATCTATTTTCTGCGCAAGTATTTCGACTATCCGATCAAGCTCAATGCCACCACGCTGGGCAACCTGGGCCCGCTGAGGCTGGTGCGCATCGGCGTCAGCTATTGCCGGGCGATGCTGTTTCCGCGCAAGACCGAGCGTTCGCTCGAGGATTTCCTGGTCAATCGCTTTGGCGGCGAGTTGTATCGCACCTTCTTCAAGGACTATACGGAAAAGGTCTGGGGCGTTCCCTGCGATCGCATCAGCGCGGAATGGGGCGCGCAGCGGATCAAGGGTCTCTCCATTGTCGAAGCCTTGCGGCATGCCCTGCGCCAACGCTTCGGCCGTGCCGCGACGCAGCAGGCGACGAAGACCAGCCTGATCGAGCACTTCCTTTACCCGCGTCTGGGTCCCGGCCAACTGTGGCAGGAGGTGGCCCGCCGGGTGATCGCCGGCGGCGGCGAGATCCGTTTCGGCCAGCAGGTAACAGGCTTGCGCCATGAGGGCGGGCGGGTGGTTTCCGTCGTGACCGCGGACGCGACGGGACACTTGGCCGAAGTGGCAGGGAGCTACGTGATTTCGACCATGCCGATCAAGGACCTCGTGGGCGGCATGCAGCCGCCGGCGCCGACGGAGGTGCGCGAAGTGGCCGCCGCACTGCCGTATCGCGACTTCATCACGGTAGGGCTGCTGGTTTCGCGGATGCGTGCCAATCCGCAGGCGCAGAGCAGCCGGCCCGACCACATGCCGCCGGACAACTGGATCTACGTTCAGGAACGCGACGTGCGCATCGGGCGCCTGCAGGTATTCAACAACTGGAGTCCCGATCTGGTTGCCGATGAAGGCAGGATCTGGCTGGGGCTCGAGTACTTCTGCCAGGAGGGAGACGACCTGTGGCGCCAGGACGATCCGGCGATGATCGATTTTGCGGCCGGCGAGCTGGCGCAGATCGGGATGATCGATCGCGCCGACGTGCTCGACGGCACGGTGATTCGCGTACCGAAAACCTATCCCGCTTACTTCGGCGCTTACGAAAATTTCCCCTGCGTCAGGACCTGGCTCGATGGCATCGAGAATCTCTATCTGGTCGGGCGCAACGGCATGCACCGCTACAACAACCAGGATCACTCGATGTTGACCGCAAAGCTCGCGGTCGAGGCGATTCTCGACGGCAAGGTCGACAAGGCGGCGATCTGGGCGGTGAACATCGACGATGAATATCATGAAGAGTCGCGAGAAAGCCATGACTGAGATCCGCGTCACCGCGGTCATGCCATGCCTGAACGAGGAGCGGACGCTCGCCCTGTGCATCGAGAAGGCGCAGCGCGCGTTCCGTGAAATGGGCATCGTCGGCGAGGTGGTGGTGGCCGACAACGGGTCGACCGATCGCTCGGTGGAAATTGCCGAGTCGCTCGGCGCGCGCGTGGCGCACGAACCGCGCAAGGGTTACGGTTCCGCGCTGATGGCCGGCATCAAGGCCGCGCGCGGCCGCATCGTGGTGATGGCCGATGCCGATGATTCCTACGACTGGCTGTCGCTCGGCGATTTCGTCGGGAAGATCGAGCAGGGCTACGATTTGGTAATGGGCAACCGTTTCAAGGGGGGCATCGAGCCCGGCGCCATGCCGCCGCTCCATCGCTACCTCGGCAATCCCGTGCTCTCGATGCTGGCGCGGGTCATGTACCGTATCCCCATCGCCGACTTCCACTGCGGCATGCGAGCCTTCACCCGGGAAGCCTTCGATCGCATGAACGTGCGTACGCCGGGGATGGAATTCGCCACCGAAATGGTCGTCAATGCATCGCATGCGGGCTTGCGGATCGCCGAGATTCCGACCCGGCTCTATCCGGACAAGCGGGACCGGCCGCCGCACCTGAGATCGTTCCGCGACGGCTGGCGCCATCTGCGTTTCATGCTGACCTATGCGCCGGACTGGCTTTATCTCGTGCCGGGGCTGTTGCTGGTGCTGCCCGGCGTCCTGGGCTTGATCGTGTTGTCGGGAGGGGCGGCGACTGTCGGCGGCGTCAGGCTCGGCATCCATTTCCTTGCCTTGTCCAGCCTGCTGACGATGCTCGGAGGAAATGTCATTGGCTTCGGAGTGCTCGCCAAGGTATATAACTCCTCGCGGTGTCCGATTCCGCAGGATTCGATGATTGCCAGGCTGCTGCGGCAGTTCACCCTTGAGCGCGGCATCCTTGCGGGCGGCGCGCTGGTGATTGGCGGCACGGCCGTGGACGCGGCCATTCTCCTCGAGTGGCTGGCCCGCAGCCGTTCCGAAATGGGCGAAACGGTCCACCTGGCCTTTGTCGCCTCGACGCTGGTGGTCGTCGGCATCAACCTGGTTTTCGGTTCCTTCCTGCTGCGCATGATGCAGGAGGACGTGGCGCAATGAGGTCATGCGGGCTATTGCCGCAAATGACCGTGACGGTATCCGGCGCGGCTGGGTGCGCGGAGTGAGTTTCGCCGGCGCACTCAAGTGGTCCTTCCTTTCGGAACTGACCGGACGCATTGTTCCGCCGCTGGTCTTCGTCATCCTGGCGCGGCTGCTGGCACCCGAGGACTTCGGTGTGGTCGCGGCGGCGACCATGGTGATCGCCTTTTCCCAGATATTCTGGGAAGCGGGGATGGGCAAGGCCGTGGTTCAGTACCGCGGCGATCACGCGGCAGCGGCAGATGCCGCTTTCTGGATCAATGGTGCGCTCGCGGTTGCGGTGGCGGTGGTTCTGATCGCAGTGGCCGGCGTGCTGGCAGAAAACATCTTCCATGACGGGCGCGTGAGGGCCGTGCTGCAGGTGATGTCGCTGCAGGTCGTGCTGTCGGCTGCCGTGTCGGTGCACACGGCGCTACTGCAGAAGGATATGCAGTTCAAGCTGCTTTTCTGGGTGCGTCTCTCCACCGTGGCGTTTCCGTCCCTGATCTCGGTGCCGTTGGCCTGGCAGGGTGCAGGCTATTGGGCCCTGATCGCCGGAACCCTGGTCGGGCAGGCGGCACAGGTGATCGTGCTCTGGCGCTTGAGTGGCTGGAGGCCGCGGTGGTCTTGCGACAGGCGCGTGGCGCGGGATCTGGCGGGCTTCGGTGCATGGGTTAGCATATCGGGCTTGCTGGCGTGGTTCTATATCTGGGCGGATTCGCTCGTCGTCGGCATGTATCTGGGTAGTCACGAGTTGGGACTGTTTCGTACCGGCAACCAACTCGCCATGATGGTGTTTGCCATTCCGTTCGGTCCCGTCATGCCGGTGCTTTTCAGCTATCTGGCGCGGTTCGGGGAGGACAGGCAACGGCTGGCGCAAGCTATGGACAAGGTTGTTCGCGTCCTCGTCTTATTCGCTATTCCGCTCGCCTTCATCCTGTATTCCGTCTCCCTTCCGTTGGCGGATGCGTTGCTCGACGAGGTGTGGCGCGGGATCGGACCGATCATCGGCATCATGGCGCTGGTGCATGGTTTCTCTTGGGTGATCGGCATGAACGGCGAGGCTTATCGTGCGATGGGCAAGCCACACTTCGAGACCTTGGTCGCGGCGGTGACGCTGCCGATCTATCTCGCGGCCTACGTCATCGCCATCCAGTACGGTCTCGCGGCGTTCTTGTGGACGCGGCTGGCGCTCGCCATTGCTGCCATGCTGCTGCAAATGCTGATGTTGCGGGCAATTCTGCTGCCTGCCCTGCTGCCCCTGGCGGGATACTTCCTCAAGATGGCTGCGAGTACGGCCCTGGTCGTTGCGGCAGTGCATCACGTCGGGCAGCAGGCGCTCACGGGGGCATTGTCGCGGTTGCTGATCGGCGGCGCGATCGAGGCGATGCTCGTCGGCACGACGCTGGTGCTGCTGGAACGCAAGGGCATCCTCAAGGAACTAACCGGGCTACTCGGGAGCCGCAGATCGTGAGCGCGAACCGGCGAGCGGAGCAGACAGAGGCGATCTGCCAGGCACAGGACGATGAGTACGCATTTCCCTATTACTACGTGGCACGGATGCCTCAGCCGGGGTTCCGGCAGCATTTCGTCGACACTTGGGACATCAACCATATTTCAACCATCGAATTCCTGCTCGGCCGCATCTGCGCGGCTGCTTCTGCGTTTCTCATCGACATTGGCTGCGGAGGCGAGCGTCTCACCCGCGAGATTGCCTTGGGAACCGGCATTGCCCGGGTCTGCGGCGTGGATCATTCGGCCCGCACCATCGCGCTGGCGCAGGCGATGAATCAAGATCTCCCGCAGATCGAGTTCCGCCGTGAACGTATCGCTGGCGGGACGGGGCTCGGCCGCTTCGAGGCCGCTGTGCTGATGGGAGTGCTGGAGCACATTCCCCCGGACGAGGGACCTGCCTTCCTAGGGGGGGCGCGACTCCTGCAATCCCGAGGCACACTGCACCTGAGCTTGCCGCATGCCAACAAGCCGTTGGAGTACAAGCACTTCCGTCATTTCACCAAGGGCACGTTGCTCGCTTGCCTGAAGCCGGATTTCGACGTCGTCGCGGTGGTTCCGTTCGAGAGAATCGGCGGCATCCGCAGGCGCTTGCTGGAACGGCTGCTCTGCAATGGGGACTTCATTCTTCGTCATCAGGGCATGCTTGACCGTGCCTACCGCTGGTGCGTGAGAAACCTTTTCCAATGCGATTCGGAAGGGGATTGGCAGCGCCTCTATGTCGAGGCAGTCGCGCGCTGATGCCCTGCCTGTGCCGATGTTAAGCGTTGTCATTCCCAGTCGGGACCGGGCCGGCTTCCTCGCGAAGGCGCTGGAATCTCTGCGCGGGCAGATCTTGCCGCAGGATCGTTTCGAAGTACTGGTCATCGACAACGGTTCGACGGACGACACGAGGATGGTTGTCGAAGCGGCCCGGCAGCAGTCGGCCAATGTCCGCTATTTCCTCGAACCGCAGCCGGGGTTGCATGCGGGACGGCATCGTGGGTTGAAGGAGGCTGGCGGCGACATCCTGGTGTTCGCCGATGACGACATCCGCGCCACGCCCGACTGGCTGGCCGCGATTGCGGAAAATTTCGCCGATCCCGCCGTTGCCATGGTTGGCGGCAACAATCATCCGGATTTTCTGGCGCCGTTGCCGGCCTGGCTGGACCGGCTGTGGCGGCAGCCCAGCCTGGGCGGCCAGGCGATCTCCATGCTGAGCGTGCTGGCGCTGCCCGTCGGGCGGCGCGAGATCAGCCCACTGATGGTCTGGGGCTGCAACTTCTCGATTCGCCGGGCGGTGCTACTCGATATCGGCGGTTTTCATCCCGACGCGATGCCGCCGGAACTGATCCGTTTTCGCGGCGATGGCGAGACCCATGTCTCGCGACAGGTCGCGAAACGCGGTCTGCGTTGCATGTTCGATTCACGCGCCAGCGTCTATCATGCGGTGCCGGCGGAAAGAATGACCGTCGAGTACTTCCGCAGGCGCGCATACAATCAGGGCATTTCGGATTCCTACACCGAGTTGCGGGGCGAGGATCAGCCGGGGAAAGGCTCGCCGCAGGGCTTGCCGGCATTCGCGCGGCGCGTCGCGCACGGCGTTTATGAGCGGGCCCGGGAATTCTGGTCGCCGTCCGGCGAATTGCGCGAACTGGCGCGTACGATCGAGGCGGGGCGGCAGGAGGGGCGGGCTTTTCACCGCATGGCCTATCGACAGGACGCGGAAGTCAGGGACTGGGTGCATCGGCCGGACTATTTCTAGGAGAACTTCGCTCGTGCAATTTACTCGCCGAACCATCCGACGTGCCAGACCGGGAGGGCCCCGATGACTCGCTGGCAAATGCTATTGCGCCCGCTCCAGGGACTGACGTCGGGCATCGCGGAAAGGATGGCCCCGACGCATTGGAAGCAGTTCAACGAACTTCATTACTGGAAACGGCGAAAGTCCATCGAGGGGACGCTTTCCAACGATCACTACGAATACTTCTACACCAAGTGTTTTGGCTTGGAGCCAGGCTTTTACGAGGGCAAAGTGGTCATGGACATCGGCTGCGGGCCGCGAGGCAGCCTGGAATGGGCTGACATGGCGCTGCGCCGGATAGGTGTCGATCCTTTGGCGAGCGAATACCTTGCGCTGGGGGCGAAGGCTCACCGGATGGAGTATCTCTCCGCTCCGGCGGAGAACATTCCGATTGGCGATTCGGCATGCGATATCGTCGCCTCCTTCAATTCCCTGGATCATGTCGCCAACGTCGAGCGGGTGATCGCAGAAATGAAGCGGGTAACGCGGGCGGGCGGCACGCTTTTGCTGATGGTCGAGGTCAATCATCCGCCAACCGCTTGCGAGCCGCACGAACTTTCGCCGGACAAGCTGCTCTCCTGGCTGGCGCCGGAATTCGTCTGTACCGCGATCGAGGTCGTCAAGCCCGCGGGAAGCGGCGGCATATACGAATCGGTCCTCTCGGGCGTGAAAGTGGACCGAGCCTTCTGGGCAACAGCGAGGGGATTCCTCGTGGCCAGTTTTTCGCGCGAGCAGCCCGATGTCTGACTTTGCTCCAGGCGCCGGCAGCAAGTCGTCGGGGCAAAATGTGTACGCAGTCCAAAGGTAAGTACCATGGTCGAAACCATCCTGCACAACGAGGTAGTTCTGGCGCTGATCCTGCGTGCGGGCTACCGCGCCGAAGGCATCCAATTCTTCACGCCGGACCACTTTTCCCAGCAGCTCGCCTACATGAACCGCCCCCGGGGTTATGTCATCCCGCCTCACGTGCACAACCCGGTTGCTCGCGAGGTACATTTCACCAAGGAGGTATTGTTCGTTCGGTCCGGGCGGTTGCGAGCGGATTTCTACGATGACGATCGCAACTATCTGGAAAGCCGCATACTGCATCAGGGCGACGTGCTGCTGCTGGCTTTCGGCGGGCACGGTTTCGAGATGCTGGAGCCGAGCGAGGTGATAGAGGTCAAGCAGGGTCCATACGCCGGGGAGGCGGACAAGACCCGCTTCCCCGGCATCGATGCGGCGACCGCGAAGATCGTCGAGTGATCGGAGTTATAGCCAAATGAGTTTTGTGCCGGTCAACGAACCCGTTCTCGACGGCAACGAGGAGAAGTATCTGGTCGACTGCGTGCGCAGCGGCTGGATTTCCTCGGAAGGTCCCTATGTCGCACGCTTCGAGGAGGGCCTCGCGGCGCGGGTCGGACGCCGTCACGGCGTCGCGGTGGCCAACGGCTCGGTGGCGTTGGAGATGGCGGTCGCGGCGCTGGGGCTCAAGGATGGCGACGAGGTCATCCTTCCGGCCTTTACCATTATCTCGTGTGCAACCGCGGTGGTCAGGGCGGGCGCCGTGCCGGTCCTGGCGGACTGCGATCCGCTTACCTGGAACATGGAGCCGGACCGGGTCCGTGCGTGCATCACGCCGCGCACCCGGGCGATCATGATGGTGCACATCTATGGCCTGCCGACGGACATGGATCCCATTCTGGCGCTGGCGCGCGAGCATGGGCTGAAGATCATCGAGGATGCGGCCGAGATGCATGGCCAGACCTACCGGCAGCGCCCCTGCGGCAGCTTCGGCGACATCAGCATCTTCAGTTTTTATCCGAACAAGCACATCACCACCGGCGAAGGCGGCATGCTGGTCACCGACGATCTGCAGCTCGCGGAAAGGTGCCGTTCGCTGCGCAATCTGTGCTTCAAGGCGGAGCAGCGATTCGTTCACGATGAGCTGGGATGGAATTTCCGCATGAGCAACCTGCAGGCGGCGCTGGGCGTCGCTCAGCTCGAACGTCTGGATGAGTTCGTCGCCAGGAAGCGCCGCATGGGCGCGCGCTACACGGAACTGCTGGCGGGCACCGCCGGGTTGCAGTTGCCGCTGCCGGCAACGGAATATGCGGAAAACATCTACTGGGTGTTCGGCGTGGTGCTCGATGACGACGTAGACATGGACGCCCGCGCGGCGATGCAGCGGCTGGCGCAGCAGGGCATCGGCACGCGCCCGTTCTTCTGGCCGATGCACGAGCAGCCGGTGTTTCAAAAGATGGGCCTGTTCGCCGGCGAGCGCCATCCGGTGGCGGAGCGGATCGCCCGCCGCGGCTTCTATCTGCCCAGCGGTCTGGCGCTGACCGACGGGCAAATCGAGCGCTCGGCGACGGCGCTGCGGGAGGTGCTGGCATGAATGGGGTCTTCGATGCCTACGCCCGGTATTACGACCTGCTCTACGCCGACAAGGACTATGCGGGCGAAACCGCCTACGTGCTGGACCTCGCGCGGGAGCACCTGCAGCCGCCCGCGCCGGCCAAACCGTTGCGGATTCTGGAGCTCGGCTGCGGGACCGGCGGCCATGCCGAGCATTTTGTGGCGGCCGGCTGCACGGTGCATGGCATCGATCGCAGCCCGGAAATGGTGGTCAGGGCGGCGCAGCGGTTGCATGGAAATGCGGCGGCCAGCTTCGAGACCGGCGATGCGACGAGCATTGATCTGGGCCGGCAGTTCGATCTGGTCGTGGCGCTGTTCCACGTGCTGAGCTACCAGACGGAGGACGCTGCCGTCGCTGCCTTCTTTCGCACGGCCGCTGCACACCTGAGGCCCGGCGGCGTCGTCGTGTTCGATTTCTGGCACGGTCCGGGAGTAGACGCTGATCCACCGGCGACACGGGTTCGCCGGCTGTCGGATGCGTCGCTGAACGTGCTGCGTATCGCCGAGCCGACGCTGCATCCGGAGATCCACGTCGTCGACGTCGGCTACACGTTGTTCTTCAACATTCCCGGCGAGGCAAGCTGGCAGCGCACCGAGGAGACGCACCGGATGCGCTACTTTTTCCTGCCCGAACTGAGGGCTGCCCAGCGGCTTGCCGGCCTCGATCCCGTGGTCTGCCTGCCTTGGCTGGCATCCGGCCGCCAGCCCGACCGCGGCGACTGGCATGCAGTTCTCGTCGGCAGAAAGCCATGAAGATCGCGGCCATCCTCGAAAGCCAGGTAACCGCCGGCGGAGCCCATGCGCAGGCCCTCAACGCGATCCGGCAACTGCACCGCCTGTGCGGCGACCGCTACCAATTCGAGCTCGTCACGACGCAACGCGAGAATCTCGCCGCGCTGAAACAGCTTGGGCTGGATGCCACGTACATCAGGATCTCGCCCCTGGACCGTATTCTCGGGGCGCTGGCGCTGAACCCGGCCTGGCAGTGGCTGCAGCGCCAGCGCGCGGTTAGCGGGCCTTTCGAGCGGGCGCTGCGCGCGCGCGGCATCGACCTTGCCGTCTTCCTGACGCAGTCGCCGAGCGCATGGTTCCTGGCCAGGCTGCCATTCATCACCACCGTTTACGACCTTGCGCATCGCGAATGTCCCGAGTTCCCGGAGGTCGGCAGCGCCGGTATTCATTTCGCCCGCGAGCACCACTTCCGCCACAACCTGGTCCGCGCGATCGCGGTGATTTCCGCCTCCGAGGAGCTTTCGGTAGCCATCGCCGGCTGCTATGGCGTCGCTCCGGAGCGGCTGCTGGCGATGCCATTTTCGGTCGCAGGCAACATTGCCGCCGAGGCTTCCGACGATATGGAAAAAGTGCTCGACGCCTGGAAACTGCGCGAGGGCTACTTCTTCTACCCGGCGCAGTTCTGGCCGCACAAGAACCATGTGCGGGTCATCGAGGCCATGGCACATCTCCACCGCAGTGGATTTGACGCCCGGGTGGTGTTTGCCGGCGGCGACCAGGGCAATCGCGGATTCGTCGAGCGTTTCGCCGCCGAGCAGGGAGTCGCCAGCCGGGTGAGCATCCTCGGCTTTGTGCCAGCCGCGCAGATGCGCGGCCTCTACCAGGGCTGCTGCGCCGTGGTCATGCCTACATACTTCGGGCCGACCAACCTGCCGCCGCTGGAGGCATGGACTCTCGGCAAGCCGCTGGTCTATTCGAACCACCTCCATGCCGACGCCGGCGATGCCGCGGTCTATGCCGACCCGGACGATGCGCTTGCCCTTGCCGATGCGATGCGCCGGTGCCTGGAACCGGAAGTCCGCGACCGGGTCGTCGCGGCCGGCCGACTGCGCCTGGAGCAGATCGAGCAGCAGCGAGCGCATGCCGAGACGGCGCTGCTTGGTCATCTCGCACGCTTCGCCGTCCGGCACCGCTGCGCACCGCCGGGAACCGCCTGAAAGTGATCGCGAGCTTCCGGACATGACGGCGGGCGGCCGTCGCGGCATCTGCCCGGTGTGCGGGCAAGTAGCCGTGGAACTGGGAACGCGGCGCGACGACCGCTATGGCTATCCGGGCGATTTTCCGCTGTTCGGCTGTTCCGGTTGCGGGCACAGGTTCCTGGCGGCCGAGTTCACGCCGGCGCAAATCGAGGATCTGTACACCGGCTACTATCCGCGCAAGGATGTCAGCCCCGCCGCGTGCGGCGCTCCCGCCGACAAGGCGGCGCCATGGTCCTGGCTGGACGGCGACCGGCGCTCGGCATTCCGCTGGGTGGAGCCCGGCACGCGGGTGCTCGACATCGGCTGCGGCAGTTGCGGCAGCCTGCTCTACCTCCGGAGCCGGGGTTGCGAGGTGCAGGGTGTGGAAGCCGACCGCAATGTGCTGCCGATCGCCGAGCACTTCGGCTTGAAGGTCGTCTGCGGCGCTTTCGACCCGGCGAACTATCCGGAGGCCTGCTTCGACTACGTCACCATGGACCAGGTGATCGAGCACTTTCCCGATCCCCTGCGGGTTCTCGCCCAGGTTCGCCAAATCCTGAAGCCCGGTGGGCGCCTGGTCTTCAGCACGCCAAATGGCCGCGGCTGGGGCGCGCGGGTGTTCGGAACCCGCTGGATCAACTGGCATGCGCCATATCACCTGCATTATTTCTCGCGTCGGTCGATCGAACTGGCCGCCGACAGAACCGGCTTCCGGGTGCTGAATCTCGCCTCCATCACCAGTTCCGACTGGCTGCTGATGCAGTGGGAGCACCTGCTGCACTATCCGGCCCCGGGGCGCCCTTCGGCCTATTGGACGAAGCGGCCAGCGCGGGGCTTCGGGGCCGCCCTGGAACGGCTTGCGGTCGGCGCGACTCACCGATTGAAGATGAACCACGTCGTCACGCGGCTGATGGACATGCTGGGCGCGGGCGACAACCATCTGGTCGTCCTGCAAAAGCCGCGCGATGAGGCGGCCGCGCCAGCCCAATGAATGCGCCGATTCACATCATCCTCCCCGTGCACAACCGCGCACAACTGACGGCGGGCTTCGTCGACTGCCTGCTGGCGCAGTCGGACCGCGACTTCCATGTGTTGCTGGTGGATGACGGCTGCATCGACGGCACGGTGAAAATCGCGACGGCGCGACTGGCGGACGTCGAGGTGATCCGCGGCGACGGCAATCTCTGGTGGGCGGCGTCGGTACAGAGGGGGATCGACCGGCTGGAGGCGCAGGGGATCGGCGGCGACGCGATCGTCCTCATCGCCAACGACGACACCACCTTCGGCAGCGATTTTCTGGCGCGGGCCAGAACCTGGCTGGCTGCCCATCCGCGCAGCATGCTGCAGGCGGTGCCGATCGATCCGGCCACGGGAGAAGTGATCGATCGGGGCATCGCCATCGACTGGCCCAGTCTGGGAATGCGTCCGGTGAATCGGGGCGAGGAGATCGACTGCCTGGCGACGCGCTGCCTGTTTACCCGGCTTGCCGACGTGCGGACAGCCGGCGGATTCCGGCCGCGGCTGCTGCCCCATTACCTCTCCGACTACGAGTTCACCATCCGCGCCAGACGTCGCGGGATAGCGCTCGCGACCTCGGACGACGTCCGGGTCAACCTGTCGCGGCAGACGACCGGCGTTCGCTCGACACAGGCGCTGCCCCTGGGGCAGTTTCTGCACGTCGCGTTCTCCAGGCGGCATTCCTTCAACCCGCTGTATTTTTCGATCTTCGTCCTGCTGGCCGCGCCGCCGTGGCACGTGCCACTGGGTCTGCTCCGCGTCTGGGCGGGCTTTTGCCTGAGCCTGTTGCGTTCGATGCGGGTTTCCCTGTCCGCGCCGCGCGACGGCGACGAGGGGCGGCGATGAGGCGCGATCGCCCGCTGGTTTCGGTCTACATCCCGACCCGGGATCGTGTCGAGTTGCTGACCCGGGCCATCCGTTCCGTTTTGCTGCAGGACTATGGCCCGCTCGAGATACTGGTGGTCGATGATGCGTCGGCGGACGCAACCCGGCAGCGGGTCGCAGACCTTGCCGCGGAGTGCGCGTCCGGCAGGCGCATCGCCTATTTCCGCCAGTCGACACCGGCCGGCGCGAATTCGGCACGGAATCGGGCGCTCGCGGCAGCGGCGGGCGAACTGGTTACGGGGCTCGACGACGACGACTACTTCCTGCCGGACCGGATCTCGCGGCTGGTCGCCGCCTTTGATCCGGCGCGCGCCGCGTTCGTTTTTGACGGCTATGTGCGGGAAACGCATCTCGCGGACGGCCGCGTACGCCGCGCGAACATCACGCTCGACAGGCCCGCCCGGCTGCGCGACCTGCTGAAGCGCAACATCGTCGGCAATCAGGTGCTGACGCTGACCTCGCGGCTGCGCCAAGTCGGCGGCTTCGACGAACGGCTGCCCGCCTGGCAGGACTACGATCTCTGGTTGCGGCTGGTGAAGACCTTCGGCGACGGTCTGCCCGGCGGGGGCTGCAGTTACGTTCATACCATCGACAGTGCGCGGGGGCGAATTTCCGACGGCACGGAGAAAGTCGAGCGGGCATTCGACCTCTTTCTGGAAAAGCATCCGGAATATGCCGATGCGGATTTGCAACTCTGCCTGCGACTGGCGAAGGCATGCTACGGTGTCGAAGCCGTGACGGTTGCGGACCTGCCGCGCCTGCTGTTGCTCGGTGAGCCGCGTTACGTGCTGTTCGCCCTTTATTCCTTCTTATCGCGGCGCGGGTCGCGCAGCAGGCGTTCGTAAAGCGGCACCACCTGCGCGCGCACGATCGCGGCCCAGTCGAAGGCCAGAACCGAGGACCGCGCATTGGCGGCCAACCGCCGCCGGCGCGGCGAGTCGCGCACCAGGTCGAGCATGGCTTGACCATAGGTTCGGGCATCGTCGCCGCAGAGCAGGCCGTTGACCTCCTGCTGCACGAAGACGCGATTGCCGGCGGTGTCGGTGGCGACCACCGGGAGCCCTTGGGCGAGGTACTCCGCTGTCTTGGTCGG
The DNA here is from genome assembly GCA_030247575.1 of Sulfuritalea sp. Lineage (GTDB taxonomy): Bacteria > Pseudomonadota > Gammaproteobacteria > Burkholderiales > Rhodocyclaceae > Sulfuritalea. The sequence goes on from JAOTRV010000011.1 coordinate 86,228, forward strand.
CGGTTGATGTTCGAAACAGGCATCCATTGAAATGAAGGCCAGGGCAATGCTGGCAACGGCCAGATAGTCCGGAATCTCGCGGTAGGGAACGAAGCCGGTGAAGATGATCCGGTTCTCCAGCCTCAGCTCGCGTGCCTGGGCCTTCAGCTCCTCCAATGCCGAGCCGTCGCCGAGGATGAGCAAGCGCGCGGCAGGCTCCTGCGCGGCGGTGACGGCAAAGGCGGCGAGCAGCTTTTCCATTTTGCGGTTGTGGTCCAGGGTGCCGCAGTAGGCGAGGACGCAGTCATCTGCCGCGATTCCCAGCCTTGCCATCAGCGCCGGATCGGGCGATCTCGGTTGAAAATGCTCGAGGTCGGCCCCGAGCGGAACAATGGCCTCCACCGCACGGCGTGGTCCGAATACGATGTCGCGGATGCCGGCGGATAGAACCGTGACCGCATCGAAGCTGTACGATTCAAGCCGTATCAGCCGGTTCTGCAGCCGCAGCAGCGGCGGCTTGATTGCACTGGTCTGGCAGTCATAGAGCCAAAGGGCCTTGTGCCTGCCGGCCAGCCAAGGAAGCAGTCCGGCGCCGACGAAGGCATACACATGAACCAGATCCGGCGGATGGCGACGCATGATTCGTGCCGCTTTCCAGAGAAACCTCAGTCTGTCACCGGAGAAGCGCCCCAGGGATGGCGTCGGCACGCGAAAAATCGTCATCCCCCCGACTTGCTCGCGCTCGGGCTCGCCGATCCGCCCGGGAGCGACGACGATCACTTCGATCCCCAGCGCTGCCTGATGGCGGGCGAACTCGTAGAAGATGGTCAGTCCCTGCCCGGGGAAGTAATTGAATCCGATATGACAGACGCGCATGGCGGCAATGGCGCCTTGGTCAGGACTTGCGCGCAGCGCCAGGGGGATTTGACGGATTCATGGCGGCGGGTCCCGGCTGCGGAGCGGCCGCTTGCCGGTGCACGCCATTCGTGGCTTGCCTTTTTGGCATGGTAGGACCCTCGGAAACCCAACGGGAAGCCATGGCAGTCGGAGGCGAGTGCATTACGCCTTGCAGGCGATGCAGAGGCTCCGGGAAAACTTCAGGGATTTCAACTGCGGCAATCCGCTGCCGGCCGACACTTTGACGGCGGCGTGCGCCGCGACCGGCTTGTCGAGCTTAGCGGCGAGCCAAGCCCGGAGGCGCGGCATGCGCTCAGTGAGCTTTCTCAAGGCGTCGACGCGGGCGGCAGACAACGCTAGGCGGGACATCCATCCCCGCGCAACGGCGCGGTCGCTGGCAATGTCACCGGTTGCGGTGTAGTCGACCAGGGACTTGACGAAGCCGACCATGCCCGAATCATGGCTCCGAATCGTCTTGGCAATTCTTGCGGTATTCCCCGGCACCTTGCAGTCGGTGAATCTTCCGCCATCGGGCCAGGTTTCCCAATATCCGCTGCCCCAGTCTTCAACGATATAGAGGCCGCCGCTTCTGACGTGAGGAAACACGATATCGAAAGTCAGCTTGGAGAGGTGGCCGATATGGGAAGCGTCTTCGATCACCAGGTCCAGGCCATTGGCAAAGTGCTCTTCACAAATGGCGCGCAGTCTGGCTTCATCGGTCTGGTCGCATTGAAGATAGCGAACGTTTTCGCAGCCGGAAAAGTCTATGTCTGCAAGTTTCAAATCGACGGCGACGATATGCGCGTCAGGGAATCGCCGGGAAAAGACCTTGGTGCTTTCTCCCTTGTAGACGCCGATCTCCAATATGGATTTCGGCGCGAGATCTTCTTCCCGTACCGCTTGCTCGATAATCTCGCAATACCGCAAAGGCTTGGTTACCGGGTCGTGTGAATAGCCGTCCTTGGCGATGCTGTAGAGAGAATCCATGGCAGAATTTTGTCGTGTGGTACAACTTGGGAAGAATATACCGTGGGGCCAGAGTTTGATGTCAAGGGATAGCGATTGCTCGAAGGGTCAAATCCTGGCCTCCATGATCATTCTCACGAAGAACGGCGAAAAATATCTGCGCTCGCTACTCGATGCATTGTATTGCCAGAAAGGAATCGGGCAGGCTGAGGTGATCGTCATTGACTCGGGTTCGTCCGACGGCACGCTCGCCATCGTCAAGGACTTTCCCGAGGTCCGGCTGGTCGAGATCCCGCCGGGCGAGTTCGGCCATGGCAAGACCCGCAATCTCGGCGCGCGCCGCGCGCGCGGGGAGTTCCTCATTTACCTTCCGCAGGATGCCACGCCCGCAGGCAGCGACTGGCTGGGGAGCTTGTTGCGGGCGTTCGGCGATCCGGCCGTCGCCGGCGTGTATGGACGGCAGGTGGCCCGGGCCGACGCCAGTCCGATGGAAACCTTCTTTCTTTCGCGTACCTATCACTCGCATCCCGAAAAGCGGACCCTCGAAGAGGGCGAGGCGGTTTCGCTGACGCGCTGCTTTTTCTCGACGGTGAGCGGCGCGGTCCGCGCTTCGACATGGGCGGCTCATCCGTTCCGCGAAGACATCATCATGAGCGAAGACCAGGCCTGGGCCAGCGACGTGATGCGCGCGGGCTATGCCGTTGCCTACGAACCGGAAGCGGCGGTACTGCACTCCCACCAATACGGCATCGGCGACATCTTTCGGAGGAACTTCGACAGCGGGTATTCGATTCACCAGATATTCCATGGCAAGACCGGGATCGGATTTTCCGGCGTGCTGCGGGGCCTGGCGGAGGAGGCGCATTTCGTGGCGAGACGTTGCGGCCTTCCGGGCCTGCTCCGATTCCTGCCCTACGAATTCGCCCGTCACGCCGGGTTCTGGCTCGGATTGCACGGGGACCGTCTGCCGGCGGCCTTGTGCAAGGCCTGCAGCGGCCTGGGCTATTTCTGGGACCAGCGCAAACTGCGCACGGGTGCGGCGGCGTGACGAACGGGAAGAGTAGACGCTGGCGGGACGGCACACCGGGCATGTTTGGGCAGTTCATGGCGGCGGCCATCGGCCTGACGCTGCTGGCGGCCCTCCATATCCAAGTCAACGCCGTGCCGTTTGGCGACGTTTTCGGACATCTCCTGGCGGTGCATGACTTGCCGGCTGCCTGGATGATGCTCGTCATGCTGCTTGCCGGCGCTGCGTTCGGGCTGCGGGAGGGGGCGGGCATGTCGGTCGAGCGGCTCGCGTCGGGCATCGACCGGTGGCGATACCCGATCGCGGCCGGCCTTTGGGTAGTCCTGTGTGTCGGTTCGATCTGGATCTATCGCAGTCATCCCTTGTCGATGGACGAATATGCGGCCGTGTTCCAGGCGAAGGTATTCGCTGCGGGAGCTATGCACGGGCAATTCCCTCCCGATCTGCTTGATCATCTGATCCCGCATCAGTTCCAGAATCATTTTCTGATGGTGAATCGCGCGTCGGGTGCGGTGGTCTCGGCCTACTGGCCGGGGTTTTCGCTGCTGCTGGCACCGTTTGTCTGGTTCGGCATTCCGTGGGCGTGCAATCCGACCCTGGTTGCCGGAAGCGTGCTTCTCATCGGCCGGCTGGCGCGCGATCTCGGCAACTCATCGGCCACTGCCGGCTGGGCAATGCTGTTTGCATTGTCTTCGCCGGCATTCGTCGCCAACGGCATCAGCTACTATTCGATGCCGGCGCATCTGTTGCTGAACCTCGTTTACGCCTGGCTGCTCCTTGCGCCTTCCTCGGCGCGCGTCGTTGCCGCAGGTCTGGTCGGCGGGCTGGCGCTGGCGCTGCACAATCCCTTTCCCCATGTGGTTTTTGCCGCGCCGTGGGTTCTCTGGCTGGCCACCCGGCGGGGAAATCGCCTGCGCAATGTTTGCCTGCTGACCGCCGGATACCTGCCGATGTTCCTGACGCTGATCGTCGGCTGGTCATTGTGGCGAGGCGAGGTCCTGCAGGCGGCTGCAATGGCGGTTGGGGCCGTTGGTGATTCGGCAGCCGTTGCAGTGCCGGGTCTGGCCGAAAGGACCTGGACGTTGTTGCGCGGATTTTTGCGCGTTCTGGGCTGGCCTCATGAGAGCGTCGTCTATTCGCGGCTCGGCGGCCTTGCCAAGCTCTGGTTGTGGGCATCGCCGCTCCTGCTGCTTCTGGCCTGGTGGGGAGGCCGGCAGTCGAAGTCGTCGGCTATCCGATTGCTCGGCGCTTCGGCGCTGACGACGTTCTTCGCCTATTTCCTGATTCGATTCAGCCAGGGGCACGGCTGGGGTTACCGCTATTTCCATCCCGCCTGGGGCGCGCTGCCGGTATTGGCTGCGCTGGGCGCGGCGAAACTCATGTCCGTGCCGGGCGGGGAAATTCGCTGGGGCCGGACGCTCGCGGCCTTGGCCTTGGCCAGTCTGGTTGCCGCAAATGGACTGCGGTTTTATCAGATGGGCCGCTTCATGTCGGATCACCTGGCGCAGTCTCCGCCAAGGGCCTCTGCCGGGTTTGAACTTGTGATGCATAACGACAGGGGATACTACGGTCTGGACCTCATTCAGAACGACCCGTGGCTTCGGGGCAATTCAGTCGTCGCTCATGCCGGCAACGAGGACGAACAGTCGAAACTGCTGTCACGCTTCCGGCATCGGTTCGACGCACCGCCGACCCCATTCGCCAATCGCTTCGGAATCACCTACGCGGACCGGCCGCTCGCCGCGGGCAGGTAGCTGCGGCGCTTGCGGAATGCTGCGGGCTGCAGCGCCGGGGAGGGCCGCACTTTTTGACCGGAGCGCAAGGCGACGCAGCGGATCAGGGCAGGCGTTCTTTGCCCTTGCACAGCCGATAAACAATCCCCTTATCCCCAAATAGAAATAATCGCATTGGCGCAAGCAGGGGAAATTGTTAGCCTTCCACCTTCACAGAATAACCACTAATACAGGAGGTTCGGCATGGCGTTGGTCAATCCGCACGGTGGTGGCAGCCTGCGACCTTTGTTGCTCGAGGGCCAGGCGCTGCAGGCGGAACTCGTTCGCGCAAAATCCCTGCCGAAGGTCAAGGTGAGTTCGCGTGAAAAAGGCGACATCATCATGCTCGGTATCGGCGGCTTTACGCCGCTCGAGGGCTTCATGACCCATACCGACTGGCAGGGCGTCTGCGACGGCATGAAGATGGCCAACGGCCTCTTCTGGCCGATTCCGATCACCTTGTCCACCGACACGGCTACCGCAGACGGCTTCCACACCGGCGGCGAGATTGCCCTGGTCGATCCTGACGACGATTCGATACTCGCCACCATGAAGGTGACCGAGAAGTATTCGATCAACAAGGCTCATGAGTGCGCCACGGTATTCAAGACCACCGACCTGGAACATCCCGGCGTCAAAATGGTCATGGAACAGGGCGACGTCAACCTCGCCGGCCCGATCAAGGTGTTGTCGCAGGGCGATTTCCCCGAAAAGTACGGCGACCTGTTCCTCTCGCCGAAGGAAACCCGCGCCAGGTTCGAGGCGATGGGCTGGAGCCGCGTTGCCGCCTTCCAGACCCGCAACCCGATGCACCGTTCGCACGAGTATCTGGCGAAGATCGCCATCGAGACCTGCGACGGCGTTTTGATCCACTCGCTGCTGGGCAACCTCAAGCCGGGCGACATTCCCGCCGACGTGCGCTCGGAGGCGATCTCCACCCTGGCTGAGCACTATTTCGTCAAGAACACCGTGCTGCAGGCGGGTTACCCGCTCGACATGCGCTATGCCGGCCCGCGCGAGGCGCTGCTGCACGCGCTGTTCCGCCAGAACTACGGCTGCTCGGACCTGATCGTCGGCCGCGACCATGCCGGCGTCGGCAGCTATTACGGGCCCTTCGACGCCCATCACATTTTCGACGAAATCCCCAAGGGTTCGCTGGAGACCCGGCCGCTGAAGATCGACTGGACCTTCTGGTGCTACAAGTGCGGCGGCATGGCCTCGGCACGCACCTGTCCGCATGGCGAGGCCGACCGTCTGCTGCTGTCGGGTACCAAGCTGCGCAAGATGCTGTCCGAAGGCGGCGAAGTGCCCGCCGAATTTTCGCGGCCGGAGGTGCTGGAGGTGCTGCGCGCCTACTACGCCAGCCTGGCCGAAGATGAGAAGGTCGAGGTCAAGTTGTCCGGACATTCGGCCCGCTGAAGAACCAGAGCCCCAGCTGTTCACGTGCAATTTTTGATGATCAACACCGTAACCTAGGAGTAAGACCAAATGCCAACCTTTGTTCGTACCGAGAAGTGCGATGGCTGCAAGGGGCAGGACAAGACCGCCTGCATGTACATCTGCCCGCACAACCTGATGAAGCTGGACAAGGACGGTTCCGAAACCGGCCATGCCATGAAGGCGTTCAACCAGGAACCGGAGCAGTGCTGGGAGTGCTACTCCTGCGTCAAGATCTGCCCGCAGGGCGCCATCGAATGCCGCCACTACGCCGACATCGTGCCGCTGGGCGGTTCGGTGCAGCCGCTGCGCGGATCCGACTCCATCATGTGGACCATCAAGTTCCGCAACGGCACGCTGAAGCGTTTCAAGTTCCCGATCCGCACCACGGCCGAAGGCTCGATCGACTGCTACGGCGGCAAGCCGATGCCGAAGATGTCGGAGATCACCGCCGACGGCGTGTACACCCGGGCTGTCATGGGCGGCTTTCGCGCCGGCAACCCCGCCGAACTGATCCGCAAGTAATTGACCAATCGAGGAACCAAAAATGGCTGGAACATTTGAAGCACCTGAAGTCGTCTACGAAGAGCTGGACATTCTGCTCGTCGGCGGCGGCATGGCCTGCTGCGGCACGGCATATGAAATGATGCGCTGGGCCGAGGCCCTCAAGGCCGAGACCGGCAAGGAACTCAAGATCAAGCTGGTGGACAAGGCCGCCATGGACCGCTCCGGCGCCGTGGCGCAGGGCCTGTCCGCGATCAACACCTACATCGGCGACAAGCAGGATCCCGCCGACTACGCGCGCATGGTCTCCAACGACCTGATGGGCATCACCCGCGACGACCTGGCCTATGACGTGGGCCGCAACGTTGACGACTCCGTGCATCTGTTCGAAGAGTGGGGCCTGCCGATCTGGAAGACCGACGCCGAAGGCGTCCGTCACGACGGCGCCGAAGCGCAGAAGGAAGGCCTGCCGGCCCTGAAGGATGGCGGCCAGCCGGTGCGTTCGGGCAAGTGGCAGATCATGATCAACGGCGAATCCTACAAGTGGATCGTCGCCGAAGCCGCCAAGAAGGCGCTCGGCCTCGACCGCATCCAGGAGCGCGTGTTCATCGTGCATCTGATCAACGACAAGAACGATCCGACCCGCATCGCCGGCGCCGCCGGTTTCTCGGTGCGCGAGAACAAGATCTACATCTACAAGGCCAAGGCCGTGATGCTCGCCGCCGGCGGTTGCGTCAACCTGTTCCGTCCGCGTTCCGTGGGCGAGGGCTCGGGCCGCGCCTGGTACCCGGTGTGGAATGCCGGTTCGACCTACGCCATGGCTGCCGAAGCCGGCGCCGAGATGACCATGATGGAAAACCGTTTCGTGCCCGCCCGCTTCAAGGACGGTTACGGCCCGGTCGGTGCCTGGTTCCTGTTGTTCAAGGCCAAGGCCACCAACGCCTACGGCGAAGACTACATGGTCAAGAACAAGGCCATGCTGGATGACTACCCGCCCTACGGCCAGGCGGCCGTGCCGGCCTCGTGCCTGCGCAACCACCTGATGCTGAAGGAAATGAAGGACGGCCGCGGCCCGATCTACATGGACACCGTCACCGCCCTGGCCAAGCTGGCCGAGACCCTGACGCCGAAGGAAGTCAAGCACCTCGAAGCCGAAGCCTGGGAAGACTTCCTCGACATGTGTATCGGCCAGTGCGGCATCTGGGTCGGCGAGAACGTCGATCCGCGCGAGAAGAACTCCGAGCTGATGCCGACCGAGCCCTACCTGCTCGGTTCGCACTCCGGTTGCTGCGGCATCTGGGTTTCCGGCCCGACCGACGTCGGCGCGCCGACCACGGAAGAGTACGACGGCGTTCCCGCGCACCTGCCGAAGGGCTGGAACTGGGGCTATCGCTCGATGACCACGGTCAAGGGTCTGTTCACCGCCGGCGACGGCGTCGGCGCCTCGGGCCACAAGTTCTCCTCCGGTTCGCACACCGAAGGCCGCCTCGCCGCCAAGGCCATGGTCAAGTACGCGCTGGACAACAAGGACTGGAAGGTCGAGCTGGATACTCCGGCAGATGAGCTGGTCGCCCAGATCTACCAGCCGGTGCGCACCTTCCTCGAGTTCAAGGACTACAGCACCGCGATCGACGTCAACCCCAACTACATCACGCCCAAGATGCTGCAGATGCGCTTGCAGAAGATCATGGACGAGTACGTTGCCGGTGTCGCCACCTACTACAACACCAACGACAAGATGCTCGCCGTTGCCGAAGAGAAGCTGGAGATGCTGAAGGAAGACTCGCAGAAGCTGCGTGCCAAGGATCTGCACGAGCTGCTGCGCGCCTGGGAAAACTACCACCGCATCCTGACCGCCGAAGCCCACATGAAGCACATCCAGTTCCGTGAAGAAAGCCGCTACCCCGGCTTCTACTATCGCACCGACAAGAACTTCGTCGATGAGAAGAACTGGCACTGCTTCGTGAACTCGATCTACGACAAGAACACCAAGAAGTGGACCTGCTTCAAGCGCAAGCACGTCGATCTGGTCGACAAGTCGAAGCTGTTCAAGGCCGCCGCTCCGCACTAAGCGCTGGCTGGCTGTAAGATTCGGGCCGGAAGCCGCAAGGCTTCCGGCCCGTTCCTTTCTGATTCCCGATCCCTGACCTCCGATCCCTGATATGAGCCAGCCCGACATCCCCTTTCCCAACAGCCCCGTCGTCCCCACCATGGTGGCCGACACCCACGTCATCCAGTTCTCCTGCCACAAGGGCATCGGCTGCTGGAATGCCTGCTGTTCCAACATCGACATCTCGCTGACGCCCTACGATGTGCTGCGCATGAAGACCCGCCTGGGCATCACCTCGACCGAGTTCCTCAAGGATTACACGGTGCCCTACGAGATGGAAAAGGATGGCATCGCCGGGATCAAGTTCCGCCCGGTCGAAGGTGGCAGCGCCTGCCGCTTCATGAAGCCGGAAGGCTGCGACATCTACAGCGACCGCCCGACCGCCTGCCGCTACTACCCGGTGGCCCTGCTGTCGATGCGCAAGCAGGACGAATACGTCGATCGCGACTCCTACGCCATCGTCAAGGAAGACCACTGCAAGGGCCACGAGGTCGATCGCCGCATCACCATCGCCGACTATCGCAAGGAACAGGGGCTGGAGGAATACGACGAGCTGGCACGCGGCTGGCGGCAACTGGTGCTGAAGAAGAAATCCTCCGGCCCGTCGATCGGCAAGCCGAGCCTGCGCAGCCGGCAATTGTTCTTCATGGCCTGCTACGACATCGACCGCTTTCGCGAATTCGTCTTTGCCGAATCCTTCACCAAGCTGTTCGAATTGAAGCCGGAGGAGCGGGAGTCGTTTGCGAAAGACGACGTCGCCCTGCTGCAGTTCGCGTTCCGCTTTCTGCGCCAGGTGATGTTCGGCGAAGAGAGCATTGCGCTCAATGCCGAGGCGGCGCAGGAGCGCCTGGCCAAGGTGCAGGAGAAGCGCCTGATCGAGGAGCGCGAGGCGGCCAAGAAGCGGGCGCTGGAGAGTGAAGCGGAAGGTGAAGAAGGCTTCGACTGAGCCTGAATGAAAGTCGGCGCTGGCGATACGGCGAGCAATCGCCGTATCGCCAGCGCCGACTCCCGAGTCCGGGATGCGACGACTTATTTGCCGGCGATCTTTTCCAGCTTCTCGGCGCGGATCAACTGACCGTTGAGTGCCGCATCCTTGGCCGAGCCGCCGTAGGCGACGGTCATCAGCTGCGAGTAGTACACCACGGGCATGTTGAACTTGGTGCCCTGCTTCTTGTTGATCTCGGACTGGTAGACCTCGACGTTGGCCTGGCACAGCGGGCAGGGCGTGACGATCATCTCGGCGCCGTGGTCGTAGGCCGACTCGACGATGTCGCGAATCTGCTTCTGGCTCTTCTCCGGTTCGGAAAACGCCAGCGCGCCGCCGCAACAGGTGACCTTCTGGTCGTAGGTCTTGAGGGCTTCGCCGCCGAAGGTCTCGACCATCTTGTCGAGATACATCGGGTTCTCGAATGACTCGCCGTCGATGCCGAAGGGCCGGTTGGTCTGGCAGCCCACGTAGCCGGCGAACTTGATGCCTTCCAGAGACTTCTTCATCGGCTGCTTGAGGCCCTCGTAGCCGAAGTCCTCGATCAGCACCTCGACCATGTGCCGCACATTGACTTCGCCCTTGTAGTGCAGGCCGGCGGCAGCCAGCGCCTCGTTGGTCTCTTTCATCAATTGCGCCGAGGCGTCGAGGCGTTCCTTGCTTTCGCGCGCGCCCAGCCAGCAGGCGGCGCAGGTGGCGACGATGTCCTGTCCCGGCAGATGGGTTTCGGCCTGGGCGAAGTTGCGTGCGTTGATGGCGACGCGAGGCAGCTCGCCGCCTTCGCAGTAGCCGACCGAGGCGCCGCAGCAGTTCCAGTCCGGAATCTCGGTCAGCTTGATGTCGAGCGCATTGCAGATCGAGTTGGTCGACACCAGATAGTTCGAGGCCGAGGCCTTGAGCTGCGAGGAGCAGCCGGGGTAGAACGCGTATTCCTTCTTTGCCATGTCTTCAATTCTCCGTCTGCGTCAGGCGGTAAAGCCCTTCTTGCGATCCTCGATTTCCTTCGCCTTGGCGATGATGGCGTGGAACCCCTTGAGATCCTTGACGCCGTGGCCGCCGAAAATTTCCATCGGGTTGAGGCGCTTGGCCTTGAGCAGGCCCAGACCGACGCCCTGCATCGCCAGCGCTTCCTTGATGCCGGACACCAGGCCACCCCTGAAGTAGTGGCGCAGCGTCAGCGTCAGTTCATTGACGCGTCCCTTCTTGGTCAGGTTGTTCCAGAACAGGGTGGCGAATTCGCGCGTCGGCTGGCCCTTGGGGGCAATGCCGAGGCGGTGGGCATAGTTCGCCAGGCCGTGCATGATGTGCGTGATCGGCAGCTGGCGCGGGCAGCGCACGATGCAGTTGTAGCAGGAGGTGCACATGAACATGGAATCCGAACCCAGCACCTCGTCGCGCTTGCCGGCGCGGATCATCATGAAGATCTTCTGCGGCGAATGCTCCCAGTGCGGGCCGAGCGGGCAGGAGCCGGCGCAAACGCCGCACTGCATGCACATCTTGACCATGTGCCCTTCCTCGACGTTGGCCTCGACCTCCTTGAGGAAGTTGTTGCGGTAACGTTCGACGGCGGCTTGATTTGCGGTACTCATTGATCGCGTCTCCAGAGTTAGCCGAAGCCCTTCATGGGCGAGGGGCCGAGCTTGTCGAGCTCGGCGACGTAGTCGTTGATCAGCTTGACCACGCGGGCGTTGTCGGTGATGGCCACTTCCTGCGTCACCACGCGCTCGGGTTCGAGGCCCATCTGCTTCAGCGTGTCGCCGATCTTGCTCATGCGGTAGTGAGCGAGTTCGGAACCCTTGACGAAGTGGCACTGGTATTCGTCGCCCTTCTTGCAGCCCATCATCATCACGCCGTCGTAGCCGGAGTTCAGCGCGTCGGTGATCCAGATGGTATTGACCGAGCCCAGGCAGCGCACAGGGATGACGCGGACGAAAGCCGAGTAATTCAGGCGCGCCAGGCCAGCCATGTCGAGCGCCGGATAAGCGTCGTTCTCGCAGGCCAGCACCAGGATGCGCGGCTTCTCTTCGTCTTCCTCGGGAACCTCGATGGCCTTGACCTGGCTGCCGACGGTGTCGACCGAATAGTTTTCGAAGGAGATCACGCGCACCGGGCAGGCGCCCATGCAGGTGCCGCAGCGACGGCAGCGTTCCTCGTTGAATACCGGGAAGCGCTTTTCGTCCTCGTCGATGGCGCCGAAGGGGCATTCCACGGTGCAGCGCTTGCACTGGGTGCAACCTTCGAGGCGGGCCTTGGGAAAGGACAGGTCGCCCGAGCGCGGATGCGCGGCGCGGCCGAGCGCGGCGTTTTCCACCGCCTGGATTGCCTTCAGCGCGGCGCCGGTGGCGTCATCCGTGGCTTGCAGCATGTCCATCGGGCGGCGCACCGGGCCGGCGGCATAGATGCCGGTGCGGCGGGTCTCGTAGGGAAAGCAGATGAAGTGCGAGTCGGCGAAGCCATGCTTGAACTGCGGCATGTCCGGGCCCTGACGATAGTTGAGCTTGAGCACCGAGCTGCCATGCATCACGATGCGCTGCGCCTTGGCCGCTTCGTCGCCGCCCTCGGCCGCGGTGACCACCGGGTTCCAGGCTTCGAGGTCGACGCCGGCGTTGGGCACCTGGCCGGTGGCCAGCACCACGAGGTCGGCAGCGATGGTGTTCTCGTCGTCGAGGATCAGGTCCTTGAAGGTCACGCTGCACGTGTCGCCGCCGGCGACCCTGGAGGCCTTGCCCTTGGTAAAGATCACGCCGCGCTCCTGCGCGCTGCGATAGAAGTCCTCGCCCATGCCCGGCACGCGAAGATCCTGGTACATGATCACGGTGTCGACGTCGGGGTTCTGGTCCTTGAAGTAGGTCGCCTGCTTGATGCTGGTGCCGCAGCAGTGGCCGGAGCAGTAGGAGAGATGGGCGCCCGTATCGTCACGCTGACCGGCGCACTGCACGAAGACCACGGATTTCACTTCCTTGCCGTCGGCACGCTTGATGGCGCCGCCGTTGGCGGCCTTGGCCATGGCTTCGAGCCCGGCCTGATCCACCACATTGGGCTGGCCGCCGCCGAGTTCCGGCAGCTTGGCCGTGTCGTAGGTGGTGAAGCCGGTGGCCTGCACGATGGCGCCGACGGTTTCATCGGTCACCGCACCTGATTCCTGAGCCACCTTGACGACGAAGCGGCCCGGAGCGCCGGAGGTTTCGGCAATCGTCGAGTTCAGGTACAGCTTGATCTTCGGATTGGCGGCGACTCTGGCCGCCGTCTCGCCAGCGTCGACTTCCTGTGGCGCCGAATACGGCGTCTTGAACGGCTGGCGCTTCCACAGCTTCGCGGCCATGCCGCCCAGCGCGCCGGTCTTTTCGACCAGTACGGCCTCGTAGCCGGCCTCGGCGATTTCCAGCGCCGCGGTCATGCCCGACATGCCGCCACCGACGACGAGGATGCGCTTCGAGGAGCTTTCCTTGACGTTGCCGGCCGGCTGGGTCATCTTCTTGACTTCGGCACAGCCCATGCGGATGTAGTCGGCGGCCATTTCCTGGCGCACTTCATCGTGGTCCTTGCCGGCGGCGACCACCCACAGCACGCCTTCGCGCAGGTTGGCGCGCGACATGGCGACGCCGTCGAACTGGAAGGCTTCGGTCTTGGCGCGGCGCGAACAGGCGGCGATGCAGACATGCGTGACGGCCTCGTTGGCGATGTCGTCCTTGATCATCTGCACGCCTTCGGCGTTGCACAGGAAGGGGTGGCTCTTGACCACGGCCATCTTGCCTTCCTTCTTGGCGATGGCTTCGAGCTGCGGCACCTTCATGGCATCGCCGATGCCACAGCCGGAGCAGATGTACGCGGCGAATTTGTTGTCAGCCATGATTTATGCCTCCGCCCTGGCTGTTTTGTTGATGATCTGGATGGCGTGCAAGCTCGCCGCCGTCGCGCTTTGCACCGCGCGGTTGACGTCGAGCGGGCTGGACGCCGCGCCGGCGCCGAACATGCCGCCGTCCTTGCTGCCTTCGATGAAGTTCGATGAATCGAGGATCACGTCGTCGGGCAGTTTCACCCCGGTGATCTCCGGCTCCATGCCGACGGCGAGCACTACGAGGTCGTGCTCGGTGGCGTAGCGGTGGTAGCCCTCGGTATCCACGCCGTGCAGGATCGGGTTGCCGGTTTCCTTGTTTTCGACGATTTTGGCTACCTTGCTCTTGACGAAGCTGACTGTCGCGTCCTTCTGCACCATCTGGTAGAAGTCCTCGAAACGGTCGATGGCGCGGATGTCGATGTAATACACGGTCGACTTTCCGGCGTCGCCGAAAGCCTCGCGCACATACTGGGTCTGCTTCAGCGAGGCCATGCAGCAGATGCGCGAGCAGTGGCGCAGGTGGTTCTCGTCGCGCGACCCGGCGCACTGGATGAAGGCGACGTTCTTCGCCTCCTTGCCGTCGCCCGGGCGCAGAATCTTGCCGCTGGTGGGGCCTTGCGGATCGGCCAGGCGCTCGAATTCGAGGCTGGTGATGACATTGGGGAAGCGGTCGTAGCCGTAGGGCTGGATCTTGGCGGCATCATAGGGACGCCAGCCGGTGGCATAGATGACGGCGCCGACTTGCAACGAGACCGACTCTTCCTTCATGTCCAGATCGACGGCGCCGACCGGGCAGGCCGCCTTGGCTTTTTCACCCTCGGGCGTGCCGACGATGGACTGGTCGATCACGTAGCGCTGCGGATGGGCCATGTTGTGCGGCAGGTAGGCCGCCTTCATTTTGTCCAGGCCGTAGTTCCATGGGTTCGACACTTCGGCCGTAACGGCTTCGCCGCATTTGCCGCAGGCGGTGCAGTTTTCATTGACGTAGCGCGGCGCCACTTTCAGCGTCACCGAGTAGTTGCCGCGGCTGCCCGCAACGGCGGTGACTTCGGTCATGGTCATCAGGCGGATGTTGCGATTCTGCTTGATGCGCCGCAGATTGATTTCCAGCCCGCAGGTGGGGTGGCACATCTTGGGAAAGTAGCGGTAGAGCCGCGCGGTGCGGCCGCCGAGGACGGGGGTCTTTTCGACCAGGATCACCTGCTTGCCGCATTCCGCGGCTTCGAGTGCCGCCGTCATGCCGCTGATGCCGCCGCCGACGACCAGGATCGTCTGGTTGGTTGCTATTGAAGCCGTCACATCGAGCTCCCGAAAACGTAGTACGTAGTGTTTCAGAGTAGGCTAATGCCCGCGTAAGCGGGGGTTATGCCGGAACTAAAAGGTTGTTCTTGTGCGCTGCGATTTTATCGGTTGCCGGAACCTGAATCTGTCCAATCTTCCAATGTTGGAATAGAAAAGCTGAATGCGCCGATGCGGCGCAGGGACACAGCCTACGCCACTACCGGGACGGTAGCGAGGGTACGAATCTCGAAGTGGAGTGTTTCCAGGTCGCCGAGTATCCAGGTCGCTGCCGGCGCCCCGAGTCCGGCGACGGTACCGGGATTGACCAGCCAGGTGAGGCCGCCCTTGATGTTGGCCTGTTGCCGGATTTCCGTTTCGTGACTGTGGCCGCAGCACACCAGGTCGTAGTCGCCGGTGCAGGCCATGCCATGACCGATGTGGGGATAGTGGGTGAGGAAGATGCGCCGGCCGCCCAGTTCGATTACGGCATCCTGGCCGTGGTAATGCAGTTGGTCTTCCGAGTGGCAGGCGATGCGCGCGATGGATACCGGGTCGCCGAGGTTGTTGCCGTGCACCGCGTGGATCGGCAAGCCGAGCTTGAGCGAGGCCTTGAGCGTGTTGCCGCCGATGATGTCGCCGCAGTGGATCACGGCCTCGGCGCCTTCGGCCTTGGCCGTGGCAACGGCCGCCGCCATCATCGGGCCGCGGTCGTGGCTGTCGGAGAGGATGCAGATCTTCATGGCAGTTGGCCCGGGATGAAGCCGAAGATTTGATCGAGGCCCAACTCGCGGATCAGGGTATCGACCGCGGCCTGGCCGTGCTCTCTCGCCACTTCGGCGAGGACCAGGCGGGCGCCGTTGCGGTTGTAGCCACCGCCGAAGCTGACTTGGGCAGCCAGCAACTGCCGGGCCTTTTCAAGCGTCATATGATGACGGGGCCGTGGTAATCGTCGTCCTGGGCCGGGGCCTTGTTGCCGAGGGTTTCGGTCACGGCGGCGGAGCGCGTCCCGTAGTGGTCGGCCTGGACTTGCAGCAGGATGGTCACGCAGTCGCCGAGATTGTCATAAACGTCGCGGCCGGTGCCGAATATCTCGTTCTCCGAATAGAAGAACTGCGAGCGGAAGCGCTGGTCGCCGACCTTGGCGATGATGAATTCCGCGCCCAGCTCGCTCCAGTAAAGCGCGGGGCAGGGGGTTGGCTCCTTGTCCTCCGGGTTGAGCAGCAGCTCGACCTCGGCGGACTGGACGGGGACGAGGCGGTTATAGCGTTCGAGCAGGATCTGGCTGGCCAGCTGGAATTCGCTATCGGTAAAGTCGGCAATGCTCATGAGTATTCGCTTTCATGCGGGGCCGGCTACTCTACAGTGGCCGGTCCGACTCGGGCAATCACTGTTGCTTATTCAAAAATAGAAATTATCCCCTTGTGCGCGGATAGTGCTTAAAGTCAGAATATTGAGACGTTCTAATATATCGTTTCCGTTCCTTCACGACCCTATTTGATGCAAGCCGCCAACACCTCTTCTCCTCCGGTTCAGGAAGTCAAGACCACCACGTGCTACATGTGCGCCTGCCGCTGCGGCATCCGCGTGCATTTGCGCGATGGCGTAGTGCGCTACATCGACGGCAATCCGGATCATCCGCTGAACAAGGGCGTGATCTGCGCCAAGGGTTCGTCGGGGATCATGAAGCAGTATTCACCCGCGCGCCTCTTGAAGCCGCTAAAACGCAAAGCCGGCGCAGCGAGAGGCGCCGGCGAGTTCGAAGAGATCGAGTGGGACGAAGCCTTCGCCACGCTGGCCGAGCGCCTCGGGAAAATCCGCGCGACCGATCCGAAAAAGTTTGCGCTGTTCACCGGCCGCGACCAGATGCAGGCGCTGACCGGCATGTTCGCCCGCCAGTTCGGCACGCCCAACTATGCGGCCCACGGCGGCTTTTGCTCGGTGAACATGGCCGCCGGCATGATCTACACCATCGGCGGTTCGTTCTGGGAGTTCGGCGGGCCGGACCTCGATCGCGCCAAGCTGTTCGTCATGATCGGCACCGCCGAGGACCATCATTCCAATCCGATGAAAATCGCGCTGTCGAAATTCAAACGCGACGGCGGCCGCTTCATTTCGATCAACCCGGTGCGCACCGGCTACTCGGCAATTGCCGACGAATGGGTGCCGATCAGACCCGGCACCGATGGCGCGCTGCTGCTGGCGATCATCCACGAAATCATCGCCACCGGTTTGTACGACCGCGAGTTCCTGGTCCAGTACAGCAATGCCGGGCAGCTGATCAACGTCGACGCAGCCAACGATGAGTTCGGCTTCTTCGTGCGCACCGAGGTGCCGACCGAAGAGGCCTGCTACGAGCCGCAGGACAAGCTCTGGTGGGATCGCACCACCGACCGCGCGGTCGTGACGCACACGCCCGGAGCCGATCCCTACCTGCTCGGCGAGTTCAAGTTGTCCGACGGGACGCCGGTGAAGCCGGCCTTCCAGTTGCTGCACGAGCGCGTCAAGGACTACACGCCGGAATGGGCGAGCCAGATCACCGGCATTCCGGCCGAGGTCATCCGCCGCCTGGCGCATGAAATGGGCGTCACGGCGCGCGACCAGAAGATCGAGCTGCCGATCGCCTGGACCGATTCCTGGGGCAATGAACACGACACGGTGACCGGCAATCCAGTGGCCTTCCACGCCATGCGCGGCCTCGCGGCGCACAGCAACGGCTTCCAGACCATACGCGCCATGGCGATCCTGATGTCGCTCTTGGGCACCATCGATCGTCCCGGCGGCTTTCGCCACAAGGCGCCGTTCCCGCGGCCGATTCCGCCCTGCGCGCGCACGCCGAACGATCCGCGCGCGGTGCAGCCCAACCGGCCGCTCGACGGCATGGCGCTGGGCTGGCCGTCGGACCCGGACGATCTGTTCGTCAATGACGACGGCAGCCCGGTGCGCATCGACAAGGCCTTCTCATGGGAGTACCCACTGTCGGTGCACGGCCTGATGCACAACGCCATCACCAATGCCTGGCGCGGCGATCCCTACCGCATCGACACCCTGCTGATCTTCATGGCCAACATGGCGTGGAACTCGACCATGAATGCGGTCGAGGTGCGCAAGATGCTGAACGACAAGGCCGAGGATGGCGAATACAAGATTCCCTTCCTCGTCGTCTGCGACGCCTTCCATTCGGAAATGACGGCCTACGCCGACCTGATCCTGCCCGATACCACCTATCTCGAGCGGCACGACGTGATGTCGATGCTCGATCGGCCGATTTCCGAATTCGACGGCCCGGTGGATTCCGTGCGCATTCCGGTGGTGCCGGTGTCGGGCGACTGCAAGCCCTTCCAGGAAGTCCTGATCGAACTCGGCACGCGCCTCAAGCTGCCGGCCTTCGTGACGAAAGAGGGCGCGCGCAAATTCCGCGACTATCCCGACTTCGTCGTCAATTGGGAATCCGAGCCGGGTTCCGGTATCGGCTTTCTCGCCGGCTGGCGCGGCAAGGGCGGCGAGAAGTCCTTGCGCGGCGAACCGAACCCGAACCAGTGGGAGATGTACCAGAAGAACAACTGCGTCTTCCATTACGAACTGCCCAAGTCCTATCAGTACATGCGCAACTGGAACAAGGGCTACCTCGAATGGTCGCAGCGCAACCGCATCACGCGCTACGCCGAGCCGATCCTGATCCACTTGTATTCCGAAGTGTTGCAACGCTTCCGCGGTGCTGCGCAAGGCAAGGGGTTGTCGCGCAAGCCGCCCGAGCATCTGCGGCAACGCATCGACACCTATTTCGATCCGCTGCCCTTCTACTACGACACGCTCGAAGCCCTGGTGACCGACAAGCACAAGTACCCCCTGTCGGCGGTGACGCAGCGGCCGATGGCGATGTACCACTCGTGGGATTCGCAGAATGCCTGGCTTCGCCAGATCCACACCCACAACTATCTTTACGTCAACACGCTGACCGCGCGCCAGCAGGGCATAGACGACGGCGACTGGATCTGGGTCGAGTCGCAATGGGGCAAGGTCAAGTGCATGGCGCGCCATTCCGAGGCGGTCGAACCGGGCACGGTGTGGACCTGGAATGCCATCGGCAAGGCGGCGGGGGCTTGGAACCTGACGCCCGATGCCAACGAATCGCAGAAGGGCTTCCTGCTCAACCACCTGATTTCGGAAGAGCTTCCGGGTACCGCCGCCGGCAGGGTGTCGAACTCCGATCCGATCACCGGGCAGGCGGCGTGGTACGACGTACGGGTGAAAATCTACAAAGTCGGCGCTGGCGAGACGGCGATTACTTCTCCGCAGTTCGAGCCGATGAAGCCCTATCCGGGCATGAAGACGCGCAGCAGCATCCTCGCCTACCTCGGGAGGCTGATCAAATGATTGTTAAATCCAATAGCAGCCACAGAGGGCACAGAGAAAGGCTTTTCGATTTTCCTCTGTGCTCTCTGTGTCCTCTGTGGCCAATAGGTTTGCTTTCATGACCCAGCTCGCGTTGGTCATCGACCTCAACGTCTGCGTCGGCTGCCAGGCCTGCGTGACCTCCTGCAAGGAGTGGAATACCTCCGGCAGCGCCGGCCCGATGGGCGATCAGAATCCCTATGGCGCCGACCCGACGGGGACTTTCTTCAATCGCGTGCAGACTTTCGAAGTGGGCGAGTTCCCCAATACCGAAACGGTGCACTTCCCGAAGTCGTGCCTGCATTGCGAAGATCCGCCCTGCGTGCCGGTGTGCCCGACGGGCGCTTCCTACAAGCGCAAGGAGGACGGCATCGTACTTGTGAACTACGACAAGTGCATCGGTTGCAAGTATTGCTCCTGGGCCTGCCCCTACGGCGCGCGCGAACTCGACGAACAGCAGAAGGTGATGAAGAAGTGCACCCTGTGCGTGGACCGCATTTACGACATGACGATGGCCGAGGAGGACCGCAAGCCGTCCTGTGTCAAGGCGTGTCCGACGTCGGCACGGCTGTTCGGGGATGTCCATGACCCCGATTCCGCGGTGTCGATAGCGATTCGCGAAAGCGGCGGCTACCCGCTGATGCCGGAGTGGGGCACGCATCCGGCCAATCACTATCTGCCGCGGCGCAAGACCCGCATCAAGATTCACGAGGATGAACTCGAGCGCGCCGACAACCCGCTCAAGGTCGATCGCCAGTTGCCCAAGCCGGCCATGAGCGAGCCGACCCTCGACGACGTCACCACTTGGTAAGCGGACACGACATGCACCCGGCTTTTTCCGTCATCTTCCTGACCACCCTGATCGGCGCCGCGCAGGGGTTGTTTCTCGCATTGTTCACGGCGCAGTCCTACGCCGCCTTCAAACTGCTGCCGCAACCCGACGCCCACGCCTTCTACGGTCAGGGCAGCTTTCTGGCGCTGCTGCTGCTGGTTGCCGGCCTGGCGGCGTCGTTCTTCCACCTGGGCCGTCCCGAGCGGGCCTGGCGTTCCGCCGCGATGTGGCGCACCTCCTGGTTGTCGCGAGAGGTCATCGTATTGCCGGCCTTCATGGGCGTGGTGTTCCTGTATGGCCTGGCCCACTGGTTCGACTGGCATCCCGTGCTGATGACCCTGCCCGGGGGGTTGCCGGTCGATCCCACCGCGATGCTGGGTGTGGCGGGCACGTTGCTCGCCTTCGCCTTGTTCGTCTGCACGGCAATGATCTACGCCTGCCTGAAGTTCCTCCGCGAATGGCATTCGCCGCTCACGGTGGCCAATTACATCCTGCTCGGCGGCGCCTCGGGATTCACGCTTGCCGCTGCCTTTGCCTCGCAAACCGCGCCGGAACTGGTCAGCTTCCTCGCCGGCTGGGCTGCGATCATCACGCTGCTGGGGCTGGTCAGCCGCGGTGCCTCGCTCTATCGCAATGCACGGCTGAAACCGAAGTCCACTTTGCAGACCGCCATCGGCATCAAGCATCCAAGGATCGTGCAGAAGACGCAGGGTTTCATGGGCGGCAGTTTCAACACGCGGGAGTTCTTTCACCGCCAGCCGGTTGCCGTGCTGCGCGGCGTCAAATGGTTCTTTATCGTCGCGGGGTTCCCGGTTCCGCTCCTGTTGCTGGTGTTCGGCATGCAAGGCGCCACGGGCATGCTGGCGGCGGCGTTCATTGTGCAGTACGCTGGCCTGTTGGCGGAACGCTGGTTCTTCTTCGCCCAGGCCAATCATCCGCAGAACCTGTATTACCAGTGCATTGCCTGACCCCCTGTTGTTGCGAAGGGGCTTTAGTAATATTATGAATCGCTAAAGTACCTAGTCCGTATCACCATAACCAAGTCACGAGAGGAAGAAAACATGAATTTCGACAAGGAACTCGACGCCCGCGGCCTCAACTGCCCGCTCCCCATTCTGCGCGCCAAGAAGTCGTTGGCCGAACTTCAGCCGGGCCAGGTCCTGCGCGTCATTTCCACCGACCCCGGTTCGGTGAAGGACTTCGCGGCGTTCGCCAAGCAGACCGGCAACGAACTGCTTGCCAGCGCGGAAAAGGACAAGGAATTCGAATTCTTCATGAAGCGCAAGTAAGCCGCCGCTCTTCAGTGTCCGCAACGGATGTCGTTCCGGCAGTCGGCCGGGACATGAAACGGCCTGCCTTCGGGCGGGCCGTATTCATTGCGGCATGCCCCAGTGCGAGTCACCGTGCCGCCAGCGTCGACTTTCTATCACCGTTGGCTATAGGGTCATAGAAATATTCGTCTGGTTGCTGCACTGCGATTTGTTTAATCATCAAAAACATTGGTCATTCTGACCCGGAGAAGAGATATGGGTGCCACCCCCGAAATTGCCAGCATCGAAGAGCTCGTCAATCGCCGGCTGGAAGAATTGCTGCCGCAGAAACTCGAGGAGGCCCTGCGCCAGCGCGAAGAATCGAAGACGCCATCCATGGCGATCATCGCCACCAAGGGAACGCTGGATTGGGCCTATCCGCCTTTCATCCTCGGCTCCACGGCCGCCGCACTGGGCTGGGACGTGTCGATCTTCTTCACTTTCTATGGTCTGAATCTGCTGAAAAAGGACGTCTCCGACCTGAAGGTAAGTCCGCTCGGGAACCCCGGCATGCCGATGAAAATGCCGTTCGGCCCCGAGTGGTTCAAGGGCATCGACTGGAACAAGTTCCTGATGCCGAATCTCATCCAGTCGAACCTTCCCGGTTTCGAGTCCATCGCAACCATGCTGATGCAGCAGACCATCAAGAACAATGGTGTCGCCACCATCGAAGAGTTGCGGAGTCTGTCGCAGGAGGCCGGTGTCAAGTTCATCGCCTGCCAGATGACGGTCGAACTGTTCGGTTTCAGCCACGACGACTTCCTCTCGGGCGTCGACTACGCCGGCGCGGCGACCTTCCTGCCGGTGGCGCAGAAAGCGGACGTAACGCTGTTCATGTAGCAAGAAGGCAACAGCAGCCCGGACGAACCCGCCGTTGATCTGGACTTCTGGAGTCACTTTAATTTATAGATATAACCTGTTGAAATTAAACAAACGCCCTCGGGGAGAAATCAGAATGAAATTGAAAAAAATCGCTGCGCTGCTGGCTGTCACCGCCGTATCCGGTTCCGCATTCGCGACCGACGGCTATTTCGCTCACGGTTATGGCATGAAGGCCAAGGGTATGGGCGGCGCGGCAACCGCGATGGCCTCCGATGCCATGGGTGGCGCCAACAACCCGGCCAGCATGGTCTGGGCGGGGGATCGGCTGGATATTGGTTTGGATTTGTTTGCACCGAAGCGCTCTATTTCACGCACGGGGAGCGGTGCAGTTGGTATTGATGGCTCATCCAATAGCGGCAGCAATCTCTTCTATGTACCGGAGTTCGGGTACAACAAAATGATGGGCTGGGATATGTCGGCGGGCATTACCGTTTATGGCAATGGCGGCATGAATACAGACTATCAAGGTGGAGAGCTTGGGAATGCCGCAACCTGTGGAACGGGCGCCGGTGGTTTTAACCAAGCGTCGCAGCAGGCGGGTCCATACAACTTGTTGTGCGGTGCGGGCAGGCTCGGTATGAACTTGGAGCAGCTCATTATCGCGCCTACGTTTGCCATGAAGGTAAACAAACAGCACTCTTTTGGTGCGTCACTACTGATTGGATATCAAAAGTTTCGGGCCTACGGCTTGAGTTCCTTCTATGGCTACACGCCGAATGCAGCCAATCCTTACGCAACCAACAATTTCGTGTCCGATCGTGGGGATGATACTTCTTGGGGCTATGGTCTGAAGTTTGGCTGGATGGGCAAGGTCTCTGACGCGGTGACATTGGGAGCGTCATATACCACCAAGATGAAGATGCAGAAGTTCGACAAATACAAGGATTTATTTGCCGAAGAGGGCGGTTTCGACATGCCCGAGAGCTTGAACTTGGGCATTGCTGTCAAGGCAACTCCTGTGTTGACGATTGCAGCAGATTATCAGCGCATCAACTACGGCGATGTTAAGTCGGTTGCCAACTCAAGCAGAATGCCGCTTGACCCTGCAATTGGCCCGGGCGGTGCAGGCATTGCGAACTCCCTTGGATGCAGTACCTGCCGTGGGTTTGGCTGGAGTAGCGTAGACGTCATTAAACTCGGTGTCGAGTATCAATACAGCTCCAATCTTGTTCTGCGCGCCGGCTACAACCATACGGACAATCCGATCCAGAGCCGTGACGTAACGTTCAACATGATCGCTCCCGGTGTGGTTCAGGACCACGTGACGCTGGGTTTCACTTACAACGTCAGCAAAGATTCGGAACTGACCATGTCCTATATGCATGCGTACAAGAACTCCGTTTCCGGACTTAGCCTCTTCAATAGCTGGACGGGTGGCACCGCTGTCGACAAGATCGAGATGTCTCAGGATTCACTCGGCATTGCCTACGGCATGAAGTTCTGATCGCCATATCGGCGAATGAAATAGCTTCAAACAAGGGCTGAAAGCAGCAACGCTTTCAGCCCTTGTTTTCTCCAAATTCCAAAAACGAAAATTATCCCGAGGGGGAGAGATATGTCCAAAATTCGGAAATACGTGAGTTTGCTGGTCCTGGCGCTGGGTGCTACGGTGGCCTTTGCCCAGGATGCCGTGATGAAGCCTTTCGTGCTGGCGTCAAAAGGCGCGGGCGATGTGGCGCAGAAAGTCGAGGCCACCAAGGCCGCGCTGAGCAAGGCGGGCTTCACCGTGGCCGGCAGCTATTCGCCGTATGCCAACACCACCGTGATCGGCGTCACCAACGACGAACTGCGCAGCACCGCCGCCAAGTCCGAGCATGGCGGCTTCGGTGCGGCGATGCGCGTCGCGGTGGTCAAGGTCGGCAACGACGTTCAGGTGTCCTACACCAATCCGCCCTACTGGGCCAATGCCTACCGCATGACGGGCGAGCTCAAGGACACGGCGGCGAAACTGCAGGCGGCGCTGGGCAAGGTCGAGGAATTCGGCGCCAAGGGCCTGACGGCGGCGCAGTTGCGCAAGTATCACTACGCCTTCGGCATGGAATATTTCAACGAGCCGAACGAGTTCGTCCAGTACGGCAGCCACGAAGAGGCGGTGAAGGCCGTCGAGGCGGGCCTGGCGGCAGGAAAGCACGGCGTGACCAAGGTCTATCGCGTCGATGTCGCCGGCAAGAAGGAAGTCCTGTTCGGCGTGGCGATGAAGGGTACGGGCGACAGCAAGATGATGGACGACGCCTACCTGATGAGCGAAATCGACTTCCGGGATGTGAAGTCGGCGGCTCACCTGCCCTATGACATCCTTGTGTCGGACAACAAGGTTTACGGCCAGTACGCCCGTTTCCGCATCGCGATCAGCTTCCCCGATCTGTCGATGATGGGCGCCAACAGCTTCATGAACATCATGAAGTCGCCCGAAGCCATTCGCGAGGCGTTGGCGTTGACCGCCGGAGGCACCAAGGACGCGCGCTGATCACTGCGTAGCGCCGTTTGTCATGCAAATAGTCCGGCCATGAGCTGGACTATTTGTTTCCATCATCCCAGTCGTGCGAGTTGCGCCTTGAGCTTCTCCTGCAAGGCGGCAAAGCCTTGCAGTCGTTCACGCTCCTGCGCCACCACCTGGGCCGGGGCACGGGAGACGAAGCTTTCGATGGCGAGCTTCTTTTCCGCTTTCTCGATTTCGCCGGCAACGCGGGCGATTTCCTTGGCGATGCGTTCCTTCTCGGCGGCGATGTCGATCTCGATCTTCAGCATCAGGCGGAATTCGCCGACGATCTGCACCGGCGCGTCGGAATCGGGCAGCGCGTCTGCCGTGGTGACTTCGGAGAGTTTGGCCAGCGCCGCGAGGTAGGGTGCGTAGGCCTTGAGAATCGCCGTGTCGCCAGCGCCGACTAAGGGCACGCGCTGCGCAGGGGAGATGTTCATTTCGCCGCGCAGGCTGCGGCAGGCGTTGATCATCTCCTTGAGCCGCGCCACCCAGGCTTCCGCCGCAGGGTCACAGCGTGACAGATCGGCTTTCGGATAGGCCTGCAGCATCAGCGATCTGGAGTCGTCGGCGACGTCGGCCCTGCCGGCCAGCGGTGCGACGGTCTGCCAGAGTTCCTCGGTGATGAAGGGAATCAGCGGATGCGCCAGGCGCAGCACGGTTTCCAGCACGCGCACCAGCGTGCGGCGCGTGGCACGCTGCTGCGCTTCGTTGCCTTGCTGCACCTGCACCTTGGCCAGTTCCAGATACCAGTCGCAATACTCGTCCCAGATGAACTCGTAAATCGTGCGGGACAGCAGGTCGAAGCGGTAATCGGCGAAGTGCTGCGCGACTTCCTGTTCGACTTTCTGCAGGCGGCTGACGATCCAGCGGTCGGCTGGCGAGAAGTCGAGATAGCCGGGGTTGCAGGCATCCGAGCCCTGTTTGGCGTGGGGCGCGAGGCCGCAATCCTGCCCTTCGCAGTTCATCAGCACAAAGCGCGAGGCGTTCCACAGCTTGTTGCAGAAGTTGCGATAGCCCTCGCAGCGCTGCATGTCGAACTTGATGTCGCGCCCCGGCGAGGCCAGCGAGAGGAAAGTGAAGCGCAGTGCGTCGGTGCCGAAGCCGGGAATGCCGTTCGGATACTCGCGGCGCGTGCGCTTCTCGATCTTCGCCGCGTCCTTCGGGTTCATCAGGCCCGTGGTGCGCTTGGCTACCAGTTCGTCAAGCGTGATGCCGTCGATCAGGTCGATCGGGTCGAGCACGTTGCCCTTGGATTTCGACATCTTCTGGCCTTCCGCGTCGCGGATCAGGCCATGGACATAGACGTCCCGGAACGGAATCTTGCCGGTGATGTGCTTGGTCATCATGACCATGCGCGCCACCCAGAAGAAGATGATGTCGAAACCCGTGACGAGTACGGTCGAGGGCAGATAAAGATCGAGCGCGGGATTCGACTTGGCCGGCCATTCGGGGGTCCAGTCCAGGGTCGAGAAGGGCCACAAGGCAGACGAGTACCAAGTGTCGAGCACGTCGGGGTCGCGCTCCAGCCCTCCCGTGTAGCCGTCGAGCCTGGCTTGCGTGTAGGCCTCGGCCTCGTCGTGGGCGACATAGAAGCGGCCGTCGTCGGCATACCAGGCGGGAATCTGGTGGCCCCACCAGAGCTGGCGTGAGATGCACCAGTCCTGGATGTTGTTGAGCCACTGGTTGTAGGTGTTGACCCAGTTCTCGGGGACGAAGCGGATCTCGCCCGAGGCGACGCATTCCAGCGCCTTGCCGGCAATGCTGCTACCGTCGCCGCCGGGCTTGGTCATGGCGACGAACCACTGGTCGGTCAGCATCGGCTCGATGATCTCGCCGGTGCGGTCGCCGCGCGGGACCACCAGTTTGTGCGGCTTGATGCTCTCCAGCAGACCCGCGGCATCGAGGTCCGTGACGATGAGCTTGCGCGCCTCGAAGCGGTCCATGCCGCGGTATTTCTCGGGGCCGTGCTCGTTGATACGCGCGTCGAGCGTCAGAATCGAAATTGGCGCCAGGCCATGACGGTGGCCGACCTGCCAGTCGTTGAAGTCGTGCGCCGGCGTCACCTTGACGCAACCGGTGCCGAATTCCTTGTCGACGTAGCTGTCGGCGATGATCGGAATTTCGCGCTCGCACAGCGGTAGCATGACGCGCTTGCCGACCAGGTGGGCGTAGCGCTCGTCCTCGGGGTGAACCATCACGGCAACGTCGCCGAGCATGGTTTCCGGGCGTGTCGTCGCCACCGTCAGGCTGCCGCTGCCATCGGCCAGCGGATAGCGGATGTGCCACAGCGAGCCGTCTTCCTCTTCGTTTGCCACCTCGAGATCGGACACGGCAGTGAGCAGCTTCGGGTCCCAGTTCACCAGCCGCTTGCCGCGATAGATCAGGCCTTCCTTGTAGAGGCGGACGAACGTCTCGGTGACGATCTTCGACAACCCGGCGTCCATGGTGAAGCGTTCGCGCGACCAGTCAGGCGAGGTGCCGAGGCGGCGCATCTGGCGCGTGATGGTGTCACCGGAGTATTTCTTCCACTCCCAGACCTTTTCGAGAAACTTCTCGCGGCCCAGATCGTGGCGGGAAACGCCCTGCCCGTCGAGCTGGCGCTCCACCACGATCTGCGTGGCGATGCCGGCGTGATCGGTACCCGGTTGCCACAGCGTGTTGTCGCCGCGCATGCGGTGGTAACGCGTCAGCGAATCCATGATGGCCTGGTTGAAGCCGTGGCCCATGTGCAGCGTCCCGGTGACGTTCGGCGGCGGCAGCAGGATGCAGAAATTGTCCGTCTTTGCGGTGTCGAGCCCGGCGGCAAAGTAGCCGCGCGACTCCCAGATCGGGTACCAGCGCCGCTCGATGTCGGCGGGTTCGAAGCTCTTGGCGAGTTCCATAAGTCTTGCGATGAGCAAAAAACGCAATTTTAGCGGAACGAGGTGGCAAATCCGGCGTAAATCTGCGGCCATCAGGGGTTTCGGCTATCATTGCCGCCTCGCAAAGCAAGCCCGCATGGTTCCCTCTCCCAGTTCATGATCCGAAAGCTGCTGCGCCGCGTGTTTCGCCGCGGCGATACCCCTTCGTCCGCCGCGCCGGCCATGATCCCCGTGGCGCGCCATGGCATTCGCCGCGACCATGTGTCGCTGGGCGCCCGCCGCACCTGTGAGACCCTGCAGCAGGCGGGCTACGCGGCGTATATCGTCGGTGGCGCGGTGCGCGACCTGATCGCCGGGATCGATCCCAAGGACTACGACATCGCCACCGATGCGACGCCGGAGCAGGTGCGTTCCCTGTTCCGCCGGGCGCGCATCATCGGCCGCCGTTTCCAGATCGTGCACGTGATGCAGGGCGGCGAAACGCTGGAAGTGTCCACTTTCCGCGCCGCGCATGATGCCCATACGGTCAAGGACGAGCACGGCCGCGTGCTGCGCGACAATGTCTTCGGCTCGATCGCTGAAGATGCGGCGCGCCGCGACTTCACGGTCAATGCGCTCTACTACGATCCGTCCTCGGAGACGGTGATCGACTATCACCACGGCGTGGCCGACCTGCAACAGAAGACTCTGCGCATGATCGGCGAGCCGAAGCTGCGCTACCGCGAAGACCCGGTGCGCATGCTGCGCGCCGTGCGCCTGTCCGCCAAGCTGGGTCTGACGCTGGACCCGGCGGTGCGTGCGCCGATACGCGAGATGGCCGAGTTGATGGAGAACGTTCCGGCGGCGCGCGTGTTCGACGAAATGCTGAAGCTGCTGTTTTCCGGGCATGCGGTCGAGTGCGTCAAGCGCCTGCGCCACGATGGCCTGCATCACGGCCTGCTGCCACTGCTCGACGTGATCCTGGAGCAGCCATTGGGCGAGAAGTTCGTCATGCTGGCGCTGGCCGGCACCGATGCGCGGGTCAAGGCCGGCAAGTCGCTCTCACCCGGTTACCTGTTTGCCACCCTGCTGTGGCACGAAGTGCTGGCGGCGTGGGAGGCGCGCAAGGCGCGCGGCGAAGTGCCGATCCCGGCGCTGTACGAGGCGATGGACGATGTGCTCGATGCGCAGGGCGAAAAGCTTGCGATCACGCGCCGCATCGTCGGCGACATCAAGGACATCTGGGCGCTGCAGCCGCGCTTCGAGAAGCGCGCCGGCAAATCGCCGTATCGCCTGATCGAATTGCCGCGTTTCCGCGCCGGCTTTGATTTCCTCGTCTTGCGCGCCGAGAGCGGCGAGATCGACAAGGAGCTCGCGGACTGGTGGGATGACTTCCAGGATGCCGACCATGAGGGCCGCGAGGCCATGCTGATACCCGACAGCGGCCCCAAGAAGCGCCGTCGCCGCGTCCGCAGCAAGCAGGCGGCGGGCGGGGGTGACTCGGCAGGCAAGCCGTCCGGCGCAGACTGAAGTGGGCCGGCGTTGCTTCATCGCGCTGGGCGCCAATCTGGGAGACCCGGTGGCAACGGTGAAGGCGGCCATTCTCGCCCTGCGCGAACTGCCGCAGACCGAATTCATCGCGGCATCCTCGCTGTATCGTACGGCGCCGGTCGGTCTCAAGCATCAGCCCGATTTCATCAATGCCGTGGTGGAACTGGTCGCCGTGGCGCCGGCGCCGACTTTTCTCGAATCCCTGTTCGGGATCGAAGCACGCTTCGGTCGCCAGCGCAGCGTAAAAAACGCACCGCGCACGCTGGATCTCGACCTGCTGCTCTATGGTGACGAGGTCAGCAACGACCCGCAGCTCACGCTGCCGCATCCGCGAATGCATGAGCGCGCGTTCGTGCTGGCGCCGCTGGCCGAGATCGCGCCGCGACTGGCCATCCCCGGTCGCGGCAGTGTGGCCGATCTGCTGCTGCGCTGCGCCGACCAGCAGATCGAGAAGATGCTGTCGCCAGTTGCCTGAACCATGTCGTCACTGCCGCATATCCCGGTTGTCTGGCAGACCGCGCTGCTGCTTACGGCGTCGAATGTCTTCATGACTTTCGCCTGGTATGCGCACCTGAAGAACCTCAACGACCGGCCCTGGTGGATTGCCGCCCTGGCCTCGTGGGGCATTGCACTGTTCGAGTATTTGATCCACACCCAAGTACACTCTCGATGGACTGAGTGAGTGAATAGCAAAATCAAAGAGATAGTCACTTTCGGGCTTTCCATCGAAATTGCTGATTTGATGGACAGGCAAAGGATAATTTGTCCATTTTCTAGAGGGCGCAATTGGGGGGGCATTCCATGCTTCGATCCCTTTCTGTTTAGGCGGCCAATGTTTCAAATCCACGTCAAACTGATGAACACCGATGTTACTCAGGGTTCGCTTGAATGGTCGACACAGCATTTCGATTTCATCAGGGTTTTGAGCTCATTTTTGTCGCCTCATTTGGCGACTACTGAGTAAGCAGAAGCAGCATCGCGCGGTTGGTGTCCTTGAAACGGCTGGGCTTGCGTATTCTGCTCAATCCCACCCTAGCAATGTTGCCAAAGGCGCCACCTGAAATGCAGTACCCACCATCGGCAGTACCAGACCTATTCCTGCGTGATGACGTCTGCATTGGTCGCTTCCGATTTACCCTGGAATCTGCCGGAATGCCAATTCACACAAGTCGGCCTTATGTTGAGCTCCACATAAGGCCGATTATGTAGATGCCTCGATTATGTTGAGTGTCGCGAGATGTTTGCCCTGGAAGCCAGTCACCATTGGCTTCTACGAGGCGAGGACGAGGTGCTGCGCTCGCCATAATTTCAGCGATCTCGCGGAGAGAAGCGTGTGCGGCATGTGTCATTCACGAAACCAACCACATGATCTTGCAGTACGCAGATCGCGGCCGGAATTTCAGAGATCGCGACGGTATCGCTGGCCGACAAGGTCGGCATGACGATCGACTTCGGAACGTGCGATGCTTGATCGAAGGAAAGCCTCCCGCACCTTTGGCCACTTCGTCCGCTGATCGACTCGGTACGAACTCCAGAATTATGTGGAGGTCGAGATCAGCGCCGTCCCCTCCAGACGAGCGATTGGCGCACTACGCCGGGCGTGACTCAACATAATCGAGGCATCTACATAATCGGCCTTAGCGGCCGTTGCCTCATCACTCAAAATCGGACGGAAATGTGTCGCTCACCTGCCGTTCATTCAAGAGGGTGACAACTGCGGTTTCTCAATCCGGCGAAACTGCGAACCCCCAGACCTTTTGCTGCAGCCCTGCGAACAGGTCAGATTGAAAGGGTTCTTAGAATCCCGGATAGACTCGTGCCAAGCCTATCGGTGTTTTACCCAGCGTTTGCGAGCCGCTCCGCAAATGAACTACGCCAACTTGGCGCATTCCACGGATACGAGAAAGCCCAAGGCCCAAGAGGCCCAAGCTCAAGGCCAAATCTCCCAGGTTCCTGAGCGAACTTCGATCCAAGGTTGATCTCAAGCATATTATGTGACCCCATTACGAGTTCGGGGAACGTCTTTCGCAATTCAAGGTACCACGCTAACTGATCACTTGCTTCATCGAGTGTT
Source organism: Sulfuritalea sp. (assembly GCA_030247575.1). GTDB lineage: Bacteria > Pseudomonadota > Gammaproteobacteria > Burkholderiales > Rhodocyclaceae > Sulfuritalea. The sequence continues at coordinate 117,387 of JAOTRV010000011.1, forward strand.
TCGCTCGGAAAACCGTAAATGAGGTTTACGACAACACCGATACCCGCCTTGAGGGTCGCTTCGATCGCCTTCTCCATCATTCGGCGCCCCTGTCTCTTCTCGGCCAATGCCTGCAACCGGGAATGAATTGTCTCAACACCAACCTCCAAGGTACGGCAGCCCGCTGCATACAACTGGCGCATCATCGCCTCGTCCATTGAGGCCGACAACTTGGTGGTCGCGCTCCACTGCACAGGCGTCGGCAAATTGCGGATGGCTTCGGCTACCGCGCACAGGGTCCGCGCATCGAGCAGGCTGTCCTTGAATGAAATGCGGCCCACACCAAAATCGGCCACGGAGCCGATTATTCGCCGCAAGTCCTCGCCGTGGGGGGCTCGGCGATATGCTTCAACCGCCGGGTATGTGCACATGGAACATCTGCCGTAGGCGCACCCTCTGGAAAGCTGCAGCGGCAAGGAAATGTGCCGGTGCGAGTAGAGGGATAGTTCGCCGCGCTCAAATTGCGGCGCAGGCCATTCGGGCGACAGCAACTCGTTCAATTCTGGCATCCCTGCTCCGGCAGTGATTACTCCACCAGGGCACCATACCTCGTCCTTACCGCCAATGCGTGCCATGAGTTCTGCGAATATTTGTTCGCAATGTCCTGGGAGGAACAGGTCGAAGAATTGCCCGTACCCCGCGTCACGAGCGATCTTGGTTGCGAGCAAAGTAATATGGGAACCGCCTACAACAATCAGCGTTTCCGGCCAATATCGACGGGCAAGTGAAGCGATCAAACAACTGGCAAGAACCTGCGCTGGCCCCATGATCGAGAAACCAAGAACGGGCGGTGCCGGCACCAGTCCAAAAAGGTGTCGCTCACCGAACTCAACCCAGAACCTATCCTGTTCCATCTTGCGGACCGTCGCTGCGATTTCGCTAAAGGTGTGAGGCAGGCAGAAGGAGGGGTGTAGGCAGCAAGGCACGCGGCTAGTTTCTAGTTGCGGGAGCGGGCAGGCTTCGACGAAATGGCAGCGCGCGGCGGCGACTCGATGTCGGTTCTTGGCGTGATCACCGACGAACACGCTCGCTGATTCAGGCAGGTCAGCGCCGAATGCCAATAAGTATCGAATGTTCAAGTCGACGCATCGGAGATTCAACCCTCGGGCAGCGGCAGCGCCTCGCAACACCGCAGGCCCCGCAGGCGGACCCGAGTCAAAAGGTGAAAACGGCGCGGTGACTACTACGGCGTCGGGCGCATCGGCGGCGCTATCCTTGAGCATCTGCCAGTCTGCCTAGAGGGAGGGATATGACGTTATTACGTCCCAGACCGCTCGTCCAAAGCCCGACGTGTCCTCTCTGTCACAGGTGTCTCTTAGAATCAACGCACTGGTATCGACGACGGGTTCGCCAAAAACAGCGAGCGGAACAAGGCCGGGCGACTTACGAACCTCTATTAGTTGCATTGCACCGGCAAGCGAACGATTGAAGAGAGCCGGTTGAACTAGCCCGCCAAAGTCGACAATGAACCGTCGCAGCCGTGTGAAGTGTGGTGCCACGATGGAACTTTGAATGCCGAAGTCCCGCATGAGTCCGCCTATTGTCTCCTCGAACTCGATAAGGCTATGAAAGCTGCTCTGTATCGACGCCGCAGCAGCTGCCGCTTCAGCACTCCAGACTTTCTCCCTCGGCGCCACCCACAGCGGGCTTAGCACCGCGCCAGACTGTAACATCCGCAGAAGATCGCTCCCTCGCGAACTAGCCTGGATGGCGGTCTCCGCCTCCTGATCCGTGTAGCGCAGGAAGTCTGAAGTAGCGCTTATGGAGCCATCAGAGACAGCAAAGCAGATTGCCTTCTTCCACATCGCCTCAGCCGACTGATTGGCGAGGCTAAACACATAGTCTTGATAGACACTGCTATGCAATAACCAATACTCCTGAAGTACCGGAAGATAATTCTCCTGATATTCGAGCCCAGCGGAGCCACATGCGATACCGTCAAGCACGGATTGAGGCGAAGGACATGCGATGTCGAGTATTGCGGCAGAGCGGCACATCCCCTCCACACTGTCTGGGTTGAGCGCTGCTGAGAGGAGCTCACGGAGCGTTCCAGAACACGTATCGAACTTCCCGGCCCACAGCTTGACGACTAGGTCCCAGACGCGCTGACCACCTTCCGTACCGTCTAGGCACCACTCTAGGAGTGCAGGGTCATCTCTCGCCTCTGCTCGGCCGATTGCTTCGTGGAACTTCGCGCCGCTGTGGAATAGCCTAATCGTTGGCTCCGTAACGTGGGAATTTGCCATGTGGCCCACATCGTGGAATAGGTGGTACAGGAAGTACGCGTCCTGCTCAACCGGATCCAACCCGAGGCGGGACGCGAGGCGAACTGCTAAGTCCGCGACGGCAAGTGAGTGATTGAACCGGTTGGAGTCCGTGCACCCAAATACCCTAGCCGTGACGCCGATGAATCCGACGCCGCGTAAACGCGCCAACGCCGGAACGGCGAGTAGCTCGTCCAGCGAAGTCCCATACCGCGACCGCAGGCTTTGAAGCGGAGCCCGATCACCGGTCGCATCGAGTGCATAAGAGCCCTGCATTACGTTCCCAAGGCGCCGGACGAGTTGCGCGCGAATGCTTGGCTCACCCGTGTCACCTGCTCGCCCCAGACGTCCTCCATGCGGGCTAGCGCCTGCTCGATCGATTTGATCTCGATTTCTTTGAGTCCGGTGGCGTGGAAGTGCGCGAGATCAAGAAACGTCACTATGTCCAAGTAGCATTTCGCTATTGGTCCCGACTGCAGCGACTTCGTCCGCTCGCCTAGCGCACGTCTTGTTCGGCTCCAATTTGCCGCCGAATCATTGTCCTCGTACGGTGGTGCGGTGTGGCTGTCCAGATCCCCGTAGTAATAGAGGTGATAGCCGCGGTTAAGTGCACGCATCTCTTTGTTCTCTAGTAGCTCATCCACATATGCGCGGGTGCAGTCGATATTGTCAACAGCGGCCGCTCCCCAATAGAGCGATGTTCGCAGAAACGGAAGAGATTCGTTAGAGAGAAGGCGTCTCAGTCGGGGAGACGCTTTCGATGTGACGTACCTCGACAAGAAGTAGACGATGAGATTGCACGTCTCGAGCAACGAGCGTTCGGTACCTGTCTCCCCGCGCGCAAGGTCGTACACTTGAGAAAGAAAGTCGGTGATATCACAGGACGAAGCAAATCCATCACCATTCAACTGTGCCACGGCGTAGTGGCGAATCTCCCTCGTCATGTCCAGCCTAAATAGGTCGACCGCGTCCGCCGCGTTGCCGGTATTACATGCCGCTCGCAACCGCTCTAAGAACTCCCAGGAAACCAGAAACTCATAGAACGAGTGGTGAAGGAACTCGTAGTGCTCGCCGCGGGCGCTCTCGACACGATTGAGAATGCCAAGCACGGCGCGCTGGAGTGTTTGCCTGTCATTAATTAACTCAGCAAGGGTGCTTGCCTCGATCCGACCGCGGTGTGCAGGTTTTCCGCGAAACTCCCTCCAAGCCAGCGATCGCCACTGTGCCAAAACGTCCTGCTCTGTCCACGCCTCGGATGACGCACCGGTAACGGACCGCGCGAACTTGCGCATGTACGCCTCGTACACAAACGCCAAATTTGGGGCCAGCAAAGGCGAACTCAACTCGTCGTCCTGCCAAAGGTAGGAGAGCATCCGGGCATGTAGAGGTCGTGTAACGAGGCTCTGCAACTCAGGTACGTCACGGACCGCGGAAAGGATCTCAGGAGCACGCGTATAGCCCTTTTCTGCTAGCTTCTCGATGAATTTCTTGAATTCGATGTCTGGCCGCCACGGAAGAACAAATAGGATCTCATCGAAGCACTTCGGCGGCAGTATTCGGCAAAGTGCGAGCTCATAGTTCTCTCGTCGGCACACACACAGAACCCGACCGCGGCCGGATAAGTCTGTGGAAAGGGACATTGCGGCATCGAGGCGTGCGCCTTCAACTTGCCCTTCGTCCAAGCCGTCGAGGATTATGATCTCTTGGTCTTCACTTGGCAGGCCAGAGGTTGCAACGATATCGAGAAGGTCTATGAAGTTCAAACAGGTTGCGTCAACATCCTGCTCCATGAGACGCCTCTGTATTAGGTAGGTCAGGAAACTCTTGCCGGCGCCAGGTTCCCCCAGAATCAGCACTGAACGCTGAGCAATTAGTTTCTCGATCACATCGGTGACCGCACGTTCAGCACCACTGACGTCGGTGAGCGCGCTTCCATCCCGAAAAGCAGACACCCGCGGCTCTATGTAGAAATCTTGATCGTAGAGCTGAGCAAAGCTCAAATCCGTAGGGTAAGCCGTCCGCATCCGACCGCGCCGAACAAAGGTAGTGTTGCTTCGATGTTCGCACGGGACGAGGGGATCAAACGGACGTCCCGTTTGTTCCTGCATGCCATTCGGTGCCCGCTTCCTTAAAATCGGCTCGGACACTGTCGAACTCGCACCTGCGATCCAGGGCTCATTTATGAGCCAGTGGCGCTGTGCTTCTTGCACGAACGCAACTAGGAGCCGGTGTTGGATCGCGTCGGCATCACCGGGTTTCGCGATCGACATGTGATCGGTGTCGGGAACCTTGTAAGAGCGATCGAAATACTTCGCAGCAGAAAAGCTAGGAACAACCGGAGCGAATAAATACCTAGGAGGCACGTCTTCGACGAGTTCCCTTCCGATGAGATGGAAGCGCCCGGATTCCTTCAAGCGGACGAAGTCATGATCCAGATCGACGAGCCACCTATTTCCCTCTCCGAACCGCAACGCTATCGCCTGCGCATGATTGAGTAGGAATGCGAATGGGGCGAGCCAGTTCGCCAAGCTCGCGCCCAACGTCGGCGATCCCACTAGAAACAAGCCGAAGCGACCATTGACATTCGTCGCGTCTGCCGTCAGGCGTACTAGCAGCTTCCGGACAACAAGGCCGCCCATGCTGTGAGCGACGAAGATAAGCGGCCGACCGTCCAGAAGACCGTCGAGCCCTAGGTGGACCTCGAGTGCCTCTACCGCGTCGCCGATACCATAGGCGCGCGAGAAATACCCCGTTTTATAGGTAAAAACGTAGGCGCCATGGTCGGCGAGAGTTTCAGCAACTAGTCCCGGCCAATAAGTACCGTTCGCGTTGGTCCAACAGGTAACACCGTCCGACAGGATTCCGTGGACAAATACGATAGTCGGCCTCCCAACTGCCTCCTGTATCCAGGTGCCGCGCACAACCTCTCCCCACTCTAAGAGCAGCAATATGCTCTGTGCCGTATGCGTTTCAATTTTACGCTATACAGGCTCTATACCGGGCTTACACTTTACCGCTCCGTTGCTTGTTTCGGATACCCATAGGTCATTCACGCCGAGTACTTTGGCGTTGAGTTCGGTAGTAGCCCGAGGTGCCACCCGGTGATTCACTCGAAATCCAACGCCTACGACCGCTGGTCTGCACTTTGCCGCCGTTGGCAGCGCGGCGCCCCAATTACCGTTTAGGCCGAGGTGCGGGAGTAGGGGACTCCCTTCCCCTGCTTTCGTTTGACATTATCAGCAGAATGCCCGGAGCTCGGCCAAAGGCGCCGCTGGCTTTAGGTGACACAGGCGACCAGTGTAGGTCCATCATCGCCCATTGGGGACAAATTGTCGCCGAACGATCGCTCTCCATTACGACAAACGCGTACCCGACCCTAAGCGGTCATTCGCGCACGATCAATGGATAGTAGAATCAATTCACCGCTGAAGCCGGTGGTGGCTCGGCGGCGCGCCGCAATCCAGTGCTTGAATCTCTCTTGAACGGCGCAATCGGTCTTATGATTGCGGGGCTCCGCCTGCGCACCCCTCAACGGGGCGAATCGGAGCCAGTCTAGTGGTAAGGGCGCGTATTCTTCGACTGCCCATCCGATCAGGCCCGCCCATGAACTTCGACGAATACGAACGCAACAAACGCCCAGATTACAAGGCGTTCGCGGAGACGATCGCCACGATCCTCGACGCCGCTATCAAGGCAGATCCAGCTAACCGGCTTCAGCAGATCCAGCGCCGGGAGAAGAACCCGATTTCTTTGAAAGCAAAGCTTGCGAAGTTCGGCGTCTCGGAGAGCGACAAGATCGAGGACGAAGTGAAGGACCTCGCCGCCTGCCGCGTGATCTTCTATACCAACGCAGACGTGAAGCGGTTTCTGTCGTCCGACATTCTGCGCAGTAACTTCACCATCGACTGGGACCGCACCAAGGTTCACCACCCAGTACCAGGGACCGAAAGCGAGGGGCGCTTCTTCGTCTCCGACAACATCGTCGTCCAGTTGAACGAGCAGCGCGCCGCCGCGCCGGAATACGCGAAGTTTCGTGCCATGCGGTGCGAGATTCAGGTCCAGACCACGCTGAACCACGCATGGTCCGAGATGGAGCACGATGTCTACAAGATCAAGCCGGTAGCCGGATTCGGCAAGGACCTCCTCGAAGGAATTCACACGAGGTTCAACAAAGTCATGCGCGAGATGCTGATCCCGGCCGGCTACGAGTTTCAGAAGATCGTGGACGACTACAACCGGCTCGCGAGCGGCCGGGAGCTTTTCGACAAGGGCGCCCTAAAGGTGCTCGCCGACTGCAAGGACAACAACGAACGCCACGAACTGTTGGAGCGTTTCAAATCCTACGTACTCCCCCACTTGGACGACGCAGCCGGCGCGCATGCCGAGATACGGGGCGCGCTCGTTGTGGCCGTCCAGGCCGCGCGCAGAACGAAAACTAGCCCCATCAGCACTCCGTGGGGCGACCTGCCTGGCAAGTCGGCCGAGGACGTTGTCGAGTTGGCGACGAACATTCTGGACCACCTCAGGTATGTAAGCCTCGATGCAGCAGAAGCCACTTTCGACACGCTCAGCGAGCTCTATCTGGGCGCGGCGACCGACAAGGAGGCGGAGCAAATCTTGAAGAACGTGAAATCCCTCGCGAGCCACAACTTCGAGGTGTGGAAGTCCGGTGCCCCGGTCATTCAGGACATGCTCGTCCGGAGGATTAAAGGATGGGACGGCGCCACGCTCGAGGCGTTGCGCCCAGTGGCGCTGACGGTACTCCACCAAGTCCTGCGCCCGGAGTCCACGGGCACATCGGCCACCTACAAGACCGTCACCATGATTACAGCAAACGTCGTTCCGAGCGACGCGCTCACGCGTATTCGTGCCGCGAGCATTGACCTCCTCGAACAACTATTCCGAACGGCTCTCGACGATGTCGAAAGGCGCAAGGTCAAGCAGGCCCTCCTCGACGCGACCCGGTTCCCGCAGCGCGGTGGTGCCGAGTCCGCGCTGCGGCTGACCATCCTTGAAAACTCGTCACGTGTCGCTCGCTTCTTCACGTCCGTCGCCACCACGCTTAGCCACGAGCTCCTCCAGACGTTAGAAGAGAGTTTCCTCTGGCTCTATCGTCACACTCGCCGGCCTGCCGACGCGCCGGCGGAGGACCCGCCCATCGCCGTCGCGCGAAGCGCCTTCATTGACGCCATCCTCGCGTTCCGCGACAGGATCAATGCCAATAGTGACTTCGTGGTCTACAAGACGCTAGTCGGCTTCGAGTCGGTCTTCCCCCCGGAATGGGAAGGCGATTCGATGGACTTTCAGGCAGAGGAGGCCTACCGCAACGCGCGTATCAGCGAGTTAGTCGCCGACGTGAATGCGGCAAACGCAGACGCCTGGCTAAAAACGATGCAGCGGTGCGCAAGTACAAAGTCGAACGACCTCGCCACCTTCCCTTCTTTTGGCCGGTTCATTGAGGAACTCGCTCGGACCAAGCCGGAGATTGTTGAGTCTTACCTCGATCGGCTCGGCGAGGACCTGGCAGCGTTTTTGCCGACGATGCTTCGTGGCATGGAAGGCACTCCCCGCTGGTCTGCTGCCAAGCAGAGGGTTGACCAATGGTTAACGCAGCGCCGCTACCTGTCTCAGATTCTCTGGTATCAGCGATTCACAGACAAGATAGACGTAGCGCTTTTTAAGCGGGCACTCGGCCTCGCAATTGAGGACGGGAATGATCGGGCGGTCATGAACGCAGCGGAGATATGCGCTGCCCGTTCGGATGTCATCCCCCGCGAGGAAAACGGCTCGATCTTTGCTTCGGCCATCGGCTACTTCAAGGCGAAGAACGACACGGACTGGGCAAATGCCATCTGGGCCAATTTTGGAAGCGGCTCACTGCCGGTAAGCTTGACCGAAGAGCAGATTGACCTCGTCCTATCCGCCCTCGTTCCGCGGCGGAGCATCGACACCTCGGCGGAATGGGTACTTGCGCCGGTTGCGAAGCACCATCCCAAGAAAATCATCGACTTCTTCGGTGAGCGGCTCAAGCAGCGCGATGACGAAGACGTAGTGGACCACTACGAGGCCGTGCCATTCAGCTTCACGACACTACTCCCGCACTTGGCAGCAACTGGGGAGTATCTTCTGGAGCGGTGCCGCGCGTGGCACCGTGAGAGGCCGGAGCTCTTCGAGTACCGTGGCGGGCGCCTCCTCTCCGTCGTTTTCCCGGAGCTCACGCCGGAGCTCGAAAGTCACCTCAAAACGATGCTGGCCACCGACGGCGCCGGCGCAGCGCGGTTCGTCGTGGACTTGCTCGCGGGCTACCGTGGTTCGCCCGCGACGCACGAGCTTTACAAGTTGATCGTGGACGCCGTGTCAAACGAGGATCAGGTTCTTGGGTCAGTTGAAGTTGCGCTCATCTCGATGGGTGTTGTCAGCGGCGAGTTCGGGATGGTCGAGGCTTATCAGCGGAAGAAGAACGAGTTCCAACCCTGGCTCACCGATTCACGGCCGCGCGTAAAAGCGTATGCTGAGGCCCACGACCGCATGCTGGATCGGATGATCGCTGCCGAGCAGCGTCGTAGCGAGGAGGATCTTGAAGCCCGCAAACGAGAGTACGGGGACGACACCGAAAAGCCCGGCGGTCAGTAGGCCGCCTTCCGATGATTCCCGTGAGGTACCGCCCAGCATTTGTTGCGAATTGACGTCTAGAACCGGTTGACTCCGCCCGCGGCAGTGGTCCGGTGCACGCTGGCTACGCCAAATCTTCAATTGCCATTGATGATCAACCCAACGGCAGTTATCGGCCGGTTACCTGCCTAACACTTGACTCTGGCTGTCTGACCGGATTGGCCGTCAAGAGCCAACCGGCTGATTTCCATTATCGGCAGCATTCGGTTCCAGAAGCGGCCAGAAAGCTGCCATTGGTCATAAGACTACAAGGCTTCCTCGTCAATCGGCCAAGCGCGGGGCGCCGCGCCGCGAGTTTGACGAATTGCATCCGCCATACGCTGCAAGCGCAACAGGATTCGGATCTTATCCGCATAAGGCAGTGCCGCCAGTTCGCGGCGGCGCTGCTGCTTAGCCGAAAGCGCGGCATTCATGGCTGGGCTACGGAAAGTAGTCATCATTCTTCTCCAAGCGACGTCGGCAGAGCAATGCCATCGCGACAGCAAGTCTCGGCTAGCAACGTCGCATCGACTTCGCCTTCATCGGTTAGGAGGCAGATACGTTCCCGGTCCTTCGGTCGATTGGATTGTGCCGCTATGTAGATGATTTGATGGAGCCTCCCCGGTCCGTGCCGGCACAAGCGGTGACCGGTGCTACGATGATAAGCATGGACAGGCTCAAGAGAGAGTTTCAAGTTGGCTTCCGCGAAGGATGGAGTGCATTCTGGTCACCGCTCGTTAGACTCTGTCGAGCCATTCTTGCGATCTGTAGATAATGATATGGCAATTGAATCTGTGGTCGACTTAGACTGGGTTACCGCTTTCTTGTCAGCAATGCCTGGGGTTCCTCCAGGAATTGATCGCAAGCCGCTTTCTTGATGCGCACTTGCTGATTCTCATGAAAAACGCACGTTCCCAAGAATACACTCTCGAAGAACTGCTGGCTCAGATGCCGGTGGGCTGGAAGATGGATGATGAAATGAGGGCTTGGGAGCGGCTCGACCCGGTTGGGCTGGAATACGCTGGCGAGGTAACGGAAGAAGACAGTGGGTTTGTCGCTCGCTGCCTCAACCCGGAAGTGGCCAGTGACGGGGCTACGCCTGACCTAGCCCTCTCCAATCTTCGCGAGGCATTGGAACTGTACTTCGAAGATCCGATGGCGCCACTTGTGGATCGTACAATCCCTAAGTGAAATGTTAAGGAGTCGCACATAGGTATCGTCGTATTGCTGCTGGTGACGGCGGTCGTAGCAGACGGCGGGATCTGGCGATCACGCGAGAAACAAAGTCGTTCATTTGCTGGTTTGTCGAGGTACGAATTCGTACGCGTTGCAAAGACCGGGACTCGGCAGGTGGCCATGTCACACGTCCCTTTCCAATGAGGCATGGCGGTTCCTCAGTCATCACTGCGCGACGCAAGTGTATCTGCGGGGAGCCGCGTTTCAGACCAGAGCATTGACCTCGTCTACAGCTTCCTGAGATGCCTATGGGACATGTCAAATCGACTGATTGCTTGCGTTCATCCGTTGCCATGGCCCATCAAGCGTAGCCCCTCGGGCTTGTCTTTGCGACGTTGGGGTTGGGATTTCGGTTCAATGCCCTTGTATGAATGACAAGAATGAGCTGCCGTAGCTAGTAAGTTCCAGTGGGCGTACCTCTGACGATTCGAGAGCGATATATTCAGCTTTTGATTCGAACTCCGGATAATCCTCCAGATCTCCGATTCGGACTAGGAAACGGGTATCAAGGTCTTGGAGGAAGGCACGGAACGATAGACGATCAACATCATGAGCCAATGTCTTACGGACATTGGCATATACCAGTTCGAGAGTCTTGCACTCGGCCAATTGTTCGATGTTGCAATCAACTGCTGCCAGGATTGCCAAGTGGGAGCAGGTCAGTTCATCGATGTAACGCAAGAATTGGAAGCTGACATCTTCAGAGAACTGGTCTGTCGCAATCGAAGTGCTGAGAGCATTCCGAAGTGCGATCAGTTTCTCCTGTTGATGGCTTTTGACGGCAACCAGTGTCGCTTGGTAAAGGAATGAAACAAATTGCTCGTTGCCTTCCAAGTCCTTGGGAAGCAAATTGAATCGGTCTTGGATCTTGTTGATGGCCTCCGACACCTCGACCATCCACCTTTGCTTTCGCTTCTCAAGCGGATTGAGGTAGAGGTTGGTCAATTCTGAGATTGCGCCGCCCGCGATAGGTATTGCTGAAATAGCCCCTTTCACTAGAGCTGCTGCTGCTTCAGTCTTGGGGTGAATTGGTGCTTGTATTTCGGACATGAAATAGATTTCCTGGTTCGGGTTTCCCAAATTGTTGGATTCGGATCAATTGCATTGATCGACAAGATCGTTTACGACTGAAGCGCCATGAATGGCAGCAGCAAGCACAAATTGTAGCCGTAGGATACAAAGGCGCCGAACGGCGGCCTTGGCCGAGGTCTCGCCCATCAGATTGGATTGGCGATCAAGGGCTATTCGGCCTTATGTGGAGCTCAACATAAGGCCGATTATGTAGATGCCTCGATTATGTTGAGTGTCGCGAGATGTTTGCCCTGGAAGCCAGTCACCATTGGCTTCTACGAGGCGAGGACGAGGTGCTGCGCTCGCCATAATTTCAGCGATCTCGCG
>JAOTRV010000055.1 GCA_030247575.1 Sulfuritalea sp.
TCGGGTTCGATCCCGGACGGAAACTATTCCAGCAGCCTGTATGAATGGAAGCGCCGCCTCTTGCGCATTGCCGGGGGCTTTCGCGGTCTGGCCAGTCGAGCGAGCATCGCCGCCCGAAAGAACGCTACCCGTGTGGCCGAGACTGACTCGGCAACCGCGGCCATTGCCGTAACCCCAACGGAAACGGAATCGCCTGTATCCGTTCTCGCGGTATAGGTGGACCTGAATCCGCACCAGGAACGTGCGGTTTCCACGGTCGGTCACTGCACTGTCCTTGCATGTCCTGGCTCCGGTAAAACCCGCGTACTTTCCGAGCGAGCCATTCGGTTGCTCGCATCGCATGACAAGGGACGCTTGTGCGCCGTCACCTTTACACGAGACGCTGCCGAGGAACTCAAGGCACGGATCCTTCCCTCCTGTGGTGCCGATGTTGCGCGACGTCTCGCTGTGGGGACTTTTCACTCCATCGCACTTTCGCAGCTCAAGCGATTGCCTCGTGGCCAGAAGCCCAGGCGCCTGCTGTCAGACGGAGAAAGGATGGCGGTACTGCGTCGCTGCATCGCCCAGCATCCGATCGAAGCCACGTTCGAGGATGTCGTCAAAAACATCGATAGTGCAAAAGCGAGGATCAGAACGCCAGTCTTTGCGGAACCAGACATCGAGGCGATCTATACCGCCTACCAGGACACCCTCGCATCCGAGGGCGCGATGGACTTCGCGGACATCGTGCTGTTGGCAGTCCAGAAAATCAGCTCCGGCGAGTTGCTGCCACTGCCCGTCCGCTGGCTACTGGTCGACGAAGCGCAGGATATGGATGAAGTGCAGGTGGCATGGGTAAAAGCACATGGGCTCGCCGGCATCGAAGTCACCCTGGTAGGTGATGATGATCAAAGTCTGTACGCCTTCCGGCATGCCATGGGGCATGCGGGCCTGATCGAGGTCACCGAGACCCTGGCATCGACCGAGACAACCCTGCCGCTGAATTACCGCTGCGCACCAAACATCCTGGGACATGCCGCGAAGCTGATCACCCACAACAAGGAGCGAGCGCCGAAGCGCATTGAGGCTTTCAGAACATCCACCGGCGATATCCAGATAGTCAGAGCATCTGACCGCTGGGATGAGGCCGATATTGTGGCGGACCGGATCAGGATGTTCGGCATCGACGGTGAATGGGGAATTCTCGGGCGAACCAATAGTCAGCTGGATCCAATCGAGATCTGCCTCAGCGGTTCAGGTATTCCTTACAGGCGTACCGGGGGCAAGAGGATATGGGATCGGAAACTCGGAAGTGCCTTTCTGGGTATCCAGCGTAGCGTGCTCGATGGTGGCTGGACAGGCGCCGCGAATGCTCTGGCATTTGCCGGGGTGGCCCCTGCCTACTTGAATTCACGCGAAGTTCAAGGTGAAGGTGACTGCATGCAGTACCTCACCAGGATCCTCGAATTGCGTGGCCCCGAAGGCGATCACCACCAGCGAGTGGCTGGATTGCTGGCCGGTTTCTCGTCATGGACCGAGCAAGCGAGAAAAGGCCGGGTTGAACTGGTGGTGCATGGAGTATCAGCTTGGCTTCTACCTCACTGCAAGAGCGACCAGCAGATTGCCATGCTGAATCGACTGGAATCATCCGTCGCCAAACTGTCGGGGTCACTGGGTCGCCGCTTGCGGTTCCTCACGACAGCCGACAACAAGCAGAAGTCGGCTGGAATTCATCTGATGACCCTCCATTCCTCCAAGGGGCTTGAGTTCGACAACGTGTGGATCATGGGCACCGAGGACGGAAATCTTCCGCATACCGATTCCTCCGAAGAGGAAGAGCGCAGGCTGATGTATGTCGGCATGACTCGCGCCAAGAACCGCTTGATTCTCAGCAGCGCCATGGACGAGGGCGTTGAGTCGCGATTTCTGGAGGAAGCTGGATTAGTTTGAAATGCGCCCGGTCTGTGCGCTTTTTACCTCTGGATTTGAGTACGCCTCACTTAGACTTACTTCGCTTTTTGCAAACGAAGGACAAGGATGCGCGCAACGATGTGAGGTCTCCTGGGCGAGCACTTATTGACCGCAAACAGCTTTTGCAGCCTGTGGAGGTATGGCTATGGCACGCTGGATCAAACTCGAAACATGGGCGCATACCCAATACGGTGATGATGCTCCGGACCCGCGGACATTGCGCCGCTGGGCTCGCGAAGGTCACCTGTACCCGCCTGCCGAGCAGCACGGCAAGTGCTGGTACGTCTCACCTGACGCGAAATACTTGGCGCACAATAGCGGCTCATCATCCATCTTGGACAGAATGAGAGCAACGTATGGCACCGCGCCCGCGTAACCGCATTAACTCCGGCCTACCGCTGAACGTCTATAAGAACCGTGGCGCTTACGTATGGCGGCACCCGATAACCGGAAAAACATTTGGCATTGGCAACAACCGGCAAGAGGCATTCGCGCAGGCGCATGAATCCAACATGGCCGTCCTTGGTCTGTTGGACAAGCCGCGCCTGATTCATCGTGTCATGGGCCAACCCGAGACTCTAGCCGCGTGGATTGATGACTACAAATTGATTCTTGTGAAACGATATGCGGACGGCGAGATCGCGCAATCCACGCTGCAAAACAATACCCAAAAATGCAACACCATCAGAGCAGTTATTGGCGGCACCATTCTCAAGCAGGTATCCACGCGCATCATCGCTGACTTCCTGAAGACCTATGAAGGCAAGGAGCGGATGTTGCAAGCCCAGCGTTCCATACTGATAGACATTTTCCGCGAGGCGATCGCGGCGGGGTGGTGCGATAACAACCCGGTGGAAGTCACCCGGTCTAAGAAGGTTGTCACCAAGCGCGAACGACTATCACTGCAACAGTTCATGTTGATGCACGCGAAAGCCAAGGAGGTCGGCCCGATATGGCTGGTTCATTTTATGGAGTTGGCGCTACTCACCGCCCAGCGTCGGGGTGATGTTGCCAAGATGAAATACCGCGACATTCAAGGGGCCACTCTGAAAGTTGTCCAGCAGAAGAACAAAAAACTCGACATTGAGGGCCACAAGGTTGCCATCCCAATGGAGTTAGGGATCGCGGGATTCAGCCTTGCCGACACCCTAGCCAGGTCGCGTAACGTGGTGAGTCAGTTCATGGTGCATCACGTCAAGCAGCAGGGTCAAGCCAAGGTAGGCAGTAAGATTAGAGAAACCTCCATCGCACAGGAATTTGCCTCGATCCGCGCTGAAGTCGGGATCATTGGCGACAACCCTCCCACTGTTCATGAGATCAGATCACTGTCGGGGCGTTTGTATGCCGAGCGCTACGGAGATGCGTTTGCACAGGCGCTCATGGGCCACAAATCAGCCAAGATGACAAAGCTGTATTTGGATGAACGCGATGGCTGGTTTAGGCCACAAATCGCAAAATGATTTTCTGTAGATTTTCTGTTTGTTTTCTGTAGGGCCCATAAAATCAACTAGTTAACCCTAATGCACGGTACATACCATGCAGGGATCGAAGCTGCGCACGACGTGGTGGATCGCCGCGGGCAGCGGCTCGCTGGCGCCGGCCGGCAGGCCGGCGAGGGCCTGTTCGAGGGCGCCGGGCTGGCCGGCGGCATCGCGCGGGGAGAAGTTCCAGGTGGTCGGCGCGATGATCTGGTAGTTGTGGATGCGGCCGCGCCGCACGGTGATCCAGTGCCCCAATGACCCGCGCGCCGCTTCGATGAGGCCGACACCCGAGGTTTCGTCGGTCACCGGCGCGGCGATGCACCAGGGCTCGCCGGGGACCACCTGGCCCAGCCAGCGTTCCATGGCGGGCAGCACCAGCGCCAGTTCCAGCAGGCGCGCGACGACGCGCGCGGCGACGCTGGCGCCGTAGCCTTCGATCATGTCGCGCGCCAAAGGATGGCCCGCCACTACCTGGCGCGCCAGGGCGCCGGTTTCGACCACCTGTCCGGCGAGGCGCGGCGCCTTGCACCAGGAATAGGCGCCCTCCTTTTCCGCCACCGGCAGGGTGCTGCCGCTGGCCGGATGCTGCGGCAGGCCGGCCGCGGCGTACCAGGCATGGGTGATGTCTTCGCCGATCGCCGCGATGTCGAGGGGCGCGGCCGCGCCATGCCACACCCCGGCCGGGAACAGCCGGCGGTCCTCTTCGCGGTAGCAGCCGTAGCTCATGAAGCGATCCGTGCCGCGCCCGAGATGCCAGAGGTCGAGATCCTCGGCGATGGCGAGGAAGGCGCGCAGATCGCCGCCGCCCTTTCCCCGCCAGGCGTCGAGCGCGGCGCGGCTGTCGATGGCGGCGACCTCTTCCAGCCTGGCGCCGAAGGTCACGGTTTCGAGGAATTCGCGGAATTCGCGCAGCGTGCGGTGCAGCCGGAAAACCTCGGAACTCTGCAGCGGCCGCGTCGAGCCGCCCGGCTGCACCGCCAGCGTATGCGGCCATTTGCCGGCGAGCAGCCCCATCATCCGCATGAAGCGTGCGCGCGCAGGCAGGACCTGATTCGGCGCGCTGCCGACGGTCGCCCGAAAGCGCTCTGCCGCGCCGTGGTGCCAGCGTCGACTCTCATACTCGGCACGGGCGAAGTCGGGCATGAAGAACAGGTAGAAATGGGTCAGGTGGTCGGCCAGGTTCTCCGTCGCCAGGGTCAGGTTGGCGGCCAGGCGGCCGTTCTTCGGCGCCTCGATCGACAAGGAATCGGCCAGCGCCAGCGCCGCGGCGGCCGACTGGGCGACGGAACAGATGCCGCAGATGCGCGGCACCAGCACCAGCGCATCGGCCGGCAATTTGCCTTGCAGGATCTGTTCGAAGCCGCGGTACAGCGGCGAATTGACGTAGGCCGCCGCGATTCTTCCGTCGGCGATGTCGAGGGTGATTTCAAGGTCGCCTTCGACGCGATTGAAGGGGCCGACGATGCGCCGCGTGTTCATCGCGCACTCATCTTTTTGTGCGCTTGACCGAAGGCGCGCGCAGCAGGTGATCGGCGTGCGCGTTTTCGCGCACGCGCGCCGGGGTTGCCGACTTGGACAGCGCGGCCAGCGCGATGAACCACGCCTTGGGCATGTCGGCGGGCAGGCCGATGGGAATGCCGGCCACCTTCGGCGTGGTGGTGAAGGGGTGGCCGGGTTCCTCGAAGCCGGGATCGGTGCAACTGATGCAGGCGTAGCCGCCGCGCAGGCAGGAACCCTCGCCGTTCCACAGGCGCTGGTTGCAGTCGGCATGTGCCTGCGTGCCCTTGCAGCCGAGCTGCTCCATCAGGCAGCCCTGGTCGGAGTGCTGGGCCGCGCTGGCCTTGAACTCGTAGTACTCGTTGCGCGGGCAGCCGTGATGCACCAGTTGATCGGCGAAGAAGCGCGGACGGCCGTAGTCGTCGAGATGCTCGGCGCGCAGCCTGCCGTGCGCCAACGCCGCCAGGGTCTCGGTGATCCAGTCGGGATGCGGCGGACAGCCGGCGACGTTGATCACCGGCAGGCCCGTGGCATCGCGGAAGTCCGGGCCGAGCAGGCCGCCGCTGGCTTCGCCGTCGTACTGCAGGCCGCAGGCGTCGGTCGGATTCATGCCGGCCGCGGTGATGCCGCCCCAGGAGGCACAACTGCCGACGGCGACCACGTGCTGCGCGCGGGCGGCGATGCGCCGCACCCAATCGATCATCGGCTGCGCGCCGCCGCCGAAGCGATGAAAGCCGCCCGTACCCCGCGGCCCGCGCAGCAGCGAGCCTTCGATGCACAGCACGTCGACGGCGATGCGGCCGTCGGCGCATTGCTCGATGAGGTCGCGCGCCTCATCGACGCCCGCCTCGGAAACGCTCGGATGCCAGAGCAATTCGATGCCCTCGTCCTTCAGCTCGCGAAACAGTGAGCCATGCTCGCTGCCCAGCCACGACAGGGTGCAGCCGCCGCAACCGCCGGACTGGAGCCATAGCAGGTTCATGATCCGGCGCCTCCGAGTCCCAGCCGCGACAGCTTCATTCGCAGCCCGACGCGCGTGAGGCCGAGCTCTTCGGCGACGCGTGTCTTGTTGCCGCCATGGCGACGCAGGGCCGCATCGATCACCTGCGCCTCGAGCTGGTCGAGTAGTTCCTTGAGAGTTGCGCCCTCCGGATCGAACGCCGGTGCCCTTGCGCTGACGAGCGCCGCCGACTGGCGCACGCCCGCGGAAAACAGCTCGGCGCCGAGCACGTCGCCGTCGCCCAGCGCCAGCGCGCGCAGGACTTCGTTCTGCAGCTCGCGCACATTGCCGGGCCAGCGGTGGGCGACCAGGCACTTCATCGCTTCGGCGGAAAGCCGCCGTCCCGCCAGCGCCGACTCCTTGAACATGCTGCCAACGATCAGCGGGATGTCCTGCGGCCGTTCGCGCAGACTGGGCATGTGGAAAGTGATGCCGGCGATGCGGTAATACAGGTCCTGGCGGAAGCGGCCGCTGGCGACGTCGGCTTCGAGGTTGCGATTGGTCGCGGCGATGATGCGCACATCGACCGGCACCGAACGCGGACTGCCGACGGGGCGCACCTCGCCTTCCTGCAAGGCACGCAGCAGCTTGACCTGGAAGGCCGGCGATGTGTCGCCGATCTCGTCGAGGAACAGCGTGCCACCGTCGGCCTGCTGAAAGAGGCCGATGCGATCTTCATGAGCGCCGGTGAAGGCGCCGCGCTTGTGGCCGAACAGTTCGGCTTCGAGCAGGGTATCCGGCATCGCGCCGCAGTTCTCGACGACGAAGGGCCGATCGGCGCGCTCGCTGGTGTAGTGGATCGCGCGCGCCAGCAGCTCCTTGCCGGTACCCGATTCACCGGTGACCAGCACCGACAGCTCGTGCCCGGCGATCTTCTGCGCCAGGTCGCAGATGCCGTTCAGGGGGCTGTCCGCCGCGCGCATCAGGCGGTCAAAACCCGATCGCGCGCGCACCTTGCCGCGCCGGCTGGCGACACGCTGCACCAGTTGTTCGGGGCTGTCGCGCAACTCCAGCGACAGGCGCTGGTTCTCCTGCTGCAGGCGCCACAGATCGCCGGCGCCCTTCAGTGTCAGCAGCAGCTGGTCCGGATGCCAGGGCTTCAGCAGGTATTGCCAGATGCCGGCGTCGTTGATGCCGGAAATGATGTCCTCGGCCTCGGAGTAGCCGGAAAGGATCAGGCGCACCGTATCGGGCCACTGCGCCCGCACCCGGCGCAGGAACTCGACCCCCGAGCTGCCCGGCATGCGCTGATCGGAGACGACGATCTGCACGAACTCGCGGCCCATGATGGCCTCGCCTTCCTCGGCAGAAGACGCCGTGAGCACCGTGAAATCCTCTTCCAGCGTGCGACGCAGGGTTTCCAGCGAGCGCAGCTCGTCGTCGACCACCAGCACGGCCAATGGTGCGCGGGGACGGGCATTCATGCCGGACACGCTTCCGCCGGGCCGCCCCAAGGGAGCGTGCAACCAACAGCATGGAAGCCGCGAAGCGGCTGAACCGTAATCACCCCTTTCCACGGGAAAGGGGTTGGGGGATAGGCGCTCATGTTTTCCACCCGAGGTCGCGATGGCGCGCCAGATGGCGCGGCGTCCATGAGGCCAGCGACTTGACCACGAAATGAAATCGCGCGACATGGTAGCTGGGATCGAAGCCGTAGAAGTTGCGTCGCATCTGCGCCAGTTCCCCGGCGCGGTACTCGGCGAGCGGCCTGGCCGCCTCGTCGCGTTCGCGTATCGCCCGCTTTTCCCCGAGCCGGGCGGCAAAGTCCGGCGCGGCGGCGATTTCCGCCGCGCGGCGGGCGACATCGACGCGCCAGGCATCGCGGCTGCCCGCCAGCGCGGCGTCGGCAAAGCCGGTCTCGACCGCGCGCTGCGCCGTCAGCGGCAGGCGGTCGCGCATGATGCGGCGCGCGCCCTCCTCGCCGACCCGGCGCGGCAGCAGGTAGGTCCAGTATTCCGAGCCGTAGAGGTTGCCCATGTTCTTGTAGTGCGGGTTGAGTATCGCTCCGTCGCGCACCCACA
>JAOTRV010000056.1 GCA_030247575.1 Sulfuritalea sp.
TGGCGGCTCAGTAACGCTCGAGATCGATGTCGATCGCCAGCGAACGGATTTCCTTGACCAGCACGTTGAACGATTCCGGCATGCCGGCATCGATCTTGTGCTCGCCCTTGACGATGTTTTCGTACACCTTCGTACGGCCGTTCACATCGTCGGATTTGACGGTCAGCATTTCCTGCAGAACGTATGCGGCGCCGTAAGCTTCGAGTGCCCATACTTCCATTTCACCGAAGCGCTGGCCGCCGAACTGCGCCTTGCCGCCCAGCGGCTGCTGGGTAACGAGGCTGTAGGGACCGGTGGAACGGGCATGCATCTTGTCGTCCACCAGGTGATGCAGCTTCAGCACGTGCATGTAGCCGACCGTGACCTGGCGCTCGAAAACCTCACCGGTGCGGCCGTCATAGAGGTCCACCTGCCCGTTGCTGGGCAGGCCGGCGAGTTCCAGCATGGCCTTGATTTCAGCCTCGTTGGCACCGTCGAACACCGGAGTGGCGAAGGGCACGCCGGCTTGCAGATTGCCCGCAAGCTCCACCACTTCATTGTCGGTCAGGCTATCGATGTCCTCGCTGCGCCCCGAAGCGTTGTAGATCTTGTTCAGCAGCTTGCGGACATCTGCCGCTGCCGCCTGCTTCCTCAGCATTTCGTCGATCTTGTGGCCAAGGCCTTTGGCGGCCCAGCCAAGGTGAGTTTCAAGAATCTGGCCGATATTCATCCGCGACGGTACGCCGAGAGGATTCAGCACGATATCCATCGGCGTGCCATCGGCCATGTGCGGCATGTCCTCAATCGGGACAATCTTCGAAACCACGCCCTTGTTGCCGTGACGGCCGGCCATTTTGTCGCCGGGCTGCAAACGACGCTTGACGGCGAGATAGACCTTGACCATCTTCTGCACGCCCGGCGGCAGTTCGTCGCCTTGAGTCAGCTTCTTCTTCTTGGCCTCAAAAGCAACGTCGAAGTCCTTGCGGGTCTGCTCGACGCTGTCGCGCAGGCTTTCCAGCTGCTGCTGGGCATCCTCGTCGACCAGAGAGATGTCGAACCAATGGTAATGCTCGACCGATTCAAGATAGGCCTTGGTGATTTTAGTGCCCTTGACCAGCTTCTTCGGACCCTTGCTG
The DNA here is from genome assembly GCA_030247575.1 of Sulfuritalea sp. Classification (GTDB taxonomy): domain Bacteria; phylum Pseudomonadota; class Gammaproteobacteria; order Burkholderiales; family Rhodocyclaceae; genus Sulfuritalea. Next base: position 1,116 of record JAOTRV010000056.1, read on the forward strand.
GCGACCTTGTTGACCAGCAGCTTCTCGATACGAGCGAAAGTGTCGCGCTCGACGATGCGCATCTGGTCGGCCAGATCCTGCTTGTAGCCCTTCAGCATGTCGTCGATGATCGACTGCGCACGCTTGTCGCGTTCTATGCCTTCGCGGGTGAACACTTGAACATCGATTACCGTGCCGATCATGCCGGACGGTACGCGCAAGGACGTATCCTTCACATCGGAAGCCTTTTCGCCGAAGATTGCGCGCAACAGCTTTTCTTCCGGAGTCAGCTGGGTTTCGCCCTTCGGCGTGACCTTGCCGACCAGGACGTCCCCGGCTTCGACTTCAGCGCCAATGTAGACGATGCCCGATTCGTCGAGGCGTCCCAGCTGCGACTCGCCGAGCGTGGCGATATCGCGGGTGATTTCCTCGGCGCCGAGCTTGGTATCCCGCGCGACAACCGTCAGCTCCTCGATATGGATCGAGGTGAAGCGATCATGGGCGACGACTCGCTCCGAGATCAGGATCGAATCCTCGAAGTTATAGCCGTTCCAGGGCATGAAGGCCACCAGCATGTTCTGGCCCAGCGCCAGTTCGCCCAGATCGGTCGATGCGCCATCGGCGACGACATCGCCCTTGGCGATCAGGTCGCCGACCTTGACGACCGGTCGCTGGTTGATGTTGGTGTTCTGGTTGGAGCGGGTGTACTTGATCAGGTTGTAGATGTCGACGCCGACTTCGCCCGCCACCGTTTCCGCGTCATTGACGCGAACCACAATGCGATTGGCATCGACATAGTCCACCACGCCGCCGCGCAACGCTTGTACCGCCGTGCCGGAGTCGACAGCGACAGTGCGCTCGATGCCGGTACCGACCAGAGCTTTTTCCGGACGCAGGCAGGGTACCGCCTGGCGCTGCATGTTGGCGCCCATCAGTGCGCGATTGGCGTCGTCGTGCTCGAGGAAGGGAATCAGCGAGGCCGCGACGGACACGATCTGGCTTGGCGCCACGTCCATGTACTGGACTTCGGGCGGCTCCTTCAATTCGAACTCACCCTTGAAGCGGCAGGACACCAGCGCGTCGCTCAGCCTGCCCTTCTTGTCCAGCTGGGCATTGGCCTGGGCGATAACGTACTTGCCTTCCTCGATCGCGGAGAGATACTCGATCTCGTCGGTGACGTGGCTGCTTTCCACCTTGCGGTAGGGCGTTTCCATGAAGCCGTATTCGTTGGTGCGCGCGTACAGCGCCAGCGAGTTGATCAGACCGATGTTCGGGCCTTCCGGCGTCTCGATCGGACAGACACGGCCGTAATGGGTCGGGTGCACGTCGCGCACCTCGAAACCGGCGCGCTCACGCGTCAAGCCGCCCGGGCCGAGGGCCGAGACGCGACGTTTGTGCGTGATCTCGGACAGCGGGTTGGTCTGGTCCATGAACTGCGAAAGCTGGCTCGAGCCGAAAAATTCCTTGATCGCTGCCGAAATCGGCTTGGCGTTGATCAGGTCGTGCGGCATCAGGTTGTCGCTCTCCGCCTGGTTCAAACGCTCTTTGACGGCGCGTTCGACACGCACCAGGCCGGCACGGAACTGGTTCTCGGCGAGTTCGCCAACCGAGCGCACCCGACGATTGCCGAGGTGGTCGATGTCATCGACCTCGCCGCGCCCGTTGCGCAGTTCGACAAGAATGCGGACGACGTCGACGATGTCCTCGTTCGACAGCGTGCCGGCGCCTTCGATTTCATCGCGACCGACACGGCGATTGAATTTCATGCGACCGACCGCTGAGAGGTCGTAGCGCTCTTCCGAATAGAACAGGCCATGGAACAGGTTCTCGACGGCATCTTCGGTCGGCGGCTCGCCGGGGCGCATCATGCGGTAGATCGCCACGCGTGCAGCCCACTGGTCGGCGGTCTCGTCGATACGCAGCGTCGAGGACATATAGGCGCCACGATCCAGATCGTTCACATACAGCGTCTGTATCTGCTCCACGCCACCGGCTGCCAGTTTGCCGAGCAGATCCTCCGTGAGCTCGTCGTTGGCATTGGCCAGAACTTCGCCGGTCTCGGGGTTGATGATGTTGTGTGCAAGCACCCTACCCATCATGAATTCGTCGGGGACGACGATCTTCTTGATGCCGGCTTCGGCCATTTCGCGAATGTGCTTGACCGTGATGCGCTTGTCCTTGGCGACGATCAGCTTGCCGGCCTTGTCGAGGATGTCGAACTTCGCCACTTCGCCGCGCAGTCGTTCCGGCACCACTTCGAACGAGATGCCCTTCTTCGAGAAGTGGAAGGTATCGAACTCGAAGAATGTGGCGAGGATCTGCTCGTGCGTCATGCCGATCGACTTGAGCAGGATCGTCACCGGCATCTTGCGGCGGCGATCGATGCGGAAGTAAAGGATGTCCTTCGGATCGAATTCAAAATCCAGCCAGGAGCCGCGATAAGGAATGATGCGTGCCGAAAACAGCAGCTTGCCCGAGCTGTGGGTCTTGCCCTTGTCGTGCTCGAAGAACACGCCCGGCGAACGGTGCAACTGGGAAACGATGACCCGCTCGGTGCCGTTGATGACAAAGGAGCCCGTGGTCGTCATCAGGGGAATTTCGCCCATGTACAACGGCTGGTCTTCCTTCACTTCCTTGACCGCCTTGGTATCGCGGTCAAGCAGTTCAAGGCGAACCTTGGCGCGCAGCGGACTAGCGAAGGTCAGTCCGCGCTGCTGGCATTCCTTGACGTCGAAAGTCGGCTCGCCCAGCATGAACTCGACAAAGTGGAGGCGGGCGTTTCCCGAATGCGCAACGATCGGGAAGATCGACGTGAAGGCAGCCTGGAGGCCCTCATTGCGGCGCTGCGCAGGCGGTACGTCGGCCTGGAGGAAGCGCGTGTAGGACTCGATCTGCGTCGCCAGCAGGAAGGGCACGTCGAGGACGTTGGCCCGCTTGGCAAAGCTTTTGCGAATGCGCTTTTTTTCGGTATAGGAATACGCCATGGTGGCTCCGTTCAGGATTCAGACGTCGAAGGTCAAAAGACAGGGCTGAGGCACAACAATTTCAGCACTCTCGTGTAACCCCCGGATCAAGGACTTTGGGGTGAAACTAAATTGATACAGTGCACTTCTGTTTCTACAAGGACCAATAGCGGGTTGGCGGCAAGGCCGCCAACCCGCTATCGAATCGCTGTTACTTGACCTCGACCTTAGCGCCGGCTTCCTCGAGTTGCTTCTTGAGGGCCTCGGCGTCGGCCTTGGAAATGCCTTCCTTGACAGCCTTCGGTGCGCCGTCAACCAGGTCCTTGGCTTCCTTGAGGCCCAGGCCTGTGGCAGCGCGCACCACCTTGATGGCTTCGACCTTCTTCTCGCCCGCGGCAACCAGCATCACGGTGAATTCGGTCTGCTCTTCCGCTACGGCGGCACCGCCACCAGCAGCGGGAGCGGCCACGGCAACAGCGGCGGCGGCGGCGGAGACGCCGAACTTCTCTTCCATCTCCTTGATCAGCTCGGAGAGTTCGAGTACGGTCATGCCAGCGATGGCATCGAGTATTTCAGCTTTGCTTACAGCCATGATTACAACTCCTGAATGAATGTTTGGTTCAATGAAAACACTGTTTCAGTGAAGGCTCATGTCCACGCAAACGGACGTTATGCCGGAACTGAAAACGATTACGCAGTCTCTTTGGCATCGCGCACGGCAGCGAGGCCCCGGACAAACTTCGTCGGAACTTCGTTGAGCGTACGGACGAACTGGGTGATCGGCGCCTGCATGGTGCCAAGGAGCTTGGACAGCAACTCCTCGCGGCTCGGCATCGTCGCCAGCGCCTTGACACCAGCCACGTCCATGACGTAGTTGGGCATCGCGCCGACTTTAATGACGAGCTTCTCATTCCCTTTGGCGAAGTCGTTGAGCAGCTTGGCGGCGGCCACCGGATCCTTGGAAATTCCATAGATCAGGGGACCAACAAGCTTCGCGGACAGGCCTTCGAACGGCGTGCCGGCAATGGCGCGACGAACGAGGGTATTTTTTACAACACGCAGATAAACACCAGACTTGCGTGCGTTGGCACGCAGCGTGGTGAGATCAACCACTCCGAGACCACGGTACTCTGCGACGATGATCGACTGGGCATTCGCAACTTCTGCGGATACGTCGGCGACTACCGTCTTCTTGTCGTCAAGATTGAGACTCACGGTCAACTCCTAGTCAAACCCCAGCGTCGAAAAGTCGACGCTGGCGATACGGCGACCTTCATTCAGGAACCGAAATTCCGTCATCGGGCAACGCCATCTACGCCGGCAGCTGGGACACTGTTTCGTCATCAGCGTTTAAGTCCTCGCGGACACCTGCGGTCTTTGATAACCTGCCGCGCCATTCGCCGGAAGCTCGAACGGCGCAGCAGCCCAAAGTTCTTTTAAGCTTGCGCCGCCAGGCTGGCCTGGTCGACGCGAACGCCGGCGCCCATGGTGCTGGACAGCGACACTTTCTTCAGATACTGACCCTTGGATGCGGCGGGCTTGGCCTTTTGCAGCGCATCGATCAGCGCCGAAAGATTGGTCTTGAGCGCATCGACGCTGAAAGAGGCGCGACCGATGGTGCAATGAATGATGCCGGCCTTGTCGGTGCGATACTGCACCTGACCCGCCTTGGCGTTCTTCACCGCGGTGGTTACGTCCATGGTCACGGTACCGACCTTCGGGTTCGGCATCAGGCCGCGCGGGCCGAGAATCTGGCCGAGGGCGCCGACCACCTTCATGGCATCCGGCGTCGCGATCACGATGTCGAAATTCATGTTGCCGGCCTTGACGTCGGCCGCAAGATCATCGAAGCCAACCACATCGGCACCGGCGGCGCGAGCGGCTTCGGCCTTCTCGCCCTGGGCGAACACGGCAACACGAACGGTCTTGCCGGTGCCGGCCGGCAGCACGACGGAGCCGCGCACCAGCTGATCCGACTTCTTGGCGTCAATGCCGAGATTGACCGAGACGTCGATCGACTCGTCGAACTTGGCGGTCGCGCATTCCTTCACCAGGTTCAGCGCATCGCTGACCGGATAGGCTTTGCTGCGGTCGACCTTGGCCAGAACCGCCTGCACTCGCTTGGAACTCTTCGCCATGATTACAGGCCCTCCACGGTAATGCCCATGCTGCGGGCGGAACCCGCGATGGTGCGTACAGCCGCTTCGAGATCTGCGGCGGTCAAGTCTTTCATCTTGGCCTTGGCGATTTCCTCGGCCTGCGCCTTGGTGATCTTGCCGACCTTGTCGGTATGCGGCTTCGGCGAGCCCTTTTGAATTCCAGCGGCCTTCTTGATCAGAATGGTCGCCGGCGGCGTCTTCATGACGAAAGTGAAGCTCTTGTCCGCGAATGCGGTAATCACCACCGGGATCGGCAGACCGGGCTCAAGACCCTGCGTCTGGGCGTTGAACGCCTTGCAGAATTCCATGATGTTGAGGCCGCGCTGGCCCAGTGCCGGGCCGATCGGGGGCGAGGGATTGGCCTTGCCTGCCGGCACCTGCAGCTTGATGTAACCGATTATCTTCTTTGCCATGACTGGCTCCTGTCTTTAGTGAGTCTTAACGCGCGTTCGCTTGCCTGATGCAACAAACTACTGACGCTCCTCGTTGCCGCACACCTGCCAAAACTGCGACCGCTGCGGCGCGGCCAAAATCGAAACTCAGGCCTTTTCGACCTGTGCAAACTCCAGTTCCACCGGCGTCGCCCGACCGAAAATGGTCACGGAGACACGCAGGCGACTCTTTTCGTAATTGACTTCCTCGACATTGCCGTTGAAGTCGGTGAACGGGCCTTCCTTGATGCGAACCATCTCGCCCACCTCGAACAGCACCTTGGGGCGGGGCTTCTCGACACCTTCCTGAACCTGCTGCATGATCTTCGCGACTTCCTTGACCGAGATCGGGGTCGGCTTGGTCGAGGTGCCGCCCACGAAGCCGGTGACTTTCGGCGTGCTCTTGACGAGGTGCCAGGAGTCGTCGTCCATGTCCATCTCGACCAATACATAGCCGGGGAAGAATTTCCGCTCGGAAATGCTCTTCTGGCCGTTCTTCATTTCGATGACTTCTTCGACCGGCACCAGAACCTGGCCGAACTTGTCCTGCATTCCGGCGCGAGTAATGCGCTCGATCAGGGCGCGCTGCACCGATTTCTCGAAACCGGAATAGGCGTGAACGACATACCAGCGTTTTGTCATGATTTCTTCCAGCCCAGAACCAGGTCGTAGAGCACCCATTCGAGGCCCTTGTCAGTCATCCACAGCACAATCGCCATCACCAGCACGAAAGCGAACACGATGCCGGTGGTCTGCATGGTTTCCTTGCGCGACGGCCAGACAACCTTTTTCGTCTCTACCACCGCTTCCCGACTGAAGTCGAAAAACTGCCGACCCGGCGCGGTAAACCATGCCACCGCCACGCCCGCACCCAAGCCCGCGAGCACGGAAAGCACGCGCAGGATCATCGCCTGCTCGCGCAGCAGGTAGAAACCAGCCACACCGGCCGCCAACAGCAGCAGTGCCAGCATGAACTTGAGTTTATCGGCCATATATAGTCAGTTATTGCGCAAATGCTTCAATTCATTGGCAGGGGCGGAGGGAATCGAACCCCCAACCTGCGGTTTTGGAGACCGCCGCTCTGCCAATTGAGCTACACCCCTGCAGCAGAGACTACAGGGCGACACCTCGTTGTCGAAGTGCCGCCCGTTTGTTAAAGCTGCGCGTTGTTATTCGATGACCTTGGCGACGACGCCGGCGCCGACGGTACGACCGCCCTCGCGAATGGCGAAACGCAGGCCTTCTTCCATCGCGATCGGCGCAATCAGCTTCACCGTCATGGCAATGTTATCGC
>JAOTRV010000057.1 GCA_030247575.1 Sulfuritalea sp.
CGCCAAACTTCGACGACAGCACCGTCGTGATCGCCGCCGTCAATGTCGTCTTGCCGTGGTCAACGTGCCCAATCGTCCCTACGTTCACGTGCGGCTTCGTCCGCTCAAATTTCGCTTTCGCCATGTCTGCTTTCCTTAAAGAACGATTATTAGTCGATCACTTCTTGTTGATCACTGCTTCGGCGACATTCTTCGGCGCCTCGGTATAGTGCTTGAATTCCATCGAGTACGTCGCGCGGCCCTGCGACAGCGAACGCAGGGTGGTGGCGTAGCCGAACATTTCGGCCAACGGCACTTCGGCCTTGACCAGCTTGATTCCGCCTACCTGATCTTCCATGCCTTGGACGATGCCGCGACGGCTGGACAGGTCGCCCATGACGTTGCCCATGTAATCCTCGGGAGTCTCGACCTCGACCGCCATCATCGGCTCGAGCAGCACGGGGCTGGCCTTGCGCATTGCGTCCTTGAACGCCATCGACGCAGCCATCTTGAACGCGTTTTCGTTCGAGTCCACATCATGGGACGAACCATCAAACAGGGTGACCTTGACATCCACCACAGGATAACCGGCCAGGACGCCATTCGGCAGCGTCTCCCGCAGACCCTTGTCGACCGCAGGAATGAATTCGCGCGGCACGGTACCGCCCTTGACGGCGTCGACGAACTCGTAACCCTTCCCCGGTTCGTTCGGCTCGAGCTTAATCCAGACGTGCCCGTATTGACCGCGGCCGCCGGACTGCTTGACGAACTTGCCCTCCTGCTCGACCGACTTGCGCACGGCTTCGCGATAGGCGACTTGCGGAGCGCCGACGCTGGCGTCGACGTTGAATTCACGACGCATGCGATCGACGATGATGTCCAGGTGGAGTTCGCCCATGCCGGAAATGATGGTCTGTCCGGATTCTTCATCGCTGCGGACGCGGAATGACGGATCCTCTTGTGCCAAACGGCCAAGCGCGATACCCATCTTTTCCTGGTCGGCCTTGGTTTTCGGCTCGACGGCAACGTGAATCACCGGCTCCGGGAACACCATGCGCTCTAGGATGATCGGCGCGTCCGGGTCGCAAAGCGTTTCACCGGTAGTCACTTCCTTGAGACCGACGCATGCAGCGATATCGCCCGCAAGAACTTCCTTGATTTCTTCACGGTTGTTGGCGTGCATCTGAAGAATGCGCCCGATGCGCTCCTTCTTGCCTTTTACAGAGTTGTAGATGGTCGCGCCGGACGTCAGAACCCCGGAGTACACACGGATAAAGGTCAACTGCCCGACAAACGGATCGGTCATCAGCTTGAAAGCCAGTGCCGAGAACTTCTCGCCATCATCTGCGCGGCGCGAAACCTCCTTCTCCCGCTCGTCGACACCGCCAACCGGCGGAATATCGACCGGCGACGGCAGAAATTCGACCACGGCATCCAGCATGCGCTGCACGCCCTTGTTCTTGAACGCCGAGCCGCACAGCATCGGCTGGATTTCACAATCGATTGTGCGTCGACGCAGACCCGCCTTGATCTTCTCTTCGGACAGTTCGCCCGTTTCGAGATACTCGTTCATCAGGTCCTCGGAAGCTTCGGCAGCCACCTCGACCATCCGCTCACGCCAGGTTTTGGCAGTTTCCAGCAAGTCGGCGGGAATTTCCTGATACTCGAACTTCATGCCCTGTGAGGGCTCGTCCCAAATGATTGCCCGCATTTTCAACAGATCGACGACGCCAACGAATTTGTCTTCGGCACCAATCGGGATCACGATCGGCACCGGATTCGCCTTGAGGCGCGTCTTCATCTGCTCGACGACCTTGAAGAAATTGGCGCCGGAGCGATCCATCTTGTTTACGAAGGCAAGCCTCGGCACCTTGTATTTGGTCGCCTGACGCCAGACCGTCTCGGACTGCGGCTGTACGCCACCGACGGCGCAATAAACCATGCAGGCGCCATCCAGAACCCGCATCGAGCGCTCGACTTCAATCGTGAAGTCTACGTGCCCCGGCGTGTCGATGATGTTGAAGCGATGTTCCGGAAAAGACATATCCATGCCCTTCCAGAAACAAGTCGTCGCCGCCGAAGTAATGGTGATCCCTCGCTCCTGCTCCTGCTCCATCCAATCCATGGTAGCCGCACCGTCATGGACTTCGCCAATCTTGTGATTGACCCCGGTGTAGAACAAAATGCGCTCGGTAGCGGTGGTCTTGCCGGCGTCGATGTGAGCCGAAATACCAATGTTGCGATAGCGTTCGATGGGAGTCTTGCGGGCCACTTGATTTACCTGCCTTATCTAAACCAAACCGCCATGACGCCTCGTTCCACGAAGCGACAGGGCGGCGGACAAAAACACGAAAGTTTCGCCGGACGCCCGACGAAACGCGATACTACCTAGAAACGGAAGTGCGAGAACGCCTTGTTGGCTTCGGCCATGCGGTGAACTTCTTCACGCTTCTTCATCGCCGCACCGCGCCCTTCGGACGCCTCCAGCAATTCAGCGGCCAAGCGCTGCCCCATCGACTTCTCGCTGCGCTTGCGCGCTGCTTCGCGCAGCCAGCGCATGGAGAGAGCCATACGCCGCGAAGGACGCACCTCGACCGGAACCTGATAGTTGGCACCACCCACCCGGCGGCTCTTGACCTCGACCAGGGGCTTTACATTGTTCACCGCCAGAGTGAAAACCTCCAGCGGGTCCTTGCCGCTCTTCGTTTGAATCTGTGCGAAGGCGCCGTAGATGATGCGCTCGGCAACAGATTTCTTGCCGCTGTCCATCAGCACATTGACGAATTTGGAAAGATCAACGCTGCCGAACTTGGGATCCGGCAGAATGTCACGTTTGGGAACTTCACGACGACGGGGCATGGTATCTCCTTAGGACCCGGATCAGGCGGCCTTGGGCCGCTTGGCGCCGTACTTGGAACGGCTCTGCTTGCGGTCCTTGACACCTTGGGTATCAAGGCTGCCGCGGACAATGTGGTAGCGCACACCCGGCAGATCCTTGACCCGACCGCCGCGAATGAGGACCACAGAGTGCTCCTGCAGATTGTGGCCTTCGCCGCCGATATAGGAAATAACCTCGAAGCCATTGGTCAGGCGCACCTTGGCGACCTTCCGCAGCGCTGAGTTGGGCTTCTTCGGCGTGGTGGTGTACACGCGGGTACAGACACCGCGCCGGGCTGGGCTGCTGCCCAGTGCGGGCACCTTGCTCTTCGACTGCGGCGCCTGACGACCTTTGCGCACGAGTTGATTAATGGTAGGCATGTATATGTCCTGAATGCTGTGCGAAATGCACTGCAAATTTACGAAAAGTCGGCCCCTGCCAAGGGCAAAGAGGCCGGATTATAGAATGGTCTCCTGCGAGCGTCAACCTGCTTGCGCGTCTTCTGCTGCCACCGGGGTATCGTCCCCAGTCGCCGGGAGATCGAACAGGCTCTGTGCCTCGGCTCCGCCCTTGGAACGACCGTGACGGGTACGATGGTAGGCCATGCCGGTACCCGCCGGAATCAGGCGGCCGACAATGACGTTCTCCTTGAGCCCGCGCAGTTCGTCCCGTTTGCCCATGATCGCCGCTTCCGTCAGAACGCGGGTGGTTTCCTGGAAGGACGCCGCCGAAATGAAGGAGTCGGTCGACAAGCTGGCCTTGGTGATGCCGTGCAGCATGAAGTCGTAGGTCGCCGGCGTCTTTCCGGCGGCAATCAGCTTGTCGTTTTCGTCAAGCACGGCAGCCCGTTCGACTTGCTCTTCCTTGATGAAGGTCGAATCGCCCGGATTTGTGATAACCACCCGGCGCAGCATTTGTCTGACGATTACCTCAATGTGCTTGTCGTTGATCTTGACGCCTTGAAGCCGATATACGTCCTGCACTTCATCAATGATGTAGCGAGCCAATTCCTCGACACCCTTCAACCGCAGGATATCGTGCGGATCCGCCGGGCCGTCCACAATCACTTCGCCCTTGTTGACCACCTGCCCGTCGTGGGCCATAACGTGCTTGTCCTTGGTGATCAGATACTCGTGCGCCGTTCCGTCAGGCTCGGTGATCACCAGACGCTGCTTGCCCTTGGTATCCTTGCCGAAGGACACGGTACCGGTGACTTCGGCCAAAACGCCGGCGTCCTTCGGTACGCGCGCTTCAAAGAGTTCGGCCACGCGCGGCAGACCACCGGTGATGTCGCGGGTCTTGGATGACTCCTGCGGAATCCTGGCCAGAATGTCGCCAACCGCAACCGGCTGACCATCCTTAACGGTAATCAGCGAACCGACCTGGAATGTAATGGTGACGACGTGGTCGGTACCGTGAATCCTGACTTCCTGGCCCGACTCGTCGATCAGCTTGACCTGCGGCCGAACACCCTTGGAGGCCTTGGCGCCGCGCTTGGGATCGATGACGACCAGCGTGGAGAGACCAGTGACCTCGTCCATCTGTTCGGCGACCGTCGCATTCTTCTCGACGTTCTCGAACTTGACCGTGCCGGCATACTCGGTAACGATCGGACGCGTGTGAGGATCCCAAGTGGCCAGCTGAGCTCCGGCCTTGGTCGGCTTGCCGTCGTCTGCCTGCAGGGTTGCTCCGTAGGGAACCTTGTGGCGCTCACGTTCGCGGCCGTTGTCGTCGGTGATCATCAGTTCCCCGGAACGGGAGATCACAATCTTCTCGCCCTTGGGATTTGTCACATAGCGCATGGTCGCGGTAAAGCGAATCACGCCTGAACTCTTGGCCTCGATGCTGCTTTGCGCCGCCGAACGGGATGCCGCGCCACCAACGTGGAAGGTACGCATCGTCAACTGCGTGCCGGGCTCACCGATCGACTGGGCCGCGATGACCCCGACCGCCTCACCGGCATTGACCAAGGAACCGCGACCGAGATCCCGGCCGTAGCATTTCGCACACAGGCCATAGCGGGTTTCACAGGACAACGGGCTGCGAACGCGCACTTCATCGATGTCGAGTGATTCAATGGCATCGACTGCATCCTCATCGAGCAGATAGCCCGCTTCAAACAGCACTTCCTGCGTATCCGGATTGATCACGTCATTGGTGGCGACGCGGCCAAGAATGCGCTCGCGCAGCGGCTCGATCACTTCGCCGCCCTCCACCAATGCCTTCATGGCAAATCCGTTCTGGGTACCGCAATCATCCTCGATAACCACCAGATCCTGGGTCACGTCCACCAAGCGGCGTGTCAAATAACCGGAATTGGCCGTCTTCAACGCGGTGTCGGCCAGACCCTTGCGTGCGCCGTGGGTCGAAATGAAGTACTGGAGGACGTTCAGACCCTCACGGAAGTTCGAGGTGATCGGGGTTTCGATGATCGAGCCGTCCGGCTTGGCCATCAGGCCGCGCATACCCGCCAATTGGCGAATCTGGGCTGCAGAGCCCCGAGCGCCCGAGTCTGCCATCATGTAGATGGAATTGAAGGACTCCTGGCTTACCTGTTTGCCATCGACGCCGGTAACGACCTGATGCGCAAGTTGGTCCATCATGGCCTTGGCCACCTGATCCCCGGCACGGCCCCAGATATCGACCACCTTGTTGTAGCGCTCGCCGACCGTGACAAGGCCGGAGGTGTATTGCTTTTCGATTTCCTTGACCTCGGCTTCAGCTGCTGCGATCAGGCTGTGCTTCTGCGTCGGCACCAGCATGTCATCGACGCAGATCGAAATCCCGGCCCGGGTTGCCAGGCGGAAGCCCGCCTGCATCAACTTGTCGGCAAAGACCACAGTTTCCTTGAGGCCGCAGCGACGGAAGCTCTCGTCGATCAGCTTCGAGATTTCCTTCTTCTTGAGCGGCTTGTCGATCACCTTGAACGGTAGCCCGCGCGGGAGGATTTCCGACAACAACGCACGGCCAGCGGTCGTTGAATAGCGGGTGATCTTTTCCTGCCACTGCTTGTCGGCGTCCAGTTCGAACTCTCGAATGCGCACGGTGATGCGCGCATGGAGGTCGATTTGCCGCGAGTCGACCGCGCGTGTGATTTCGGCGATATCCGAGAACATCATGCCGTTGCCGCGAGCCGAGACGTTCTCGCGAGTGGCGTAGTAAAGACCCAGCACGACGTCCTGCGAAGGCACGATGATCGGCTGTCCGTTGGCAGGCGACAGCACATTGTTCGAGGCCAGCATCAGCGTGCGGGCTTCCATCTGCGCTTCCAGCGAAAGCGGGATGTGTACCGCCATCTGGTCACCGTCGAAGTCGGCGTTGAATGCCACGCAGACCAGCGGATGCAGCTGAATCGCCTTGCCCTCGATCAGCGTCGGCTCGAAGGCTTGAATGCCGAGACGGTGCAGCGTCGGGGCACGATTCAGCATCACCGGATGTTCGCGAATAACTTCTTCGAGGATGTCCCAGACCACCGGGGTTTCGGCTTCGACCTCCTTCTTGGCCGCCTTGATGGTGCTGGCGATTCCCATCTTCTCGAGACGCTCGAAGATGAAGGGCTTGAACAGTTCGAGCGCCATCTTTTTCGGCAGGCCGCACTGGTGCAGCTTGAGCTGCGGACCGACGACAATGACCGAGCGACCGGAGTAGTCGACGCGCTTGCCCAGCAGGTTCTGGCGGAAGCGGCCGCCCTTGCCCTTGATCATGTCGGCCAGAGACTTCAGCGGACGCTTGTTGGCGCCGGTCATCGCTTTGCCGCGACGGCCGTTGTCGAGCAAGGAGTCGACAGCCTCCTGCAACATGCGCTTTTCATTGCGCACGATGATGTCTGGCGCCTTGAGTTCGAGCAGGCGCTTGAGACGGTTGTTGCGGTTGATGACGCGGCGATACAGGTCGTTGAGGTCGGACGTGGCGAAGCGACCGCCATCCAGCGGAACCAAGGGACGCAGGTCCGGCGGCAGCACAGGCAGCACTTCCAGAATCATCCACTCCGGCTTGATGCCCGACTGCTGGAAGCCCTCGAGCACCTTCAGGCGCTTGGAAATCTTCTTGCTCTTCGCTTCCGATCCGGTGGTCTCCAGTTCCTGCCGCAGGCTCTCGACCTGACGATTGAGATCGAGGGTACGCAGCAGTTCGCGCACGCCCTCGGCGCCCATTACGGCGGTGAAATCGTCACCGTATTCCTCGACCTTGGCCAAGTAGTCGTCTTCGGTCAGCAGTTGCGCGCGATTCAATGGCGTCATGCCCGGATCGACAACCACAAAGGCTTCAAAATACAGGACCCGCTCGATGTCGCGCAGCGTCATGTCCAGCACCATGCCGAGACGGCTCGGAAGGCTCTTCAGAAACCAGATATGCGCGGTCGGCGAAGCCAGTTCGATGTGACCCATGCGTTCGCGGCGCACTTTCGACTGGGTAACTTCGACGCCGCACTTTTCGCAGATCACGCCGCGGTGCTTCAGGCGCTTGTACTTGCCGCACAGACACTCGTAGTCCTTGACCGGGCCGAATATCTTGGCGCAGAACAGGCCGTCGCGCTCAGGCTTGAAGGTGCGGTAGTTGATGGTCTCCGGCTTCTTTACCTCGCCGTATGACCAGGAACGAATCTTGTCGGGGGAAGCCAGACCGATCGTGATCGCGTCGAACTCCTCTTCGGCCGCCAGGTTCTGCTTGAACAGGTCTGCAAACAGGCTTTTCATGTGTATTTTCTCCTAGGGGCTTTGGCGGCTCAGTAACGCTCGAGATC
>JAOTRV010000058.1 GCA_030247575.1 Sulfuritalea sp.
GAAGGCGGCCGGGGTGAAGAAGGTCTATACGCTGGTGAACTGGGACGACTTCGCCCTGGAGAAGTTCTTCAAGGCCAACAAGTTCGTGCCGTCCAAGCGCGTCAATCTCGAGTACGTGCTGCCCTGAGTCCGGACGGCGCCGCACCAGGCCATGTGGATCGATACCCACTGTCATACGAAGTACTCGTACGACAACTGGCTCGAACCGCTTGACCTGATCCGGCGCGCGAAGGCCCTCGGCCTGGATGGTGTCTGCATCACCGAGCACTATTCCTACGAGGCCTCCGAGCCGGTCGAGCACATCGGCCGCGAGGAGGGGTTGCTGGTCCTGCGCGGCGTCGAAATCGCCACGGACCGCGGCCACCTGCTGGCCTATGGCGTGACGGACGACGGCTGGAACGTGTGGAATCGCGACAGCTACCTGCCGCTGGAGGAAGTGATCGAACGCATCAACGATCTCGGCGGCGTCTGCGCGCCGGCGCATCCGTTTCGCAACGTCGGCCTGTCGAGCCTGCTCGAAGGCCTGCTGGATCTGGAGGGCATCGTTGCGGTGGAGTCGCACAACGGCGGCAACAGCGACAGCGACAACGATCTGGCCATCCACGCGTCGCAGCATCTGGGGCTGCCGACGCTGGGCGGCAGCGATTGCCACAAGGTAATCGCGGTCGGTCGTTGCGCCACGGAGTTTTTGCAGCCCGTGCAGGACATGGCAAGTTTTCTTGAAGCAGTGAGGGCTGGGGCCTGTCGCGGTGCGTATTACGCGCCCTACCACCGGCCCTAGTCGCAGCAGATCATCAGAAAGGCGCGGTCCCGCGAGGCCGCGCAGACAGTCGCAAGACGCATCGAGGAGGAATACCATGCAGGCCGTACAGACGTCCGAGATCAGGTGGTACAAGACCCGGCAGGTGCCCGGTGCAGGCAGCTCCGGCGCCGATGCGGGCATCAAGGTCCGGCTCACCATCGACGGCAAGGCGGTCGAGGCGCCCGAAGGAGTCTCCCTGCTCTCTGCGGCGAGCGCCGCCGGCATCTACATTCCGGCGCTCTGTGCCCACCCCGATCTGCCTCCGAGCTGCCAACGCGGCGGCGGTGACAGCGGCTGCAATCTGTGCGTCGTCGAAATCGCCGGCAGCACCGGCATGCGCACTTCCTGCTCGATTCCGGTCGAGGCGGGAATGGTCGTCACCACCACGTCGCCGGCCATCGACAAGCTGCGCAAGGAACGCATCGCCAAGACGCTGGGCACCCACCCGCATGTCTGCCTGACCTGCCCGCAACGCGAGGGCTGCAGTCGCACCACCTGTTCCTTCGGCAATCCGGTCGAGCAGCGCTGCTGTTCCATCTTCAACAGCTGCGAATTGCGCAAGGTCTCCGACTACGTCGGCATTCCGGCGACGACGCCGAACTACAAGCATGTGCAGCTGCCGGTGATCAAGAACGAACCGTTCTACGACCGCGATTACAACCTGTGCATCGACTGCCGGCGTTGCCTCGTGGCCTGCAACGAGGTGCGCGGCGTCGGCTGTCTCGAAGTCAAGAAAACCGATGGTCGCACCTGGGTCGGCACCATCGCAGCGACCTTGCTCGAATCCGGCTGCAAGTTCTGCAGCGCCTGCGTGACGGTCTGCCCGACCGGAGCCCTGATGGACCGCACGCTCGACGTCGCGCGCAAGGAAGAAACCCAGGTGCCCTGCAAGGCCACCTGTCCGGCCGGGATCGACGTACCGCGCTATGTGCAGCTGGTCGGTCTGGGCATGTATTCCGAGGCGGTGGCGGTGGTGCGCGAGAAGCTGCCCTTCCCCGGCATCCTCGGCCGTGCGTGTTTCAGTCCCTGCGAATCGGCCTGCCGGCGCAAGGATCTCGACGACCCGCTGTCGATTCGCAGCCTGAAGCGGATCGCCGCGGACAACGATACCGGCCTGTGGCGCAAGTACTCCATCCAGTTGCCGCCGACGGGCAAGAAGGCGGCCGTAGTGGGGGCGGGCCCCGGCGGACTGACCGCCGCCTATTACCTGGCCAAGAAGGGTCATGCCGTCACGGTGTTCGACGCCCTGCCGGCCGCCGGCGGCATGGCGCGCTATGGCATTCCCTCGTATCGTGTGCCGCTGGAGGTGATCGACCAGGAAGTGTCCGAGGTCGAAAAGCTCGGCGTGGAATTCCGTTTCAATACCCGTATCGAGAACATCGACGAGCTGCAGGCACAGGGCTTCGACGCAGTCTTCCTCGGCATCGGTGCGCAGAACGGCGACGCGCTCGGCATTCCCGGCGACAACCTGCCCAATGTGATCGACAGCCCGACCTTCCTGCGCGCCGTGACGCTGGGCAAAGTAGGCGATGGCGACACGGCGATCGTGATCGGAAAACGCGTCGCGGTGATCGGCGGCGGCAACGTCGCCACCGACAATGCGCGCTCTGCGCGCCGCCTCGGCGCCGAAGTCGTGGATATGGTGTATCGCCGCACCCGCGAGGAAATGCCCGCGCGCGACGACGAGGTCCAGGGCTGCATCGAGGAGAAGGTGAACTTCCGCTTCCTGCTGGCGCCGAAGAAAATCGAACTCAACGACAGCGGCAGCTCGCGCCTGAAGATCACCTACATCAAGATGGCGTTGGGCGAGCCGGATGCCTCCGGTCGGCGCCGTCCGGTGGAAATCGCCGGCAGCGAGTTCACCGAGGATGTCGATCTGGTCATCGGCGCCATCGGCCAGCGGCCGGAAGCCATTGCGGGCTACGGAGTGCAACTTGCGAAGAACAACCGCGTTCAGGTGCGCGAAGACAACATGCTGACCAGCCGGCCCGGCGTCTATGCCGGCGGCGACTGCGTGCTCGGCCCGTCGACCCTGATCGAGTCGGTGGCCCAGGGCCGCAAGGCGGCTGCCGCGATGGATGCCTACCTCGGCGGCGACGGCAACATCGAAGAAAAGCTGCTGCCGGATTGGGATACCGACCCGCACATCGGCCGCGAGGATGGCTTCAACACCCGCAAGCGCTTGCATCCGATCTTCATCGATCCGGCCAAGCGGGACAACTGGGATGAAGTCGAATTGGGCTTCGACGACGCGACGGCGCGCGCCGAGGCGCTGCGCTGCCTCAAGTGCAATCTCGCGGCGAAGATCGAGGACATGGTGCTGCCGCCGGAGGCCTGGCTGGAACTCACCGCCGAGAACGTCGCCGGAGTGCAGACCGAGTCCGGGGTGTACCAATTGCTCGATGCCGACAAGAAGGTGCTGGTGATCAAGGGTGTGGAAAACCTGCGCGAGGGACTCGAAGCCATGCTGGACAAGGCCGACATCGCCAAGTTCTTCGTCTGGGAGGACGCGCCTTTCTTCAGCCAGCGCGAGAACCAGTTGGTGCAGGCCTACATGCAGCAGTACGGCGGCATGCCTCCCGGCGTCGGCGCCGACGAGATGGACGATCTTTTCTAACGGCATCAATCAGGAATTCACGAGGAACGCATTTCATGACGAATTTCAAGTTCATCTCCTACGAGGACCAGGGCGACGTCCTGCGTCTGGCCATCAACCGTCCGCCCTACAATGTGCTGGACATCGCCACCATGGAAGAGATGAATACCGCGCTCGACCTGGCGATGGAGAACACAACGGCCAAGGTGCTGCTGATTACCGGCAACGGCGACAAGACCTTCTCCTCGGGTGTCGATGTGGTGGACCACACCCCCGACAAGGTGGTGAAAATGATCGACGTCTTCCACGGGATACTCAAGCGCCTGATGCAGGTGCCGATTCCCACCGTCGCCGCGGTGAACGGTCCGGCGCTGGGCGGCGGCTGCGAGCTGGCCATCGCCTGCGACATGGTGGTGGCCTCCGAGTCGGCCAAGCTGGGTCAGCCGGAAATCAAGCTCGGCGTCTTTCCGCCGATCGCCGCGATCCTTCTGCCGCGCCAGATTCCGATGACGAAGGTGATGGAACTGCTGCTCGGCGGCGGCATCATCGACGCGCAGGAAGCGCATCGCATCGGCCTGGTGAACAAGGTGCTGCCGAAGGAGAGCTTCGCCGCTGACACCGCGAAGTTCCTCGAACAATTCACCACGCTGTCGCGCGTGGCGCTGCTGCACACCAAGAAGGCCGTCAAGGAAGCGGCGACGCGGCCGTTCTACGAGGCGCTGTTCCATATCGAACAGCATTACCTCAAGGATCTTATGGCTACCGAGGATGCGAAGGAAGGCCTCAATTCATTCATTGAAAAGCGCAAACCCGTCTGGAAGAACAAATAATTCACTTTCCGCAGATGACGCAGATTTTCACAGATTAGAACTCGGTAATTCATTGGGGCAGGGGCGAGACGCGGCAAGCGAGTTGTTCCATCTGCGGAATCTGCGAAGTCTGCGGATCAAATGCTTTTTCTAGGAATAAGGATATGACGATGATTCCAAGCACCATCAAGACCTGGCAGATGACCGTACCGGGGACGCTGACCAAAACCGAAATCCCGGTGCCGCAACTGCAGCCGGGCGAGGCCCTGGTCGAGGTCAAGGGCTGCGGCGTCTGCCACACCGATCTGTCCTACTTCTACATGGGCGTGCGCACTGAGCAGCCGCCGCCCCTGTCGCTGGGCCACGAGATATCCGGCGTGGTGGTTGCCGGTGACGCGAAGCTGGTCGGCAAGGAAGTCATCATTCCCGCCGTGCTTCCCTGCAACAAGTGCGAGCTGTGCAAGACCGGCCGCGGCAATCGCTGCCTGGCGCAGAAGATGCCGGGCAATTCGATGGGTATCTACGGCGGTTTCTCCAGCCACATCCCGGTGCCGTCCGCAGACCTCTGCATCGTCGGCAATCGCGGCAGCGTGCCTCTCGAATATCTCTCGGTGATTGCCGACGCGGTGACCACGCCCTACCAGGCGGCGCGGCGTGCCAGGCTGCAGGCCGGCGACCGCGTCATCGTCATCGGCGCGGCCGGCGGCGTCGGCAGCTTCATGACCCAGGTGGCCAAGGGCATGGGCGCGGCGGCGGTGATCGGCATCGATATCAACGACGAGAAGCTGGAGTTCATGAAGGGCTACGGCGCCGACTTCACCATCAACCCCAGGGGCAAGACGGCCAAGGAAGTCAAGGAAGCCTTCAAGGCCTTCTGCAAGGAGCAGGGCCTGCCGTCGAATTACGGCTGGAAGATCTTCGAAGTCACCGGCACCAAGCCCGGCCAGGAACTGGCGCTCTCGCTGCTGTCCTTCACCGGCACGCTGGTGGTGGTGGGCTACGGCACCGACGAGACCAGCTACATGCTGTCCAAGCTGATGGCCTTCGATGCCGAGCTGATCGGCACCTGGGGCTGCCCGCCGGAGTTCTATCCGCAGGTGCTGGAGATGTGCCTCGACGGCCGCATCAAGCTCGGCCCCTTCGTCGAGACGCGGCCGATGAGCCAGATCGAGCAGGTCTTCGACGAAGCGCATCACGGCAAGCTCAAGCGGCGCGTGATCCTGACCCCGGATTTCTGAAGCAGATTTTCATCCAGACGAACCGATTTACCGAATTCAACGAGGAGAACTACCATGGCATTGGAATGGCTACGCAGGGAAAACGATCTCAAGGACCATCAGCTCATCGACAACTCACACTTCGGCACCGCATCTGCCAGTGATGCGCCGACGGTGATCTACGAGGAGCGTCCGGTGCTGGACGACAAGGGCGCCGCCGTCGCGGGCCTCTATTCGGCCTGGATTTGGCTGAACAACCCGAGCCAGTACAACTCCTACACCACCGACATGGTCAAGGGCGTGATCGCCGGCATGCAGCGCGCCTCCAGCGATCGCAAGATCGTCGCCGTGGTGTTCACCGCGGTCGGCGACAAGGCCTTCTGCACCGGCGGCAACACCGCCGAGTACGCCTCCTACTACTCCAAGCGTCCCAACGAGTACGGCGAGTACATGGACCTGTTCAACGCCATGGTCGACGGCATCCTCAACTGCAAGAAGCCCGTCATCTGCCGTGTCAATGGCATGCGCGTTGCCGGCGGCCAGGAAATCGGCATGGCCACCGACATCACGGTGACCTCCGACCTCGCCGTCTTCGGCCAGGCCGGCCCCAAGCACGGCTCGGCGCCGGTGGGCGGCTCGACCGACTTCCTGCCCTGGTTCCTCTCGATGGAAGATGCGATGTACAACTGCATCTCCTGCGAGACCTGGAGCGCCTACAAGATGAAATCCAAGGGCCTGGTCACCAAGGTGGTGCCGGTGCTGAAGAAGGACGGCCAGTGGGTGCGCAATCCGCTGGTGCGTACGGACACTTTTGTCGATGACGGCGAAATCGTCTATGGCGAAGCCGTGGCCGGCGACAAGATCGCCGCCGCCAAGGCGCTGATGGCCGAGTGCAAGACCGACTTCGAACTACTCGACGCCGAAGTCAACCGCCTGGTGTGGAAGTTCGCCAACCTGTTCCCGAACTGCCTGATCAACTCGATCGACGGCATCCGCGGCAAGAAGAAGTTCTTCTGGGACCAGATGAAGCTGCCGAACCGCCACTGGCTCGCCGCCAACATGAACCACGAAGCCTGGCTCGGCTTCAATGCCTTCGACGCGAAGAAGCCGACCGGCAAGGACGTCATCGACTTCATCAAGTTCCGCCAGTTGGTGGCCGAAGGCGCGCTGTTCGACGACAAGTTCGCCGAGCAGGTGCTGGCCAAGCCGAAGGGCTGAGCGCGTGCAACTCGAAGGAAAAGTCGCGTTTGTCACCGGGGCCGGGCAGGGCATCGGCGCCTCGGTGGCGCAGGCCTATGCCGCCGAGGGTGCGAGGGTTGCCGTGGTCGACATGAACGGCGAGGCCGCTGAAAAGGTTGCCGCGGCAATAGTCGGCGCTGGCGGTACGGCGATCGGCGTCGCCTGTGACGTCGCCGACCGTGCCCAGGTCGAGGCGGCTGCGGCGCAGGTCAACGCGGCCTGGGGGCGCATCGACATTCTGGTGAACAATGCCGGCATCACTCGCACGGCCATGCTCAACAAGATGACCGCCGAGCAGTGGCAGCAGGTGATAGCCGTGCATCTGACCGGTGCCTTCAATTGCCTGCAGGCGGTGGTCGGCGGCATGGTCGAGCGCCGCTACGGCCGTATAATTTACGTCACGTCGGCTGCAGGCGTTCTCGGCACGATAGGCCAGATCAACTACAGCGCGGCGAAAGCCGGCATTCTGGGCATGACCAAGAGTACGGCGAAGGAGTTGGCGCGCTACAACATTACGGCCAACGCCATTGCACCTGGCGCTGCTACGCCGATGACGGAGACGATTCGCACCGATGAGCGGTTCAAGGAAAAGTATCTCGATCGGATTCCCCTCGGCCGCTGGGCCGAGCCCGATGAGATCGCGCCGGTTTTCCTTTTCTTCGCGTCGGATGCCTCGGCTTACGTAACAGGACAGATTCTTGCCGCCGACGGCGGCATGACAATTCATTGATTGATTGATACTGGAGTCCAGATGAGCAGCCAACCGAGATTCAATTGGGAAGACCCGTTGCTGATGGAACGGCAACTGACGGAAGACGAACGCATGGTGAGGGACGCGGCGGCGGCCTACGCCCAGGACAAG
>JAOTRV010000012.1 GCA_030247575.1 Sulfuritalea sp.
CCGCCCGAGGCGAAGCTGTTGTTGATGGCGTAGGCCGTGCCCTTGAGGCTCGCGCTGCCCACGCTCACGGTGTTGGCAAACGTCGTGGTGCCGGTCGCGGCATTGCTCTGCGTCAGCGCGCCGGCGAGGTTCACCGTGTTGTTGAAGCTGGTCGCCGCGGCATTGGTGATGGTTACCGCCGTCAGGCTGTCGGCGACTCCCGTGCCGACGCTGGCGCCGAAGGTGACGCTGCCCAGCCCGGCCTGCAGCGTCAGCGTTTCCACCGCCGCGCCCGCCGTGCCGTCGGTGCTGCCGCTGATCAGGATGTTGCCCGCCGTGCCGGCGCCGGTCGATAGCGTCGGCGTGGCCCCTTCGGCCAGCACCAGGTTGCCGCCGATGGTGAGGTCGCTGTCGGTGGTGGTGATGTTGGCCGCCAGATTGACATCCCCCAGCCCGGTGCTGAAGGCGCCCGTCGAGGTGATGTTGCCCGTCGCGGTCTTGGTCAGCGTGCCCGTGTTGGCGATGCTGGTGGTGCCGCCCGAGGCGAAGCTGTTGTTGATGGCGTAGGCCGTGCCCTTGAGGCTCGCGCTGCCCACGCTCACGGTGTTGGCAAACGTCGTGGTGCCGGTCGCGGCATTGCTCTGCGTCAGCGCGCCGGCGATGGCGATCGCGCCATTGAAGTTCGTGGTGCCGGCGTTGGTGATCGTCACATCCGTCAAGCCTGTGGCATCCGGCAGTGCACCTGCTCCGTAAATGGCCCCCATGTTGACTGTGCCCGTACCTGCATTCAAGGTCAGGCTCTCGGCGCCGCCGCCTGTCGGCCCATGCGTGATGCCGGAAAAGTTTATCGCTCCGTCGAGCACGGTGATGACTCTGGCACCACCGACGGTAATGGTTCCTGCACCACTGACGTCGGCATCGCTGGTGAGGGTCAGAAACGACGTGGCGCCTTGCTTCAGCGTAATGTTTGCGTTCAGGAATATCGCATTGTTGGCCGTAAGCGTCAGCCCCTTGCTCGCCGTATTCCCGCTTGCGTTTATGTCATTGGAAACGGTGATGTTGTTCGTTGCCTGAATCGTTACATCGCTGCTGTCGAGCAGGGTGACGATCGTTCCCGGATCGATATTGCTCGGGCTGACGCCATCGCTTTCCGTGAACGCATAGGTGTTTACGTTCGTATCGGGATTGGTCGTTCCCTCGAGATCTTCGGTTCCGCCGGTGACGATGTCGACGTCGGTGGGATCCAGCAACAGGGTGCCGATCCGGCCCTGCGGCGCCCGGGTATCCACCTTGCCGGCAAAGACCAATTGGTCCTTGCCCGATACTTCCACATTCCCCCCATCACCGCCCTGCGCGCCGCCTCTTGCGGAAATGCTTCCGCGATATTCGGTACTTCCGTCAGCCCAAACCACGACCTTGCCGCCGTCGCCATTCTCGATCGCGTCGGCGCTTATCCTGGCCGTGGATGCGACGAAGGTCTGCCGCGCGTTCTGCACCTCCGGGTTCTTGCCCTGGAAGTCGCCACCCACGAGAACCGCGCCGCCGCCGGTCTTCCCGGAAGCATCCAGCGTAGCACCCGCGAGTACACCGACACCATTGCCAAGCACCTCGATCCGGCCACCCTGTCCGCCTTCATTGCGGACCGAGATGCTTCCCGCCACCAGCGTGTCTCCCGCTGCCTTGAATACGACACGTCCCTTTTCGTCGAGTGCGGCAGTGGTCGCATTGGCGATACCGGAGTGCTTGATGGCGCCGGCATAAATTCCGATGCTGCGTCCCACCAGTTGCCCGACATTGAGTGCCTGGTTTGCCGCCGCATTGACCTCGACCTGAATCTCGGGGCGCTGCAAATCGACGAGATTTGCACTCTTGCCGGCAGCAAGAATCACATCGCCATTCGGGGCCTGGATGATGCCGTGATTTTCGACATTCGGAGCGACGAGGGCAACCATGCCGCCGCTCGCCGTCCGGATCGTCCCTTGATTGACGATGTTGCCGGCGCCGGCCTGCCCCGTGAAGGTCAGTCTGCCCGCGATGAAATCGGCATTCGACAGGCCGAGTGAAGACACCACCAGCCCGCCCACGTCGATTTGCGCGTTCGGGCCAAAAGCGATGCCATTCTGGTTGATCAGGAAAACACGCCCGTTCGACTGCAGAGCACCAAAAATCTCGCTGGGAACGCCGCCGGTGACGCGGTTCAGTACTTGACTTGCCGCATTGGGCTGAATGAAGCGGGTGATCTCGCCCTGACCGATGGAGAATCCCTTCCAGTCAATTACCGTGCCATTCGTGTTGGTGATGGTGAGCGCATTGCCGGTACTCTGGAATGCCGCGCTGCCCGCGACCACGGTTGGATTGATCGGGTTGGCCAGCACCAGGGACGAAAAACCCGCCGCCAGAGCCAGGGAAAGCCGCTTCAGCCGGAAATGATGATTCGGTGCCGTAGCGCGGGAAGCGCCGGGCAACTCGCGGCGCAGGGCTCGCGCGCTATCCATGGGATCGAATTCAGAAGACATAGGACAAGGCGCCATGCAGACGCATGCCGCGTGAAGTATGCGAGTCATCGACCACCGTGGCGTAATCGAGTCGCAATGTGGTCTTTTTGCCCACGCCCGCACGGACACCAAATCCTGTGCTGGCGATGCCGGTCGAGTACACCTCCTGCGCGATCGGATGCACGCGCTTGACCCATCCGAAGTCATAGAAGCCCAGGATTCTGAGCTTGAGTCCATCGGACAATCGCTGCCCGAGGTCGGGCGAATAGAGTTCAAGGCTGCCGCGATGCCCCTTGTCGTTCGAGTGCTCGCGCTCAAGGAAGCCGCGCACCGAGTCGGCGCCCCCGATACCGAACATCTCGCCCGTCACCAGGCTCTGGCGGGTATGCTGGCCGGTAAGGTTGGCACGTGCCGCCCAATCGCCACCAAGCGCTTTTTGATAGTTGAAACCGTAGCGCCATATCTGATAGAGAGCATTCGCCCCGGGCCTGGCACCGACCTTCTGGAACTGCGTGTCGTTCGCATCGTTTCCCCCGGGCAGATTTTGCACCAGGCTCACGTAGGCCGACAGTTCCGAGTCGGGCTTCTTCAAGGCGCTCTGCCAGGTAAGACTGAGCGGTTGCACCGTTACGTCGGGCACGAGTTTGGCGGTGCCGCCGGTAACCGTCACGTTGCTCTGATAGGCCCGCCAATCCCAGCCGAAGGAAAGCTTGTGCTCCCAATCGCCTCGCTTGGGAATCAATTGCGTGTAGCGCAGGCCAAGGATGATGCCACTGCCGGCAATGTTGAAATTTCCGCCAACGGTGTTGACCGTTCCGGAATTGACGTTGGAATAGCCGAGAAACATGCCGAAGCTGCCGCTCATCGAATACACCGGAGCCTGGTAGCCAAGGCCGTAAATTCGCACCTGTCGCGCCCGCAAGGGCGAGGTGATCGCCTGAAAGCTGACGACATGGTCGCGATCAAAAACATTGGCGTGCTGCACCGCTGCCCCGATACGAAACGGTCCCGTCTGTTCGTTGCCGGTGTTGTCGAACGTCACGGCATAGCGCATCGGCGATTGGTCGCTGGCCCTCACCACGGCGT
Source organism: Sulfuritalea sp. (assembly GCA_030247575.1). Lineage (GTDB taxonomy): Bacteria > Pseudomonadota > Gammaproteobacteria > Burkholderiales > Rhodocyclaceae > Sulfuritalea. The sequence continues at coordinate 3,561 of JAOTRV010000012.1, forward strand.
CCACCTCGCCTTCATTCTCGCCGGCGCGCATGACTACGCTGACCTGCTTGCCCGGGTTCTCGTTTGCCAGCCGCAGATCATCGACCAACTGGTCGAAGTTCGGCGTCTTTCCGGGCACCAGGGAGTGTAGCGAACGCTGATAGTTTTCGCTGCTGAAATGCCGGTTGCCTTCGACCTTGACGCTTGCCAGCCGACTTTCGACAACCATGAAATGAACGGCACCTGACTCCAGCGTCTGCTCCGGCAAAAGCACCTGAATGGCATTGAATCCCATCGCCGCGTAGGCTTTCTCGAGCGCCTCCAGGGCCTGCTGAACCGTTCCGAAATCCCGTCCTGGACCCTTGTACGGCGCCAGCACCTCATCCAACGCTGCCTGCGAAAGAAGGGTATTGCCGTGCGCGACATAGTGCGTGATGTCAAAAGTCAATCCCCCGCCGCTGGCCGGCGGAGAAGGGCTGGCGGACACCGGCGCGCCGGGCGGTACGGCCGCTGAGGGAGCAGCCTTAGAAATTGGCGCCGTCGCCACGACAGCGCTCGGCTCAGGCGTTTTCTGCGCTTTGGCTTCCGCTGGAGGCAGATCGGCGGGAACCACGAGCACCGTCCCTGCCGGCAAGGGGACGGATCCCGGCGCTGTTCCGGCCGCAAATAGGGAGGGATTGGCCTGAACCATCAGACGACGAAACTTGTCGCGTGTCGCTTGGCTGTCCGGGTAGCGCGCCCGCGCCAAACCATTCAAATTGGTCTCGCGTTCCAGGCGCAGAGTCTCTCTCGCCGACACTTGGGCCGGCTGGGCCCATGCGAGCGTTACCGGAGCCAGTGCGAGAAGAATCAACATCGCCAAGCCACCGCCCATCCCCATAACAGAAAAGACCAAGGCAACCATGCCTCGCGTGTCCCAGATCAGCACACGTTTCCCCATTTAATTCCATTGATTGAAGTCTAACATGCCGGTCGCGTGGAAAAAGCGCCTAAGTCGCTGTGAGTGTGCAAGATTTGGCATATTCCGGCCGATAGTTGGAAGCCGAAGGCGGCCCGCCCTTGCGGTCGATATAATTGAAAAATTGTCTATCAACGAAAGTTCCCGTCATGAGCGCTCGTCACGCCCGTCTGCTTATCCTCGGTTCCGGTCCGGCCGGCTATACCGCCGCCGTCTATGCTGCCCGCGCCAACCTGAAACCTGTATTGATTACAGGAATGGCGCAAGGTGGACAATTAATGACTACGACGGACGTTGATAACTGGCCCGCCGACGCTGAGGGGGTACAAGGCCCTGACCTGATGGCGCGGTTTGAAAAACACGCCGCGCGGTTTCAGACCGAAATCATTTTCGACCATATCCACACCGCCATGCTCAAGGAGAAGCCGATCCGCCTGATCGGCGATTCCGGCGAATACACCTGCGACGCGCTGATCATCGCAACCGGCGCTTCGGCCCAGTATCTCGGCCTGCCTTCCGAGGAAGCCTTCTCCGGCAAGGGCGTCTCCGCATGCGCCACCTGCGACGGGTTCTTTTACAAGAACCAGAAGGTGGCAGTCGTCGGCGGCGGCAACACGGCGGTCGAGGAAGCGCTGTATCTGTCCAACATTGCCAGCCATGTCACGGTTGTGCACCGCCGCAACAAGTTTCGCGCCGAAAAGATCATGCAGGACAAGCTGTTCGAAAAGGAAAAGGCGGGCAAGGTAACCATCAAGTGGGATTCGGTACTCGACGAGGTGCTGGGAGACAAGTCCGGGGTCACCGGCATGCGCATCAAGCACGTGAAAACCGGCGCCACCCAAGACCTTGCCCTGATGGGCGTCTTCATCGCCATCGGTCACAAGCCCAACACGGATCTGTTCGTCGGCCAACTGGACATGGAGGGCGGCTACATCGTCACCCAGGCCGGCCGCAACGGCAACGCGACCGCGACCAGCATCCCCGGGGTGTTCGCCGCCGGTGACGTGCAAGACCACATCTACAAGCAGGCCGTGACCAGCGCCGCCACCGGTTGCCAGGCGGCGCTCGATGCCGAGCGCTATCTCGACAGCCTGGAGTAATCCGGCGCGGATTGCGGTTCCGGCAACACCGGTCTCATCCTGCGGAGCTACGAATCGTGCCCAAGCGCGCCGCACCGTCGCTCGAAGAACGTGCCGTATTTCAGGCAGCCGTGGCGGATGTCCAGCCGCTGCAGTGGGATCGCGTGCATCACGAACCTCCGCCACCGCCGGCCATCCCGCGCCAGTACCTTCATGACGAAGCCGCCGCGCTCGACGAGTCATTGCACGGCCCGGCGCTGATCGACCTGTATCTGGAGGGTGGTGATGAAGCGGCCTGGCGCCGGGACAGCCTGCCGAAAACCTGGCTGCGCGACTTGCGGCGCGGACGCTGGGTGACGCAGGGCAAGCTCGATTTGCATGGCATGAATCGCGATCAGGCCCGAAACGCCGTCGTCACGTTTCTTGCCGAATGCCGGCAATGCGGCTATCGCTGTGTGCGCATCGTCCACGGCAAAGGCCTGAGTTCGCCCGGCCGCGAACCGGTGCTGAAGAAGCTGGTGCTGGGCTGGCTGAGCCAGCGCCAGGAAGTGCTGGCCTTCTGTCAGGCACGCGCCGCCGAAGGCGGCGCCGGGGCGGTGGTGGTACTCCTCGCCGCCCCCAACAAACGAGCGTAGCGAGCCAACTCAGTCACCCCTTCCCGCGGGGACGGGGCCAGGGGATGGGCTCACCAGTTTGCCGACGGCGAAGCCAACGACGCCTAAATGGCCGCTTCGTTGGCTTCGCCCGTTCGGATGCGCACGACCTGTTCCACAGAAGAGACGAAAATCTTGCCGTCACCGATCTTGCCGGTGCGGGCCGCCTTGATGATGGCTTCGATGGCGGGTTCCACCGTCTCGTCCGCAACGACGATCTCGATCTTGATCTTGGGCAGAAAATCGACCACGTACTCTGCACCGCGATACAACTCCGTATGGCCCTTCTGCCGCCCGAAACCCTTGACCTCGGTCACGGTGAGACCCGTCACTCCGACTTCCGAAAGCGCTTCGCGAACCTCGTCGAGCTTGAACGGCTTGATGATGGCTTCGATCTTCTTCATTTGCCTGCTCCCTAGATATCAGTATTCTGAAGCCGCGCAAGCGGCTGATCCTTGGTCACCCCCTTCCCTCGGGAAGGGGGCGGGGGGGATGGCTCACCATTCATCGGCGTAAGCCGATGTTATCGGATAGCGCCAATCCTTGCCGAAGCCGCGTTGGGTGACCCGGATGCCGACCGGCGCCTGGCGGCGCTTGTATTCGTTCTTTTTCAGCATGCCGACCACCTTGCGCACATCGGCCTCGTCGCAGCCGGAGGCAATGATCTGGCGCGGGCTCTCGTCGCGCTCCATATAGGCTTCGATGATCGCATCGAGCACCTCGTAGGGCGGCAGCGTGTCCTGGTCGGTCTGGCCCGGCTTGAGTTCGGCCGAGGGGGCGCGCGTAATGATGTTCTCCGGAATCACCTCGGAAACCTGGTTGCGCCAGCGGGCCAAACGATAGACAAAGGTTTTTGCCACGTCCTTGATGACGGCGAAACCGCCGGCCATGTCGCCGTACAGCGTGGCGTAGCCGACCGCCATTTCGCTCTTGTTACCGGTGGTGAGGACTATGCGCCCAGTGCGATTGGACAACGCCATCAGCAGCATGCCGCGAATTCTCGCCTGCAGATTCTCGTCCGTGGTGTCCCACGCCGGCTTCGGCCCCAGCGGCTCGAAAGTCGGCGCCAGCAACACGGCGAACTGCTCCATTGCCGCGGCAATCGGGATCTCGTCGTATTGCACGCCCAGCCGCCGCACCATTTCGCGCGAATCGTCGAGACTCATTTGCGCGGTCCATGGCGACGGCATCATCACCGCGCGCACCTTGTCGGCGCCGAGGGCATCGACCGCGATCGCCAGCGTCAGCGCCGAATCGATGCCGCCGGACAGGCCGATGATCGCGCCGGGAAAGCCGTTCTTGCCAAGGTAATCCGCGACACCCAGCTTCAGCGCGGCATAGACTTCGGCCTCCCGCACCGGCGGCTCGGCGATTTTTCCCGGCAGCAGATGACCGTCGGCGTAATCGATGAACTCCAGGGCTTCGACAAAGGCCGGCAACTGATGCGTCAGGCGGCCCTGTCCGTCCAGCGCGAACGAGGCACCGTCGAATACCAGTTCATCCTGGCCGCCGACCAGGTTGGCGTAGATGACCGGCTTTCCCGTCGCAGCCACGCGGTCGCGCAACACGTCGTAGCGTCGCGCCTGCTTGTTGGTATGAAATGGCGACGCGTTGAGCGTCAGCATCAGTTCCGCGCCGGCCAGCACGGAGGTTTCGGCGGCGCCCGACTCCCAGACGTCGGCGCAGATCGCCAGCCCGCAGCGCACGCCCTTGAGCTCGATTACGCAGGGCTCGCGCCCGGAGGCAAAGTAGCGCTCTTCGTCGAAGACCTCGTAATTGGGCAAACGAAGCTTGTGATAGGTCGCGACCACCCGGCCATCCATCAGCAGGGAGGCGGCGTTGTAGCGCCTGCCGCCCGATTCCTCCGGATGGCCAATCACGATCGGGAGTCTGGCGGCACGGGCCACCGCGTCGAGCTGCGCCGCGCAGGCACGATAGAAATCCGGGCGCATCAACAGGTCTTCGGGCGGGTAGCCGCTGAGCGCGAGTTCCGGCGTGAGCAGCACGTCCGCGCCCGCCTCGCGGGCGCGCGCCGCGAACTCGAGAATGCGCGCCGCATTGCCGGCGAGGTCGCCGACAAGGGCGTTGAATTGGGCGACGGCGACGCGCAGGCGGCTCATGGCGCTAACTCTAGTGGATCAATCAAATCCCGCCTCGCGGCAGGCACTGCCGGGGCAGGATTCAAAACGCCGGCTTGTCCTTGGCGCTCTCGTAGGCGGCAACGCCCTGCATGATTTCCTTCTTGGCATCTTCGATGCCGAGCCAGCCTTGCACCTTGACGTACTTGCCCGGCTCCAGATCCTTGTAATGCTCGAAGAAATGCGAGATCTGGTCGAGCACGATCTGCGGCAGATCGCGGGGGCTTTCGACGTCGCGGTACATCGGCGTCAGCTTGTCGACGGGAACCGCCAGGAGTTTGGCATCTTCGCCGGCCTCGTCGGTCATTTTCAGCATGCCGATGGGACGGCAGCGCACCACCACTCCGGGCGGCAGGGCGAACTGCGACAGCACCAGGACATCGACCGGATCGCCGTCGCCGGCGATGGTGTGAGGTATGTAGCCGTAGTTGCACGGGTAATGCATGGCCGTAGACATGAAGCGATCGACGAAGATGGCGCCCGATTCCTTGTCCACTTCATACTTGATCGGCTCGGAGTGCATCGAAATCTCGATCACCACATTGAAATCGTTCGGCAGATCCTTGCCGGCGGGAACGCGGTCGAGGCCCACGGCTGCTCCTTATTGCAAAAATTGGAATTATAGCGCCACGAAGATTTCGCCTTCCTGACGAGCGTCGAAGCAGGAGCACTCCACATTGTCCGGCCACAAAGCGGAAATCTTCCGTTGACAAAGCACTTTACTTAGATGAGAATGGTTCTCATTACGTATCGCATTGATCGGTGATTGGCATGAAACCAGAAGATCAGGAGTCGACAAAGAACGTCGGGGGGCCGCTGCGGCCTGCGGCGCCACAACGTCCGCTCGACAGTGCGGTCCTGCTGGGGAGTCGCGGCGAAGTCGAGATAGCCCATCAGGGCGATACCTATCGCCTGCGCCGTACGCGACAGGGCAAGTTGATTCTGACCAAGTAACCGGGATAGTTCGCAGTTCTCCACCCCGCGGCAGAGCATAGGGCTCTTCCGCACCCAGCCAGCCAGCCGAACCCTCGGCAAGCCAGCCAAAGTCTGATTCATGTTTCCCTTTGGAGGTTTGTCATGTTTCGTTCGCTCTCCCGCTCCCTGCTGCTGATTTGCGGCGCCGCCTTCTCGCTGGCCGCCGCCGCACTCGAATACCCCATCGGCGTGCCGCAGAACGTCGCCGGGATGGAAGTCGCCGCCGTCTATCTGCAGGCCGTCGAAATGGAGCCGGAGGGCCACATGCGCAAGGCTTCCGAATCCGACATTCATCTCGAAGCCGACATCCACGCCCTTTCCAACAATGCCAACGGCTTTGCCGAGGGCATGTGGATTCCGCACCTGCTGGTCAAATACGAGCTGACCAAAGCCGGCAGCAGCGACGTCATCAAGGGCGACATGATGCCGATGGTCGCCAGCGACGGCCCGCATTACGGCGACAACGTCAAGCTCAAGGGGCCGGGCAAGTACAAGGTCAAGTTCATCATCTACCCGCCGAACGCCAAGGAGAACCCGGCCGGCAACCACTTCGGCCGCCACACCGACCGCGCCACCGGCGTGCGGCCGTGGTTCAAGCCGGTCGAGACCGAGTGGGAATTCACCTACGCCGGCATCGGCAAGAAGGGCGGGTACTGATCATGCGCAGAACTCTAATCGCCGCCCTGCTGGCGGCGGGGTTCGCCGCGCCCGTGCTGGCCAACGACATGGCTACCGTGCTGACGGAGATGAAGCGGCTCTCGGCGCGCATCGAGATGCTGGAAAAGCAGAACAAGGACATGGAAAAGGCGCTGGATACCCAACGCCTGTCCGAGAAGGAACCGGAAATCGTGACGCGCCTCAAGGCCGTGGAATTCCAGACCCTGTCGATGCAGAAGCAGGCGCGCCAGATCGAATCGCTGGAAGGCATCACCGTCGGCGCCAGCCTGACCGGCGTGATGCAGAAAGTCGGCGCTGCCCACACGGCGAGTGGCGCCGATGAACCCCGCGCCAACTATCGCGGCGACATTTCAGTGACGCTGCCCGGCGGCGAAATGGGCGATACCGAAGGCAAGATCTTCGCCCACTTCCGTTTCGGCCAGGGCAGCGGCATCGGCCTGCGCCCAACCTACACCAGCGGCGCCAACACCACCGCCTTCCAGACCGCCGCCGGCAGCGACGATTCCTTTGGCATCCTGGCCCAGGCCTGGTACCAGCTCAAGATCCCGTTGCTGGATGGAGGAACGAAGGCCAATGCCCGCGAACACCTGCACCTCACCGCCGGCAAGATCGATCCCTTCGTCTTCTTCGACCAGAACGGCGCGGCCGATGACGAATCGGCGAAATTCATGAACAACGCCTTCGTCCATAACCCGCTGCTGGATTCCGGCGGCGACATCCGCGCCGATGCCTACGGCTTCGCTCCCGGCGTCATCGCGCAATACGTCAATGAAAAGCAGAAGGGTTCCGAGTGGGGCCTGTCGCTGGGCATGTTCGGTTCCGGCCCCGGCGCCAATTTCTCCGGCTCGCTGGCCGGGCCCTTCGTCATTGCCCAGGCCGAGACCGCCGCACGCTTCAACTATCTGCCGGGCAACTACCGCGCCTACCTGTGGCACAACGGCCGCGGGCGCGGCGCGACCTATGACCAGATCGAGCGCAAGCATGCCGGCATCGGCTTTTCCGCCGACCAGAAGATCACCGACGACGTGACGCTGTTCGGCCGCTATGGCCACCAGCTCAAGGGCCAGGTACGTTTCGACCGCGCCCTCACCGTCGGCGCCGAACTGGCCGGCAGCCCGTGGGGACGCGCGGCCGACAGCCTCGGCCTGGCGCTCGGCGCCCTGCGCACCAGCGCCAACTTCCGCCGCGATTCGCTGGCCATCGACGCCGATGCCGACGGCAATGCCGACTTCGGCTATCAGGCGAGCGGCTCGGAAAAGCAGCTGGAGCTCTACTACCGCTTCAAGCTCAACAGCCATGTCGAACTGACGCCGGACTTCCAGCTGATCCGCCAACCCGGCGGCAACGCCGCGGCACCGACGGTGAAGGTGTTCGGCCTGCGCGCCAAACTGGGGTTCTGAGCATGCCGGCGCCGATCTCGCACGGTTTGTTCGTCCTCGCGCTCTGGCTCGGCCTCGGCTGGGCGACGGGCGCCCATGCGCAGGCGGCGCCGGCCGCCCTGCCGACCTGGACCATCACCGTCAGGGACGGCGTGTTCGAGCCGAAGCGGCTCGAAGTTACGGCCGGGCAGCGCATCAAGTTCATCCTCAAGAACGAAGGTCCGGGCCCGCTGGAATTCGAGAATGCCGACCTGCACATCGAGAAGATCCTCGCCGCCAACGCCGAGTCCTTCGTCGTCGTCAAGCTGCCGCCGGGCGAACACCTGTTCGTCGACGAATTCAACATCGCCACCGGCGAACTGCTGGTCATCGCCAAGTAGGTCCACATGCAAACCGCGACCATCACCCTCTACCCGCGGCGGCCAGCGCGCCGCACGCGGCTGGCGCGGCTCGGCGACTGGATGGCGCGGCACCGGCGCGCCATCCTCGCCGTGCAATGGGTGATCGTGGTCTTCTATCTGGTGCTGGTGGCCCTGCCCGCCTTCCTGCCGCACCCGCATCCGGAAGCCCGGCTGTTCTCCTCGGACTTCGGCGCCACCTCGACGATCGATCGCAGCATATGCACCACCGGCGCCTTGCCGGCCCCTACCGAAAAGGCCGCCTACCTCGCCTGCTGGCAGGATCGGCTGGTGCTGCTCGCGCAGTACCTGTTCTGGGGCGTCTGGTGGCCCTTCGTGATCCTCTCCATCATGCTCATGGGCCGCGTCTGGTGCGGCGTGCTCTGCCCGGAAGGCGCGCTGGCCGAGTTCGCCAGTCGCCACGGGCGCGGCGGCGCCATCCCGAAATGGATGCGCTGGGGCGGCTGGCCGGTGGTGGCCTTCATCCTCACCACCGTCTATGGCCAGCTCGTCAGCGTCTATGACTACCCGCAGGCGGCGCTCTTGATCCTCGGCGGCTCCACCGTCGCGGCGGTTGGCATCGGCTGGATGTACGGCAAGGGCAAGCGCGTCTGGTGCCGCTACCTGTGCCCGGTCTCGGGCGTCTTCAGCCTGCTGGCGCGCATCGCGCCGGTGCATTTCCGCATCGACCGCGCCGCCTGGGACGCCCATCCGCAACGCAGCGCCGCCGTCGATTGCGCGCCGCTGCTCGACGTCAAGCACATGAAGGGCGCCGGCCAGTGCCACGCCTGCGGCCGCTGCAGCGGCCACCGCGATGCCGTGACGCTCACCGCGCGCTCGCCCAATGCCGAGATCCTCGGCACCGGCGGCGACATGCCGCGCACCAACGAGGCCGTGCTGCTGCTGTTCGGCATGCTCGGCGTCGCCATGGGCGCCTTCCAATGGACCGTCAGCCCGTGGTTCGTGCGCGGCAAGCAGGCCGCCGCCGAATGGCTGGTGAACCGCGACATCGTTTGGCCGCTGGCCGACAGCCCGGCGTGGTGGCTGCTGACACGCCACCCCGAGGCCGGCGACGTGTTCAGCTGGCTCGACGGCGCTGCGATCCTGGTGTGGATTTCCTTGTATGCATTCGTGCTGGGCGGCTTTGCCTGGCTGACGGTGCGCGCCGCCGCGCGCCTGGCCGGCATCGACTGGCGGCGACTGGCGCTGGGCCTGGTGCCGCTGGCCGGCATCGGCCTCTTCCTCGGCCTGTCGATGATGAGCGCCACACACTTGCGCGCCGAAGGCATAGCGCTGGGCTGGCTGACTCCGCTGCGCGCGGCGCTGCTGGCACTGGGTCTCGCGTGGTCGGCGTGGCTCGGCTGGCAGCTCGCAAAACTCGGCGCTGGTGATACGGCATCGCGCCTGCTCGCCGGCGTCGTCTGGCTGCTGCCGCTGGCAATGGTCGGCGCCAGCTGGTGGCTGACCTTTTTCGTCTGGTAAAGGAAGCCCTCTCCTCATTCTCAACCGAACCATCGCCTTTCAAACCCGCCAGCCACCCAGACCGCACATGCGGACCCGAGGCAGCCAGCCAAACATTGTCTTGGAGACTGCCTCGCATGAAACCCTTCGCTCGCATCCACCTTCCGCTGTTCGCCGCCGCGCTGCTGCCGCTCACGGCGCACGCCGCCGAGCCCGCCCAGCTCGGCACCGTGTCCGTCACCGCCAAGGGCTACGCCGCCGATGACCTGGAAACACCGCTGGCGACGACAACGCTCGACCGCGCCGAACTGCTGCGACGCGGCGCCGCCAATCCGGGCGAGGCGCTGCGCGGCGAACCCGGACTGGCCGTCGCCAGCGATGGCCCGCAGGGGCAGAACCCGGTCATCCGCGGCCTGAAGAAGGAAAGCGTGGTGCTGCTGGTCGACGGCATGCGCTTGAACTCGGCGCAGCCGCAGGGTGCCATCGCCTCCTTCATGTCGCTCGGCCTGGCCGACCGCGTCGAGGTGGTCAAGGGCCCGGCCTCGGTGCTTTACGGCACCGGCGCGCTGGGTGGCGCGATCAACGTCCTGCTGCCGCAGGCGCGCTTTGCGCCGGGCGTCGGCTTCGACGCCAGCGCCGGATTCGACAGCGCCAGCAGCGGGCTGCGCGGCAGCGGCGTGATGAACGCGTCCCAAGGCGACCACGCCCTGATGCTCGGCGCGGCGGTGGCGCGCAGCGGCGACTACCGCTCCCCCACCGGCGACGTGGCGCGCACCGGCTACGATTCCGAAAGCGCCATCGGCCAATATCGCTTCCGCATCGACGGCGCGCAGCAACTGCGCCTGTCGCTGCAACAGCACACCGACAAGGATGTCTGGTATCCCGGCTCGGCCAAGCCCGGCACGCCGGCCGCGCTGGGCACGGTGACGGTGCGCTCGCCGAAACAGGAGCGCTCGATAGCCGAGATCGCCTACAGCCGCAAGGCCAGCGGCGGCGGGGACGGCAAAGCGCCGCTGAACTTCGAGGTCCGCGGCTACCGCCAGGAAGTGCATCGCATGATCCAGTCCTACTCCAGCACGCTCGGCCGCAACAATGCCGAGACCGACGTCCGCTTCGTCACCCACGGTGCCGACGCCAAGGCCGACTGGCTGGTCCATCCCGCCCACCTGCTCTCCTTCGGCGTCGATGCCTGGCGCATGGAAGCCTCGCCGCAGCGCTACCTTGAAAACAACGCGCCGTTCTTCAACAACCATGTGCGCAACGACCCGTTCAAGGACGGCAAGATCGACGCGCTCGGCTTCTACCTGCAGGACGACATGCGCTTCGGTGCGTTCAACCTGCTGGCCGGCCTGCGCCGCGACACCGTCAAGGGCAGCGCCGCATCGATGAACAACGGCGCCACCACCACCGGGCTGGACCGCAGCGACAGCGCCACCTCCGGCAGCCTCGGCGCGGTCTGGCAGGTGACGCCGCTGCTGCGTCCCTACGCCAACCTGTCGCGCGCCTTCCGCGCCGGCGAAATGCGCGAGCGCTACGAATCCTCGCCGCGCGGCGACGGCTACCACTACCTGGGCGCGCCCCAGATCAAGCCCGAAATCGCCACGCAGTTCGAACTCGGCCTCAAGGGCGCCACGGACACGCTCGACTATCGCCTTGCCGCCTACCGCAATCGCATCGCCGACTACATCACCGGGCAGGTCACCGGCGCGGTCGTCGGCGGCTTGCCGGTGAAGCAGACCATCAACCTCGGCCGCGTCACGCTGACCGGCCTCGAAGCCCAGGGGCGCTGGCAGGTGACGCGCGGGCATTGGCTGAACGCCGGCTACTCGCGCGTGCGCGGCGAGAACAACGACCTCAACGAACCGCTGTTCCAGATGCCGGCCGACGAGTTGTCCTTCGGTTGGCAAGGCCCGCTGGCCCAAGGCTGGACGGCGGATGCCACGCTGCGCCTGGTGAGTCGCCAGGACCGCGTCGCCACCGTGTTCGCGCGCGGCACCGAGAACGCCACGCCCGGCTTCGGCACAGTCGACCTCGGCACCACCTGGCGCTACGCCAGGGACCAATCGCTGCGCATCGCGCTGAAGAACCTCGCCGACAAGGCCTATCACGAGCATCTGGCCGAAGGCGTGACGGGGCAGGAAATCAAGGCGCCCGGTCGCAGCCTCGCACTGACATGGCAAGGAAAGTTCTGATGCTCGCCTTTCTCAAAACCCGCTGGCAGCTGCTGCTGATCGGCCTCCTGAGCCTGACGCTGATCTCCATGCTGATCTTCCTCGGCGTCTTCGGCCGTACCGCCGACGCGCCGTCGCGTGACGGGCGCACGCGGCTCCTCCTGGCGCCCGTCGAACGCGACTTCGTGCTCAACGAGATGCGCCACCTGCTGATGGCGACGCAGGCCGTCCTCGACGCCGCACTGGCCGGCGACATGAAGCGCGTCGCGACGGAGGCGAGGAAAGTCGGCATGGCCGACGTGAAGGCCATGCCGCCCGAAATCCGCGGTCCGCTGCTGGGCAAGCTGCCGATCGCCTTCCGCAAGCTGGGCTTTTCGGTGCATGAGGGCATGGACGCCATCGCGCTCGATGCCGAAGGACTCGGCGATCGCGACCACACGCTCAAGCAGCTGGCGGAACTCATGAACAAGTGCATCGCCTGCCATGCCGCCTACACCGTGCTGCCGCCGGGGGACGGCTCGTGAAACCGACGCTCGCCGGCATGATCGGCGCCGCCTTCGGCGACTCCGCCGCCATGCCGCCGGCGCCGACTCCCGGCCGGCGCCGCAAGCTGTGGGAACTCCCCGCGCAGCGGCATTGCCCGCTGATCGGCACCTGCCTGCCGGTGGCCGAGATGCGCAAGCTGGCCACGCGCGCCGGCTACGACGTGCGCGAGATGAGCGACTACAGCCTGCATGCCACCGTCGTCAGCCGCTGTGACGCGCGCAACGAACTGGCCGAGCTGATCCAGCGCTGGCTCGACAAGCGTCACGCGGCGGCGATCCGCCGCATCGAGCGCGAGCGCGAGCCGGCCGCCGTGATGTTCGCCTGGCGCGAGGCGCTCGTCGCCGGTGACGATATCGCCGGTGCGCTGTGGGCGACTTGGACGCACTCCTGCATCGACGAAGCCGACGCCAAGGAAATCTACGGCGACATCCACATGCTGTCGCACCAGGTCGGCGCCAGCGCCCGCGCCGACCTGCGCCGGCTGGAGCAGCTCAAGCGCGACAACGCGATGCTGGGCAAGGAAGTACTGGAACTGCGGCGCGCCCTCGAATGCGCCCGGCGCGAGAAGGAGCGCGCGCTCGCCGACACCGACCGCCGCCTGGCGGACGCCGAGCAGCGCGCGGCACTGCTGCCGCATCGCGAACTGGAGCTGGCCGAAACACGCAAGGCGGCGCAGCAGCATCGCGCCGTGCTGGAGCGCGCCGAAGCCCTCGCGGCGCGCGTCGAACGCCTCGAAGAACGCAACGCCGCGCAGGCCCGCAATGCGGCAATCCTGGCGCGCGATCTCAATGAAGCGCAGGACAGCCTCGCCGCGGCCGAGGCCGCGCTCGAAATGGCGCTGGGCGTCTGCGACGGCATTGGTGGCGACATGCGCGGCGCCGCCGGCTGCGGTCGCGCCTGCCCCGCCGACACCGCACTGGCCGGGCGTTGCGTGCTGTGCATCGGCGGCCGCACGGGTCTGGTCGACGGCTACCGACGCCTGGTCGAAACCAAGGGCGGGCGCTTCCTGCACCACGACGGCGGCCAGGAGGAAAGCCTGCATCGCATCGATGCCGCCGTGGCCGCCGCCGACGCGGTGGTCTGCCAGGCCGGCTGCGTTTCCCACGCCGCCTATTTCCGCCTCAAGGATGCCTGCAAGAAGCTTGGCAAACCCTGCGTCTTCGTGCAGTCACCCGGCGTCGGCAGCTTCGCCCGCGGGCTGGCCGTACTCGGCGGCGAAGTGCCGGCAAGCAACCAGATCACCCTGCTCGCCGGTTGACGCCGGCGCCAACCAGAAACCCACCAGGAGTCGCCCACATGAATCCGATTCAGCCGATTGCCGAATACGCCAGCGAACAGCCCCCGGCCCGCATGGTCGCCGGTGCCCTGGCCCATCTCGCCACCCACATGTCGACCGGCTGTCCGCGCGCGGCCATGCTCGCCGCGATGCTGCTGGAACGCGTGGCGACCGATCCCGATGCCGACAGCCACCTGCGCAACCACGCCCGCGAACTGGTCGAAATCCTCGAACGCGATCCGCAGACGCCGGCCACGACATCGGCACCTGCGCCGGAGCGCAAGGCCATGTCTCGCGCTGCCACCCTGTGACCTGATCGCCGTATCGCCAGCGCCGACTTTCCACCAGCACCGAAGACTCATGAACATCCTCTCGCCCCACGCCGCACCGAACCGCCTGTCGCCCGGCGGGCTCGGCATGGTCGTCGCCCTGCACCTGCTGGTCCTCTGGGGTCTGCTGCGGATGAACGTGATCACCCTGCCGGCGCCGCTCGCGGTGCTCAGCGTCAGCCTGCTGCCGCCGGCGGAAGTCATCCAGCCGAACCCGGAAATCGTGCCGCCGAAACCCAGGCCCGTGGAACGGCGGCCGACGCCGACACCGTTGCCGCAGCCGACCCAGCTCGCCGCGCCCGCTGAAGCGCCGGCCCCAACGCAGATCGCCGTGCCGCCAGCGCCGACTCTTGCGGCGCCCCCGGTCGCCGCAGCGCCGGCGCAAACCCAGCCGCGCTTCGACGCCGACTATCTCGACAACCCCAAGCCGCCCTATCCGTCCATTTCGCGCCGCATGGGCGAACAGGGCCGCGTCGTGCTGCGCGTGCGGGTCGATGCGCAGGGGCTGCCGGTCGACGTCCAGCTCCATGCCTCGAGCGGTTCCGAACGTCTCGATGCCTCCGCGCTGCAAACCGTGCGCCGCTGGAAATTTGTCCCGGCACGACTCGGCAACGAAGCCGTCGCCGCCACCGTGCTTGTCCCGATTGCCTTCTCACTGAAAGACTGACCATGGAAAACCCGCTTGGCTTCGCCCACTTCCTCGCCAATGCCGACGGCATCGCGCGCTTCATCCTCGTCCTGATGCTGATCATGTCGGTCGGCACCTGGTACCTGATCGTCACCAAGGGCCTCCAGTCGATCCGCTCGCAACGCCGCAGCGCGACCTTCCTCAAGGCCTTCTGGGCGGCCGACAGCCTCGACGCCGTGGCCCGCCACCTGCGCCAGACCGGCGTCACCGAGCCCTTCTCGCACCTCGTGCACCACGGCTTCACCGCCGTCGAGCAGCACAAGGCCGGGCGCGACGGACACAAGGGGCGCGGGCTGGTCGACGCCGGCACACCGGATGAATTCCTCACCCGGGCCATGAAACGCGCCATCGCACAGGACAAGTCGCGCCTCGAATACGGCCAGACCTTTCTCGCCACGGTGGCGTCCTCGGCGCCCTTCGTCGGCCTCTTCGGCACCGTCTGGGGCATCTACCACGCGCTGATGGCGATAGGCATGAGTGGTCAGGGCACGCTGGACAAGGTCGCCGGCCCGGTCGGCGAAGCCCTGATCATGACCGCCATCGGCCTCGCCGTGGCGATCCCCGCCGCCGTCGCCTACAACGCCTTCGCCCGC
Source organism: Sulfuritalea sp. (assembly GCA_030247575.1). Taxonomy (GTDB): domain Bacteria; phylum Pseudomonadota; class Gammaproteobacteria; order Burkholderiales; family Rhodocyclaceae; genus Sulfuritalea. The sequence continues at coordinate 18,862 of JAOTRV010000012.1, forward strand.
GCCAACCGCAACACGCTGGCCGAACTCAATTCCTTCGCCCACGACGTGTTCACCTTCCTCGCCACCGGCCTCAAGGCCACGCCGCAAAGCGCCGACGTGGCGGCCACCTCGGATCGCATCATCGCCCGCGTCAACGCCAACACGGCAGCGCGCGCCCCAGCCTGAGGAAGCGGATATGGCATTCGGTTCCCTTTCCGACAGCGAGGCCGATGGCGATCTCGCCGAGATCAACATGATCCCGCTGATCGACGTCATGCTGGTACTGCTGGTGATCTTCATCGTCACCGCGCCGCTGCTCACCCATGCGGTCAAGGTCGATCTGCCCAAGGCCAGTTCCTCACCCAACCTGACCAGGCCCGACAACGTGCAAGTCGCCATCGACAGCGCCGGCCAGATCTACTGGAATGGCGAAGTGGTCGCCGCGGCCGCCCTGTCCGAACGACTGCGCGCCGCCGCCTCGGTGTCGCCCCAACCCGAGTTGCACCTGCGCGCCGAGCGCAGCACGCCCTACGAAAAAGTCGCCGAAGTCATGTCCGCCGCCGCACGCGAAGGGCTGACCCGTATCGGCTTCGTGACCAACCCGGTCACCGAACCGAAGGCGCACTAGACGCCGACAATTTTCCCCACCCCCATAGCCAGCCAGCCCGTCCTCATGCCAGCCAGCCAGAACACAGCCCACGAGGACACACATGAACCCGAAAACCACGCGATGCCTGCTGTCGCACACACTGCTGCTGGTCGGCACCGCGTCGCTGCCCGCCATGGCCCAGGAAGCCGCGAAAGAACTGCCCACCGTCAACGTGCAAGCCGATGCCGACAAACCCGACGGCTACCGCGCCACCACCACGCGCGTCGGCAAGGTGCTGCAGGACCCGCATGACATTCCGCAGGCGGTGACCACCATCACCAACACGCTGATGGAAGAGCAGCAGGTCGGCAGCCTGCGCGAAGCCCTGCGCAACGTGTCGGGTCTCAGCTTCAACGCCGCCGAGGGCGGCCGTTCCGGCGACAACATGAACCTGCGCGGCTTCTACACCTTCGGCGACATGTATCTCGATGGCATCCGCGATACCGCGCAATACAACCGCGAAACCTTCAACTACGAGCAGATCGACGTGCTGCGCGGCGCCGGCGCCATGCTCTTCGGCCGCGGCCAGGCCGGCGGCGTGATCAACCAGGTGAGCAAGACGCCGCTGCGAATCGAGCAGCACAAGCTGACGGCCAGCATCGGCAGCTACGGCTACCAGGAAGTCACCGCCGACCTCAACAAGCCGATCAACCTGAACACCGCGCTGCGCATCAACGTCATGCAGCGCGACGAAGGCAGCTGGCGCAGCAACCCGGCCACCGGCAGCGAGCCGGAGATCCATCGCAGGGGCATCGGCATCAGCCTCGGGCTCAATCTCCACACCGACAACCAGTTCTGGCTCAACCACTACTGGCTGAGCACGAATGACAACCCGGACTACGGCGTTTCCTTCGACAACGCGACCAGGGCTCCCGGCGCCAGCTCGCTGTTCTCGCCGGGCACGTTCTGGGGCACCGACCGCACCTTCGACAAGAGCGATACGCGCATCACCACGCTGGTCAACGAATACCGCATTTCGGCCGACAGCCAGTTGCGCAGCCAGGTGCGTGCGGCCGATTACGAACGCAGCTACTGGGCACGCACGCCGAGCCTGACGATCGCCCCGAATCAGGACGCCTTTACCGGCGCCAACGGCGGCCCGACGCGCATTTCCGACTACGAAACCGTCACCCTGCAATCCGACTACAGCACCCGCTTCAAAACCGGAAGCATGAAGCACGAGCTGCTGGCCGGCGTCGAGTACCTCAAGGAAAACAGCTACCGCCACGGCCTGCTCAACCTGGGCGGCACCACGGCCGGCAATCCGCCGCGCTACCTGCCCTACATCGTGGCAACCACGGGCACGGCGACACGCTTTACGTCCGATTCCTACGCGGTCTATGCGCAGGACACCATCGAGTTCATTCCCAAATGGAAGGCCACGCTCGGCCTGCGCCGCGACCAGATGGACGCCAAGTTCAGCAGCGCCACGTCGCCGAAGCTCAGCTACGGCGAGAACAGCTATCGCAGCGCGCTGTCCTACCATCCGGCCGAGGACACCCACTATTACCTCGGCTGGAGCGATTCCTTCAGCCCCACCGCCGACCTCTACCAGCTGACAGTGACGCCGCAGCCGCCGGAACGCAGCGACGTGATCGAACTCGGCGCCAAGTGGCTGCTGTTCGAGGGCGACTTGGCCCTGCGCGCCGCCCTGTACCAGGCGACCAAGCACTGGGAACGCAACGGCGACCTCGAATCGACCGCGGCGATCCTGACCAAGAAGCGCCGCACCAAGGGCATCGAACTGGAGGCGGCAGGACGCGTCAACGAGCGCTGGGAGCTGTTCTCCGGCCTCGCGCTGATGGACGCGACGATTCTCGAAGTGGCGGAAAACATCAACGCCACCACCGGCGTCATCACTTACGGCAACCCGGAATTCGTCGGCAAGCGCGCCCGCAATACGCCGCGCTACACCCTCAACCTGTGGACCACCTACAAGCTGACGCCGCAGTGGAAAATCGGCGGCGGCGTCGAGGCGAAGGGCGATCGGCAGGCGGTGAATCCCAGCGGCGCCGGCGCGGTGCCAACGCTCAACGGCAGCTACCACCCCAATACCGCGCCGTCCTACGCACGCTGGGATGCCATGGTGGCGTACGAGCAAAAGGACTGGACCTTGCGCCTCAACGTCAAGAACCTGTTCGACAAGCTCTACTGGGATTCGGTCTACGACAACGGCGGCTTCTCGATTCCGGGCACCAAACGCGCCGTGGTCCTGAGCGGCGAATTCAAATTCTGAGCTTTGGAGATATCGACATGAAGCGCCGACAATTTCTGCTCGCGGCAGGCGCCCTCGCCGCCCTGCCCAGGCTTGCGTTAGCCGCCGCCGATGCCCGCAGGGCAATCATCGGCGCCGCCTGGCGCGGACCGAACAAGGGCGACCCGTATTTTGCCGGCGCGCTCGCCGCCGACTGGGCAAGCCGCAAGCTCGACATCCGCTACGCCGTGCCGCTGCCCACCCGTCCACATGGCCTGCTGGCCGAAGCCGACGGCGGGCTGCTGGTGGTCGGCGTGCGCCCCGGCACCTGGCTGCTGCGTTGCGACGGCAAGGGCGAGGTGACGCAGCAACTACGCGTCGATGATGAAGGCGCGACCGCCCGGCTCAATGGCCATGTCGTGGTCGCGGCAAGCGGCGATGTGCTCTACACCACCGAGACCGACCAGAAAACAGGGCGCGGCAAAATCGGCGTGCGCGACCGGCAGACGCTGCGCAAGCTGGCGGAATTCGACACCCACGGCATCGACCCGCACCAGTTGCTGCTCGACCGCGAAGGCCATTTGATCGTTGCCAACGGCGGTGTGCCGCGCACCCCGGCGGACAAGAAATTTGACCTGCAGCGTATGGATTCCTCGCTGGTCCGTATCGATGCAACCAACGGCAACTTGCTGTGCCAGTGGCGGCTCGACGACCCGCGCCTGAGCCTGCGCCACCTGGCCTGGAGCCGCAGCCCGGGCGATGCCGACGCCATCCTCGGCATCGCCATCCAGGCCGAACACGACGATGCCGCCAAGCGCGCCGCCGCGCCGATCCTCGCCGTCCTCGACGGCGAGCAACTGCTCGTCCCCACTCGCGCCAACGACGGCATCGGCTACGCCGGCGACATCGCGGCGGCCTACAACGGCGGCTTCGCGCTTTCCAGCAACCAGGCCGGCCTTGCCCAGCTATGGCATCCCGGCACGCCGGAAAATATGGCCGCCCTCGTGAAAATGCAGGAGGCCTATGCCCTGGCCAGTTGGAACGGCCCCGGCAAGGGCGGCGGCGTGCTGGTCGCCACCGCCCTCGGCCTGGTGCGCGCCCACCCGACGGCCGGGCCGGTTGCCATCCCCTGGCCGCAGCCGATGGCGCTGGACAACCATTGGGTGCTGCTGGACGAAAGCTGAAACGCGTGGCGGCAGTGCGCTGCCGCCCATCGCCGTGTCACCAGCGCCGACTTTGCGCGGCGAGCGCGGGCGAGTCCTGTCGCGCCATGAAAATCAAAAGTCAGGCTTTCGATTTTCATGGTCACTGAGGTGTTCGCGATATAGACGCCCCGTAATACTCCGGAACAGATACTGCTCCCACCGAGGAAATCGCTCCGAACTACAGTCCATCCCGTATCATGCCGCTGTGTTTAAGCGATCCGCCGCGGATAAATGACCCAAGGACTTTCAGAACGCGACATCTGCACTAAGTTCATCCTGCCCGCCCTTGAAGCGGCGGGATGGGATCGGCAGTCGCAATTGTTCGAGGAGTACCCGCTGCGCGTAGGTCGCGTCGTGGTGCGCGGCAACAAGGGCAAGCGCGATCCCGGCACGGTACGCCGGGCCGACTATGTGCTGTTCCACAAGCCGGGGATTCCGCTGGCGATCATCGAGGCCAAGGACAACACGCACAGCATCCGCGACGGCATCCAGCAGGCCCTGGCCTACGCCGACATGCTCGATGTGCCCTTTGCCTTCTCCAGTAATGGCGACGGCTTTCTCTTCCACGACCGTACCGCCGCCGGTGGTGTGGTCGAGCACGAGCTGACGCTCGCCGAATTCCCGAGCCCGGAAGAACTCTGGTTCCGTTACCAAGCCTGGAAGAACCTGCCCACCGACACCGCGCCGCTGCTGGCCCAGGACTACCACCCGGGCAAGCGCCCGCGCTACTACCAGATAAACGCCATCAACCGCGTGATCGAAGCGGTGGCGTGCCGCCAGCGCCGACTTTTGCTGGTCATGGCCACCGGCACCGGCAAGACCTTCACCGCCTTCCAGATCATCTGGCGCCTGTGGAAGGGCAAGGCGGTCAAGCGCATCCTGTTCCTCGCCGACCGCAACATCCTGATCGACCAGACCAAGGTCAACGACTTCCAGCCTTTCGGCGGCGCGATGACCAAGATCGAGAACCGCCAGGCCGACCCGGCCTACGAAATCTACCTCTCGCTCTACCAGGCCATCACCGGCACCGAGGAAGCCCAGAACATCTACAAGCAGTTCAGCCCGAATTTCTTCGACCTCGTGGTGGTGGACGAATGCCATCGCGGCAGCGCCGCCGAGGATGCCGCCTGGCGCGAGGTACTCGACTACTTTTCGTCCGCGATCCACCTCGGCCTCACCGCCACGCCCAAGGAGACCGCCGACGTTTCCAACATCGCCTGCTTCGGTGAACCGGTCTACACCTACTCGCTGCGGCAAGGCATCGAGGACGGCTATCTCGCCCCCTACAAGGTCATTCGCATCGACCTCGACAAGGACCTCGGCTGGCGCCCCACGGCCGGCAAGACCGACAAGCTGGGCCAGCTCGTCGAGGACCGCATCTACAACCGCAGCGACATCAACAAGACGCTGGTGCTGGAACAGCGCGACGTGCTGGTCGCCGAGCGCATCACGGCGCTGCTCAAGGCCACGGATCGCTACGCCAAGACCATCGTCTTCTGCGAGGACATCGACCACGCCGCGCGCATGCGCCAGGCGCTGATCAACGCCAACACCGACCTCGCGGCGAAGAACCCGAAATACGTGGTGCAGATCACCGGCGACAACGAGGAAGGCAAGAAGGAACTCGACAACTTTATCGACCCCGAGAAGCCCTACCCGGTGATCGCCACCACCTCGCGGCTGATGAACACCGGCGTCGATGCCCAGACCTGCAAGCTGATCGTGCTCGACCGCACGATCAACTCCATGACCGAGTTCAAGCAGATCATCGGCCGCGGCACGCGCATCAACGAGGACTATGACAAGCTCTGGTTCAGCATCCTCGACTTCAAGCGTGCCACCGAAAACTTCGCCGACCCGGCCTTCGACGGCGAACCGGTGGTGATCTACGAGCCAGGGCTCGACCAGCCGATCGCGCCGCCCGACGACCCCGGCATTCCCGAGGACCACCCGGTCGACCTGCTGCCGGAACAGGGCGGCCCCGGCCAGCCGCGCATCAAGTACGTGATCGGCGACGTGCCGGTCTACGTCGCCCGCGAGCAGGTGCAGTACTACGGGCCGGACGGCCGGCTGGTCACCGAGTCCCTGCGCGACTACACGCGCATCGTCATCAACCGCCGTTTCACCTCGCTCGACGACTTTCTCACCACCTGGAGCGCCGCCGAGAAGAAGCAGGCCGTCATCACCGAGCTCGAAGCCCAGGGCGTGTTCTTCGACGAACTCGCCACCGAGCTTGGCAAGGAACTCGACCCCTTCGACCTGATCCTGCACATCGCCTTCGGCCAGAAGCCGCTCACCCGCCGCGAGCGCGCGCAGAACGTGAAGAAGCGCAACGTCTTCAGCAAATACGGCGGCACGGCCCGCCAGGTACTCGAAGCGCTGCTGGACAAGTACGCCGACGCCGGCATCGTCGACATCGAACAGGGCGAGGTGCTTAAACTCTCGCCCATCGACCGCCTCGGCTCGCCCGTCGAACTTATCCAGTCCTTCGGCGGCAGGCCACAATACCTCCAAGCCCTCGCCGAACTCGAACGCTCCCTCTACCAATAACCGGTTACGCAACCAAGAATGTCACTTTCAACACTCATCAAGTCCATCCAGGACATCATGCGCCAGGACGCCGGCGTAGACGGCGATGCCCAGCGCATCTCGCAGCTCACCTGGATACTGTTCCTCAAGATTTTCGACGACCACGAAACCGAACTCGAAATCATGCGCGGCGACTACCGCTCACCGCTGCCCGAGCACTACCGCTGGCGCAACTGGGCAGCCAATCCCGAGGGCCTCACCGGCGAGCCGCTGCTGGAATTCGTCAACCTCCAGGTCTTCCCCAAGCTCAAGGGCCTCAATGCCAGCGTCGAGATCAACCCGCGCGCCTGGGTGGTGCAGCAGGTGTTCGAGGACGCCTACAACTACATGAAGTCCGGCCACCTGCTGCGCCAGGTCATCAACAAGGTGCAGGGCATCGACTTCAACAACCGCCAGGACCGGCACCTGTTCAACGACCTCTACGAAAAGATCCTGCGCGACCTGCAATCGGCCGGCAACGCCGGCGAGTTCTACACCCCGCGCGCCGTCACCCAGTTCATGACCGACATGCTCGATCCGCAACTGGGCGAAATGATCCTCGACCCCGCCTGCGGCACCGGCGGCTTCCTCGTCTGCACCCTCGAACATCTGCGCAAGCAAGTGAAGAACGTCGAGGACGAAGCCCAATTGCAGCGTTCCGTGGCCGGCGTCGAGAAGAAGCCGCTGCCGCATTTGCTGGCCGTCACCAACATGCTGCTGCACGGCGTTGAAGTGCCGAGCAGCATCCACCACGGCAACACCCTGGCCAGACCGCTGCGCGACTACGGTCCGAAGAACCGCGTCGACGTCATCCTCACCAATCCGCCCTTCGGCGGTACCGAGGAACCCGGCATCGAATCCAACTTCCCCGCCGACGTGCGCACCAAGGAAACCGCCGACCTGTTCATGGCCCTGGTGCTGCACCTGCTCAGGCCCACCGGCCGTGCCGCCGTGGTGCTGCCCGACGGCTTCCTGTTCGGCGAAGGAGTCAAGACCCGGCTCAAGGAACGCCTGCTGACGGAATGCAATCTGCACACCATCGTGCGCCTGCCCAACGGCGTCTTCGCCCCCTACACCGGTATCAAGACCAATCTGCTGTTCTTCCAGAAGGGCGAACCGACGAAAGAAGTATGGTTCTACGAACACCCCTACCCGCCGGGCTACAAGAACTACTCCAAGACCAAGCCGATGCGCATCGAGGAATTCGAGGCCGAAAAGGCGTGGTGGCATGAGCGAGTCGAGAACGAGCACGCTTGGCGCGTGAGCGTCGCGGACTTGCAGGCCCGCAATTACAACTTCGACCTCAAGAACCCGCACTCGGTGGACGCCATCAGCCACGACCCCGCCGCGCTGCTGCATGAAATCGCCAGCCTCGACGCCGAAATCGCCACGCTGAAAGCCCGACTCAAGGCCACGCTGGCCGGCGCGCTGGAGCGCGCATGACGGCGGCCTTGCGCGTCGAGGAGCGCGCCACGCCCTACCTCGTCGCGCCGCTACTGACCGATCACCTCGACACGTTTGCCAGTTCGCCGGAAGGCTTCAAGCGACTGCGGGAGCTGGTATTCGAACTCGCCGCCCAAGGCGGGCTAATTGAATCGACAGTCCCGATTGCTCCGGTACGTCTCGGAGACTACGTAGAACTTGTTATGGGACAGGCACCGCCGGGAAATGCCTGCAATAAGGCTGGTGTCGGTACAGTCTTCGTCAAGACTGGAGAATTTGGGCCGCTTTACCCGGAAGTGCGCGAATGGACGACGAAGCCCCTGAAGTTTGCTAAACGTGGCGATGTATTGATATGTGTAGTGGGGGCCACGGTTGGGAAGCTCAACCTCGCCATCGACTGTGCCATTGGCCGCAGTGTTGCCGCAATCCGCCCGTGCCCGGAGCTGAATACCACTTATCTCTATTACACGCTCATGCCCTTTACGCTGAAGCTACGCGAAAAATCGCGTGGTTCGGCACAAGGTGTTATTGGGAAAGAGGAGCTCTCGGCCGTCTCACTTCGCATCCCCGATTTGGCCGAACAATCCCGCATCGTCGCCAAAGTCGAAGAGCTGATGGCGCTGATCGATGCGTTGGAGGCAAAAGTCGGCGCTGGCGAGACGGCGCGCGGCAAGCTGCTGGACGCCCGGCTCGCCGCCCTGGCCGACAGCCCCGATGCCGACGCCACCGCCGACGCTTGGGCGCAACTCGCGCCCCACTTCGACCTGCTGCTCCAGACCCCGGCCGACGTGGACCGCCTGCAACAAACCCTGCTGCAACTCGCCGTCAAGGGCCGCCTCGTGCCCCAGAACCCCAAGGACGAACCCGCCGCCGAACTCCTCAAACGCATCCGCGCCGAGAAAGATCGGCTGATCGCCGAGGGCAAGATCAAGCGCGATAAGCCACTTCCGTCGATTGTTGAAGTCGAATTGCCGTTCGCCGTACCCCTTGGCTGGCAATGGGCAATCCTTGGTGATGTCGTACTTTCGAGCGAAGCAGGCTGGAGTCCTAGCTGCGAAAACATGCCGAGAGAAAACGGCAAATGGGGTGTGCTCAAGGTGAGTGCCGTATCTTGGGGCGAGTTTCTCGACGAAGAGAACAAAGCGCTACCGAGTCATCTGGAAGTGCGCCCCGAGCATGAAGTCATGCCAGGGGACTTTTTGCTTTCCCGCGCCAATACGGCCGAGCTTGTCGCTCGGTCCGTCGTCGCGTGGAACCCCAAATCGCGATTGATGTTGAGCGACAAGATCATTCGTCTTCACATCGCCACGGGAGCGGACAAGACCTATCTCAACCTGTTCAATAATTCGTCGTATGCCCGGACGCATTACGTTGCAAATGCCTCGGGGACGAGTGCTTCAATGAAGAATGTTTCTCGCGAGGTTGTACTTTCCTTGCCAGTTCCAGTGCCGCCAGCTACCGAACAATCCCGCATCGTCGCCGCCGTCGCCTCGCTCACCGCTCTCTGCGACAGCCTGCGCGAACGCCTCGCCGCCCGCCGCGAGCTTTCCGCCAAGCTCGCCGCCGCCCTCACCGAAGCCGCCCTGCAATGAGCGCGCCCCACAGCGACTACATAGTTTTCGTCGACGAAAGCGGCGACCACAGCCTGACGGCAATCAATCCGGAGTGGCCGCTGTTCGTGCTGTCCTTCTGCATCTTCCCGGTCGAGGCCTATGTCCATCAAGTCACGCCGGCGATCCGCCAGCTCAAGTTCGAGACCTTCGGCCACGACCTGGTGATCCTGCACGAGCACGACATACGCAAGAAGAAGGGCGCTTTCGCCCAGTTGAACAAGGAAGCGCGCGAGGTGTTCCTCGACCGCCTGACCGACATCATCGCCGCCACCGACATGACGATGATCGCGGTGGTGATCGACAAGCTGCGGCACAAGGCAAAGTACAGCGCGCCGGAGCATCCCTATCACCTGGCGATGCAGTTCGGACTGGAGCGCGTCGCCCACTTCCTGGCGCTGCGCGACCAGAATGATGCCGAGACGACGGTGGTCTGCGAGGCGCGCGGCGCGAAGGAGGACGCGGAACTGGAACTGGAATTCCGCCGCGTCTGTGATGGCGCCAATCGGAGCAAGCGTCCCTATCCGCTGCACATCGTCATTGCGGACAAGAAGGCCAACTCGGAAGGCTTGCAGCTCGCCGATCTGACTGCCCGGCCCGCCGGCCTCTCGGTGCTGCGGCCGGAGCAGCCGAACCGTGCCTGGGACGTGCTCAAGGCCAAGCTGTTCGCCGGCCAGCACAACTGCGTGAGCGGCAACGGGATGAAAGTCTTCCCCTAGAAAGCAGAAGGGCCACCCGGTAGTCCGAGTGACCCAGCGCCGGTCGAGTAGTCCCAACCCATTTGTGGATAGTGTACCCACGGCAGCTATCGATTGCAATCGATAACTGCCGCCGCCGTCTCCCAAGTCAGGTGGAGCCGCGACTCTTCCCGGCACGAAAGTCGGCGCTGGCGGGACGGCGCTCCCCGCATCGCAAAACGCCCGATGGGACGATTCGATCGACACCGATAGCCCGCGCCTATCTAATCGATTTCAACAATCAATTAGACGATGTCGATTGCGATAATTAATATTCACTCCATCGCAGCACAACACCTCAACCACCCCAAGGAGCCACACCATGAACGCATCGCTGATCAACACCGAAATCCTCCCCTTCAAGGCCACCGCCTTCCACAACGGCAAGTTCGTTCCCGTCACCCAGGACGACCTCAAGGGCAAGTGGTCGGTCGTGTTCTTCTACCCGGCCGACTTCACCTTCGTCTGCCCGACCGAGCTGGGCGACCTGGCCGACCACTACGCGACCTTCAAGTCGCTGGGCGTCGAAATTTACGCCGTATCGACCGACACCCACTTCACGCACAAGGCCTGGCACGACACGTCCGAGACCATCGGCAAGATCAAGTACCCGATGATCGGCGATCCGACCGGCGCCATCACCCGCAACTTCGGCGTGATGATCGAGGAAGCCGGCCTGGCCGAGCGCGGCACCTTCGTCATGGACCCGGCGGGCAAGATCCAGATCATCGAAATCAACGCCGGCGGCATCGGCCGCGACGCGACGGAACTGCTGCGCAAGGTGCAGGCCGCCCAGTACGTCGCCAGCCACCCGGGCGAAGTCTGCCCCGCCAAGTGGAAGGAAGGCGAAGCCACGCTGGCGCCGTCGCTGGACCTGGTCGGCAAGATCTAACAACAAGCCCCTGACCCCAACCATCCCGCCCCGGCCACACCTACCCCCGCCGGGGCCGGGATTGCAGCGGCAAGGCAGATCACACAAGGGCTGCCTTTCCATTGCAATCCACACCAGGAGAACATCATGCTCGACGCCGCCATCAAGACCCAGCTTTCCGCCTATCTCGAAAAGCTCCAGACGCCCATCGAACTCGTCGCCTCGCTCGACGCCAGCGATGCCGCGCGCCAGATGCGCGAACTGCTGGCCGACATCGCCGCGCTCTCGCCCAAGGTCGGTGTGCGCACCGATGGCACGGACGCGCGCAAGCCTTCGTTCTCCGTCGGCCGTCCGAATGAAGCCGCGCGCATCCGCTTCGCCGGCATTCCGATGGGCCACGAATTCACTTCGCTGGTGCTGGCCCTGTTGCAGACCGGCGGCCATCCGCCCAAGGTCGATGCTGCCGTGATCGAGCAGATCAAAGGCCTCGCGGGTACGTTCCGCTTCGAGACCTACATCTCGCTCTCCTGCCACAACTGCCCGGACGTGGTGCAGGCGCTCAACCTGATGGCGGTGCTCAACCCCGGCGTCGAGAGCGTGATGATCGACGGCGCCTTGTACCAGGACGAAGTGAGTGCACGCCAGATCATGGCCGTGCCGACCGTGATGCTGAACGGCGAGCCCTTCGGCCAGGGCCGCATGAGCATCGAGGAAATCCTCGCCAAGGTGGATACCGGCGCCTCAGCCCGCGATGCCGAAAAGCTGAATGCGAAGGATGCCTACGACGTGCTCGTGGTCGGCGGCGGCCCGGCCGGATCGGCGGCGGCGATCTACGCCGCGAGGAAGGGCATCCGCACCGGCGTGGTGGCCGAACGCTTCGGCGGCCAGGTGCTCGACACGCTTTCCATCGAAAACCTGATCTCGGTGCCGCATACCGAAGGCCCCAAGCTCGCCATGGCGCTGGAACAGCACGTCAAGCAATACGAGGTCGACATCATGAATTTGCAGCGCGCCGAGGCCCTGGTCCCGGCCGGCGATGACGGCCTTGCGCAGGTGAAGCTCGCCAACGGCGCCACGCTCAAGGCGAAAAGCGTGATCCTCGCCACCGGTGCGCGCTGGCGCGAAATGAACGTCCCCGGCGAGAAGGAATACAAGGCCAAGGGCGTGTGCTTCTGCCCGCACTGCGACGGGCCTCTGTTCAAGGGCAAGCGCGTGGCGGTGATCGGCGGCGGCAATTCCGGCGTCGAAGCGGCGATCGACCTCGCCGGCATCGTCAGCCATGTCACGCTGCTCGAATTCGACAGCAAGCTGCGCGCCGATGCGGTGTTGCAGGCCAAGCTCGGCAGCCTGCCCAACGTCACGATCATCACCAGCGCGCTGACCACCGAAGTCACCGGCGACGGCGAGAAGGTGAATGGCATCGTCTATCAGGATCGCGTCGGCGGCGCCACGCATCGCGTCGAGCTCGAAGGCATCTTCGTCCAGATCGGCCTGCTGCCGAACACCGACTGGCTGAAGGGCACGCTCAAGCTTTCACCGCGCGGCGAGATCGAGATCGATGCGCGCGGCCAGACCTCGCTGCCCGGCGTCTTCGCCGCCGGCGACGCGACGACCACGCCCTACAAGCAGATCATCATCGCCATGGGCGACGGCGCCAAGGCATCGCTCTCGGCCTTCGACCACCTGATCCGCAGTCCGGCGCCGGCCGCAGCCCCGACCCTTGATCTGCGTCAGCCCGCCTGAGCGCCGGCGGAGTATTCTTTTCGCATCACCGACCCACCTCAGTCAACGAAGGAGGAAACATCATGAAAGCGAACAAATCCGTCAAAGTCGCCAAGCTCGACATCGGCATCACCGACAAGGACCGCGCCGCCATCGCGCAAGGCCTGTCCGGCCTGCTGGCCGACAGCTACACGCTCTACCTGATGACGCACAACTTCCACTGGAACGTCACCGGCCCGATGTTCAACACCTTGCACCTGATGTTCATGGGCCAATACACCGAACAGTGGAATGCGCTGGACCTGATCGCCGAGCGCATCCGCGCGCTGGGCCACCCCGCCCCCGGCACCTACAAGGAGTTCGTCAAGCTGGCGACGATCAAGGAAGTCGAAGGCCAGCCCAAGGCGCTGGACATGGTGCGCCACCTGGTCGCCGCGCAGGAAGCCACGGCGCGCACCGCGCGGAAGCTGTTTCCGCTGGTGGACAAGGCCAACGACCAGCCCAGCGCCGACCTGCTGACGCAGCGCATCGAGGTGCACGAGAAGACGGCGTGGATGCTGCGCAGCCTGTTGGAAGAGTAAGCGCCCCACCAATCACAAGTACATAGTCAGGCTGAAACCGAAGGACGCAATATTGGCCGTCATCCCGGGCTTGACCCGGGATCCAGAAGCTGCCGCCGACTGGATTCCGGCTTTCGCCGGAATGACGAGTTCATCCATCTGTTTCCGCATGACTGACTACTAGCCACCAGGAGAACAAACCATGAGCAACGAAAGCAAGTGTCCCTTCGCAGCGCAACACGGCGCGCGCACCACGGCGGCCGCCCAGTCGAATGCCGACTGGTGGCCGAAGCAGCTGAACCTGGGCATCCTGCACCAGCACGGCGAGAAGTCGAATCCGCTGGGCAAGGATTTCAACTACGCCGAGGAATTCAATAAGCTCGACCTGGCCGCGCTGAAGAAGGACCTCACCGCGCTGATGACCGACTCGCAGGACTGGTGGCCGGCCGACTGGGGCCACTACGGCGGCCTCTTCATCCGCATGGCCTGGCACAGCGCGGGCACCTACCGCATCTCGGACGGGCGCGGCGGCGCCGGCCACGGCAACCAGCGCTTCGCGCCGGTCAATAGCTGGCCCGACAACGTCAACCTCGACAAGGCGCGCCGCCTGCTCTGGCCGATCAAGCAGAAATACGGCAACCGGATTTCCTGGGCCGACCTCTACATCCTCGCCGGCAACGTCGCGCTGGAATCCATGGGCTTCAAGACCTTCGGCTTCGCCGGCGGCCGTGATGACATCTGGGAACCGGAAGAAGACGTCTACTGGGGCGGCGAGGCCGAGTGGCTGGGCGACAAACGCCATGAAGGCAAAGGCGCAGGCGAGCGGGAACTCGAAAACCCGCTGGCCGCCGTGCAGATGGGCCTGATCTACGTGAACCCCGAAGGCCCCAACGGCCAGCCGGACGTGATCGCCTCCGGCCGCGACATCCGCGAGACCTTCCGCCGCATGGCGATGGACGACGAGGAGACCGTGGCGCTGGTCGCCGGCGGCCACACCTTCGGCAAATGCCATGGCGCGGGCGATCCCAAGCTGGTCGGGCCCGAGCCCGAAGCCGCTGCGCTCGAAGAAATGGGCCTGGGCTGGAAGAACGCCTTCGGCACGGGCAAGGGCGGCGACACCACCAGCAGCGGCATCGAAGGCGCGTGGACGCCGAACCCGACGCAATGGGACAACGGTTACTTCGACATGCTGTTCGGCTACGACTGGAACCTGGTCAAGAGCCCGTCCGGCGCCTGGCAGTGGGTGCCGGCCAACGTCGCCGACAAGGACCTCGCGCCAGCCGCGCACGACCCGTCGAAGAAGGTCACCACCATCATGACCACGGCCGACCTTGCGTTGCGCATGGACCCGATCTACGGGCCGATCTCGCGCCGCTTCCACAAGGACCCGCAGGCCTTCGCCGACGCCTTCGCGCGCGCCTGGTTCAAATTGACCCACCGCGATCTCGGCCCGCGCTCGCGCTATCTCGGCGCCGAGGTGCCGAAGGAAGTGCTGGTCTGGCAGGACCCGGTGCCCGCCGTCGACCACCCGCTGATCGATGCCAAGGACATCGCCGAGCTGAAGGCGAAGATCCTCGCCACCGGCCTGTCGGTCGCCGAACTGGTGGCCACCGCCTGGGCATCCGCGTCGACCTTCCGTGGCTCCGACAAGCGCGGCGGCGCCAACGGCGCGCGCATTCGCTTGGCACCCCAGAAGGATTGGGAAGCCAACCAGCCCGCGCAACTTGCCAAGGTACTGGCCGCGCTCGAAGGCGTACAGAAGGCCTTCGGCAAGAAGGTCTCGCTGGCCGACCTGATCGTGCTGGGCGGCTGCGCCGCGGTCGAGCAGGCCGCCAAGGCGGGCGGTCATGCCGTCACGGCGCCCTTCACCCCCGGCCGTACCGATGCCTCGCAAGAGCAGACCGACGTCGTTTCGTTCGCCGTGCTCGAACCCGTCGCCGACGGCTTCCGCAACTACCTCAAGGCCAGCGGCGTGCGGGCCGAGGAGCGGCTGCTCGACAAGGCCCAGTTGCTGACACTGACCGCGCCGGAGATGACGGTGCTGATCGGCGGCTTGCGTGCTCTGGGCATCAGCCAAGCCTCCCACGGCGTCTTCACCGCCAAGCCCGGCGTGCTGAGCAACGACTTCTTCACCAATGTGCTCGACATGGGCACGGTGTGGACGCCGACTTCCAATGCGGCTGAAACCTTCGAGGGACGAGATCGCGCGTCCGGCAAGCCGAAGTGGACTGCGACGCGTGTCGACCTGGTGTTCGGCTCGAACTCGCAGTTGCGGGCACTGGCCGAGGTCTATGCGCAGGCCGATGCGAAGGAGAAGTTCGTCAGTGACTTCGTCGCCGCCTGGAACAAGGTGATGAACCTCGATCGCTTCGACGTGAAGTAAGGCAAGGCAGGCGGACGGCGCGATGTCATGCGCCGTCCGCAAGGGATACCGTCTCCGGCTTGGCCGGAGACATCGATTCAGCTGGCGTCGAAGCCCGCGTCTTCGATCACAGCCTTGAGCTGGTCGCGCGTTACTTTTCCTGCGTCGAACTCGACCACCGCCTGCTTCTGCTCCAGCGAGACCTCGGCCTTCGTCACGCCGTCGAGTGCGGTCAGCACGCCGGTGACGCTTTTCACGCAGCCGCCGCAGGACATGCCGTCCACCTTGATTGTTGTCGTTTCCATGTCATCAGTCCTTGTTGGATTGCCACCTGCGCAGCAGCAGCGAGTTGCTCACCACCGACACCGAACTCATGGCCATCGCCGCGCCGGCGATCACCGGATTCAGCATGCCCAGCGCCGCCAGCGGAATGCCGAGCACGTTGTAAATGAAGGCGAAGAACAGATTCTGCCGTATCTTGGAAAGCGTCGCCCGCGACAGCGAAATCGCGTCGGCCACGCCGCCGAGGTCGTCGCGCATCAGGGTCACGTCGGCCGCCTGCATCGCCACGTCCGACCCCGCCGCCATGGCGAAACTGACGTCGGCGGCGGCCAGCGCCGGCGCGTCGTTGATGCCGTCGCCGGCCATGCCGACGAGGCGGCCGGCGCCCTTGAGTTTATTCACCGTTGCCGCCTTGTCGCCGGGCAACACCTCGGCCTCGAAGTGAGTGATGCCGGCTTCCCGAGCGACGGCGCTGGCCGTGCCGGCATTGTCGCCGGTGAGCATCACTACCTCGATGCCGAGCCGGTTCAGGCGCGCCACCGCCGCCTTCGAGCTGGCACGCAATGGATCGGCGATGCCGATCAAGCCGAGCAGCTTTTCGTCGGCCACCACGGCGACCACGCTGCGCCCGGCCTGCGCCAGCGCATCGGACTCGGGCGCGGACCAGCCCTGCTCCTTGATCCATGCCGCCGAACCGGCGAGTACGCGGCGGCCATCGACTTCGCCCTGCAGGCCCCGGCCCGCGATCGTCACAACGTTCTGCGGCGTCGACAGCGCGAGTCCGTCGGTCCTGGCGCGCGCCACGATGGCGGCGGCGAGCGGATGGGTCGAGCCTTGTTCGAGGCTGGCCGCGAGTTGCAACAGGACCGCCATGTCACCAGCGCCGACTTTCACGACATCAGTGACCTCCGGTCGGCCCTCGGTCAGCGTGCCCGTCTTGTCCACCACCAGCACCTTGAGTTTCTCCGCCAGTTCCAGCGCCACCGCATTGCGGATCAGCACGCCGGCCTTGGCACCCTGCCCGGTGCCGACCATGATCGCCGTCGGCGTTGCCAGGCCCAGCGCGCAGGGGCAGGCGATCACCAGCACCGCCACCGCATTCACCAACGCCTGGGTGAAGTCGCCGGCCAGCGCCCACCACGCGACAAAGGTCAACAACGCGATGAGCGTCACCACCGGCACGAAGATCGCCGCCACCTTGTCGGCCAGGCGCTGCACCGGCGCCTTCGAACCCTGCGCCTCTTCGACCAGGCGAATGATGCCGGCCAGCAGCGTGTGGCTGCCGACGCCCGTGGCGCGGCAACGCAGCAGGCCGTCGCCGTTGATGGTCGCGGCGAAAACCTTGTCGCCGGCAACCTTGGTCACCGGCAGGCTTTCGCCGGTCAGCATGGATTCGTTGGCCGACGAGGTGCCGTCGATCACCTCGCCATCGACCGGCATCGCCTCGCCGGCACGCACCACGAAAACGTCGCCGGGAATCAGCGTGGCCACCGCGACATCGACCAACTTGCCGTCTCGCTCGATGCGCGCCGTCTGCGGCTGCAGCTTGGCCAGCGCCTCGATCGCCGCCGAGGTCTTGGCCTTGGCCCGCGCTTCGAGAATCTTGCCCAGCAGCACCAGCGTGATAACCGTCGCCGACGCCTCGAAATAGACGTGCTGGTGATGCAGGTCCCAAACCGTGACGACGAAGCTGTAAGCCCAGGCCATGCTGGTGCCCAGCGCCACCAGCACGTCCATGTTGCCGGCGCCGCCGCGTATGGCATTGGCGCCGCCGACGTAGAAGCGCCAGCCGATCCAGAACTGCACGGGTGTGGCCAGCAGCAGTTGCAGCCAGCGCGGCAGCACGTCGTCATGGGCGTCGCCGCCGGCGCCGAACATGAAGGCCATCTGCGCCACCAGCGGCAACGTCAGCGCGGCGGCGATCCAGAAACGGCGCAGTTCCTCGCGATAGAGGGCGAGCTTCTTCGCCTTCTCTTCGGCGCGCGTATCGGCCGTCGATACATCGGCGGTAAAACCGGTCTTGACCACCGTGGCGATCAGGCGGCCGACGTCGACGTCGCCCGGCGCGTAGCGCACATGCGCGCGTTCGGCGGCGAAGTTGACCGCCGCCTCGACGCCGGGCAGCTTGTTGAGCTGCTTTTCGATGCGCGCCGCGCAGGCCGCGCAGGTCATGCCGCCCAGCGCGAGCTCGACGGTTTCCTGACTACTGCCGGCGGGGACTTGCGGCGCGTTCATATCTACTCGAAATTGATCGGTTCGGGCTTCTCGGTCGGACGACCTTCGGTGTTCCAGACTTCGAAACCGCCGGCCATCGAAATTACATCGGCATAGCCGATCTTCTGCAACTGCACGGTCGACAACGCGGCGCGACCGCTGGTGCGGCAATAGACCAGATAGGGTTTGCCCTTGTCGGCGCATTCGCCGACGGTTCCGATCTTGAACTCCAGCACGCCGCGCGGAATGTTGATCGCACCCGGCAGATGTCCGGCGGAAAACTCGTCGTACTCACGCACGTCGATGATGGTGCGCCTGGTCATGAGCGACTGCGCCTCGGCGGTCGATACTTCCTTGATCTGCGACTTGGCTTCGACGACGAGGTCGTGCGGGGTGACGGCCATGAATCTCTCCACTGAACATTAGAAAGCGCTAATTATGCGGCGGCGAACGGCGCGTCGCAAGTTGCCTGCCCGCGAAGCGGAATCCCAGGCATGCAAAGCACCTGCCCGCGAAGCGGCGTTCCAGGCATGCAAAGCACCGCGCCGATACCGCCCGTCGCCGTAGCGCCGGCGCCGACTCAGACCACTCCCTGCCACAACCTGCCGCCCAGCGCCGCGGCATTGAACAGGCCCCAGAGGCCGAAGCCCAGCACGATCAAGCCCGAACCCAGGCGCAGAGCGCGGCCCTGGACCGCACTGCGAAAGCGCACCAGCAGCAGCCCGGCGAGCAGCAGATTGGGCAGGGTGCCGAGCCCGAAGGCCAGCATGATCGCGGCGCCGCGCGCGGGGCTGCCGGACAATATCGCCATCGTCAGCACGCTATAGACCAGACCGCAGGGCAGCCAGCCCCAGAGCATGCCCAGCGGAAAGGCCTGGGCCGCGCCGCGCACCGGCAGGAAGCGCTTCGTCGCCGGTTGCACGCGACGCCACAGCCATTGCCCGGCGCGCTCGGTGAACGCCAGCGCCTGTGTCAGTCCGGTGAGATAGAGGCCGAGCGCCACCATCATCAGATTGGCGGCGACATAAAGGGCCATCTGCACCGGCAGCACGTTGTGGAGCAGCTGGCCGAGGCTGCCCAGTGCGCCCATCAGGGCGCCGGCAATGGCATAGCTGCCGATGCGTCCGAGGTTGTAGGCGAGATGGATGGTCCAGGCCGGACCGGTGGCGCCGACCTTTCCGGGGATTTGCAGGGTGAGCGCGGAAACGATGCCACCGCACATTCCGGCGCAATGGACTCCGCCCAGCAGGCCGATCAGGAAGACTGCGAGAAAGCCGCTGTCAGGCATTTACGTAATCGTCGCATTCGCGACCCAACATCCCCCCCCCTTCAAGGCGGGCGCCGGGGTGGGGATGAGGTCAGGGGAGGGCCGGGATGGGGATGGGGGGAGCCCCCTCAAGGTCAGATGACCTTGGAATAGCGGACGCGTTCGCGGTCGGTGCGCAGATAGCGGTCGAACGCCATGGCGATGGCGCGCACCAGCAGGCGACCGCGCGGCAGCACGCTGATCCACTGATCCTCGATGGCCAGCAGGCCGCCCTTTTCCATTTCGCGAAGGTCGGCCAGTTCGTCGGCAAAATAGGACTTGAAGTCGATCAGATGCGCGATCTCGATGGATTCGATCGAGAGCTCGAAGTGGCACATCAGCGCCTGGATGATGCTGCGCCGCAAGAGATCGTCGGCATTCAGCTCGATGCCGCGGAACACCGGCAGCACGCCCTGGTCGAGGCGGTCGTAATACTCGTCCAGCGTCCGCACGTTCTGGCAGTAGCTGGGCCCCACCTTGCCGATGGCGGAAACGCCGAAGGCCATCAGGTCGGCTTCGGCGTGCGTCGAGTAACCCTGGAAATTGCGATGCAGGCGCCCCTGCCGCTGCGCCACGGCGAGTTCGTCGTTCGGCTTGGCGAAGTGATCCATGCCGATGAAAACGTAACCCGCCTCGGTCAGACGGCGGATCGCCAGTTGCAGAATCTGCAGGCGCGCATCCGGGGACGGCAGATCGGCCTCGTTGATGCGGCGCTGCGGCTTGGCCAGACTCGGCAGGTGGGCATAGTTGTAGATCGACAGGCGATCCGGGTCGAGCTTGAGAACCTCGTCCAGCGTATGGTTGAAACTGATCACGTTCTGCTTCGGCAGGCCGTAGATGAGGTCGACCGAGATGCCCTTGAAACCGAATTCGCGCGCCGCGTCGATCACCAGCTTGGTTTCTTCGAGGCTTTGCACCCGATTGACGGTCACCTGAACTTCGGGCGAGAAATCCTGCACACCCACGCTCATGCGATTGAAGCCCAGTTCGCCGAGCAGCTTGACCGTCTCGCGATCGACCTTGCGCGGATCGACCTCGATCGAGTATTCGCCGCCGGGCAGCAGCCGGAAATGCTGGCGGATGATATCCATCAGCCGGCGCATTTCGTCGTGCGAAAGGAAGGTCGGCGTACCGCCGCCGAAGTGCAGTTGCACCACATCGCGACTGCCGTCCAGCGCCGCTTCCTGCATGGCGATTTCCTTGCCCAAGTACTTGATGTACTTGGCGGAACGCCCGTGGTCCTTGGTGATGATCTTGTTGCAGGCGCAGTAGTAGCAGATGGTGTTGCAGAAAGGGATGTGGACGTATAATGAAAGAGGTCGGCCTATGCCGCCCACCGTCCTCTGCCCAAGCCAGCGCACGTAATCGTCAGCGCCGAAGGCTTCGACAAAGCGATCGGCAGTCGGATAGGATGTATATCTTGGCCCGTTTACATCGAAGCGACGAATGACCTCGGGGTCGAAGATCAGTTCCTGATAGTCCATTGGCAGAAGGTTTGAGAGATACCGCGGGCGCTGCATGTTTGGCAAGGCTGCAGGATGCCGCATTCGCCCGGAAGTCGGGTTGACACAGATCAAAGGGGTACCCGTCGCAGGGTAATTCACGCAGCGTGCATGCAAACGTCAAGCCCAATGTAATCCCGATCACGGCGCCGGGACTCAAGGTCGCCTGTTCGCAGTGCAACTTGCGCGAGTTGTGCCTGCCGTTCGGCCTGTCGGAAAGCGACATGGGGCGCCTCGACAACCTGATCGGCGGCGGACGCAAGCTGAAGCGCGGCCAGCATCTGTATCGCGCCGGGGATTCCTTCGAGTCGATCTTTGCCGTCAAGACGGGCTTCTTCAAGACCGACGTGCTGACCGAGGATGGCCGTGATCAGGTGACCGGCTTCCAGATGGCCGGCGAGATTCTCGGCATGGACGGCATCAGCACCGAGGTCCACACCTGCAATGCCGTGGCGCTGGAAGACAGCGAGGTGTGCCTGATTCCCTTCACCGAACTGGAAGCGCTGTCCAGCGAGATCCGCTCCTTGCAGCATCACCTGCACAAGGTCATGAGCCGCGAGATCGTGCGCGACCACGGCGTCATGATGCTGCTGGGCACCATGCGCGCCGAAGAGCGCCTGGCCGCCTTCCTGCTCAACCTCTCGCAGCGCTTTACCGCCCGCGGCTATTCGCCGACCGAGTTCCATCTGCGCATGACGCGCGAGGAAATCGGCTCCTATCTCGGTCTCAAGCTGGAAACCGTAAGTCGCGCCTTCTCACGCTTTCAGGAGGAAGGTCTGATCTCGGTGCAGCAAAAACATGTGCGAATCCTCGACGTTCCACGGCTGAAGACCCTGCTGGCTCCGCCCGACGGCCGTATCGCCTAATATCCGGCCGCCTGCAAAAGCGGAGCGAAAAACCCTGCCGCTTGCCGGCTCAGCGCCACCGACACGATCCAGCCGAACACGGCCATCGACGCCAGCCAGCAGACGACGCGCATCTGCCGCGTACTCGCATCGCGCAATGCCAGCGCGCCGAGAATGATGTAGGCGATCACGCCCAGCACCTTTGCCGTAACCCAGTCGACCACGAAGGGATACTGGCCGGACATCGCCGCCATCGACAAGGCGGCTGCCAGCAGCACGGTGTCGTTGACGTGGGGCAGCACCTTGATCCAGCGCGCGCCGAGCAATGGCGATTCGCGCATCATCAGGATGCCGCGCAGAAAGAACCCGGTCAGGCTCAGAACCACCGTCGTCACATGCACGTACTTGACCAGGAGATACGTCGTCACTAGCCGGCCTCCCCGTCTTCACGCGGACGCCAGTAGGCAGGCGCATAGCGCCAGGCCCACAGCGCGAAGGCGCCCAGCCAGAGGAGCGCCGACAGCCACATCAGCGGATACCTGCCGGGCATTGCCGGCAGTTCGCTGACCACCCGCAGCACCGCCGCGGACTGCATCATGAGAAACGCCCGCCACATGACATCGTCGGCGGCGACCGGCCGGCCGGAATGACCCAGCGTGACGCGCGACACCATGCCGAGCATCATCGAGGCGAAGAAACCGAGGGTCAGCGCATGCAGCGGCGCCTGGCCGAGAAATCCCGGCATCACCTCGCGCAACAGGCTTTGCAGCGCCGACAAGCCGAAGGCCGGCGCCAGCCAGGCAAAGGCCACATGCAGGACCGACAGCATGCGGTTCGCCATGGCCGTGCGGCTCCACCAAAGCCAGGTAAGACGGCCTGCGACGAGCATGGCCGGCAGATCCGCAGGCCATGTCGGCAGTTCCGAAAACGACAATGCACCATGTGCCAGGCTGGCGCCGAGCAGGACCCGCAGCGCCCATGCGGGACGGTGCACGACGTAGCCCCGCACGGCGGACGAGGTGAAGAAAGGCAGCATCCGGTGCGCCACGGTGAGGAACACCGGCAGCAGGAAACCCCAAACCGCCAGCGCGATCCCGAGGCGCAGCCACGCCATCGCACCGCCTGCGGCGAAGACCGCAAATGCGCCGAGCCCGGCCACGCCAAGCCAGGCAGCGACTGCCACGCAAGCGATGTGCTCGCGCTGGCTTGCCCGATGGGAAGCAAGACGGGTCAGCGTCAAGGCGACGGCGCTCCAGCCGCCCATTGCCAGCGCCAGGCCCGCAACCAGCAGTTGCGGCAACAGCAGCGCCGCCCAGATCAGCAGCCAGCCCCCAGCCAGCAAGATGAAGGCCGGTACATAGTCGCGCTGCGGCAATTCGCCGGCTCCTTGCCAGCGCGGTCCGGCGGTAAGAATGAAGCCGAAGACGAAGAATGGAAACACTCCGCAGCCAATCAGCAGCGCATGCAGGGCTGACGCAGGAAACAGCGTCAACAGCGGCCAACCCGGCACCGGCCAGAACCCGGCGTAGCGCCCGCCGACCTCGACGAACCAGAACGCCATGGCGGCGACGGCCTGGACGACGCCGGACAGAAACATGACTCGATGAGGTGCTGCAAATAATACATGTATAAACATTATGACTGCCGCCGAAGACGCGAGACATGGTAAGGTTCTACCGACGAACGAAGAGTATTCCCATGCACGAAAACCGACTCGATATTCCGCAAATTCTTTCGCGCCTGCCGCTGTTCCAGGAGCTCGCCCCCGATCAGATCGCCGCCCTCGAAACGGCGTGTCGCGAGCGTCGACTCGCCAAGGGCGAGATGCTGTTTCAGAAGGGCGACGCCCCGAAGGGATTCTTCGTCGTCGTGTTCGGCCAGATCAAGCTGGCCTTTCCATCCTCGCAAGGCAATGAAAAGGTGGTGCAGATACTGGGGCCGCGGCAGTGCTTCGGCGAGGCGGTGATGTTCATGGATCGCCCCTACCCGGTATTCGCCGAAGGTCTGGTAGACAGCCTGCTGCTGCATATCGGCAACACCACGGTCTTCGAACTCCTGGAACGCGATCCGCTGTTCGCACGGCGCATGCTGGCGGGGCTCTCGCTGCGGCTGCATTCCCTGGTACATGACGTCGAAACCTACTCCTTGCGCTCCTCGGCGCAGCGCGTTGTCGGCTATCTGCTGCAGCATTGTCCGCAGCAGGACGACGGACCCTGCGAGGGCAGCTTCGACATTTCGCTGCCGACCTCGAAGCAGGTGATCGCCTCGCGCCTGAACCTGACGCCGGAAACCCTTTCGCGAATCTTTCACGATCTCTCTGCCGACGGGCTGATCAGCGTAAGCGGCAAGCAAATCACCATCAACAACGTCAAGCGGCTGCGCGAATTTGATCTCTGAAGCCCTGGTAGCGCCTGACTGAGCCGATCAGGTTCCATCCCAGCCAGGCGAACGAAGCAGCCAGCGCCAGACCGGCAAGCCGGGCCAGACCGGGTTGCCAGACCGCAGCCAGCAACAGCACGACGGCAAGCACATGCAGACGCAACTGGCCGGTCATGGCCTCGGCGGGGATCATCTTCTTCATGTTGGGCACAGCCGAGATGGGTCCGCCCAGCCGCTGCAGATGCAGCCAGTTGAGGAAGGGCACGATCTTGTACATCATGCCGCTGATGGCGGAAACGAAAATACCGGCCAAGGCCAGCACACCCAGCCAAACCGCCGACCGCGGATCGGCGCCCAGGACGGGCCACAAAACGAACGCAGCTCCCGAGACGGCCAACGCCAGCATTGACAGCATGGCCACTCGAAAGTACAGCGAAGTCGCGTCATGGATTTTCCTGCGGCGCGTGTACTGCAGCCACAAGGTCAATCCCGCGTAGGCCGAAAGGATCAGCAACAGCGGCAGGACAACCAGCGGCAACCAGCGCGAAAGGTCGAGGAAAAGCCGCGCCGACCAGATGAGCAGCAGGAGCAGCAACAAGGGCCCGAACCAGCGGGTGAACCAGAGCGGATAGGGTTTCGTCAGCTGGAACATCGGCACGACGTGATAGGACACGCCGGCCAGCAACATCAACGCCCAACCGCCCAGGCCCCAGGCCAGATGAACGTTGGTCAGTTCGACGATCGGCACCGCAAGGCCCCGGGCCAGCGCCTCGGCCAAGAGGGAGCCCAGCAGCACGGTGATCGCCAGGCCGCCGATCGCCAGGCGCATCGCCCACAGCGTCATGCCGGTCGCCGGCGTCCGCCACAGCGCCAAGGCAACCACGACGACGAAGCCGCCCAGCGCCAGCAAAAAAAACGGGACAGCGGCAGACAGCAGGACGGGGCGGCCGAACAGGAAGCCGGCAACCAGCAGCAGCGTAGCCAACAGCAACAGCGGTTGCACCGTATTGGCAACCAGCTCCGGGCGCCAGACGTTGCCGCCCACGGCAACCGGTATGAACTGGAACAGCGCCCCGCACATGGCCTGAAGCATGAAGCCCAGGGCGATCAGATGGGTAAGCGCCAGCGCCTCGGGAGTCCACCGCGAGACAAAGACCTCGCCGCCCGCCCATGCCAGAAGAATCCCGGCCAGCACGCCGAACCAGGGCGCCACCAGAAAAAAGCGATACGGCACCGAAATGGGAGGCGCCTGATCGAATGAGAGGCTGGGGTGCATCCGGTCGGCGGCGGTCAGCCGAGTTGTTTGCGAATCCGTATCTCGCGCGTTCCGTCCTCGCGAGATTCTTCGCTCCAGGTGTAGCCGTTCTGTCTCAGGATGCTGTAAAGCGGATGCGGCTGGCAATACAGCAGCAGCAGCACCTCGTCGCCGTCGGCAAGCGTGTCCAGCGCCGCCAGGGTCAGCTCCATCGGCTCCGGCGGTTGCAGTTCGCGCCCGTCGATTACGGTACTCATGACGTCTTCAAACGCTCGGCCAGAGAGTTGCCGACATCCGACGCCCCAAGGGCGTTATCGCACATCGGATACAGGATGTTTTCTTCCTTCATGTTGTGCTGCTGCATGAGGATGAGCAGGGTCTCGGCGGCGCCACCGAAAGCATCGCTGTCCCTCGCGGCCAGCGCCCCCTTCATCTGCGCCAGGAGATCGCGCATCTGACGATGCTCGCCGCGCATGACTTCGGTCGGGCCGGAGGTCATTCCGGTCGCCGACTCGAAAGCCGGGAAGAGCAGTTCTTCTTCACTGCTGAAATGGGTTTCGAGCTGATCCTGCAGAAGGGCAAAGGCGTTTTCCCCCGTGTCCCAATCGCCGCTGGCGCAAGCATCCTCGGCTTGGGCGAAGATTTCGTCACAGTGCTTGTGATGCTGAAAAAGCGGGGCGGTAATCGACATGGCGGAAAGCTCCTGTTTGGCTGCGATTGATTCTGAACGTCGATTCATCCTGCAACATTGACCGCGGTCAAGAACGCAGGCGGCGCAAGGATTCAGGGGTTCAATACCCCTACAAGCTCTCGGGACTAAGACAGCGCGTCGCAGGAGGCGAAGCAGGCCTCACGGTTCGAGCACATAGGTTCCCGGAGCATCGCCCAAGGCAGGAAACTTCTTCGTCGCGACGGCCGGAGCCGGAACCAGATTGCCGGACTTCGGCTTGAGCCAGGCCATCCAGTCTTCCCACCAGCTGCCATGATGCAGTTCCGCCCGTTCGCGCCATTCATCCGCCGTGTCGTGCCTTTCCACCGTGCCGACGTGGTAGTTGCGCTTGGGCGGACTCACCACCGGATTGACGATACCCAGAATATGGCCGGAACTCGACAACACGTACCGACGCGGGCTGGCGACGAAGTTGTTGATGCGGAACGTCTGCCGCCACGGCGCGATGTGGTCATCCTCGGCCGACACGGCATAGAGCGGCTGGGAAATCCGCCCCAGATCGATGCTCTCACCGGCCAGGGTCAGCGCATCCTTCTTGATCAGCAGGTTCTCGAGATACAGGTTGCGCAAGTACCAGCTGTGCATCGCTGCCGGCATGCGGGTCGTATCCATGTTCCAGAACAGGACATCGAACGGCGGCGGCGGCTCGCCGAACAGATAGCCGCGCACCACGTAATGCCAGACCAGGCTGTTCGAACGCAGCAGGCGGAATGCGGACGACATTTCCTTGCCGTCGAGGTAGCCCTTTTCGGCCATCGACTTTTCCAGCCACTTGATGCTGCTCTCGTCGAGGAAGACTTCGATGTCGCCCGGCTTGTGGTAATCCACCAGCGTGGTCAGCAGGGTGACCGTCTCCACCGGCACATCCTTTTTCTCATATCGCGCATTGGCCCAAGCCATCCAGATCGCCAGCGCCGCGCCGCCTATGCAGTAGCCGACGGCATGGACCTTGGTCGAGCCGGTGATGCCGCGTGCGGTTTCGATGATCTGGCCGATGCCTTCGGTCAGGTAGTCGTCGAAAGTGACGTCGCGCATGTCTGCGCCGGGGTTTTTCCAGCTGGTGATATAGACATCGAAACCCTGATCGACCAGGAACTTCACCATGCTCTTCTTGGCGTTGAGATCGAGGATGTAGAACTTGTTGATCCACGGCGTGACGATTACGACGGGCGTCTCGTAGACCTTTTCCCGGGTCGGCGTGTAGTGAATGACCTCCAGCAGGCGGTTGCGAAACACCACCTTGCCCGGGGTGGTTCCCAGGTCCCTGCCGACGACGAAATCGTCCGGGCGGGCCATCTGCACATCACCCGCCTGAAAGTCGGTAACGAAGTTGTTGAAGCCCTTGAGCAGGCTCTCGCCGCGGGTTTCCATGGCTTTCTGCATGGCGGCCGGGTTGGTCAGCAGAAAGTTGGTCGGCGCCACGGCATTGAGCCACTTGCGCCACCAGAACGCGGCGCGACGACGGTCGCGACTCGAAAGTCCCGGGGTGTCATAGAGCATGTCCTGTACCTGGTGGGTCATCGCCAGGTACCACTCTTTCACGATGTCCCACGTCGCCGACTCGCTCCAGATCGGATCGGTGAAGCGCGTATCGTCGGGGTTCGGCGACACCACATCCTTGCTCGGCATCCCGAAAGCGCGATGCCAGGAATGTGCCTGCAGTTCCCAAAGCTGGGTCGAGATTTCAGCCAGAGCCTCGGACATCTCCTGCGGATGGGACAGCCAGGCGAGTTGCGCGTGCAGCAAGGGCGTCGCCACGCCGATCGGATCGATCTTGGCCTCGACTGCCTGATTTACCGCTCTCCACGCCGCTTGCGGGGTCGCCGGGGGTTTGGTCTGTTTGGTCGTACTCATGACAATTCCCTCCACGTCACATGGGCAGCGCAGATTCCTGCAGTTGCCACGCCACCATTGTGCCCGATGCCGCTCGCGTATTGTTCGGGCTGCTATTGATCTTGATCAACGTTGCCAATCTTTAGTAGGCTAGGCTAGGATTGCTACTTTAAGGATGAAATGCCATGTTCAAGCACATACTCGTTCCAACTGACGGATCGCAACTGTCGTCCGAAACGGTGAAGCGTGCGATTGCCTTTGCCAAGGAGACTGCCGCGAAGGTGACGTTTTTCTTCGCCAAACCTGATTACCCCGTGGCTTTTTACGGCGAAGGCGCTCTGATTGACCCCACCACGCCGGACAAGTTCGCGGAAATGGCGGAACAGCAAGCCAGGGAAATTCTGGCTGCGCACGAAGCGTCCGCCAAGGCGGAGGGTGTGGTCTGCGCCACCATGAGTTCCGTCAGCGACATCCCCTACGAGGCGATCATCGCTGCGGCCGAGGAGGCAGGTGCGGATCTGATCTTCATGGCCTCGCATGGGCGGCGGGGCATCAGCGGCCTGCTGCTCGGCTCGGAAACGCAAAAGGTTCTGACCCACTCGAAGATACCCGTGCTGGTCTATCGTTGATCGACGCCGGCCTCTCCCGCAACGAACCACGCTGAACCCCACTCTGGCGGTCATCCGCGACGAGCGCTGGTCGCTTGCCGCCGTTATTCACAGGTTGGGTTGCCTTGTTCGCGATATGCGCGAGCGAAATGCAAAGCCCGACTTCAGGCTGCTGCGGGCGATGATGCTTTATCTCGACGAGCTTCCGGAAAAGATGCATCGTCCCAAGTAAAACGAAGTTTCAGGGGAGGCTAACGCCAGCTCCATCGGCGTTAAGTGTAGCGGCCGGAACCAAAACGCCGATCTGTTCGCCAGGTTGCGGCAGCGTAGCTATGAAGCCGACGCTGTCGTCGCGGAGCTCGAACGGCAGCGCATTGACGGCGCCCGGCATGCGCGCGATCTCGAAGTTGCACTCGGTCACTACGAAGCAGGAATGCGGGGCGACCTGGACAGGTTCGCTGCAGCTGTGGAGAAGTTCGGCCAGGAAACCCTGAAGCACATGGCGCCCGAGGAAAGCACCGTGCTTCCCCTGGCCAAGGAGCATCTAACGGCGGAAGACTGGAGCGAGACCGGAACCGCCTTCAGTGAAAACGGCGACCCTCGCTTCGACGCCGAGACCGATCACGATTGCCGCGATCTCTTCACAGCCGGATAGGCAATCTTGCCCCGCCCCCGATAGGCGTGGGTCCCGCCAGAACGAACCAGCGGAACTAATCCACCCGCATTGCGGACGGGTTGCCTTATGCAGGCTTCGCCGGCGGAGGCGCGGCACCGACGCCCTTGTTGATCTCTGCGGCGGTGCGCTGCAGGAAACACGTCAGCAGGCTCGACGCAGCGCAAACGGCCCAGAAACCGATGAAACCTATCGAGTAGGTAGCGATCTGCGAGACATGCACCGGCTCACCGAAGAGATACAGCTCCTGCGGGTCGATCACCGTGAAGAAAATGCCTTCGGCGATTCCGGCGACTAGAAACGAAGGCCAAAGTACCCATACGATCCTCAGCATTACTCTCTCCTCCGTTGGGTGGAAGGAATCAACTACTTCGCATTGCGGGCGTCTTCTTCAGCCTTCTTTTTGTAGAACCCTACCATAAAAAACGCCATGGCAATGACGAAGGCGATCGTGAACAGGCTGAGAAGGCCGATGTCGCTGCCAATCAAGAGTTTCAAGGCTTCCATGATGGTTCCCTCCTGAAGTTGCTGCGATTCAATTGCGGATGTCGGCGGGCGCAGGGGCGGAACCTGTCGCTGCCGGGCTGCCGATCAGGGTCTCGCCATTCGCAGGCAGTACCACGTTGCCCATCAGGCGCCAGGCCTTGCGCTCGTCTTCGAGCAGTACCAGCCAGTGCCCGGCGGCCGGCAGGCGCACCTCGCCCGAGTAGAGTTCCCCGCTGCGAACCAGCACGCGGGACTGATCCAGACCCGCCCGGGTCGGATGTGAAATTGTCACCGCGAGGGTCGGCGGCATGACGAACTGATTGTCGCTCGCCCGCAGACGCACCGAAAGCGTTCCCTCGGCGATTCGCACACCGGCCACCAGACCCAGTTTGACCGCCTGGTCGCTGCGCGCCATGGTCTGATTGGCGGCAAGGCCCTTGCGGTAATAGTCGTCCGTAACCAGCCCGTCGTTGCTTTTCACAGCCAGCCATGCCGTATAGAACGCCGCGATGACGACGATGAACGGTCCCGCTGCCAGAATCCAGGGCCAGGGTTCACGATACCAGGGGCGGGCGGCAGTATGCATGGTGTCCTTCTTCATGGTTGCAGGAAGCTGGCCTTTTCATGCACCGCCACCTTTTCGTCGGCCAGAGACTTCACGTCGAAGAAGATCTGGTTCGAACCCTTCCTTCCCGACTCGGGGGGGACGCGAACCTGCACGGTAACGGACTTGTTCCCCGCGGGAGGAACTTCAATGATGCGATCACCGACCAGGTCTATTCCAGGCAGGCCGGATACGCTGACAGCATAGCGGTGCGGCGCTTCCGAAACGTTGATCACATGCAGTCGATACACGTTCTCGATCAGCCCGCCCTCGACCTCGCGCGCCAGCGTGGCGCGGTCGCGAATGACGTCTACGCGCAGGGTCGCCTTGGTTGCGATACCCCAGACAAAAGCAATGCAGATCGCGGCGAGAATGGTCGAGTAGATGATCACCCGCGGCCGCACGATGTGGCCGACGATCTCCTTCCAGCCCCAGTGCTTTTCGATCGCATGTTCGGTGGAATAGCGGATCAGGCCCTTCGGATAGGCCATCTTCTCCATGACCTGGTCGCAGGCATCGATGCACGCGGCGCAACCGATGCATTCGTATTGCAGGCCGTCACGGATGTCGATGCCGGTCGGGCAGACCTGCACGCAGATGCCGCAGTCGACACACTCGCCCTTGCCGATCGATTGCGGATCGACGCCTTTCTTTCTGGCGCCGCGCGGCTCGCCGCGTTCCGTATCGTAGGTGATGGTCAGCGTGTCGGGATCGAACATGACACCCTGAAAGCGGGCGTAGGGGCACATGTGTTTGCATACCTGTTCGCGCATGTGCCCGGCAAACAGGTAGGTGAACGCACCGTAGAAAAGCATCCAGAAGGTTTCCCACGGCCCCAGCGTGAAACTCCATACCGATCCCCAGAGGGTCTTGATCGGAGTGAAATAGCCGACAAAGGTGAAGCCGGTCCAGAAGGCCAGCAGCCCCCAGGAGCCGTACTTCGCAGCGCGCAGCCAGAATTTGCGCGCGCTCATGGGCGCGGCGTCGAGCTTGATGCGCGCGTTGCGCTCGCCTTCGATCTTCTGTTCGATCCAGGTGAATATTTCCGTATAGACCGTCTGCGGGCAGGCGTAGCCGCACCAGAGCCGTCCGCCCACTGCGGTGAAGAGGAACAGGGAATATGCGGAAATGATCAGCAGGATGGCGAGGAAGATCACGTCCTGCGGCCAGAAGATCATGCCGAAAATGTAGAACTTGCGCTCGACCAGATCGAACAGGACCGCCTGCCGCCCGTTCCACGGCAGCCAGCACAGGCCATAGTAGACGAGCTGGGTGAACCAGACCAGCGCCCAGCGCCACGTGGCGAAGATGCCGGTGACGGCGCGCGGATGCACCTTCTTGTGAACTTCGTAAAGACTCTCTTCGACGAAGTTAGGCTTCCGCTCCGCTGCCTGGCTGGGAGATGCTGATGCCATGATTATCGTATTACGATATTCTGATGGAGCCGACCAAAAATTCCCCGGCACCGTCTTTGGTACCGGGGAGTTGAAGGCAGTTTACTTCTTTTCCGCGGGAGCCGCTGCCGCAGCAGGCGCCGCCTTCTCGCCGCCACCGAGCCCATAGACATAGGCGGTCAGCAAATGTACCTTGGCATCGCCGAGGAATTCACCGAACGCAGGCATGCGATTGGTGCGGCCCTTGGTGATCGTCTCGACGATGGTGTCCTCGGAACTGCCGTAGAGCCAGACCTTGTCGGTCAGGTTCGGAGCGAGGGCGAGCGTGCCCTTGCCGTCCGGACCATGACAGGCGCCGCAGGCAGGCGCAAACAATTCCTTGCCGCGCTGGGCACGGATCGAATCGGAGGCAAGGCCGGAAAGCGAGCGCACATAGTTGGCGAGGTCCTTGATCTGGTCGCCATTCAGGTCGGGCTTGACGCCTTTCGCCGGCATCATGGCATCGCGGCCCTTGAGAATGGACTCCTTGATCTGGTCCGGCGCGCCGCCGAACAGCCAGTCACTGTCGGTCAGATTGGGGAAGCCGCGGCCGCCCTTGGCATCCGAACCATGGCATTGCGAACAATAGGTCAGGAACAGGCGCTGGCCCATTTCCTTCGCCTCGCTGTTGGCCGCCACGGCCATGATGTCCTGGGACTGGAACTTCTTGAAGATCGGCCCGTACTGCTCATCGGCCTTCTTGATCTCGCCGTCATACTGGCCGGTGGACGACCATTTGAACTGACCCTGATAGGTTCCCAGACCAGGATACATCGCCAGGTAGAACAAGGAGAAAACGATCGTGATGTAGAACAACCAGCGCCACCAGCTGGGCAGGGGGTTGCTGAACTCCTGCAGATCCTCGTCCCACACGTGCCCGGTGGTCTGCCCTTCCACATGGACAGCCGTACTCTGCGTCCACAGGAAGACCCCGCAACCGACGACGCTGACGAGCACGATGCCCACCACATAAATATTCCAGAAGCCGCTGACAAAATCACTCATGATGATTTCCTTTCCTGATTCTCCGTAACCCGCGGCGCCGGCGGCACAAAGGGACTGTCGTCGTCGAGCGGCATCATCGCCGCCTCGTCGTAGGTCTTCTTGCGCCGGTCCGAATACGCCCACCAGACGATGCCCATGAAGGCGATGAACGCCAGCACCGTGAAGAGCGAACGCAGGTCGTTGATGTCCACCCGATTACCTCGTTTGCTTGAGCGCGGTGCCCATGCCCTGGAGATAAGCGATCAATGCGTCGAGTTCGCTGGCGCCCTCTATGGCCTTCTTCGCTCCGGCGATTTCGGCATCGGTATAGGGCACGCCGACGGCCCGCAGCGCCTTCATCTTGGCGTCGATGGCATCGTCCTTGAGCGGGCGATCGAGCCATGCATAGGCAGGCATGTTCGACTCCGGCACCACGTCACGCGGATTCAGCAGGTGAGTGCGATGCCACTGGTCCGAATAGCGGCCGCCAACCCGCGCCAGATCCGGGCCGGTGCGCTTGGAGCCCCACTGGAACGGATGGTCATAGACGAACTCGCCGGCCACAGAGTAGTGGCCGTAGCGCTCGGTCTCGGCGCGGAAGGGACGAATCATCTGCGAGTGGCAGTTGTAGCAGCCTTCGCGGATATAGATGTCGCGCCCCGCCAGACGCAAGGGTTCGTAGGGCTTCACCAGTTCGTTGACCGGCGTGGTGGTGGATTTCTGGAAGAACAGCGGGACGATTTCCAGCAGGCCGCCCACACTGATGGTGAGGACGGTCAGGACAATCATCAGTCCCACGTTCCGTTCGATTTTGTCATGCGTCAACATGATGTATGGCTCCTTAATCTGTGCAATCGGGCTCAATGAGCCGCCGCTGGCGCCAGGACCGGCGCATTGACCGCCTTGCCGCCCGCCATGGTCAGGAACATGTTGTAGGCCATGATCACCATGCCGGTGAGGAACAACAAGCCGCCGAGCAGACGAATGGTCCAGAACGGATAGGTCGCCTTGACCGACTCCACGAAGGAATACGTCAGCGTGCCATCGGGGTTGGTGGCGCGCCACATCAGACCCTGCATCACGCCGGCAATCCACATCGAGGCGATGTACAGCACCACGCCGATGGTGGCGATCCAGAAATGCGCTTCGATCAGCTTCTTCGAGTGCATTTCAGCCTTGCCGAACAGACGCGGCAGCAGGTAGTAGATCGAGCCGATGGAGATCATCGCCACCCAGCCCAGAGCGCCGGAATGCACGTGGCCGACGGTCCAGTCGGTGTAATGCGACAGCGCATTCACCGTCTTGATCGACATCATCGGACCCTCGAAGGTCGACATGCCATAGAAGGACAGCGAGGTGATCATGAACTTCAGGATCGGATCGTCGCGCAACTTGTGCCAGGCACCCGACAGCGTCATGATGCCGTTGATCATGCCGCCCCACGAAGGCGCCAGCAGGATCAGCGAGAAGATCATGCCCACGCTCTGTGTCCAGTCGGGCAGCGCGGTGTAGTGCAGGTGGTGGGGGCCCGCCCACATGTAGGTGAAGATCAGGGCCCAGAAGTGCACCACCGACAGGCGATAGGAGTACACCGGACGCCCGGCCTGCTTCGGCACGAAGTAGTACATCATGCCGAGGAAGCCGGCGGTGAGGAAGAAGCCCACCGCATTGTGGCCGTACCACCACTGCACCATGGCATCCTGCACGCCGGCGTAGGCCGAGTAGGACTTGGGCGTCAGGATGCCGGCGGAAAGGACCGGAACCGCCGCGCTATTGACCAGGTGCAGCACGGCGACGGTCAGGATGAAGCCGCCGAAAAACCAGTTGGCGACGTAGATGTGCGAGACCGTGCGCTTGACGATCGTGCCGAAAAACACCACGGCGTAGGACACCCAGACCAAGGTGATCAGGATGTCGATCGGCCACTCCAGTTCGGCGTACTCCTTGCCGGAGGTGAAGCCCAGCGGGAGCGACAGGGCGGCGAGCACGATGATGAGCTGCCAGCCCCAGAAGGTGAATGCCGCCAGCGCCGGAGCGAACAGCGGCGCGTGACTGGTGCGCTGCACGGCAAAATAGGAGGTGGCAAACAGCGCGCAGCCCCCAAAGGCAAAAATTACGGCATTCGTATGCAGCGGACGCAAGCGCCCGTAGCTCAGCCATTCAACTACGTTCAGTTCCGGCCAGATCAACTGGGCGGCGATGATGACGCCGACCAGCATGCCGACGATGCCCCAGATTACGGTCATCACGGCGAACTGGCGCACGACTTTGTAGTTGTAAGTCGCTTGCGATTGCATGATGGATTCACCTCACATAAACAAAAAGAAACTGATCACCACACCGCGCATGTCGCGCTGCAGCATTAGAGTTCTAAAAGTATCACATTTGAAGCATTAGCGTCTATTGATATAGATCAAAGGCAGTCCAGCACTGATTGACGGCTTGAAGTGCCACGGGGATAAGCGGACATTCTTATCTTAATATAGGCCGTTCGGAGCAGGAGACCCAAAACCCTGACCCAGGTCAACCTTTGTGTCGGTACCGGAGCAACCCGAGCCGGATCAGCGCGGCATGCGCCAAACGGCGTGTCCGTTGCGAACCGGGTTTGGAAGGGTGCGGCGCCGGAACGCGTCAGGCGGCAGGCTTCATCCGCGCCACCGCCTGCAGTTGCCCGAGGTCGACCAGCGAAACATGGCGTCGATCGATCGCTATCAGGCCTGCATTCTGGAATCGGGCCAGAATCCGGCAGACCGTCTCTTCGGCGATGCCGAGATAATTGCCGATGTCGCCGCGCGACATGCTCAGGTTGAATTGGGTCGCGGAAAAATTGCGGGCGGCGAAGCGCCGCGAAAGCCCGATCAGGTACTCGGCCAGGCGCTCTTCGGCGCTCCGCCGTCCGAGCAGCAGCATGAGTTCCTCGTCCTGGCGGATCTGGCCGCTCATGATCTTCATCAGTTGGTATTGAAGCGTGGGGTTCTGTTGCGCCAGTTCCTCGAGCCGCTCGGCCTCCACCCGGCAGACGGACGTGGTTTCGAGCGCCCGCGCCTCGCTGCTGTACTGCCCCGCAGAGAGCGCGCTCAATCCCAGGAGTTCGCCGGCGATATGGAAACCGGTGATTTGCACACGACCGTCCGGCGTGCAAACAGAGGTCTTGACCGAGCCGCCGCGGATTGCATAAATGAAATCGAAGTGCTCCCCTGCCCTGAACAGGAGCTGCCCGCGCTTGTAGGTTTCCTTGCGCCGGACCACGCTCTCCAGCAAAGCCATGTTGTCGTCCTGCAATCCGAGCGGCAGGCACAGCCGATAGACACCGCACTGGTCGCAGGAGACCGCGTCGCAGGCGTGGTTGGCCGATGCGCTACGCGGGCTCATTCTGGAAGCGGGCACGCGCTTCACGGTGTGACGGACGGGTAGTCGGGCAACGGTCATTGGCTGGCATCCTCCGTGACCACGCGATGGGCACCAGCCGCGCGCCTGCCGCGGGCACCCTTTGCCGGGACCGGAAACGCCGCTTCACCGCCTTCCTCACCCGCCTTGAAGTCCAGTGCGGCGAAGGGCAGTTCCGTGAGGCGATATTTCCCGCTCCGGACTGCCGCGGCCAGTTTGCCGAGGGTTTGCTGGTTCAGCAGGTTCACGATTTTGATCTTGATCGGTTTCCACTGGTTATGCATCGGGCAGGCCGTCTCGTCGCCGCAGATCTTGAGCCCGAGCACGCAGTTGTCGGTCAGGCCGGGGCCTTCGATCAGCGTCAGAATCTGCATCAAATCGGTATCTTCGCCGCCTTCCGTCAGACATACCCCGCCCTGCCGGCCGCGAAAGGTATGGATCAGTTTTCCGCGGCTGAGGCTTTGCATGATTTTCGCGAGATACGCGGGCGGAACGCCGAGGTGCTCGGCGACCGTGCGAATCAGCACGGGAACGCCGCGCGGCTGGGTCGCCACGAAAATCAGGGCCTGAATGGCGTATTGGCTGGTGCGGGAAAGAATCATCGCTGAAGTGTACTAGGCTCAATCAAAACCGGGTTCGGAAAAAAAAAGGGTGCGCAACGCGCACCCCGAACCCCAACAGAGAGCCTTTGGGTGACGGCGCAAAGCCCTCACCATAGAACCCATTGTCAGTATGGTTACTTGCCATCGGCCGCGCCTTGATCTGAGTCAACTGAGTTGCGTTTTTCCGGAATATCCGCTTTGTCGTCGTCCATCAGGATGCGGTAGCCGGGACCGTCGAGATCCTCGTACTGGCCGCTTTTCAGCGACCACCAGAACAGGGCCGCGATGACGAAGACCAGCACCAGGGACAGCGGAATCAGGAGATACAGGATATCCATGTCAGGCTTTAGCCCCGCTGCAGGCGCAAGGCGTTGAGAACCACGAGAAGCGAACTGGCCGACATGCCGATGCCGGCCATCCAGGGTGTCACCCAGCCGGCCATGGCCAGCGGGATCGCGAGGAAATTGTAGGCGAAAGCCCACGCCAGATTCTGTTTCACGACGCGCACGGTGCGCCGCGCCAGCGCCAGCCCTTCGGGCAGCGCCCGCAGATCGTTGCCGAGCAGCACCACATCTGCATTGGCCCGGGCGAGATCGGCGCCGCCGCCCATGGCGATCGAAACCTGAGCCTGCGCCAACACGGGGGCGTCATTGACGCCGTCGCCGACCATCGCCACGGTTTCGCCGGCCTCCTGCAGCGCCTTGAGCGCCGCATGCTTGTCCTCCGGCGAGAGGCCGCCACGGGCGTCCGCGATGCCCAGTGCCGCACCCATGCGCCGAGCCGCCGCCGGCGCATCGCCGCTGAAAATCGACAAGCCGATGCCGGTCGCCGAAAGCTTCTCCACCATGGCCGACGCCTCGGGGCGCAGGCCGTCGCTCAACCGGAAGAATGCGTGCCAGCCCTGCGCATTGCCCAAGGCGATCACCGTATCGCCGGCGTCTACTGTCGACTCGACGCCGGCCGGCACGCCAGCCCCATGCAGCGCCCCGACGAATTCGGGGCGACCCAGCCGCCAGACGCCGCCCTCGACCGTGCCTTCGACCCCGGCCCCGGTGGTGGCGCGTAATCCGTCGATTGCAATTCCGGCATGGCTTCCCGCCTCCGCGGC
Organism: Sulfuritalea sp.; assembly: GCA_030247575.1. Taxonomy (GTDB): domain Bacteria; phylum Pseudomonadota; class Gammaproteobacteria; order Burkholderiales; family Rhodocyclaceae; genus Sulfuritalea. The sequence continues at coordinate 56,993 of JAOTRV010000012.1, forward strand.
GCCCGCCGCCAACGCCTTGGCAATCGGATGCTCCGATCCGCGTTCGAGGGCTACGGCCAGCGCCAGTGCGCGCGCGGCATCGTCCCGGACGGGAATCGTTTCGAGCAGCGTCATGCGGCCCAATGAGAGCGTGCCGGTCTTGTCGAAAACGAAGCGGTCGGTGCGCGCCAGCGCCTCGATCGCATGGCCGCGCGTCACCAGCACGCCGCGCGCCGAGAGTGCACCGGTCGCCACGGTCAGCGCCGCCGGCGTCGCCAGCGAGAGTGCGCATGGACAACTCACCACCAGCACGGCGACAAAAATCCACAGCGCGCGCGACGGATCGATCCACCACCACGCCAGCGCCGTCGCTGCCGCCAGTAGCAGCAGGGCGACGATGAAGCGCCCGGCGACGCGGTCGGCCATCTCCACCAGATGCGGCTTTTCCGCCGCGGCGCGCTCCATCAGGCGCTGGATGGCGGCCACGCGCGTCGCCTCGCCGACGCGTTCGACGCGCATCACCAGGGGGCTCGCGGTATTCACGCTGCCGCCGATCAGCGCGTCGCCGGCCGCCTTGGGCACCGGACGGCTCTCGCCGGTCAGCAGCGATTCGTCGGCCGCGCTCTCGCCGTCGAGCACGCAGCCGTCGGCCGGCACCGTCTCGCCGGGCTTGATCTGCACCGCGTCGCCCGCACGCAACTCGGCGACCGCGACGCGCTCCCCCGCTGCATCGGCGCTGCTGCAGGGCCACGCCGCGAGACGCGTGGCGAAGGCCGGAATCGCCCGGGCCAGCGTCTCGACGCTGCGCGCCGCCCTCTGCCGCGCCATCATTTCGAGATAGCGGCCCGAAAGCAGGAAGAAGACGAACATGGTGACCGAGTCGAAATACACCTCGCCGGCGGCGATCAGCGTAGCCCACACGCTGGCCGCAAACGCGGCGCCGACGCCGAGCGCCACGGGCACGTCCATGCCGACGCGGTGCAGTTTCAGGTCGCGCCAGGCGCTGGCGAAGAAGGGCGCGGCGGAATAGCCGACTACCGGGATCGTCAGGATCAAGCTGGCCCAGCGCATCAGTTGCTCGATGTCCGGCGTCATGTCGCCCTCGGCCAGATACACCGGTATGGCGTACATCATCACCTGCATCATGCCGAAGCCGGCGACGAACAGCCGCCACAGCGCTGCCCTGCGTTCCTTCTGTGCCAGCTCCTCGGAACGCCCGACGTCGTAGGGATGCGCGCGGTAACCAATGGCTGCGATGGCTTCGAGGATGGCCGACAGTTTTGTTACCCGCTCGTCCCAGCGCACCCGCGCGCGGCGCGTGGTGTAGTTGATGTCGATCGCGGTCACGCCCGGCTGGCGGCGCACATGCGATTCGTTGAGCCAGACGCAGGCGGCGCAGGTGATGCCTTCGAGAATCAGCGCCGCTTCGCGTTCGTGCTCGCCCGCCACGCCCTCGGCGCGGCGCACGAAGTTCTTCTGCACGTCGGGATGGTCGAACAGACCGAAATCGGCCAGCACCTGCGGCAGCGCCTCGCGCGGGCTTTCCGGCATTGCGTCGCGATGCCGGTAGTAGTCGGCGAGGCCATTGGCGACGATGGCCTGCGCCACGGCCTGGCAGCCGGCGCAGCACATTGCCCGCCGCCGGCCGTCGATCTCCACCGGGAAATCGACGTCCGTGGGAATCGGCAGGCCGCAGTGGTAGCAGGATTGATCGGCCAGGGTCATGAGATTGTCATTCCCGCGAAAGCGGGAATCCAGTCGTGCGCACGATCTGGATCCCCGCCTACGCGGGGATGACGGAGCCGAGCGGCTCCGTCACTTCGGCGCCATACGGATGGCGCCGTCGAGGCGAATCACCTCGCCGTTGAGCATTTCGTTCTCGATGATGTGGCGCACCAGCGCCGCGTACTCGGCCGGTTTTCCCAGCCGCGAGGGAAAGGGCACCATCTTGCCCAGCGCATCCTGAACCTCCTGCGGCATGCCCAGCAGCATCGGCGTCTCAAAAATTCCGGGCGCGATGGTCATGACGCGGATGCCGAAGCGCGCCAGTTCGCGCGCGATGGGCAGGGTCATGCCGACCACGCCGCCCTTCGAAGCCGCATAGGCCGCCTGGCCGATCTGCCCGTCATAGGCCGCCACCGACGCGGTGCTGACGATCACGCCGCGCTCGCCCGCCGCGTTGGGCTCGCCCTTGCTCATGGCCTCGGCGGCCAGGCGAATCATGTTGAAGCTGCCGACCAGATTGACCGAAACGACCCTGGCGAACACGTCCAGCGAATGCGGCCCGTTCCTGCCCAGCACCTTCTCGGCGGGTGCAATCCCGGCGCAATTGACCAGTCCGTGCAAGCCGCTGAAGGCTGCCACGGCAGCATCCACGCAGGCCTTGGCGCTGGCCTCGTCGGCCACGTTGGTGGTGACGAAGCGCGCATTGGCGCCCAGTTCGGCGGCCAGCGCATTGCCGGCCGTATCGTTGAGATCGGCCAGAACGACTTTGGCGCCCTCTGCCGCCAGCATCCGCCCGGTGCCGGCGCCAAGGCCCGAAGCCCCGCCGGTGATGATGAATACCCTGTCCCTGATCTGCATGAGCGTCCCCAAAAAGAAACAGGGCCTGCCGACCGGAAAGGAGGCAGGCCCTGAAATTTGGTGCTGTTGGCCGGAATCGAACTGGCGACCTACTGATTACGAATCAGTTGCTCTACCAACTGAGCTACAACAGCGTCCTGAAAGGACAACAATTATACCTGCTGGCCCGCCTGCGTTGCAACGCGCCGGCCGCCCCGCTCCCGGCGGATTGCTTGCTGCATATTGCGCCCGCTTGCTAGACTGACCGGATGACCAAGTCGCCGCCGCTCCTGCAGCGCTGCCAGCCGGGCTTCACCCTGATCGAACTGGTCACGGTGCTGATGATCACAGGCATCCTGGCCTTCGTCGTGCTGCCGCGTTTCGACCTGTTGCGCGGCTTCGACGAGGTCGGCTATCGGGACAAGGTCAAGGCGACGCTCGAATACGCCAGAAAGTCGGCGGTGGCGATGCGGCGGCAGGTCAGGGTGACTATCGCCGGCAGCGGACTCACCGTCGAATTCCAGAAGCAGACGCCGGAACTGGAAGGAACCGCCGCCTGGTCCCCCCTCAACCTGCCCGGCTCCGGCACCCATTCCTTCGCCGCACCGGCCGATGTCAGCCTCACGCCGGCAGCAGCGACCATCGTCTTCGATGCCCTCGGGCGGCCGGATGCCGGCAAATCCTTCACCCTGTCGGGCGGCGCCGGAACGATAGTCGTCGAAGCGGAAACCGGCTATGTCCACTAGTCGCCGCCAGCGCGGCCTCACGCTGATCGAGCTGGTGGTCTTCATCATCATCGTCGGCGTGGCGCTGGCCGGCGTGCTGACGGTGCTCAACGTCACCGCCAAATCCAGCGCCGACCCGCTGATCAGGAAGCAGATGCTGGCCATCGCCGAAGCCCTGCTGGAGGAAGTCCAGCTCCAGTCGTTTACCTGGTGCGACCCCGACGATCCGAATGCGGCCACGGCCAGCAGCGCGGCCGGCTGTACCGCCGGCTACCTCGAAGCTTCGGGTCCCGAGACCATCGCCGCCGTCGTCGAGACGCGCGGCAGCGCGACGACTCCGTTCGACAACGTCAATGACTTTGCCGGCCTGTCGCTGGCCGGCCCCATCGCCAGCAGCACCGGCAGCTTTTCTGCGCCGGCCGGCTACAGCGCGAGCATCGCCGTCACCCCCGAAGCCCTCAACGGCGTCGGCGACGCGACGCCGGCCTCGGCCTCGCTGCGGATTTCCGTCACGGTCACCAACGGCGGCGAGAGCATCGTGCTGGAAGGCTATCGCACCCGTCACTCGCCGAATCACCTGCCATGACGAATCGGCACCGTCCAGCCGCCGGTTTCACCCTGGTCGAGGCCGTCGTCGCCATCGTCATCACGGGCATCCTGCTCGGCATCGTCGCCGTATTCATCGCCAATCCGGTTCAGGGCTATGTCGATTCCGTGCGCCGCGCCGAGCTGACCGACGCCGCCGATGTGGCCCTGCGCCGGATGCTGCGCGACATCCGCCTGGCCCTGCCCAACAGCCTGCGCGTCACCACTTCGGGCGGCGTGCATTACATCGAATTCATCATGACCGGCGCCGGCCGGCGTTACCGCGATGCCGCGGATGGATCGAGCGCGGGCACTTTCCTGACATGGACCGGCGCAGCGAGCTGCGCCACCACCCCCGACAATTGCCAGTTCGACGTGCTCGGCGCCATGCCCGCCAACCCGGCCGTCGCGGTCGGCGATTTCGTCGTGGTCCATAACCTCGGTCCCGGCTACGAGCCGGGCGATGCCTATCAGCGTGACCAGGCCCACTGCGACGCGACGCCGGCCAGCCCCGGCTGCAACATCGCCAAAGTCAACGGCGTCGCCGGCAATACCGTCACCCTCGACGCCAATCCCTTCGCCTTTCAAACGCCCCCGCTGCCCTCGCCGGGCACGCGCTTCCAGATCGTACCCGGCGCAGTTCGCGCGGTCACCTTCGCCTGTCCCGCGACCGGCAGCGGCAATCTGATGCGCTACTGGAACTACGGCTTCAATGCCGCCCAGGCAACGCCGCCGGCGGGAGGCAGTTCGGCGCCGCTCGCCGGCGGCGCCAGTTGCGTGGTCGAATACACCGCCAACGCCACCGGCCGCCACGGCCTGCTTTTCGTGCAGCTCACGCTGGGCACCGGCGAGGAAAGCGTGAGCCTGTTCCAGCAGATCCACGTGGACAACGCGCCATGAGGGCCGCGCGCAAACAACCCCGCGGCTTCGCCATCGTCACGGCGATTTTCGTCCTGATCGTGCTGTCGGCGCTGGGTGCCTTCATCGTGAATATTTCCACCAGCCAGCAGCTCGGCTCGGCGCTCGACGTGCAAGGCGTGCGCGCCTATCAGACGGCGCGCGCGGGCATCGAATGGGGGCTGCACCAGGTGCAGGCCACCGCCGCCTACAACTTCGGCTACACCTCCACCGACCCCGACACCCGCGCCTGCCCCGCGGCGATCACCTCCTTCACCACGGCCGCGCCGACGCTGGGGGATTTCACGGTCACCGTCGAGTGCACCGCCACGCCGGATGCAGACGACGGCCCCACGGTCTATGCCATCACCGCCACAGCCTGCAACCAACCCGTTGCCGGATGGACCGCCGGCACGGTCGCCTGCCCGAACACCGTGAGCCTCCACCCGCTCTATGTCGAGCGCCGCCTGTCGGTGGAGTTCTGATGGACTCGCAATCACCGTCCCGCCAGCGTCGACTCTTGAAAGGCGAGTCGCAGCGGAACAAGATTCAGGTCATGAACTCGATGCTTTCGCGCGTCCGGCGGCACTGGCTTTCCCGGCTTCCCGCGGTTCTTGTCGCCATGGCGGCATTTCTGCTGCCGCAAGGCGATGCACATGCGGTCGAACCGGCCTATCGGGCCTCGGGCGCATTCACGGCCGGAACAGGAGCGATCACGCCGCCCTATCCGGCCGGCATGGTGGCCAACGATGTCTGCCTGCTCGCTGTCGAATCGGAGAACCAGGCCATCGCACTGACCACCGCGAACGGCTTTGTTCAAGTTCCCGCGTGGTCGCCGCAGAGCGCCGGCACCGCCGCTGTCGACCCGGCCTCGCGCCTGGCCCTGTACTGGAAGCGCACCCTCGGTGGCGACGCAGCGCCGGTGGTCGCCGACTCCGGCAACCACACGACGGCGCAAATCCACTGTTTTTCGGGCGTCGTGACCTCGGGCGATCCTTGGGATGCGGGCGCCGGCGGCAACGATGGCGGCGCCAACGATGCGACGGGCACCGTTCCCGGCGCCACGACGACCTCGCCCGAGACTCTGGTGGTCCTGATTGCGTCCGACAGCCGCAATGCCAACAGCACCGCCAATTGCTCCGCCTGGACCAATGCGGACCTGACGAGCCTGACGGAAAGGACGGACAACACCAACACGGCGGGCCTGGGCGGCGGGCACTGCATGGCAACAGGTGTCAAGGCGACCGCGGGGACGTACGCCACAACCACCGTCGCGCTGGCGACCACCTCGTACAAGGGTGCGATCTCGCTTGCGCTGAAGCCGATGCCCGCCACCACCCTCGCCACCGGCGCCGATCCGGCGGCGGCTAGCATCGCGCCGGGAGCGGCGGCGACGGACGTCAACCCGTTCACCCTGCAAACCAGCACGGGAACGGAGTCGATCACTGCCGTCACGGTGAACCTGTCGACCAGCAGCGGCATTGCGCTGCTGGCGATCACCGACAACGCCAACACCGTGCTGGGTTCCACGGCGTCGCCGGTCACCGGCGCCAACACCATAAGCGTCGCCGGCATGACGGCGACGACGACGCTGACCACGTTCAAGGTCCGCGTCACGCCCCTGAGCCACGCCGCAATGCCGGTGCCGCCCGGCGCCGCCTACGCCATCACCGCGCCGGTGACCGCCTGGGCCGGGCCGAACGCCCACACCGGCAGCGACGCCAACCCGAATGCGCTGACCATCGACAACCTCTCGCCAACCGGTGCCACCGCCGCCACCGCCGTCGCCGGCACCAACCAGGCGACGCTCAACTGGACCACCTCCGCGGCAAGCGATTTCGCCGCCAGTGCCGGCACGGTGATCTATCGCTGGGTAGCCGCGGCGGCCGGCAGCGAAGTGCCGGCCGAAGGCTCGACGCCCGCGTTCGGCGCCCTCGACGGTACCGCCACCGTGGCTTGCGTGGTGTCGTCGACCGGCTCGACGGCACTGTCCAGGATCGACGGTCCGGGCAGCAGTTCGGGGGAGTGCACGACGGCGGCACTGACCGCCGGGCAGACCTATGCCTACAAGGTGTTCCAGAAGGATTCCAACGGCAACTACGATGCCGGCGTGACGATCGGAACGGTTATCCCGGTCGGCCCCGTCAGTGCGGCCACGTCGACGGTGGTCGCCGTTCCGGCCTCGGTGCCGGCGGACAACTACACCACGGCCACAATCACGGTGACCCTGAAGGACAGCGCCGGTACGCCGATCGCCGGGAAAGTCGTGTCGCTTGCCGCCGGCTCCGGCAATTCGGTCATCTCCGTCATCAGCGGCACCACCAACGCCAGCGGCATCGCCACCTTCTCGGTCAAGGACGGCACGGTCGAAGGACCGATCACCTACACCGCGACCGACACGACCGACTCGATCGTCATCACCCAGACGGCGCAGGTGACGTTCACCGCGCCCTTGCTGTGCTTCACCGACGACTTCAATCGCGCCACGCTGCTGGCAACCGGCAACTGGACCCGCACCAGGGGCCCCACCACCACGCTGGATGCGGAAATCGTCGGCAACCGCCTGCGCCTGACGGACGCAAGCACGCAGCAGGCCACCGCGGTGCACCTGCAACGCCTGTTCCCCGGCTCCGGCAACAAGGTGGTGACCGAGTTCGACCATTTCGCCTTCGGCGGCACCGGCGCGGACGGCCTCGCCATCACCCTGTCCGATTCCTCCGTCGCGCCGGTGGCCGGAGCCTTCGGCGGATCGCTGGGCTACGCGCAGAAATGCGAGAACGGGGTCGGCGGCTGCGCCAGCGACTGCACCACGGCGGGGGGCTGTCCCGGTTTCGCCGGCGGCTGGATCGGCGTCGGCCTCGATGAATACGGCAATTTTTCGAACCCCACCGAAGGCCGTGCCGGCGGCCCGGGACAGCAGGCGGACCGGGTGGCCATTCGCGGTTCCGGCTCGGGGCAGAGCGGCTATGAGTACCATGCCGGCTCGATCCTGCTGAGCCCGGGCGTCGACCGGGTCGCGACTGCGACGATCTCCCATGCCGGCGCCGGCGCCATGGCCGCGGCGAACGGCGCCAGCGTGACGCCGACCCTCCCCGCCCACCAGACGGACGATCTGCTGCTGTGCGCCGCGACGTCGAACGACAATACAGCGCACAGCGTGGCCACCGCCGGCTGGGCCGAGGTTTATCAACTGGCACAAGGTGGGGCCGGCCAGCCACGCTCTTCCCTGTTCTACAAGAAGGCGACCTCCGCCGCGGAAGCCAATCCGACCATCACCCACGGCGGCGGCGGCGGCATCGTCGCAGGCTGCTCGGCGTTTCGCGGCGTAGACACGACGACGCCTTTCGACGTGGCCTATGCCGCCACCCATTACGCCGACACCACCAACAGCGGCAACGTCACCTCCGGGTCGATGAGTACCGCCACCAGCGGGGCGATGATGCTGTTCGCCGGCCACATCAACAACGACCGCTGCAATCTCACGCCGTCGGTGACGGGGGGCCTCACCTGGGCTCAGTCCTTCTGCCACATGTCGACCCTGGGCGCCGACGAAACCGTCGCCTTCCACTACGCGCCGCAAACCGTGGCCGGCGCCATCGGTCCGATCACCTTCACCAAGCTCGGCGCCGACGACAACCGCGGCGTCCTGCTGGCCTTGCGTCCCGCGACCCCATCGGTGACCGCCCATCGCTACCGGGTGACGATGGACCACAGCGACGGCATTCATGCCTACGTCAGCGTCGATCGGGATGTCACCGGCACCGGCAGCAGCTATGCGAATGTGATTGCGAGCTACGATGCCAAGGCGATTCCGACCCAGGCCGCCGTGCCGCCCTACTTGTACTTTTCCTTCAGCGCCACGACGGGCGGAGCGACCAACGTCCACGAAATCGACAATGTGCAAGTCTGTACCACCCAGCCGATGGCGATTCCGGTGCTCGATCACGTGCGCATCATTCACGACGGCAGCGCCCTGACCTGCGCGGCCGAGACCATCACGGTCAAGGCCTGCGCCAATGCCGCGTGCAGCGCGCTCTATACCGGCAACGTGACGGTGGACCTGGCGACGATCGCCGGCGCGACCTGGTCGTCGGACCCGGTGACATTTTCCGGAGGCCAGGTGGACGTGACCCTGACCCGGGCGACCGCCGGCACGGTGACCCTGGGCGGCAACGTGACGGCGCCCTCCGGCATGACCGCAGTCTGCTACAACGGCGCCACCAGCGGAGACTGCAGCCTCGCCTACTCATCGAGCGCCTGCGCCTTCGATGCGGTGGAGGTAGGACAAAACCCCGGCACGCCGATCTTCACCAAGCTTGCCGGCACGCCCTTTACCGTCGATGTGCTGGCCCTGACGGCCGGCGTCATCAATACCAACTACAACGGCACGGTGACCGTCGATCTGGTGGATCAAACCGGCGTGCCCGCCGGCTCGTGCGGCACCGTCTCGCTCGCCGGCCCCACCTCGCCGGCCTCGCCCTACACCTTCGTCGGAGGCTTCTTCGGGGATCAGGGACGGCGGACATTCACCTTCAGCTATCCGAACGCCGCCAGGGACGTGCGCGTGCGCCTGGTCGCCGGCGCGACGACCGCATGCTCGTCCGACAACTTCGCGATCCGGCCGACCGGCTTCAGCGTGACGTCACCGACGGCGATGCCCGTCAAGGCCGGCGCCAACTTCCAGCTGGATGCGGCCTCGGCAAACGGCTATAGCGGCACGGCCCTGATCAACGGCAACAAGATCGAAGCCCATGCCGGCGCCGTGCAGAACGGCATCCTCCTCGGCGGCTTCTCGCCGGCCTCGCTCGCCACCGGCTGGATTTCCCGGGGCACGACGTTCACCTATTCCGAGGTCGGCAATTTCCGCTTCATGGCGTGGGGCATCTACGACGACGGCAGCTTCGCCGATGTCGACCGCAGCAAGGCCACTCCGGAATGCTTCATCGACAACAAGGTCGGCACCGCCGTCGATCCGGCCGACCCGAACGTGCTGGACGGCAACGGCAAATACGGCTGCTATTTCGGCGCGACGGTCGCCTCGCCCTTCTTCGGCCGCTTCACGCCCGATCACTTTGCGCTCGCCCCGGACAGCCTTGCGGGGGGCTGCGGCAACTCGACCTACTTCGGCCAAGATGGATTCACCACGGTATTCACCCTGACCGCGCAGAATGCCGGCAACGGCACGACCCGGAACTACGTCGGCGACGGCAGCACCGGCTGGGCCAAATTGCCGCTGACCGTCTGGGGCGCGGCACCGGCATCCGCCGCCGCGCCGGGCTTCGGCTTCGCCGTCGGCGCTTGGGCGCCATCGCAGCCTGCCGGCGCCGCGCTTGCCGCCAGCGCCACGGCGCCGACGGCAACGAACTCCAGCACCTGGGTTGCCGGCACCACCACGGTCACCGCGAAACACAAGATCACCCGGCCGACCGCTCCGGCGGCAGCGACCACGGCGACCCTGACCGCGCTGCCGGTCGACTCGGACGGCGTGACGATGACGTCCGCCGCATCGCTCGGCACCGCGGAGCAGCGCTTCGGCGTCCTGCGCCTGGACAACGTCTACGGCTCCGAATTGCTGTCGCTGCGGGCCACGGCCCGCACCATCTACTGCGCCGCAGTGAGCGGAGCGGCATGTACGCAATGGCTGACCAATACCGACGACAGTTGCACCAGTTTCACGCCGGCCAGCGGCAGCCTGGCGAACTATCAGGCGCCGGCCGCCGTCGCCAATCCGCTCGCCGCCACCAATTTCCGCATCACCGGCACCGATCCCAACACCGCCGCGGGCACCACCGGAAACTGGACGGCCGCCTCCAACCCGGTCATCGCGAACGCCGGGACGGGCGCCATCATCCTGAGCAAGCCTTGCGTCGGCGGGCCCGGCGCGGCTTGCACCCCGGCCGTCGGCAGTATCGACCTGACGCTGAACCTGGCCACCACCCTGCCCTGGTTGCTGGGCAGCTGGACCAGCGCCGGCGCCTGGGACCAGAACCCCACGGCGAGGCTGAGGTTCGGCGCGTCCAAGGCGCCCTACATCTACCTGCGCGAACGCTACTGAACCGGCCGCCGCGCCGGGCGCAAAAGCCGGCGCAAGAGTCGACGCCGGCGGGACGGCGCTGCAGCCGTCGCGCTAGTCGCCGAGCAGTTCCTTCGGCAAGGGGAAATTGACGTTCTCCGCCGCGCCGTCGAGGGTTTCGATGCCGCCGGCGCCCAGCGCCTTCAGCCGCTCGACGACGCCATTGACCAGCACCTCGGGCGCCGACGCGCCGGCCGTGACGCCGACCCGCGCATCGCCGGCGAGCCACCCGGCATCGATCTGATCGGCGCCATCCACCAGATAGGCCGGGACGCCGCCGATCGCCGCGACTTCGCGCAGGCGGTTGGAGTTCGAGCTGTTCTTCGAGCCGACCACGATCACCACATCGACCTTGCCGGCCATCGCCTTGACGGCGTCCTGGCGGTTCTGCGTGGCGTAGCAGATATCGTCCTTGCGCGGCCCGACGATGTGCGGAAAACGCGCCGTCAGCGCATGCACGATCACCCGGGCGTCATCCACCGAGAGCGTGGTCTGCGTGACGTAGGCCAGCGGCACCGTGCCGCCGGCGCCGGCTGTTGGTTGCAGTTTCGCGACATCCTCGACGTTTTCCACCAGATACATGCGGCCGGTCGCCTGGCCCATGGTGCCCTCCACTTCGGGGTGGCCCTTGTGGCCGATCATCACGATCTCGTAGCCCTGCTTGTGCAGGCGCGACACCTCGAGATGGACCTTGGTCACCAGCGGGCAGGTGGCATCGAATACCTTCAGCCCGCGCTTCTCCGCCTCGATGCGCACCGACTGCGGCACACCGTGGGCGCTGAAGATCACCGTGGCGCCATCCGGCACCTCGGACAACTCCTCGACGAACACGGCGCCCTTGGCCTTGAGGCCATCGACCACGTAGCGGTTATGCACCACCTCGTGGCGCACATAGATCGGCGCGCCGAATTTCTCCAGCGCGCGTTCGACAATGGCGATCGCGCGTTCGACGCCGGCGCAGAAACCTCTTGGATTGGCGAGCAGGATGTCCATCAGAGTATTCCAATGATTTCGACTTCGAAGCGGACCGGCTTGCCGGCCAGCGGGTGGTTGAAATCGACCAGCACGCCTTCGCCATCGAGTTCGCGCACGATGCCGGTGAATTTGTCGCCGCCGGGCGTGGCGAACTCGATCAGGCCGTGCAATTCGGGGCTGGCATTGGGCGGCAGGGCGCTGCGCGCCATGCGCTGCATCAGTTGCGGATTGTGGGGACCGAAAGCCTGGTCCGGCTCGAGCAGGAAGACATGGCGCTCGCCGACGGCGACGCCGATCAGGCAGTGTTCGAGGGGCGGCGCCAGCTCGCCGCTGCCGAGCTGCAATGTCGCCGGCGTCGAGTCGAACGTGCTCACCAGTTCGGTGTCGTCGCCGGTGGCGACGCGGTAGTGCAGCGTGATGAGGTTGCCGGCGCGTACGGTTTCAGTCATGAGCTTTCCTTGCCGAAGCGAAACTGATGCAGGAGCATCAGCGCCACGCCGACGGTGATGGCCGAATCGGCCACGTTGAAGGCCGGCCAATGATAGCCCGCCAGATGAAAATCGAGAAAATCGACGACCGCGTCGAAACGCAGGCGGTCGATCACATTGCCGATCGCACCGCCGAGGATCAACGATAGCGCCGCCGGCAGCAGGCGCTCATGCGCATGCTTGCGCAGCAGGCTCAGCAGCCAGAGCGAGATGACCAGCGCGAGACCGACGAAGAACCACTTCTGCCAGCCTCCGGCATCGGCCAGGAAGCTGAACGACGCGCCGGGATTGAAGACCAGGACGAGGTTGAAAAACGAGGTCACACTCTGCCGCTCCATGTGGCGAAAGCTATCCAGTATCCAGGCCTTGCTGATCTGGTCGAGGATCAGCACCAGCGCCGCCAGCGCCAGCCAGCGGCCCAGCGTCGGCACGAACTTAGGCAAACTCGCGCGCCTCGCCGGCACCGAACAGAGTGGAACTACAGCGTCCGCAGAGTTCGGGATGTTCGGCGTCGTGGCCGACGTCCTCGCGCCAGTGCCAGCAGCGTCCGCACTTGGCGTGGGCGCTGGGAACGGCCGCTATCACCGTGTCGCCGGCGCCGAGTTTTTCCAGAGTCACCTTGGAACAGATGAAGACGAACTTGAGGTCCTCGCCCAGCGACGCCAGCAGCTCGTAGGTTTCGGGCGCGGCGCGCAGGCTTACCTCGGCCTGCAGCGACGAGCCGATCTTGCCCGCCGAGCGCAGGTCTTCGAGCACCCGGGCCACCTCGGCACGCACCGCGCGCAGCGCTTGCCACCGTGTCGCCAGCGCCGACTCTTCGCCTTGGTCCGGCAGCACATGCCAGGTGTCGAGCATTACGCTGTCGCCCTGTTTCAGAGTCGTCCAGATTTCCTCGGCGGTGAAGGACAGGATCGGCGCCATCAGCCGCGTCACGGTTTGCAGGATGTGCCACAGCGCGCTCTGCGCCGAACGGCGCGCGCGGGAGTTTTCCGCCGCGGTGTAGAGGCGGTCCTTGAGGATGTCGAGGTAGAAGGCGCCGAGGTCCTCGGAACAGAAGTTCATCAGCGCCTGCACCACCTTGTGGAACTCGAAGCGCTCGTAGTCGGCGGTGCATTGCGCCTGCAGGCGGCGGGTCAGCGCGAGCGCATAGCGGTCGACTTCCAGCCATTCGGCGGGCGGCAGCATCTGCGCGCCTTTACCACCCTGCGCGTCGAAATCCGCGGTATTGGCCAGCAGGAAGCGCAGCGTGTTGCGCAGCCGGCGATAGACCTCTACCACGCGCGGCAGGATGGTCTTCTCGTCGATCGACAGTTCGCCCGAGTAGTCGGTGCTGGCGACCCAGAGACGCAGGATTTCGGCGCCGAGCGTGTCGGAAATCTTCTGCGGTGCGACGACGTTGCCCTTCGACTTGGACATCTTCATGCCCTTGCCGTCGACCACGAAGCCGTGGGTCAGCAAGGCCTTATAGGGCGCACGGCCGTCGATCGCGGCACCGGTGAGCAATGACGAATGGAACCAGCCACGATGCTGGTCCGAGCCTTCGAGATAAAGGTCGGCCGGATAGGCGAGATCCGCCGCGTGCGAGCCGCGCAGCACGGTGCGGTGCGTGGTGCCGGAATCGAACCAGACGTCTAGCGTGTCGCGCATCTTGTCGTACTGGCTCGCTTCGTCGCCGAGCAGTTCTGCGGCATCGAGCTTGAACCATGCGTCGATGCCTTCTTTCTCGATGCGCTTCGCGACGGCTTCGAGCAGCTCCAGCGTGCGCGGATGCGGCTCGCCGGTTTCCTTGTGCAGGAAGAAGGGGATCGGCACGCCCCAGTTGCGCTGGCGCGAAACGCACCAGTCGGGGCGGTTGGCGATCATCGCGTGCAGACGCGCCTTGCCCCAGTCGGGATAGAACTTCGTGGCTTCGACGGCGGCGAGCGCCTTGTCGCGCAGCGTGCCGCTGCCATCGGTGGGCTTCCGATCCATGCCGACAAACCACTGTGTGGTCGCACGATAGATGATCGGCGTCTTGTGCCGCCAGCAATGCATGTAGCTGTGCACGATTTCGCTGCTGGCGAACAGGCTGCCGACCTCGGCCAGCTTTTCGATGATGACCGCATTGGCTTTCCAGACGAACATGCCGCCGAAGAGGGGCAGGCTGGCGGCGAACACGCCGTCGCCCTGAACGGGAGTAAGAATCTCGTCGTTGTGCATGCCGTGCTTGCGGCAGGATTCGAAGTCCTCCAGGCCGTAGGCCGGCGCGCTATGGACGATGCCGGTGCCGGTGTCGAGCGTGACGTAGTCGCCCAGATACACCGGCGACTTGCGCTCGTAGAGCGGGTGCAGGAAGTTCACCAGCGCCAGCGCCGTACCCGGGCAGGCGCCGAGCACCTCGCCTTGCAACTTGTAGCGTTCCAGCGCCGCAGCGCGCAGTTCGGCAGCGAGGATCAGGCAGCCGCGTTCGGTCTTCACCAGTTCGTAGGTGAAGTCCGGATGCATGTTGAGCGCCTGGTTCGACGGAATGGTCCATGGCGTCGTGGTCCAGATCACCGTCCGGCACTCGCCGGCGGGCAGTTCGGCCAGGCCGAAGGCATGGGCGACGCGGCCGCGCTCCGCGGCGTCGAGGCGGAAGGCGACGTCGATCGCCGGCGACTTCTTGTCCTGATACTCGACCTCGGCCTCGGCCAGCGCCGAGCCGCAATCGAAACACCAATTCACCGGCTTGAGGCCCTTGAACAGGTAGCCGGTTTTGTACAGATCGCCGACCGAGCGGATTTCGTCGGCCTCGTTGCGGAAAGCCATGGTGAGATAGGGATTGTCCCAGTCGCCCAGCACGCCGAGGCGAATGAAGTCGGCCTTCTGCCGTTCCACCTGTTCGGCGGCGAAGCTGCGGCACAACTCGCGACCCTTGTCGGCCGGCAGGTGCTTGCCGCGCGTCTTCTCGATCTGGTGCTCGATCGGCAGGCCATGGCAGTCCCAGCCCGGCACGTAAGGCGCATCGAAGCCTGCCAGCGTCTTGGAGCGGACGATGATGTCCTTGAGGATCTTGTTCACCGCATGGCCGATGTGGATGTCGCCGTTGGCATAGGGCGGGCCGTCGTGCAGCACGAAGCGCGGACGCCCCCTGGCCGCATCGCGGATCTTCCAGTAGAGCCGCTGCTGCTGCCACGCGGCGATCCAGCCCGGCTCGCGCTTGGCGAGATCGCCGCGCATCGGGAACGGCGTGTCGGGCATGTTGAGGGTCTTGCGGTAATCAGCCATGAGTCGTGCCGTTAGCGTGAAGCAACTCGTTCGGAGCGACTGGTGATAGTCGAGCGAAGCGAGTTGACTAGAAGCCTCCCCGCGAGGGGAGGATGGGAGGGGCGGGCCATTAATTGGCCTTTCGCGTGTTTCATCATCAGCGGGTGATCTTCAGCGATCATGAGCGTTTGTTGAATGGGTATTGAAATAGGTGCGCACATCGGCGACGTCGCGGGCGATCTGCGCCTTGAGCGCATCCAGCGAATCGAACTTCGCCTCGTCGCGAAGCTTGTGCAGAAAATTCACGTCGACGTGGGTGCCGTAGATGTCGCGGTCGAAATCCAGCAGGTGGACTTCCAGCACCGGCTTGAGGCCTTCCTCGACCGTGGGTCGCACGCCGATGTTGGCCGCACCCGGGATCGGCTGCGCGGCGACGCCGGATACCGTCACGGCAAAAACGCCGGACAGGGGCAGACGCTTGCGCCTGACCTGGATGTTGGCGGTCGGAAACCCGATGGTGCGGCCGAGCTTCTTGCCATCCATGACGCGCCCGGCGATGACGAAGGCACGTCCGAGCAATTGCTCGGCGCGCTCTATGTCGCCGCCGGCCAGCGCGTCGCGCACCGCCGAACTGGAAACGCGGAGCCCGCCGAAATCGACGGTGTGCATGGCCTCGACCACGAAGCGATGCTGGCGGCCGGCCTGCTGCAGCAGCGCGAAGTCTCCAACGCGGCCCTTGCCGAAGCGGAAATCGTCGCCAATGATCAGATGCCGCACCGACAGCCCGCGCACCAGGATGTTCTCGATGAACTCGCCGGCGGTATGCGCCGCGAACTTGCGGTTGAAACGGCAGACATGCACGCGATCGACGCCGCATTCGGCGAGCAGTTCGAACTTGTCGCGCAGGCTGGCCAGACGCGCCGGCGCCTGATCCGGCGCGAACAGTTCGCGCGGATGCGGCTCGAAAGTGAGCACGGTCGCCGGCAAGGCGAGTTCGCGCGCCTTGGCCGTCAATTCGGCAAGCAGCGCGCGATGGCCGAGATGCACGCCATCGAAATTGCCGATGGTCAGCACCGAAGACGTCGCCGCCCGCTCGGGAACACCGCGAAAAACCAGCATGGGATTTAACGTGAAATAACTCGCTCGGAGCGACTGGTGATAGCCGAGCGAAGCGAGCTGACCAGTAGCCTCCCCGCGAGGGGAGGATGGGAGGGGCGGGCCTTCAATTCGCTTTTCGCGTGTTTCATCATCAGGGGTGCCGTATCACTGTTGCGTGAAAGTAAGGCTGCAGGGAAAGCGGGCGATTATATCAAGCCGTACCGGCCCGACCCGAAGCGGCAAGGGCCGGGCTGCCGGGGTCTCGCGCTCGAATCAATCCAGCCGCGCCAGCTTCGACTTGGCCAGCGGCGGATTCCGCGCGAAGTAGCCGCGGATGCCCCTGAGGATGGCCTCGGCCATGCGGTCCTGATAGGCCTCGTCGTTGAGACGCGCCTCTTCCTCGGGATTGGAGATGAAGGCGGTCTCGATCAGGATCGAGGGAATGTCCGGCGCCTTCAGCACGGCGAAACCGGCCTGCTCGACATGGGCCTTGTGCAGCGTGTTGATGCGGCCCAGTTCACCCAGCACGTGCTTGCCCAGCTTGAGGCTGTCGTTGATGGTCGCCGTCTGCGACAGGTCGAGCAGGGTCCGCGCGAGATAGGGGTCCTTGACGCCGAGGTTCACGCCGCCGACCAGATCCGCGGAGTTTTCCTTGTTGGCCAGCCAGCGCGCGGCCGAACTCGATGCGCCGTTTTCGGACAGGACGAAGACGCTGGAACCGCGCGCCGTGGACTTGATGAAGGCATCGGCATGCACCGAAACGAAGAGATCCGCCTGTACCCGGCGCGCCTTCTGTACGCGCTGGTTCAGAGGAATGAAGTAGTCGCCGTCGCGCGTCAGCACCGAGCGCATGTTGGGCGTGGCGTCGATCTTTGCCTTCAGCCGCCGCGCCACGGACAGCGTGACGTTCTTCTCATGGCTGCCGCCGCGGCCGATCGCGCCGGGGTCTTCGCCGCCGTGCCCGGGATCGAGGACGATGGTAACGAGGCGCGCAATCTCGGGTTTGTCCGGGGGTGGCTCGGCCGGTTTCTCCATCGGCCTGGTGCGGCTGTCGAGCGACGACTCCGCCTTCAGCGGCGGCTCGCCGGATTTTTCGAGCAAGGCCATCAGCGGATCGATCGGCTCGGCCGGATAGAGATCGAGCACCAGCCGGTGGCCGTATTCGCCCACGGGCGGCAGCGAAAACACCTGCGGCTTGACCTCGCCCTTGAGCTCGATGACCAGGCGCACCACGCCCGGCTTGTTGCGCCCGGCGCGGATCAGCTTGATGTAGGGGTCCGAATCGAGGATCTTCGACGGCAGCATCTGCAGCACGGAATTGAACTCGACGCCTTCGAGATCGACCACCAGCCGCTCCGGGTCCTTCACCAGCAGATGCGAATACTTGATCGCCTGATCATGTTCCAGCGTTACCCGCGTGTAGTCGCGGGCAGGCCAGACGCGCACGGCGAGAATGCTGCTGCCTGCCGTGGCGCCAGCGCCGACTCTTGAAACCAGCAGCGTCAGGCTGGCCGCAGCGAACTTGAGGACATCACGCCGGCGAGGCATGTCCGTCCCCTCGCACTGGCGGCTTCGATGCGGGCGACGCGTCCCTCGCCGCCTTTGCCACCGTCGCCCGGCTCCGTGCGCAACTCGATTCGCATATCGGCGGCAGGCAGGTACGGCGCGGCCTTGTCGGGCCATTCGACCAGACAAATTCCGCTTCCTGAAAAATATTCGTCGAGACCCGCATCGAGATATTCTTCCGCCTGATTGAATCTATAAAAATCAAAGTGATAGAAGTGTAATCCAGAAACCACGTGAACTTCAAGTAGCGTGTAGGTCGGGCTTTTGACCGGGCCGGTGTCGCCGGCGGCACGCAACAGGCCGCGCACCAGCGTGGTCTTGCCGGCACCGAGGTCGCCTTCAAGCCAGATCACCATGCCCGGCGCCGGATTTTGGGCAATCGATGCCGCCAGCGCGGCGCCCAGCGCAAGCGTGGCGGCTTCGTCGGGCAGGGCTAACGTAAGATGTTCGGCATGCATGGCGATCGGAAAGATTCGGCGACTCTGAAGGAAAACATACGGCGTTGGGGCCGGGAACTCGGCTTCGATGCGATCGGCTTTTCCGGCAGCCGGGTCGACGGCGCCGAAGAGAGCCTGAGCGCATGGCTGACCGCTGGCTTCCACGGCGAAATGGATTATATGGCCGCGTATGCAACTAGCGCCGGAAACAAGCGCGCCCAGCCCGAACTGCTGCTGCCCGGCACCCGCAGCATCATCACCGCGCGCCTGAATTACCGTAGCGCCAGCGTCGACTCCCGCGACATCCTCGCCGATGGCGAACGCGCCTTCGTTTCGCGCTATGCGCTGGGCCGCGACTACCACAAGCTGCTGCGCGCCCGCCTGCAGCAACTTGCCGATCGGATCACCAGGGAGATCGGCGATTTCGCCTATCGCGTGTTCACCGATTCCGCCCCCGTGATGGAAGTCGGCCTGGCGCGCAACAGCGGGTTGGGCTGGCGCGGCAAGCACACGCTGCTGCTCGAGCGCGAGGCTGGATCGTATTTCTTCCTCGGCGAAATCTTCACCGACCTGGCGCTGCCGCCCGACGCGCCGGTAACCGATCACTGCGGCAGCTGCACCGCCTGCATCGAGGCCTGCCCGACCCAGGCCATCGTCGCGCCCTGGCGCCTCGACGCGCGACTTTGCATTTCCTACCTCAGCATCGAACTCAAGGGCAGCATTCCCGAAGCGCTGCGGCCGCTGCTGGGCAACCGCATCTACGGCTGCGACGACTGTCAGCTGGCCTGCCCGTGGAATCGCTTCGCGCCCCTGACGCGAGAGAGCGATTTCGCGCCGCGCCACGGCCTCGACCAGGCAACGCTGGTGGAACTCTTTGCCTGGAAAGAAAACGAATTCAACGAAAGGCTGGCCGGTTCGCCGATCCGCCGCATCGGCTTCGAGCGCTGGCTGCGCAACATCGCCGTGGCGCTGGGCAATGCGCCCTCCAGCGCTGATGTGATCGGTGCCTTGCGCTCACGCGCCGATCATGCGTCGGCACTGGTGCGGGAACATGTGGCGTGGGCACTGCGGCGACACGGCGCCGCCACCGGAGGCACTGACTAGCCGCGCGCCACCGGCCGCGCCGGGTCGGCGCACCACTCGCTCCACGAGCCCGGATACAGCTTCGAGCCGGAGAAGCCGGCCAGTTCCATCGCCAGCAGATTGTGGCAGGCGGTCACGCCTGAACCGCACTGCTGCACCACTTGCGTCGCCGGACGACCAGCGAGCAGCTCGGCGAATTCCGAGCGCAGTTCCGCCGCCGGTTTGAAGAAACAGCCGTCGTCGTCGAGGTTGTCGAAGTAGAAGCGATTCACTGCCCCGGGAATGTGGCCGCCCACCGGATCGAGCGTTTCGTTCTCGCCGCGGAAGCGTTCCGGGCTGCGCGCATCGAGGATCAGCATGCGATCCGACTGCAGATCGGCCAGCACCTGCCCGGCATCGACCGCCATGTCCTGCGGATGTGCCGCGAAATCGCGCGGCGCCACAACAGGCACATACTCTTCCAGCGCCCGCTTGCTGCGCTTCCAGCCGGCCAGTCCGCCGTCGAGCACCACCACCTTCTCGTGGCCCAGCCAGCGCAACATCCACCACAGGCGCGACGCAAAAATGCCGCCTTCATTGTCGTAGGCCACCACTTGCGTCGATGCGTCGACGCCGCAGGCCGCCATGCGCCGCGCAAAGCTCTCCCGATCAGGCAGCGGATGGCGACCGTTGCGCCCGTCCTTGGCGCCCGAGAGATCATCGTCGAGATGCAGGAACAGCGCCCCGGGAATGTGGCCGCGGGTATAGGCCTGGCGGCCGTATTCCGTGTTCTTCAGGTCATGGCGGCAGTCGAAGACGCGCCATTCCGGATGCGCGGCGAGCTCTTCGACGCTGACCAGCACATGTGCCGACCCGCTCATCAGTTGCCTTCGGCGAGCCAGGCGCGGGCCTCGGCCTCATCCTCGAAAACCGTCACGTCGGCATTCACGAACAATTGCTCCAGCCACGCGCTCCAGGCCACCCACTGACTCTCGGTGATCACGGCAATGCGCTTGAAGTCGCCCGCGTGCTGCCGCGAAAAGCGAATCTCCTCCCATGCCACGTCGACCGTGAAGTCCGCCATGTCGCGCAGATCGACCAGCAGATTGACCGGCCCGGAAAACTTGATTTCGTGAAGGACCAGTTCCTCGAATTCCTTGAAATCGGCCAGAGTGAATTCGCCGAACACGGCGAATTCGACCAGCTGGTCGTGATTTTGTGTCGTGATCATTTTGAATCTCCTTGGCAGGAAGAATAATCAGCGGCGGCTGAAAAGACAATCAAAACCCTGCCGGAATTTTCTGCAGCCAATCAACCGGAACATCTGCACGGCAAAAGAAAAGGGCCCGCAAGCGGGCCCTTTCGGCGGAAGCTTCACGCTTACTTCTTTGCCTTCTTGCCGCTGACTGCCTGCTTGAAGCCGGCACCTGCGCTGAATTTCGGCACGGTCGTCGCGGGGATCTTGATCGTCGCGCCGGTCTTGGGATTCTTGCCGGTACGCGCCGCGCGCTTGGCCGACTTGAACGTGCCGAAACCCACAAGGGTGACGTTATCCCCCTTGGATACCGCCTTCACAACCGCAGCCATGATCCCGTCGAGGGCCTTGCCCGCGGCAGCCTTGCTAATGTCGGCTTCCTTGGCGGCGATTTCAATCAGTTCAGCTTTATTCATGCTTTATATTCCTCCGGTAATTTTTTGAGGGCAGCCCGCCCAAAAAAGATTCTAAACCCGTTCGCCATCGCTTGTGCAAGGACTTTATGCACACTCTCAGGCGCTCGGCGCCTCGTGTGTTGCAATGATGCCGCCGCCCAGACACACCCGCGATTCGTAGAGCACCACTGATTGTCCGGGCGTCACCGCCCATTGCGGCGCAGCAAAAACCACTTCGCACTCCTCTGCAGAAACACGCTCGACCTCGCACGCGGCATCCGGCTGGCGATAGCGCGTCTTGGCCGCGTAGACCCAGTGCGTGTGCGGCGCGCGTCCCGAAACCCAGGAAAGATCCTTCGCCACCAGGCTGCCCGAGAGCAGCGCGGGATGCTCGTGGCCCTGCACCACCCAGAGGATGTTGCCCGCCATGTCCTTGCCGGCGACGAACCACGGTTCCTCCGGCGCGCCCTTGACGCCGCCGATGCCGAGGCCCTCACGCTGGCCGAGCGTGTAATACATCAGCCCCTCGTGACTGCCCACCATCCGATCGGTGCCGAGCACGCGGATCTCGCCCGGCTGCTTCGGCAGATAGCGCGCCAGAAACTCACGGAAGGGCCGCTCGCCGATGAAGCAGATGCCGGTCGAGTCCTTGCGCGCATGGTTGGGCAGGCCGGCCTCTTCGGCGATCTTGCGCACATCGCGCTTGTACAGATGCCCCACCGGAAACAGCGTCTTCGCCAGCTGCGCCTGGTTCAGCCGATGCAGAAAATAGCTCTGGTCCTTGGTGCCGTCTTCGGCCTTGAGCAGCTGCCATTCGCCGAGAAACTCGCGCACCTGGGCATAGTGGCCGGTGGCGATCTTCTCGGCGCCGAGCGCGAGCGCGTGATCGAGAAAGGCCTTGAACTTGATTTCCGAATTGCACAGCACATCGGGATTCGGCGTGCGGCCGGCCTGATACTCGCGCAGAAAATCGGCGAATACCCGCTCGCGGTATTCGGCGGAGAAGTTCACGGCCTCGAACTCGATGCCGATCACATCCGCGGCGGCGGCGGCATCGACCAGATCCTGGCGCGAGGAGCAGTATTCGTCGGTATCGTCGCCCTCCCAGTTCTTCATGAACAGGCCGATGACTTCGTAGCCTTCGCGCTTGAGCAGCAGCGCCGCAACCGAAGAATCGACGCCGCCGGACAAGCCGACAATGATTTTCCCCTTGGACATGATGTTCAACCGTAGTGCCGCAGAAGATCGAGCGGGAAGCGCCGCCCGGCGAGGTAGTCGTCCACGCACTGCCACACCAGGGGACTGCGATGGCGATCGGCGCTGGCGCGAATTTCGTCCGGCGTCATCCAGACCGCACGCAGGATCCCGGTGTCGAGTACCCGGTCAGCATCATGCGCGCCCAGCTCGCCGGAGAACGCGAAGCGCAGATAGGTAATGTCGCCCTGCGGCCGCGGCCATTGGTAGACGCCAACCAGCGAGGTCGGCGTGAAGCCCCACGCGGTCTCTTCCAGCGCTTCGCGGGCGCACGCCGCGACCAGGGATTCGCCTTCATCGAGGTGGCCGGCGGGCTGATTGAAGCGCAGACCATCGTCGGTCTCTTCCTCCACCAGCAGGAAGCGACCCTCGCGCTCGATCAGCGCTGCCACGGTCACATTGGGTTTCCAGACACGATTCATCCGCGCATTTTAGCGCCCCTGCTAAAATCACGGTCTCATTCAACGCAATGCTGGAGACCCACCATGTCCATGGCCGACCGTGACGGCTTCATCTGGTACGACGGCAAGCTCGTGCCCTGGCGCGATGCCACCACCCATGTGCTGACGCATTCGCTGCACTACGGCCTCGCCGTATTCGAAGGCGTGCGCGCCTACAAGACCGTCTCCGGCACCGCGATCTTCCGCCTCAAGGAACACACCGACCGGCTGTTCAACTCGGCGCACATCTACCGCATGCCGATGCCTTACGACAAGGCGACGCTGATCGAGGCGCACAAGGAGGTCGTGCGCTCCAACAAGCTCGAATCCTGCTATCTGCGGCCGATCGCCTTCTACGGATCGGAAAAGATGGGCGTCAGCCCGCGCGGCGCGGCCACGCATGTATCGATCGCGGCCTGGCCCTGGGGCGCCTACCTCGGCGAGGAGGGCATGGAAAAGGGCATCCGCGTCAAGACTTCCAGCTATTCGCGGCACCACGTGAACGTCAACATGGCGCGCGCCAAGTTCGCCGGCACCTACGCCAACTCGATCCTGGCCAACATGGAAGCCACCGAGGACGGCTACGACGAAGCGCTGCTGCTCGACGTCGACGGCTTCGTCGCCGAAGGCGCAGGCGAGAACCTGTTCGTGATCAAGGACGGCGTGATTTACGAACCCGAAATCGCCTCGGCGCTGATGGGCATCACGCGCAACACGGTCATCACGCTGGCCGCCGAGCTCGGCTACCAGGTCATCGCCAAGCGCCTGACACGGGACGACATCTACATTGCCGACGAAGCCTTCTTCACCGGCACGGCGGCGGAAGTCACGCCGATCCGCGAGCTCGACAACCGCACCATCGGCGCCGGCAGCCGCGGGCCGATCACGACCAAAATCCAGAGCCTGTTCTTCGACGTGGTGAACGGCAAGGTGCCGGCCCACGCCGACTGGCTGAGCTACATCTGACGCGATCGACCGAGAGAAACGCTCGCCGATGATGAAACACGCGAAAGGCGAATTGATGGCCCGCCCCTCCCATCCTCCCCTCGCGGGGAGGCAACTGATTTGCTCGCTTCGCTCGGCTGTCACCAGTCCCTTCGAACCAGTTGTTCTACGTTAATTGACATCCAGAGGTCGAACATGTCCACTCTCGACGAATCGCAACGCCAGGTTGCCGTTACCGCCCACGATCTGCCGCTGGCCTGCCCGCGTCCCGACGCCCCGCTCTGGGCCCGCCATCCGCGCGTCTTCATCGACGTGCTGAAAAGCGCGTCGGGCGAAGCGGCCTGCCCCTACTGCGGCACGCAATACCGCTTCACCGGCGAGCGCCCCAAGGGTCATCACTGAGCAGTTCTGGTTCGCCTACGCACGTGAAGATCCTTGTCGTCGCTCCGTCCTGGATCGGCGACACGATCCTCGCCCAGCCGCTGCTCACGCTGCTCAAGCGCAAGCATCCGGACGCCCGCATCGAGGTGCTGGCGCCGGACTGGTCGGCGCCGCTGCTGGGGCGCATGGCCGAGGTCGATGCGGTCATCCCCAATCCGTTCCGCCACGGCGAATTCAGTTTCAGTACCCGCCGCGCACTCGGTCGCCGTCTCGCCGGCGCCGACTATTCAGCCGCGTTCGTGCTGCCCAACTCATGGAAGTCCGCGCTGGTGCCGTTCTTTGCCCGCATTCCGCGTCGCGTCGGCTATCAGGGCGAGAGCCGCTACCTGCTGCTCAACGAGCGCCACCGGCTCGACGTCGCCGCCCATCCCCAACTGGTGCAGCGCTACGCCGCACTGGCGGGGCCGCTGCCCGCACAATTGCCGCTGCCGCGACTCAACTCCGGCATCGAACAGCAGCAGGCCGTGCGTGCGGCCCTGAACCTGTCCCTCGATGCTGCGCCGATCATCTTCTGCCCCGGCGCCGAATACGGCCCGGCGAAGCGCTGGCCGGTGCGGCACTTCGCCGCCCTGGCGCGGCTCGTCGCGACGCCGCAGAACCCGGCCTGGCTGATCGGTTCGACCAGGGATGCCGCCGTCGGCGGCGAAATATGTGCGGCAGCAGAAGGCGCGGCGCTCAATCTCTGCGGCCGCAGCACGCTGGAACAGGCCATCGACCTGATCGCCACGGCACGTTGCGTGGTCAGCAACGACTCCGGTCTGATGCACGTCGCCGCGGCACTCGGGCGGCCACTGGTGGCGCTCTACGGTTCGTCCTCGCCGGCCTACACGCCACCGCTCTCCGCGCAGGCGATAATCCTTACGAAGAGCCTGCCGTGCAGCCCCTGCTTCAAGCGCGAATGTCCGCTGGGGCATTTCGATTGCATGAACGGCATCACGCCGCAACAGGTAGCGGCAACCATCACCGCTCGGTTTCAGGTCTGACCGTGCCCAACCAGAAAATCTTCGCCAGCCCGCAGGACGTCGAGGCCGCCTTCTACGAGGCGCTCGAAAGCTGCGACATCGACGCCATGATGGCCGTCTGGGCCGAAGACGAAGAAGTCGTCTGCGTGCAGCCCGGCGGCCCGCGCCTGGTCGGTTACACGGTGATTCGCGAAGCCTGGCAGCGCGTCTTTGCCAACGCCAGGAAACTCAGGGTGCGCCTGTCGCAACAGACCGCGATAACGACACCCTTCGCCATGGTCAGCACCGTGCTGGAACACATCTCCACCCGTGACGACGAGAATCAGAGCGCGCCGGTGGCGGCCACCAACGTCTATGTGCGCGGGGCGCTCGGCTGGCGCATGGTCGCCCACCACGCCTCGCCGGTGCCGCCCGACAGCATCGGCGAAGCGCCAAGAATCCTGCACTGAAGCAGGCCATGACTGCGCCGCGCTACATCGCGCCGGGCTGGCTGCCCGGCAGCCATGCGCAAACCATCTGGCCGCTGCTGATCAAGGGCCCCCTGCCGCGCTACCGTCGCGAGCGCTGGGACACTCCCGACGGCGACTTCATCGATCTCGACTGGATCGACGGCAAACCCGGCGCGCCGTGCCTGGCGCTGTTTCACGGCCTCGAAGGCAGTTCGCGCAGCCATTACGCGCGACGCCTGATGCACGCGGCGGCAGGGCGCGGCTGGCATGGCGTGGTGGTGCATTTCCGCGGCTGCTCGGGCGAGCCGAACCGCCTGCCGCGCGCCTATCATTCCGGCGACTCGCAGGAAATCGACTGGGTGCTGCGCCGCCTGCGGGCGCGCGGCGATCCGGCGCTGTTTGCGGCCGGCATCTCGCTCGGCGGCAATGCCCTGCTGAAGTGGCTGGCCGAGCAGGGCCGCCAGGCGTCCGCCGTCATCGACGCCGCCGCGGCAGTGAGCGCGCCGCTGGATCTGGCCGCCGCCAACGCCGCGCTTTCCTCCGGCTTCAATCTGATTTACGCGCAGCACTTTCTGCGCACGCTGATTCCGGCGGCGATGAGCAAGGAGCGTCGCTTCCCCGGGCGCATCGACATTCGCCGCGCACGGGCGGCGCGCACCCTGCGCGATTTCGACGACGCGGTGACGGCGCCGCTGCACGGCTTTGCCGGCGCCGACGACTACTATGCGAGAAGCAGCGCCGGCCCGCTGCTCGGTGCGCTGCGCGTGCCAACGCTGCTGCTGCATGCGGCAAACGACCCCTTCCTGCCGGCGGCCGCATTGCCGCGTCGCGACGCCTTGCCAAGTGCAGTCACGTTCGAAGTGACTCGTCACGGCGGCCATGTCGGCTTCGTCCATGGCGCCCTGCCCGGCCGCCTCGACTGGCTGCCGCAACGCCTGCTAGCGCACTTCGCCGCCCATCTGCCGGCCTCTGCCTGCGTGAGATAATCCTTCATCAGCCAATTCCCGAAGCGCCAGCCATGCACACTCCGGCACCCGAAATTTTCAAGGCCTACGACATCCGCGGCATCGTCCGCACCACGCTGACGGCAGAGACCGTGCGCCAGATCGGACTGGCGCTCGGCAGCGAAGCCGCGGTCCGCGGCGTCAAGTCGATTGTCATCGGTCGCGACGGCCGGCTGTCCGGCCCCGCGCTGGCCCGCGCCCTGGCCGACGGCATCACGCAAACCGGGATCGACGTCATCGACATCGGCCGGGTGCCGACGCCGATGACCTACTTCGCCGCACATGAACTGGGCGCCGACAGTTGCGTCTCGGTCACCGGCAGCCACAATCCGCCCGAGTACAACGGACTGAAAATGGTCCTGGCGGGCCAGACGCTTTACGGCGAGATGATCCAGGATCTGCGGCGCCGTATCGCCAGCGTCGACTATTGCACCGGTCGCGGCAAGGTTCGCCACGCCAGCGTGCGCCAGGCCTACATCGATCGCATCGCCGGCGACGTCAGGCTGTCGCGGCCGATGAAAATCGTCATCGACTGCGGCAACGGTGTGGCCGGCAGCGTCGCGCCGGAACTGTTCCGCCGCATGGGCTGCAGCGTGACGGAACTGTTTTGCGAAGTCGACGGCAATTTTCCCAATCACCATCCCGATCCGTCCAAGCCGGAAAACCTGCTCGACCTGCAGCGCGCCGTGCGCGAGAAGGATGCGGAACTCGGGCTGGCCTTCGACGGCGACGGCGACCGGCTCGGCGTGGTTACCCGCGATGGCGAGATCATCTATCCCGACCGCCAGCTGATGCTGTTCGCCGCCGACGTGCTGACCCGCAACCCCGGCGCCGAAATCATCTACGACGTGAAGTGCTCGCGCTGGGTGGCCGAATCGATCCGCCACCAGGGCGGCCGGCCGCTGATGTGGAACACCGGCCATGCCCTGGTCAAGACCAAGCTGAAGGAAACCGGCGCGCCGCTGGCCGGCGAGATGAGCGGCCACATGTTCTTCAAGGAGCGCTGGTTCGGCTTCGACGATGCCCTCTACACCGGCGCCCGCCTGCTCGAAATCGTCTCGCGCTGGGACGACGCCAACTGGCCGCTGAAGCATCTGCCCAACGCCATCTCGACGCCGGAACTCAACCTCAAGATGAATGAAGGCGAACCCCACGCGCTGGTGGCCAAGCTGCGCCAGGGCGGCAAAAAGCTGCTGCCGGGGGCGCGCGAACTGATCACCATCGACGGCGTGCGCGCCGAGTATGCCGACGGCTTTGGCCTGGCACGCGCTTCGAATACCACGCCGGTCGTCGTGCTGCGCTTCGAAGGCGACAGCAACGCGGCGCTTGAACGCATCAGGAGTGAATTCAAGGCCGCGTTAAGCGCGGTCTGGCCGGGAATTTCTACCGACTTCTGAACAAGCCCGGCGAACCGGGCCAGGAATCAGGAGCGCTGTTCCACCCAAGCTTTGACCGAGGCCAGCGCCGCCGGCAGGGCCGCCGGTTGCGTGCCGCCGGCTTGTGCCATGTCGGGCCGGCCGCCGCCTTTGCCGCCGACCTGCTGGGCGACGAAATTGACCAGTTCGCCGGCCATGAGCCTGCCCGTCAGATCCGCCGTGACGCCGGCGATCAGGCTGACCTTGCCCTCGCCGATGCTGGCCAGCACGATGGCCGCGCTCTTCAGCTTGTCCTTGAGCTTGTCCAGGGTTTCGCGCAGCGCCGTGGCATCGGCGCCTTCGAGTTGCGCCGCCAGCACTTTGATGCCTTTGACATCGACCGCCTGATTCAGCAGGTCGTCGCCCTGCGAAGCGGCGAGCTTGGACTTGAGGCGCGCCAGTTCCTTCTCCAGCGCCTTCACGTGGTCCTGAATCTGCGCCACGCGCGCGGCGGCTTCCGTCGGTTGGGCCTTCAGCTCGGCCGCCACCGCGTCGAGCAGGGCCCGCTGCTGCTGCACGCGAGCCACGGCGACGTCGCCGCAGACCGCCTCGATGCGCCGCACGCCGGCCGCGACGCCGGCTTCCATGACGATCTTGAACAGGCCGATGTCGCCGGTGCGGCCGACATGGGTGCCGCCGCACAGTTCGCAGGACGAGCCGATGTCGAGCACACGCACTTCGTCGCCGTACTTCTCGCCGAACAGCATCATGGCGCCGGTCTTCTGCGCTTCCTCGATCGGCATCACGCGCGACTGCGTCGCCGCATTGGCGATGATCTCGTCATTGACGATGCGCTCGATGCGGGCGATTTCGGCGGCCGTCACCGGCTGGGTGTGGGCGAAGTCGAAGCGCGTCTTGTCGGGATCGACCTGCGAGCCCTTCTGCTGCACGTGCGGGCCGAGCACTTCGCGCAGCGCCTTGTGCATCAGGTGCGTCGCGGAGTGATGGCGGACGGTGCGGGCGCGCGCCAGCGTGTCCACCTTCGCCGTCACGCCATTGCCGACCGTCAACTTGCCGGTGCGCACCACGCCGTGATGGCCGAAGACGCTGGCCTGGATCTTCTGCGTGTCTTCCACGGCGAAGATGCCGTGCGTCGAACGCAGTTCGCCGATGTCGCCGACCTGGCCGCCGGATTCGGCATAGAAGGGCGTGTCGTCGAGCACCACGACGCCGAGTTCGCCTTCCATCAATTCATTGACCGCCGTGCCGTCCTTGTAGAGGGCGAGGATGTTGCCGCGCGCTTCCAGCGTCTGGTAGCCGTGGAAGGTCGTCGCCGGGCCGGCATAGTCGAGGTTGGCCGCCATCTTGAACTTGCCCGCGGCGCGCGCCTGCTCCTTCTGCCGCGCCATGGCGGCATCGAAGGCGGCGCTGTCCACGCTCATCTGCCGTTCGCGGCAGATGTCGGCCGTCAGGTCGAGCGGGAAGCCATAGGTGTCGTGCAGCTTGAACGCCGTCTCGCCGTTGAACTGGTTGATGCCGGTCTTCTCCATCAGTTCCAGCTCGGCTTCGAGGATCGCCATGCCGTGCTCGATGGTGGCGAAGAAACGATCCTCTTCCTGCTTGAGCACGTCCATCACGCGGGTCTTGCCGCTGACGAGCTCGGGGAAGGCCGAGCCCATCTCAGTCACCAGGTCGGGCACCATGCGGTGGAAGAAGGCGCTGCGCGCGCCCAGCTTCCAGCCGTGGCGGATGGCGCGGCGGATGATGCGGCGCAGGACGTAACCGCGCCCTTCGTTGCCGGGAATCACGCCATCGGCGATCAGGAAGGAACAGGCGCGGATGTGGTCGGCCAGCACGCGCAGCGAGGGGCTGTCCAAGTCGGCATCCGAGGTCTCACGGGCGGCCGCTGCGATCAGCGTCTGGAACAAATCGATCTCGTAGTTGGCATGCACGTGCTGCAGCACCGCCGAAATGCGTTCCAGGCCCATGCCGGTATCGACCGAGGGCTTCGGCAGCGGATGCATGACGCCGGCCTCATCGCGGTTGAACTGCATGAAGACGTTGTTCCAGATCTCGATGTAGCGGTCGCCGTCCTGGTCTTCGCTGCCTGGAGGACCGCCCCATATGTGCTCGCCGTGGTCGTAGAAGATTTCGGTGCAGGGGCCGCAGGGGCCCGTCTCGCCCATCATCCAGAAATTGTCCGAGGCGTAGCGCGCGCCCTTGTTGTCGCCGATGCGGATCACGCGCTCCTCGGGTACGCCGATCTCTTTGGTCCAGATGTCGTAGGCCTCATCGTCCTCGGCATACACGGTGACCCACAGCTTGTCCTGCGGCAGCCTGAAGACCTCGGTCAGCAATTCCCAAGCGTACTTGATCGCGTCGCGCTTGAAATAATCACCGAAGCTGAAGTTGCCCAGCATCTCGAAAAAGGTGTGATGGCGCGCCGTGTAGCCGACGTTCTCGAGGTCGTTGTGCTTGCCGCCGGCACGCACGCATTTCTGCGAACTCGCGGCACGCGTGTAGCTGCGCTTGTCGAAGCCGAGAAACACGTCCTTGAACTGGTTCATCCCGGCGTTGGTGAACAGCAGGGTCGGGTCCTCGTGCGGCACCAGCGAACTGGAAGCCACCACCTGGTGGCCTTTCGAGGCGAAAAAATCGAGGAACTTCTGGCGGATTTCGGAGCTTTTCATGGCGAAAAATGCTGGCTGGAACAGGAGACCGCGATTTTACGCGAACAAAATGGACTTATCCCACCAGGGGATACCATCCGCGGCTAGACGCCGCAGACAAAAAAGCCCGCGCTAAGGCGGGCTCGGGGGAAAACGCGGCGGCCTTACTTGTTGCGTGCCGGGCGATCCTTCCTGCCGTCGTGATTGCGGTCACGCTGCCGGTCATACCTTTCCTTGGCAATCTGCCGGCTTTGCACGTTCTCGGCCTGCTGCAAACGCGCGCGTTCCTGCTTCGTCACGACGCCGTCGGCCTTGGCCTTGTCTTCCATCTTCTGGACGCGTTCCTGGCCCTTTTCCAGGCGGGCGGCTTCCTTCGCCGTGAGCTCGCCCGACTTGACGCCCTGATCAATGCGCTGTTGCTGACTGGCCTGACGCTTGTCGACTCCGGGAGTGGCGACCGGGTCCTTCGCCGGCACCACAACGGACTGCGCCAGAACGGGCAGGGCAAAGGCGGCAAGGACAGCAGCCAGCAGACTGTATGTGCGCTTCATGTAGTGCTCCTCCGATTTGGAATGGGACAACCCCATGATGAGAATAACGCCGGAGACGCGCCGGCGCTGACCGTGAAATGTAAGCAGCGGTAAGCGGCATTTACATTTCGGATGCGGTCCAGAGGTCCGGCCGATCAGTGAACACGGCGCTGACGCCCATGGCGCAGAGGCGCTCGGCATCGTCGCGGCGATTGACCGTGTAGCAGGCCAGCGGGAAACCGGCCGCACGCACGTCTTCCAGACGCGCGACCGCCAAGTCTCGCGCCGCACAGTGCAGCGCGCACGCCTCCGCTGCGGCAATGCGTTCGCGCCAATCCGCTTCGATCGCCCCGACCAGCACGGCGCGCGGCAGTCGCGCAGCCTCATCGGCGGCGGCCCGCAGGGCAACGGACGAAAACGACGACAGCAGCAGCTTGCCGCCGGCCGCCGCCGCGAGGCGGGCCACGGCGCGCCCCGTCTCCGCATCCTGTCCGGCAGACGGCTTGATTTCGACATTGGCCCACAGGCCCAGCGCGGTGCACCGGCGCAAGGCCTCCTCCAGAGTCGGCACCGGCTCTGCCGCGAAGGCAGGATGGTGCCGGCTGCCTGCATCGAGCATGGCAAGCTCAGCGGAACTCGCATCGGCCACGCGCCCCTGTCCCGAGGTAGTGCGTTCCAGAGTCTCGTCGTGGATCAGCACCGGCACGCCATCGGCGGCCAGCATGACGTCGAACTCGACGCCGCGGCAGCCCAGGCGCGCCGCCAGGTTCAGGCCGGCCAGGGTGTTTTCCGGCGCCAGGGCGCCACCGCAGCGATGCGCGATGATGCGCGGGTAGATCATTGCTTGCCAGGAATACCCGCCACCTTCGCCAGCGCCTTGGCCGGCGGTGCGATGGCCGCATTGACCCGGCGCACGGCGTTGTCGAGCGCCTCTTTCGCCGGCCGGTCGGTGGTCCAGACGAAGGCCACCTCTTCGCCGATGAATTCATGCAGGCGATCGCGGATCGGCCCGTGCCTGGCCCGCGTGCTGCCCTTCTTCGACACCGAGAGGCGCTTTTGCGCCGCGTCCAGCAGATGCGGCGGAATGTCGGAGCCGCGCAGCGCGGCCAGCGCCGCCGGCGTCATCGGCAGATAGCTCGTGGCCTGCACCCATTCCTTCTGCACCTCGGTGCGCAGCAAAAAGCTCATGAAGCGGGCGGCCAGCTTGTACTCGTCCTTCTTGTGCCCGGCCAGCACCCACAAGCCCGCGCCGTCGGGCAGGACGTCGGCCGGTTTGGGGCTATAGACATCGTCGTAATACGGCAGGGCGCTCACGCCGACATCGATGCCGGCGCGCCTGGCTTCCGCATACAGCGACGACTCCCCCGTAAGCATCGCGCATTCGCCGCTGAGGAAGCGCCGGTTGCCTTCGCGTCCCGGCCCCGAGTAATGGAAGTAGCGGCTCTTCTGCCAGCTGGCGAGCAGCGCCAGGTGCTTGACATTGACCATGGCGTTGGCCAGCACCTTGTCCACGCTCCCGACGCGGGCCACCATGGCCTCCCCGGCCTGAGTCGAGACGTTCTCGGAATGAATCCACGCGAAGCGGGATGTCGTCAGCGGGCACTTGCCGCCGCGGTCGAAAATCTCGCCCGCCGTCTTCTGCAATTCCCACCAGGTCTTGCCCGGCTGGTCCGGATCGACACCGGCCTTGCGCAGGACGGCGCGGTTGGTGAACAGCACCGGCAAGGCAAGCGCCAGCGGCAGGGTTTGAATGCGTCCGCCGGCATCGTCGACCGCGTCGGCGACCTGGGGGTAGAACTGCGCGGCATCGAACTTCTGGCCGGCTTCGCGCATGATCTCGTGCAAGGGACGAAAACGCGGCCGGGTACCGAAGAAATCCATGCTGTCGTCGGGATCCAGCAGGGCGAGGTTGGGCAGCGTGTGCCGGTTTTCCAGTCCGCGGGCATCCTCCAGCAGCACCCTGCCCTTGCCCTTGAGTTCGTCGTTGAAGCGCAGCACCAGCGTCGCCAGCGTGTCCAGCGCCTTGCCGTCGAGGTCATGGCGCAGGCTGATGTCCTGGGCGAGGGCCGAAAATGCCGCGCCGCAACCGAGCAAAGTCAAGAAAATCCGCTTCACGCTCTACCTCTCATCCGGTGGGAGGCTGAAGTTTATACGCGAACGCCCCGATACCAGAAAGATTGCGCCGGCATCTGTTCTCGACTAACCTATATCGCGTCGTCAAGCATGGAGGAGGGGCCGGTCGAGCCCGCGGGACAAGCGCCATGAACAAAGCACAACAAATCGCAATGGCGGTTGTCGTCGCCAACCTGATACTGCTCTCCCTGTTCCCGCCCTACAACTACGTTTCAATGCAGTACGGCAACATTCCCACCTTCGACGGCTTCTACTTCGCCTTCGGCACCCATCAGAACCGCGTCCTGAACGGCGATTTCTTCGCGCTCGAGCTCATCGTGGTGCTGGTCAATGCAGCTATCGCCCTGCTGCTGCTGCGCACCCCGCCCCTGCGCGAACCGCCGAAACTGCCCGGAGGCAATCGCCGGCAGAGAACCGTGCTGATGCTGGTGGCCATCAACCTGGTGGTGGTACTTCTATTTCCGCCGTTCGAGTTCTTCTCGGCGATCACCAAAGCCGCGCTGCCCACCTTCGAAGGGTTCTATTTCGTGTTCGGCGACAACTCCCAGCGGCAAATGGTGACGCCGATCCTCTACATCGAAGTCGCCCTCATCATCATCAACGGCGCCCTGCTCTGGCTTCTGTTCCGGGACAAACCAAAGGAAGCCTCGGCCGAGGAGCTGAGGGATTTGGCGCAGCAAATCCGCGCGTCGCAGAAGAAATGACCCGCAGCGGCGCGGGCCAGACCGGCTGAAGTCGACTGCGAGCTTGTCTTCGGCCGTTTCTTGGGTATAATCCCGCCCTCTCAAGCGCCCGTAGCTCATCTGGATAGAGTACTTGGCTACGAACCAAGGGGTAGGGAGTTCGAATCTCTCCGGGCGCGCCAGAATCGAAAAAGGGTCTGCAGAAATGCAGGCCCTTTTTTTCGCCCATGTAGCCATGGGGCGCGAGTCGGCGCCTCGCATGCCGGGGGGTATCGGGCATCGAGCCGGATACCAGCGAACACCGGGAGATAAGACCAAGGCGGGTGCTGCGGCGAGAAAGAAAAAGGCCGGAACGAAGTCCGGCCTTTCGAAAATGGTGGAGGTGAGCGGGATCGAACCGCTGGCCTCGACGTTGCGAACGTCGCGCTCTCCCAACTGAGCTACACCCCCATCGAGGGGGCGAATTATAGCAATCGGTATGGAGCTAGGGAAGCCGGCGTCAGGCCAGGCTCACCTCGTCCATGCCGCACTTGGTCACACCGAGCGCGGTGCGCACCACCAGCGGATAGGCACTGCCGACGAACTGGCCGAAACTGGCGATGTTGTAGCCGACCACGATGCCGGGGATGCTGCCGACGAGAACCTCGCGCCCGACCACGAAACCCCGGTTGATGGCGACGCTTACTGCGGACCCGATGACGCGGCCGGGCTGCTCCGCGCCTTGCCCGGGCTTCGCCGGTCGTCGCTCGTTGCGCTCCTTGGCAGCCATTGTTTTGTCCTCCTCGCGGGGAACCCGCCTTCGGAAAATTATCGGCCGCCGACGAAAGCGTTTAGGCCCTGATGACCGTAATGTTTCACCCCTATTTCGATCCGGCCGCGGCGCGGCGAAGGCGGTCGGCCACCGCGCGCCAGGCTTCCGCATCGGGTGGCGCGGCGACCAGGATCAGGTCGCAGTCCAGCGCGTCGAACTCGCGCAGCCGGGCATAGAGGTCGTGGGCGAACCGGGTGGCGTCGGTGCCGGCCGCAGACCAGATCATGTTCGAATCGCCGGAGACGGGCGGTTCCGAGGCCAGCACGGCGATGCGTTGCCCGGCCTCGAGCGCCTGGCGCGCCGCGGTCGCGAGATCGGCTGCGGCCACCAGGCGCAGCGGGGTGCGCGGCGCGTAATGGGCTTCGAGGCTGCCCGAAACGCGCGGCGCGTTCTGCTCGCCGCCGAATGCCGGTGGGCGGCCCAGCACCGCACCGATGGCATCCGCATCGAGCATGCCCGGGCGCAGGATCCGCGGCTCGCCGGAGGAGAGATCGAGGATCGTCGATTCGATGCCGACCGCGCAGGGGCCGCCGTCGAGAATCATCGCCACGGCGTCGCCGAGTTCCTCGCGCACATGCGCGGCCGTGGTCGGGCTGACGTGGCCGAAGCGGTTGGCCGATGGCGCCGCCAATCCGCCACCATTCGCGCCACCGAATTCGCGCAGCAGCTGCAGGGCCAGCGGGTGGTTCGGCACGCGCAGGCCGACCGTGTCCTGACCGCCGGTGATGGCATCCTGCACCGAGGCATGACGCTTGAGGATCAACGTCAGGGGTCCCGGCCAGAATGCCGCGGCGAGCTTGCGCGCCGCTTCAGGAATATCGACGGCCCAGCGCTCGAGGTGCGAGGCATCCGGCAGATGCACGATCAGCGGATGGTCTGCGGGCCGGCCCTTGGCGGCGAAGATCCTGGCAATGGCGCCCGGATTGCCCGCATCGGCGCCGAGGCCATAGACCGTTTCGGTAGGAAAGGCGACCAGTTCGCCGGCGCGCAGCAATGCCACCGCACGGGGGATGTCAGCCACCGGCGCCGTCATCACGGATGCCGATCAATCGCCGTGCCGCCAGCGCCGACTCCTGCACCTTCTGCGCATCGCTGCCGATCACGGTGAAATGGCCCATCTTGCGCCCAGGCCTGGCGTGGTGCTTGCCGTAGAGATGCAGCTTGAGATTCGGCACGGCCAGCAGCTTCGTCCAGTCGGGTTCGCGGCTGTGGTGCGGGTCCTGCAGATACCACAGGTCGCCCAGCAGGTTCACCATCACGGCAGCCGAATGCGCGCGCGCCTCGCCCAGCGGCAGGCCGGTCAGCGTCCGCACCTGCTGCTCGAACTGGTTGGTGATGCAGGCATCGATGGTGTAGTGCCCCGAGTTGTGCGGCCGCGGTGCCATTTCATTGACGTAAAGCTGGCCGCGCACGATGAAGAACTCGACGGCGAGCGTGCCGACATAGCCCATCTTCTGCGCGATGCCCTCGGCAATTTCCTCGGCATTGCCGGCAAGGCAGCCCGAGGTGCGCGCCGGCACGATGGAAACATCGAGGATGCCGTGGCGGTGGCTGTTCTCGGCGGTGGGAAAACACTTCACGGCGCCTGCCTCGTCGCGCGACAACACCACCGAGACTTCATAATCCAGCACCAGCATCTGCTCCAGCACGCAGGGCTCGTTCTTCAACTGGCGGAATGCCAGCAGCGCTTCGTCGCGACTCGAAACCCTTATCTGCCCCTTGCCGTCGTAGCCGAAGCGAGCCACCTTGAGGATGCCGGGAAACAGGCTGGCGCTGGCCCGCGCCACATCGTCTTCGCTGCGTATGTCGGCGTAGGGCGCGTGCGGAAAGCCGTGCTGCTTGAGAAAGCCCTTCTCCGCGCTGCGATTCTGGCTGATCGCCACGGACTCGGCACTCGGCCGCACCGGAAGGAATTTCGACAGGTAGGCGAGGCTGCCGGCCGGAACGTTCTCGAATTCGGTGGTCACCGCGGCACAGGACTCGGCCATGCGGTTCAGCGCATCGGGGTCGTCGTAGGCGGCCACCAGATGCTGGTCGGCGATGCGCCCGGCGGGGCTTTGCGGATCGGGATCGAGCACCACCACGCGGTAGCCCAGTTCATGGGCGGCAATGACGAAGAAGCGGCCCAACTGGCCGCCGCCGAGCATGCCCAGCGTGGCGGGGGGAAGAATCATCGCTTGATGGCGCGAAACCCGATGTCGCGACGACACTGCATGCCGTCGAACAGAATGGGATCCAACACTTCGTAGGCGCGCTTCTGCGCCGCCTTGACGTTGTCGCCCAGCGCCGTGACGCACAGCACGCGCCCACCCGCCGTCACCACCTCGCCGTCATGCTGCGCCGTCCCGGCGTGGAACACGTGGCTGTCCTCGGTCGGCGCGGGAAGGCCGTGAATCACGTCACCCTTGCGCGGCGCCTCCGGATAGTTCGCTGCAGCGACCACCACGCCGAGCGCGACGCGGCGATCCCACTCCGCCTCGACTTGATCGAGGCGACCGTCGATCGCGGCATCCACCAGTTCGACCAGATTGCTCTTGAGCCGCATCATGATCGGCTGGGTCTCCGGGTCGCCCATGCGGCAGTTGAATTCAAGCACGCGCAGGCTGCCGTCGGGCTTGATCATCAGGCCCGCGTAGAGGAAACCGGTGTACACGATGCCGTCCGCCGCCATGCCGTTGATGGTCGGCATGATGACTTCGCGCATGACGCGGGCGTGAATTTCGGGGGTCACCACCGGCGCCGGCGAATAGGCGCCCATGCCGCCGGTGTTCGGTCCCTGATCGCCGTCCTTGAGCCGCTTGTGATCCTGGCTGGTGGCCAGCGGCAGCGCGTGATAGCCGTCGGCCATGACGATGAAGCTGGCCTCCTCGCCATCGAGGAACTCTTCGATGACGACGCGGGCGCCGGCATCGCCGAGCTTGTTGTCGGCCAGCATCATGTCCACCGCGGCGTGGGCCTCGCGGACGCTCAGCGCCACCACAACGCCCTTGCCGGCAGCGAGCCCGTCGGCCTTGATCACGATCGGCGCGCCCTCGACATCGATGTAGGCATGGGCAGCCCTGGCATCGGCGAAGGTCTGGAACTTCGCCGTCGGAATGTTGTGCCGGGTCATGAAGCGCTTGGCGAAGTCCTTCGAGCTCTCCAACTGCGCCGCGGCCCTGGTCGGTCCGAAAATACGCAGACCGCGGGCGCGGAACTCGTCCACGATGCCCGCAGCGAGGGGCGCCTCGGGACCGACTACGGTGGCATGCACCTTTTCGCGCTCGGCGTAATCGGCCAGGGCGTGGATGTCGGTGAGCGGCAGGTTCTCCAGCTCGTGTTCGAGCGCCGTGCCGGCATTGCCGGGCGCGACATAGATCTTCTGCAGGCCGGGAGCCCTGGCCAGACGCCACGCCAGCGCATGCTCGCGTCCGCCGGAACCGACTACGAGTATTTTCATAAGAAAACCTTTTCAGCCACAGAGATCACAGAGAACACAGAGGGAAGACAGAAACAGGCTTTCTCCGTGTTCTCTGCGGCAAACGGGTTTCAATGCCTGAAATGACGGAAGCCGGTGAACACCATTGCCAGGTTCTGCTCGTCGGCGGCGGCGATGACTTCGGCATCGCGCACCGAGCCGCCGGGCTGGATCACCGCGGTGGCTCCCGCCTTGGCCAGCACATCGAGGCCGTCGCGGAAGGGGAAGAAGGCGTCCGAGGCGGCCACCGAGCCGACCACGGTGAGGCCGTTGTTCTCGGCCTTGATCGCGGCGATGCGGGCGGAATCGACGCGGCTCATCTGGCCGGCGCCGACGCCGACCGTCATGGCGTCCTTGCAGTAGACGATGGCATTCGACTTCACGTACTTGGCAATGCGCCAGGCAAACAGCAGGTCGCTCATCTCGGCCGGGGTCGGCGCGCGCTTGGTCACCACCTTGATGTCGGCCGCGGTGATGCGCGCTTCGTCGGCGCTTTGCACCAGCAGGCCGCCGCCGACACGCTTGTAATCCATCAGTCCGCCGGCTTTGCCCATCGGCACGATCAGCACGCGCAGATTCTGCTTGGCGGCGAATACGGCGCGCGCCTCGGCGGTGATCTCGGGAGCAATGATGACTTCGGCGAACTGTCCGGCCACGGCTTCGGCGGTGGCCTTGTCGATCGCGCAGTTGAAGGCGATGATGCCGCCGAAGGCCGACGTCGGATCGGTCTTGAAGGCCTTGCGATATGCATCCAGGGCCGAGCCGGCAGTCGCCACGCCGCAGGGATTGGCGTGCTTGACGATGACGCAGGCGATCTCGCCGTCGAAGGCCTTGACGCATTCCCAGGCCGCGTCGGCGTCGCCGATGTTGTTGTAGCTAAGTTCCTTGCCCTGCAGTTGCTGATAGCTGGCAATGCTGCCGGGAACCGCGAGGTTGCCACCAGCGGGCTCGCGGTAGAACGCCGCCTGCTGGTGCGGATTTTCTCCGTAGCGCATGGTGTCGACCTTGTCGAAGGCCAGTTGCAGTCTTTCCGGGAACATGCCGGGCTTGTTCTGTTCGTCGAGAGAGGTCAGCCAGTTGGCGATCGCCGAGTCGTAGCGCGCGGTGTGGGTGAACGCCTTCTTGGCCAAGGCGAAGCGCGTCTTGTATGAGAGCGCGCCGCCGGCCTTGAGTTCGTCGAGCACCGGCGCGTAATCCTCGGGATCGGTGACGACGCCGACGCCGCCCTGCTCGTTGCCGTGGTTCTTGGCCGCGGCGCGGACCATGGTCGGGCCCCCGATGTCGATGTTCTCGATCGCGTCGTCGAGCGTGCAGCCGGGCTTCGCCACAGTCTCGCGGAAGGGATAGAGATTCACCACGACCAGATCGATGGCCGGGATGCCGTGCTTGGCCATCGTCGCCTCATGCTCGGCGTTGCCGCGAATGCCGAGGATGCCGCCGTGCACCTTGGGATGCAGGGTCTTGACGCGGCCGTCGAGCATCTCGGGAAAGCCGGTGTAGTCGGAGACGTCGGTGACGTCGAGCCCGGCGTCACGCAGCAGTTTGGCGGTGCCGCCGGTGGAGAGAAGCTTGATGCCGAGCTGGGCGAGACCGCGGGCAAAATCCACCGCACCGCGCTTGTCGGACACGCTAAGCAGCGCTTGTGTAACCTTCATGGGAACCTCGTGAGAGTTAAAGCAATTCGTGTTCGACCAGCATGCGGCGCAGGGTGCCGCGACTGATGCCCAGCATCTCGGCGGCGGTGGTCTGATTGCCTTCCGCCTGTTTCATCACCACTTCCAGCATCGGCCGTTCCACGCATTTCAGCACCATGCCGTAGATGGCGTGCGGCGCCTGGCCGTCGAGATCGCGAAAGTAACGATTGAGGCTGCGCCGCACGCAATCATTGAGTTCGCTCATGCGGCCTCCATTTCTTCGACGCGATCTTCATAGCGCAGCCGATCGTTCGCCGCGGCGTGGCCGAGGAAGAAGTCTTCGGTCGCCGCCAGCTGTTCGCCGACGCTCTGCATCTGGTTCATGGCATGGCGGAAATGCGCCGCGCCGATCAGGCCCTTGGTGTACCAGCTGATGTGCTTGCGCGCGATGCGTACGCCGGTTTCCTCGCCGTAGAACGCGTACAGATCCGCTAGGTGGCCGCGCAGAATGCCGTGGATCTCTGCCACCCGCGGCGGCGCCAGCTCTGTGCCGGTCTTGAGGAAATGCTCGATCTCGCGGAACAGCCAGGGCTTGCCTTGTGCCGCGCGACCGATCATGACGCCGTCGGCGCCGGTGTAGTCGAGGACGTAGCGGGCCTTCTGCGGCGTGTCGATGTCGCCGTTGGCGATCACCGGAATCTTCA
This sequence comes from Sulfuritalea sp., assembly GCA_030247575.1. Classification (GTDB taxonomy): domain Bacteria; phylum Pseudomonadota; class Gammaproteobacteria; order Burkholderiales; family Rhodocyclaceae; genus Sulfuritalea. The sequence continues at coordinate 97,786 of JAOTRV010000012.1, forward strand.
CCTGCGACTTGACCAGGGCGATGGTGTCGTATTCCGCGCTGCCCATGTACTGGTCGGCGCGCGTGCGGCCGTGGATGGCGATGGCGCGGACGCCGGATTCTTCTGCGATGCGGGCGATGCGCGGCGCGTTGCGGTTCTGGCTGTTCCAGCCGGTGCGAAACTTGAGCGTCACCGGCGTGTCCGGCACGGCGGCCACCACCGCCTCGAGAATCCGCGCCACCAGCGGCTCGTCCTGCATCAGGGCCGAACCGGCCATGACGTTGCAGATTTTCTTGGCCGGGCAACCCATGTTGATGTCGATGATCTGCGCGCCGTTGTCGGCGTTGTACCTGGCGGCCTGCGCCATCATCGCCGGATCGGCGCCGGCGATCTGCACCGAGATCGGATCGACCTCGCCGGCATGGTCGGCACGGCGCCGGGTCTTGGCGCTGCCGTAGAGCAGGGAGTTGGAGGTGACCATTTCCGACACCGCGAGTCCGGCGCCGAGCTTCTTGCACAGCTGGCGAAAGGGACGATCCGTAACCCCGGCCATGGGCGCGACAAACAGATTGTTGCGCAGCTGAAAGCCCAGAAAGTCCATGTCGGAGAAAAGGAATACGGTCGGGGAAGGGCGCGATTTTAACGCAAACCGCTAGCTCGGCAATCGAAGCTTTTTATGGTTCGTGGCAAATGTCACGGCCAGGCGCGGGCGCCGTAGATCATCCGCTTCGCGACGAAGGCCCGCAGCGGCGGCAGCAGGTCCAGCGCCAGAAGTCCGGCGCCACGGGCATGCTTCAAGGGGGGGAAATCCGAGGCGAAGCCGTCGATCAGCAGGTCGGTAAAACCGATGGCGCCGCGCCGGTCCGCCCGACGGCCCTGCGCATAGTCGGCCAGGACCTCGGGGGCGCCGGGGTCCGTCGCGGCCCCGGCCCGCTGCGCCAGTTCCCAGATGTCGCGCAGCGCAAGGTTGAAACCCTGCCCGGCCACCGGATGCAGCGTTTGCGCCGCGTTGCCCAGCCAGACCTGGCGCTCGCCCACCGGTTGCGGCCGGTAGCGCAAACCCAGCGGATAGACCACGCGCGGCGTCGCCGCGGTGAAGCGGTGCCGCGTGCCGAAGCGCTGCTGCAGCAGCGCAAGGAATGCCTTATCGTCGAGCGCCTTGACCTCATCGAGAATCTTGTCGTCGCAGGTCAGCACCACGGAATAGTCTCGACCCAGCGGCAGCAGCGCCACCGGGCCCTCGCCGGTGAAACGCTCCCAGGCGACATTGCGATGCGGCGCCGCAATGGACACGTTGCACAGCACCGCATGCTGACCATAGTCGCGCAGGGTTCCGGCACCCGGCTCCACCCTGCCTTCGGCGAACGCAGTCAGGGAAAAATTCATATCCCCGGCCGCACCGGGGAGGGCAACGCGTGCGGACCCCGTATCGCCGGCGTCTACTCTCATGCCTTCGCGATAGACGATTTCCGCTGCGCTCACCGCGGCGTCGAGCGCGGCGATCAGATCGCCGGCCGGCAGCACCCAGCCGAGCGCCTTCAGGTCGAGTTCGGCCGCGCGCAACAGCGTGCGGCCAAGACCGCCGCGCTGCGAGATGTGAATGGTTTCCATCGGCGTCGCGGAGAGCCCGGACCACACGCCGAGCCAATCGAGAATCTGCCGCGCGCCGTCGGACAGCGCGAGGACACGGGGATCGCGGCGCACCGCCGCGCGCTCGCGGGCCTCGAATATCTCGGCGGTGACGCCGTGGAGTTTCAACGCCAGCGCCAGCGCCATGCCGGCGGGGCCGCCACCAACGATGGCGACCCGGCGGCGAACGCTTTCAGCCGGCGCGGGCATCTCGCATCAGCGCTTCGATGTCGGCGATCTTCTTCGGCGCAGCGGCGGTGATGATCTCGCAGCCGTCGGCTGTCACCACCGCATCGTCCTCGATGCGCACGCCGATGTTCCAGAAGGCCTCGGGCACGTCGTCCGCCGGACGCACGTAGCAGCCGGGCTCGATGGTCAGCACCATGCCGGGCACCAGCGGCGCCCACCGATCCCCCGCCTTGTACTCGCCGGCGTCGTGCACGTCCTTGCCCAGCCAGTGGCTGGTGCGGTGCATGTAGAAGCGCTTGTAGCTCTCCGACTCCATCGCGGCATCCGCCGTACCGGACAACAGCTTCAAATCGATCATGCCCTGCACCAGGACCTTCAGCGCCGCCTCGTGTGGATCGGCAAAGGTGGCGCCCGGCCGCACCGCGGCGATCGCCGCGTCCTGTGCCGCGAGCACCAGCGAGTACACATCGGCCTGCGGCCCGCTGAAGCGGCCATTGACCGGAAAACTGCGCGTGATGTCGGAGGCGTAGCCGCTGAGTTCGCCGCCGGCATCGATCAGCAGCAGGTCGCCGTCGCGCAGGACCTTATCGTTGCCCACGTAATGCAAGACGCAGGCGTTCGCCCCGCCGGCGACGATCGAGGTGTAGGCCGGAAACTCGCAGCCATGACGGCGGAATTCGTGCAGCAGTTCGGCCTCGACTTCGTACTCGAAACGGCCTGGCGCGACAAAGCACATGGCGCGGCTGTGGGCGCCCGTCGAAATCGCCGCCACGCGGCGCATGATGTCGAGCTCGGTGGCGTCCTTGATCAGGCGCATGGCGTCGAGCTCGGCGCGCACGTCGCGGATTGTTGCCGGGGCGTGCTTTCCGCTGCGGCTTTCGGCGCGTACGCGATTCAGGGCGGTGGCGATGCGGCTGTCCCAGCCGGCATCCTGACCCAGGGAAAACCACAGCACCGGCTGATCGGCGAGCAACTCGGCCAGCCTGGCGTCGAGCTCGCCGATGGCATGGGCGGCATCGAGGCCGAAGGCCTCGCGGGCGCCGTCCGGCCCGTGGCGGAAGCCGTCCCAGATTTCCCGCTCCATGTTCTTTTCGCGACAGAACAGGACCGATTGCGGCGCCGTATCGCCGCGGCCGGCGACGATCACCAGCACGGCTTCCGGCTCGATGAAGCCGGTCAGGTATTGAAAGTAGCTGTCCGCGCGATACGGATAGTGCGAATCGCGGTTGCGCGCCTGCTCGGGCGAGGTGGGAATCAGCGCGACGCCGCCGCCGCCGCGGGTCATGCGTTCGATCAACGCGAGCCGGCGCTGGCGAAACGCCTCGACGGAATTGCCTGAGAGGGGTGACGACGCTTCCATCGGGTAATTATATGTCCCCGTGCTCCCGCATCGGGGACGGCATTTCCTCGTCGGATAGCGAGCGGAGCTCGACATCCAGTTCGGCCAGGCGTTGCGGCGTGCCGACGTCCGTCCAGCGACCGGCATGCAGCTCTCCGCTAACGTGCCGTGCCGCCATCGCCGTGCGCAGCAACGGCGCCAGTTGCGCGCGCTCGCCGCGCCGGATGCCGGCAAACAGTTGCGGGCGATAGATGCCGATGCCGGAAAAGGTGTACACCTGAACACCGGCCGCCGTGATGCCGGCGTCGACTGCCGTCCCCGCCAGCGCAAAGTCGCCGCGCGGATGATGCGACGGATTCGGCACCAGCACCAGATGCGCGAGATCGGTGCCAGTCAACGCCGCCAGGGCCCGGGCCACATCCCAGTCGCAATAGATGTCGCCGTTGATCACCAGGAACGACTCGTCGTCGCCGAGGAGCGGCAGCGCGTTGGCGATCCCGCCGGCCGTCTCCAGCGCGCCTTCGGGTTCGGCCGAATACCGGATCGACAGGCCCCAGCGTGCGCCGTCGCCGAGCGCCGCCTCGATCTGCCAGCCGAGATGCGCATGATTGATCACGACCTCGCGCAACCCGGCCGTCGCCAGATGTTCCAGATGCCAGACGATCAAGGGTTTGCCGCCGACGGGCAGCAACGGCTTCGGCGTATGGTCGGTGAGCGGACGCATTCTCTCGCCGCGCCCGGCGGCCAAAATCATCGCCTTCATGGGGCAAGGGCCCCATGAAGGCGATGATTCTGCGAATCATCCATGCGAGCTATCCCCCCGCCCCCCTTTCCGGGAAAGGAGGTGACTGACCGGAGTTCGCGCGCAGCGCGAACTGATTGACTACTCACGACGAGTCCCGAGCGTGCCCGCATCCATCGTGTAGCCGAGTACCGTGATCCTGTCCTCGACCCGGTCGAGCAGCTTGCGCAGCGGCGAGAGTTCGCCGTAGCGCTCGCAGGCCTTGCGCAGGTAGCGCGCCACCAGCGGCAGGTCCTTCAGGTAGCCGTCCTTGCCGTCGCGGTGATGGAGCCGGGCGAAGATGCCCAGCACCTTGACATGGCGCTGCACGCCCATCCACTCGTAATCGCGGAAGAACTCGCCGAAGTCGGCGGCGACCGGCAGCCCGGCCTTGCGCGCCTGCTCCCAGTAACGAACCAGCCAGTCCAGCGCGAGATCCTCGTCCCACTCGATGTAGGCGTCCTTCAGCAGCGACACCATGTCGTAGCTGATCGGCCCATACACGGCGTCCTGGAAATCGATGATGCCCGGATTGGCGCTACCGGGCTGAGCGATCCGCATCAGGTTGCGCGAGTGATAGTCGCGATGCACGAAGACCCTGGGCTCGGCCAGATTCACCGCGAGGATGCGTTCGAACACGGCTTCCAGGGACTGCTGCTCGCCCGGCGTCAGGGCCAGTTGATGATGCTCGGCCAGAAACCACTGCGGGAAGAGATCGAGTTCGCGACGCAGCAGCATGCGATCGTAGTCGGGCAACGCGCCCGGGCGACTGGCAAGCTGGATCTTCACCAGCGCGGCGATGGCGTCCGCATACAGCGGCACGGCGTTGTCGGCATTCAGGGCCTGCAGGTAGGTGGTATCGCCGAGATCCGAGAGCAGCAGGAAACCCTGGTCCAGGTCTTGCGCGAGAACCTCCGGCACATGGGCCCCGGCGGAATGAAACAACTGCTGCACGTGCAACCAGGGCCGGCAGTCCTCGTTGGCGGGTGGCGCATCCATGACGATGCGCGTCGCGCCGTCGTCCAGCGTGACGCGAAAATAGCGGCGGAAACTGGCATCGGCCGAGGCCGGCGCCAGCGTGAAACTGCGGTCCGGCCACAAGGCGGCGAGCCATGTGCTGATCTGCTTCTGGCGTTCCATATCGAAGATGCGCGAGGTGCGCGGAAAGGCGCAAAAGCTTTGTCGGAGAGCGCGTTCCGCGGGCATGAAGTGTTAGAATTCGCGATTCTAGCATCGGCCGGCAGAGGCTTCTCCCGCATGCGGCAGGCGGGGTTTGTGTCTGCATTTTTCCGTCACCGCTGCGCCTACTCACCGATACGGCATGTCTCAATCGCATCGCGGACAATTCGGCCCCGTCTCACTGCTTGTCCTGCTGGCGCTTCCCGCAGGCTCTGCGGCGGCGGAACCGCTGCCGCCCCTGCGCGTCAATCCCGCCCTGCTCGGCGCCGGCACACCGCCGTCCGCCGCGCCTGTCGCTGCTCAGACCGTGGTCGCCGCGCCGCCGGCGGTTCCCGCTCCGGCACAGGTCGACCCGGCCCCGCAGCAGCCCGCGGCCACGCCCGGCCCGCGGCCGGCTCCCAAAGCCGCCCGCGCCGCGCCGCCAGCTGCAGCGCCCGTCACTGCGCCCGCTGCAGCCGGCCCGGCAGCGCCGGCCCCGGCGCCGCGACAAGCGCCCGCCCCGCAGGCCATCGCCACCGAAGCGCCACGCCGTCCGGAGGAACCCAAAGCCGCGCCGCCGGCACCCGCAGCGGCGCCCGCCGCTGCCATCCAGAAGCCGCAGGAGCCGCCGCAGGTTGCCGAACGTCCCGCCTTGGCGCCGGTCTACTCGGCCCACGTCGCCGCAGGAGAACTGCCGGCGCCACTGCTGCAGCAGAGTGCCGGCGTCACGCCCTATCTCAAGCGCGCCGGCGAAACGCTGCCGACCTTCATCGTGGCCGATCACATCGCCGGCAAGACCGATGTCGAAGTGGTGGCCGATGGCAACGTCGAACTGCGCAAGCGCAACTCGATCCTGCTCGGCGACCGGCTGACCTACTGGCAGCAGGACGACGAGATGGAGGCCGAAGGCAACGTCCGCCTCTCCCGCGACGGCGACCGCATCAACGGCCCCCGGATGCGGATGAAGATGGATGAGAGCACCGGTTTCTTCGAGCATCCCCAGTACAGCGTCCGCCGCATCAAGACCGGATCGGCCGCCACGCTATGGACCGGCACCGAGGAACGCGCGTCGGCGGATCTCACCACGGGACAGGGCGCGGCAGTGCGCATGGAATTCGAGGGCGAAGGCAAGTACCGGCTCACCGACGCCACCTACAGCACCTGCACGCCGGCTGCGGGAAGCGATCCCGACTGGTTCGCGCGCACCGCCGACTTGCGCCTCGACTACGACACCGAAGAGGGCCGCGCGCGCGACGCGACCCTGGTTTTCAAGGGCGCGCCCATTCTCTATTCGCCCTGGCTGAGCTTCTCTCTGAACAACGAACGCAAGAGCGGGCTGCTGACCCCGACCTTCGGCTCCACCAGCCGCGGCGGCGTGGAATACACCCAGCCGTTCTACTGGAACATCGCGCAGAACATGGACGCGACGATCGCACCGCGCTTCATGAGCAAGCGCGGCACGCTGTGGAACGGCGAATATCGCTATCTGAATCCCTCGTTCAGCGGCACCATGCAGGGGCAGCATCTGCCCGACGACAAGCTCGAGCACAAGCGCCGCTCTTCGTATTCGCTGAATCACAGCCACAACCTCGGCTATGGCCTTTCGGGATCTCTCGCCCTCGCCGGTGTTTCCGACGATACCTTCTTCAGCGACCTGGCCAGCGGCTCGTCGGCGGTGTCGCAGACCAATCTGCTGCGTCAGGGCACGCTGAGCTACGGCGGCGGCTGGTGGTCGGCCAACCTCATGGCGCAGAGCTACCAGACCCTGCAGGACCCGTCCCTGCCGCCCGTGACGGAACCTTACCGGCGCCTGCCGCAACTGACCGTGACCGCCAACCGCGGCGACCTGCCGTTCGGTCTGAATTTTGCATTCAGCGGCGAGCACGTCAACTTCAAGAATCCGACGCTGGTGGAAGGCCGGCGCTTTACGCTGTATCCGCAGATTTCGCTGCCCCTGCAGACGGCGGTGCTGAGCCTCACGCCCAAGATCGGCGTGCATTCCACCCGCTACTCTCTCGGAAGGCAGGCGGCAGGCACACCGCAAAAACTCAGTCGCGACGTGCCGATCTTCAGCGTGGATTCGGACGTGACCTTCGAACGCGAAACGGCCTGGTTCGGCAGGACGCTGACGCAGACCCTGGAACCGCGCCTGTATTACCTCTACGTTCCGGTGCGCGACCAGAGCCTGATCCCCGTATTCGATACGGGTATCGCCGACTTCAATTTCGCGCAGATCTTCGGCGAGAACCGGTACAGCGGCGGCGACCGCATCGCCGACGCCAACCAGGCCACGGTCATGCTCACCTCGCGCCTGCTCGATCCGGAAAGCGGCGCCGAGATCATCCGCGCCGCGTTCGGCCAGCGTTTTTATTTCAGCACGCAGAATGTCGGCCTGCCCGGCGAGGTGCTGCGCAGCGACCGTCAGACCGACTTCCTCGGCTCGCTCTCCGGCCGCATCCTGCCGAAGACCTATGTCGACGCGGGCATCCAGTACAACCCGCGCCTGAGCCAGATGGAGCGCTTCAACCTCGGCGGCCGCTACCAGCCCGAAACGGGCAAGGTGCTCAATGCCGGCTACCGCTATACCCGGGATCAACTGGGCGTGCTGGGCCTCGGCCAGCTGGACATTTCGGGCCAGTGGCCGCTCGCCGGCGGCTGGCATGCGGTGGGGCGCTTCAACTATTCCACCAAGGAAGGACGCATGATCGAATCGGTCGCCGGCCTCGAATATGACGGCGGCTGCTGGATCGGGCGCGTCGTCATGCAGCGCCTCGCCACCCAGGCGCAGGGATCTAACACCGCACTGTTCTTCCAGCTCGAATTGAACGGATTCGCAAAAGTCGGCTCCAACCCGCTCGATATCCTGAAACGCAACGTGCCCGGCTACGGCCTGATCAACCAGGGGGGCGCCGCGGCCCCCATTCTCGCGCCATGATTTTCCGCTTTCTGCTGCTTCCCCTGCTGGCCTGCCTCTCCCTGCTCCCGGCCCACGCCCAGACGCGGCGCGTGCCGATCGAGGTCGACCGCATCGTGGCCGTGGTAAACGACGAGGCCATCACGTCCTTCGAACTGCGCGCCCGTCTCGCCAGGGTGGAAAGCCAGTTGCGCAAACAGAACGTGCAGTTGCCGCCGCGCGACGTGCTCGAACGGCAGATGCTCGAGCGCATGATCACCGACCGGGTGCAGCTTCAGTTCGCCAGGGAAACCGGGCTGCGCATCTCGGATATCGAGCTCGACGCGGCCATCCGTCGCATCGCCGAAGGCAACCGCCTCTCGCTGCAGGATTTCCGCGCCACGCTGGAGAAGGACGGCATCGCCTGGGTCAAGTTCCGCGAGGAGATTCGCGAGGAAATCCTGCTCTCGCGCCTGCGCGACCGCGAGGTGGAAAGCCGCATCGTCGTCTCCGACGGCGAGATCGACAATTACCTGATCAATCCGGAGCAGGGCGGAGGTGCCGGCAACGTCGAAGTGCACACCGCGCACATCATCCTGCGCGTGCCGGAGCAGGCAACGCCCGACCAGCTGATGCGCATCGGCGCGCGGGCGCAATCCGCGCTCGATCAACTTCGCCGCGGCGAGAACTTCGCCAAGGTGGCCGCCAGCTTTTCCGACGCCCCCGACGGACTCTCGTCCGGCGGCGACATGGGCATACGACCGCTGGATCGCCTGCCCGCGCTTTACGCCGACGCCGTGAGGAATCTCAAGCCCGGTGAAGTCAGCGACATCCTGCGCAGCCCGGCCGGCTTCCACATCGTCAAGCTGGTCGACAAGAGGGGCGACACCGGCGCCAAGCCGGTTGCGGCGCTCAGGCAAACCCGCGCCCGGCACATCCTGATCAAGGTCAACGAGATCGTCTCCGAAGCCGAAGCGAGGCGCAAGCTGGTCGCGCTCAAGGAGCGGCTCGACAACGGCGCCGATTTTGCCGAACTGGCGCGGCTGCATTCCAACGACCTTTCCGCGGCCCGCGGCGGCGATCTCGGCTGGCTGTATCAGGGCGACACCGTTCCCGATTTCGAGAAGGCCATGGATGCGCTGAAGATCAATCAGATCAGCGAACCGGTCCAGTCGCCGTTCGGCTTCCACCTGATCCAGGTTCTCGAGCGCCGCACCGAAGACGCAACCGCGGAGCGCCAGCGGCTCGGCGCGCGCCAGGTGCTGCGCGAGCGCAAGTCCGACGAGGCATATCAGGACTGGGTCCGGCAGATGCGCGACCGCGCCTATGTCGAATACCGCACCGAAGATCGCTAGCCGGAACCTTTCCGCGCCGCCGGTGATCGCCGTCACATCCGGCGAACCGGCCGGCATCGGCCCGGATATCTGCCTGCGTCTGGCGGACCGGCAATGGCCGGCGCGCATCGTCGTACTGGGCGACCGCACTCTGCTGTCCGCGCGCGCCGCTCAACTCGGGCTCGACGCGGGCCGCATCGAAATCAGGCACATCCCCCTGCAACAACCGGCGCCGGCCGGACGCCTCGACACCGCCAACGCACGTTACGTGCTCGACATTCTCGATGCCGCGCTCGCCGGGTGCGTGAGCGGCGAGTTCGCCGCGATGGTCACCGCCCCGGTGCACAAGGGCGTCATCAACGACGCCGGCATCGCCTTCAGCGGCCATACCGAATACCTTGCCGACCATACGGGCACGCCGCGCGTGGTGATGATGCTGGCCGGCGCCGGCTTGCGCGTCGCGCTGGCCACCACGCATCTGGCGCTGAAGGACGTCCCCGCCGCGATCACGAAGAGCGATCTGGAAACCACCCTCCGCATCCTCCACGCCGACATGCAGGCCAAGTTCGGCATCGCCCGGCCCCGCGTCCTGGTCGCCGGGCTCAACCCCCATGCCGGCGAAGGCGGCCACATGGGCCGCGAGGAAATCGAGGTCATCGCGCCGGTGCTGGACACGCTGCGCGGCGAAGGCATGAACCTGGTCGGGCCGCTGCCGGCGGACACGCTATTCACCCGGAATGTCCTCGCCGGCTCCGACGCGCAACTGGCGATGTACCACGACCAGGGCCTCGCGGTGCTCAAGTACGCGGCCTTCGACGAAGGCATCAATGTCACGCTCGGCCTGCCGGTGATCCGCACCTCGGTCGACCACGGCACGGCGCTCGATCTGGCCGGCACCGGCAAGGCCTCGCCGACCAGCCTTTTCGCTGCCGTCGAGGCGGCGATCGACATGGCCTCGCGCCGGGCCGGCCCGGATGCCCCCTGATCCCGCATGAAGCAACACGAAGGCCACGTCGCACGCAAGCGGTTTAGCTGCGGCCGCTCGCGACGCTCGCTTAACCCGCTGCACGGGTTAGCCTTCTCTGAAACTCCGGCGAACTGATGTGAGCAAACAAATTGAGGGGCACAGCGCCCGCCGTCGTTTTGGGCAGAACTTCCTCGTCTCGCCCGGCATCATCCACCGGATTGTCGACGCCATCGGCCCGCGCGCCGGCGACACGGTGGTGGAGATCGGGCCGGGGCTGGGAGCCCTCACCGGGCCGCTGCTGGAACGCATCGGGCATCTGCACGTGGTCGAGATCGACCGCGACCTGATCGCGCGCCTCAAGAAGCGCTTTCCGCCCGAACGGCTGACCATCCACGAAGGCGATGCGCTCGAATTCGATTTCGGCGCGCTGAAGGGCGACGGCCCGCTGAAGATCGTCGGCAACCTGCCCTACAACATTTCCAGCCCGCTGCTGTTCCACCTGGTGCCGTTCGCGCCGCTGGTGTACGACATGCACTTCATGCTGCAGAAGGAAGTGGTCGATCGCATGGTGGCCGCGCCGGGCAGCAAGGACTTCGGCCGCCTCTCGGTGATGCTGCAGTACCACTACCACATGGAATGCATGTTCGTCGTTCCGCCCGATGCCTTCAATCCGCCGCCCAAGGTCGACTCGGCCATCGTGCGCATGATCCCCGTCGACTTCTCGCGAGTAGACGCCGGCGACACGGCAAGAGACCCGGCCTTGTTCGCCAGGGTGGTGACGACCGCCTTCTCGCAGCGGCGCAAGATGCTGCGCAACACCCTGCGCGAACTGATCAGCGAGGCCGCTCTCGCCGCGCTCGGCATCACGCCCACGGCGCGCGCCGAAGACATCCCCGTGGCCGATTACGTGCGCCTCGCCAATTCGCTGGCCGATCTTGGCACGCGGTGACCGGCAAGACGCGATGGTCGCCGTCATCGGCGGCGGCCCGGCCGGCCTCATGGCGGCGGAGGTATTGAGCGCGGCCGGCCGGCGTGTCGAAGTGTTCGACGCCATGCCCTCGGTCGGTCGCAAGTTCCTCCTCGCCGGCCGCGGCGGACTCAACCTGACGCACTCGGAAGCGCCGGCGCTGTTTCTCTCCCGCTACGGCAACCGGCGAACGGAAGTCGGCGCCTGGCTAGACGCCTTCGGTCCGCAGCAACTGCGCGAATGGGCGCAGGGACTCGGCGTCGAGACCTTCGTCGGCAGTTCCGGCCGCGTCTTTCCCACGGAAATGAAGGCCGCCCCCCTGCTGCGCGCCTGGCTGCACCGCCTGCGCGGCGCCGGCGTGGTGTTCCATGCGCGGCATCGCTGGCTGGGCTGGGATGCCGACGGCGCGTTGCGCTTCGACACGCCGGCGGGCGCATCGAAAGTCGGCGCTGACGCCACGGTGCTCGCACTCGGCGGCGGCAGTTGGGCGCGGCTGGGTTCGGACGGCGCCTGGGTGCCGCTGCTGGCCGCGCGCGGCGTCCGCATCCAGCCCCTGCGTCCGGCCAATTGCGGCTTCGACGTGCCCTGGAGCGAACACCTGCGCCGGCACTTCGCCGGCCGGCCGGTCAAGGCCGTGCGCGCCGCCTTCGTCGCGCCCGACGGCACGCGCATCGAGCGCGAGGGCGAATTCCTCATTACCGAACACGGCATCGAAGGCAGCCTGGTCTATGCCCTCGCCGCGCCGCTGCGCGATGGCATCGAAGCCGCCGGCGGCGCCACGCTGCAGCTCGACCTCGCGCCCGGACGCACGTTGCAACGCCTGACGGATGACCTGGCGCACGCGCGCGGCCGCGACTCGCTCTCCAACCACCTGCGCCGCCGCGCCGGCATCGACGGCGTCAAATCGGCGCTGCTCCACGAATGCGCCACGGCGGACGATCTCGCCGGTCCGGCGCGACTCGCCGCCATCATCAAGGCGCTGCCGCTGCGCCTGCTTGCGCCGCGCCCGCTCGACGAAGCCATCAGCAGCGCCGGCGGCGTGGACTTCGCCGCGCTCGACGAAACGCTGATGCTGCGCGCCGTGCCGGGCACCTTCTGCGCCGGAGAAATGCTCGACTGGGAGGCGCCGACCGGCGGCTACCTGCTCACCGCCTGCCTTGCCAGCGGCCGCGCCGCCGGACGCGGCGTGCTGCGCCGGCTCGCCGAAGCGCAAGCTGCGCAATAATCGGCGCTTTCGCCGCCACCCGATCCGCTGACTCCCCTCCGATGCTTCGCGCCATTGCCCTGCTCACACTGCTTGCCGCGCTGGTGCCCGCGTCCCGCGCCCAAACGCGCCCGCCGGAAGGCAGCGAGTTCCAGCTGTTCGTCGAAAACGACATGTGGGCGCGCACCGACCGCTACTACACCAACGGCATCAAGTTCGGCGGCGGCGTGCCCTACGAGGTGCTGCAGCTGCCGACCACGGAGCTGCTCGAGAAACTTGCGCCGAAGGGTGGCGGCAAAGTTCATCTCGGACTATTTTTCGGCCAGAACCTGTACACCCCGCGGTCGATCGAGATCAGCGCGCCGCAACCCTTCGACCGCCCCTGGGCGGCCTGGCTGTATCTCGGCGGCGTCGCGCAACGGGCCAGAGAGAACCGCCTCGACACGGTGGAAATCGACCTCGGCCTGGTCGGCCCGTCGGCATTGGGCCGGGAGATCCAGTCCGGCTGGCACAAAATGATCGGTTCGCCCAAGCCCATGGGCTGGCACAACCAGATCCCCAACGAACCGGCCTTCCTGGCCTCGTGGCTGGCCAAGAAAAAGCATGTCTTCGGCGGCGGACAGGGCATTGATCTGGAACTGATCCCGCATGGCGGCGCGACGCTGGGCACGGTGATGACGCTGGCGCGCGCCGGCGGCATCGTGCGCCTCGGGCGCCACATGACGGGCTTCGGCCCCGACACCATCGAGCCCGGCGGCGCCATGCTGCAGAACATGCGCCGCGACATCGAGCCGGGGCGCGCGAAGGGTCTTGAATGGTATGTCTTCGCCGGGCTCGACCACCGGCTCGTCGCACACAACATCTTTCTCGACGGCACGGTATTCCGCGACAGCCCGAGCGTGCGCAGGCGGCCGCATGTGTACGACGTCACCGCCGGCCTCAGCATGCGCCTGGACGCGGTACGGCTTTCCCTGACGCGCGTACAGCGCAGCGAGGAATTCGCCACCGCCGCCGGCAACGGCGGCAGGCAGTACTTCTATTCGATGAATCTCGGCGTCGAGTTCTAGGCGGCCGCCGGCCGCACCGGCGCCATGCGCGCCACCCAATCCGGCGGGCGCCCGGCGCCGGAAACGCTCAGCCTTGTTGCTGCTGCTTCTTCACCGCACAGGTGCTGAAGCCGAAAATCGCGTAGGGCGGGCACCAGCCGATCGCGCCGGTGGCCAGGGGCACCACGCCGATCCACGCCCACACCGGACCGCCCATGGCAGCCCAGCCCACCAGTCCAAGCCCTGCAGCAATGCGAACCACGCGGTCGATGCCGCCAACGTTCAATTTCATGGTGTTCTCCTTGATGGGTTATGCAACAGTGGGGGCATTACACCAGCGTCGCCCCTGTCTGACTGTAACCTAAGTCACAGAGGCCACTTGGCGCAAGCCCGCGCCGTCTCACCAGCGCCGACTTTCTGACCCAAGAGCACCCAGTAGGCAGCCCACACGCAAGACACTCAGCCAGAAGCGGACCATCAGCCAGAATCGAGGCCTGTTTGTGGATATGCCGGGATAGTTGTAGAGGGTATAGTTTCGCCTTGCCAAGCCTAACCGCTCCCACTGGAATGCTGACCATCGCCGAAGCTGATCTTTTTCTGAGCGCGCCCAAACCTGTCGTTTCGGAGCATGAGTACGCTTTCAGGCAGAACGTACTATGACAGTCAACCTCAAGAACCGGGTCGAGGCACGCATGGTGCTGGTGGATACCCGAAGCGTTCAAGACCGATCCACGCCATTTGGATACAGACAAGCTGTTGTCTGCCACCGAAAGTTGGTTCAAGACACACTCGGCAAAAGGCTGCCTGGCTGGCGTCATCGAACGAGTCAAACTGTTCCGTAAGGTCGTGCTGAACCCATATTCCCACGCCGCGCCGCCAAACATTGCCCGTGCCGAGGTGGAGGGTGCAATTTCGGCAGTGGCGCAATTGTTGGATGTCTTGGATGTCGGTGGTATGGAAGGCAATCCGATGCAGGCGGCACAAACGCTCATCGCGAATGGCCCACCTTCGCCGGATAATCAGTACGCGGCTTTGGGATTTCTGCGCGCAGCTTTCTTTAGTAGCTTGCGCGTGTTCTGCAGCCGCAAGCACGTAAGTATTGCTTTCGAAGAACAAGCGATTGACGTTCAAGCTTTGTGGCAAGCGGTACTGGCGGCACAAGCGGCTCTGTTCCCCGCGCCAAACAACGCCTTGCCCGTGCAAATTAATGCCGAGCGCCGTTGGTTAATTTTGACGGTCACCGAGACTGATCTTGCAGCGGTTACTCAGGCGGACTTGGTGCGACTCGTCGGATTGCTCGTTCCGACAGGCGGCACAACTCTGATATTTGATACCCTCTGAGGTGTTCCCGTGAAAAAAGCAGAAAGCCCAGAGACGCAGGTTCTGGTCTACCAAACCGACGACGGCATCACCCGCGTCGAAGTCCGCATGGCTGGCGAAACCGTCTGGCTTAACCAGAACCAGATGGCCGATCTGTTCTTGAGCACCAAGCAGAACATCGGCCAGCACATCCGCAACGTCTTTGCCGAGGGGGAATTGGCGCCCGAGTCAGTGGTAAAGGATTTCTTTACAACTGCCGCCGATGGCAAGCAGTACCGCACCAAGCACTACAGCCTGGATGTGATTATCTCCGTCGGCTACCGCGTCAAGTCGCTTCGCGGCACGCAGTTCCGCATCTGGGCGACCCAGCAGTTGCGCAGCTACCTGGTCAAGGGCTTTGCGATGGACGACCGGCGGCTGAAGGAAGGCGGCAGCACCGACCGTTACTTCGACGAACTGCTCGAGCGCATCCGCGACATCCGCAGTTCGGAGCGGATGTTCTATCGCAAGGTCGCAGACATCTACGCCACCAGCATCGACTACGACCCTGCGTCGGACCTGACCCAGACGTTCTTCGCCACGGTGCAGAACAAGTTCCACTTCGCCATTACCGGCCAGACCGCCGCCGAAATCATCGCCAAACGGGCGGGCGCAGGCAAGCCCAACATGGGCCTGACCAATTGGCCGGGCAGCCGGATCATCCGCAAGGACGTGACGGTAGCGAAGAACTATCTGTCCGAGGATGAGTTGGGCTTGCTCAACCTGATCGTCGATCAGTATCTGTCCTTCGCGGAAGCCCAGGCCCGGCAGAAGAAAGTGATGACGATGTCGGCGTGGATCGACAAGCTCCACGGCTTTCTGGAACTGAACGAGAAGGAAATCCTGCAAGGCGCTGGCAAGGTGACCAAGCAACTCGCCGACGAATTGGCCTTGCTCGAGTACGACAGGTTTCAGGAACAGCGACGGCTTGCCGGTGAGCTGGATGATTCTCTCGACAGGGCGTTGGGCGCGGCGGAAAAAGAAGTGAAGAAGATTGTCAAATCGCCCGGCAGCAAGGGTAAGAAACTATGACAAGCTGGAAAAGTGCCACGGGCTGCGGCACTTTTCTTCCCGTGGACCGCTCTCGGCGAAATAACGGAACCTTCGCCCGGAGAGCATGTTGGCCGCAATCCCGCATGGGCCGTGCCGCTCAAAGGTGGTAAGTGAGGGCCCAAGGTGGTAACCGGTGAAAATCTCCTCAGTTGCCGTCCCGCCAGCGCCGACTATTGCTTATGAAAAGATTCGCGACCTGCCCGCGATCTAAGTCACAGAAGCGACTTCGCGCAAGCCTGCGGCATCGAGCACCTCGACCTGTTCGCGGCCCAGCCGCACCAGCCCCTGCTCGGCAAAGCCCTTCAGCAGCCGGCTAACCATTTCACGCACGCTGCCGAGTTCATCCGCGAGCTGCTGGTGGGTAGCATGCACCACGCGGCCCTTGCCCAGCAGCAGGGCGGCCAGCCGCTGGTCGAGCTTGCGAAAGGCCACTTCCTCGACCAGCTGCATCAATTCGGCAACGCGCTCGGAAAACAACGAGAAGACGAAGTCGCGAAAGGCCGACTCGGCCAGCATCTCGTCGAACAATTGCCGCGGCAGCAGTGCCAGTGTGGTCGGGCCCTCGCTCACGCCACGCGCGTTGTAGTCGGCGTGACCGAGGAGGCAGCTCGAGGTGATGATGCAACTCTCACCCGCCCGCACCCGATACAGCGGCAGTTCACGCCCGCCGGCGCTGAGCTTGACGACACGGATCGCACCATCGAGCACGAAGGGAAAGCCCCGGCACGGCTGGTGCTCGTCGAATACCACCGTTCCGGACGGAATCGAGAGGGTCTGCATCGTGTCGCAGACTCGCTGCAGGAGGCCGCCCGGAAGCTTTGTCAGGACCGGGTAGAGGGCGACCAGCGCTTCGGCCTTAGTTTCGGCCGCTTCGCTTAACGTCGATGAAGCTGACGTTAGCCTCCACTGAAACTTCGTTTTCACGCCGGTCCGGCCTTCAGCGTGGCTATCACCGGCGCATGGTCGGAAGGCCTTTCCAGCTTGCGCGGCGCCTTGTCGATGACGCAGGCGCTGCATGCCGCCGCCAGCGACTTTGACAGCAGGATGTGATCGATGCGCAGGCCCCGATTGAGGCGAAAACCCATCTGCCGGTAATCCCACCACGAGTAGATCTTGTCCGGCTGTTGGAAGAGGCGAAACGCATCGGACAGGCCGAGGTCGAGAAACTGGCGGAATGCCGCGCGCTCCAGTTCGCTGCACAGCACCTGATCCTTCCACAAGGCCGGATCATGCACATCGCGATCTTCCGGGGCGATGTTGTAGTCGCCGAGCAGGGCCAGTTGCGGCCAGCGCTGCAGCTCGTCGCGCACAAAATCGGCGAGTGCCGCCAGCCAGCGCAGCTTGTAGTCGTACTTGTCGGAGCCGACCGCCTGGCCGTTGGGCATGTAGGCGCAGACCACACGCAGGCCATTCACCGTGGCGGCGAGCACGCGCTTCTGCTCGTCGGCGAAACCGGGAATGTCGCAGCGGACATCCTCCAGCGTGCCGCGGGCGAGGATGGCGACGCCGTTGTAGGTCTTCTGCCCGTTGTGCGCGGCGCGATAGCCGGCCGCTTCCAGTTCGGCATAGGGGAAGACCTTGTCCTCCATCTTGGTTTCCTGCAGGCAGAGCACGTCGGCCTCGGTCGCCGCCAGCCAGTCGAGCACGTGCGGCAGGCGCACCTTGAGCGAATTCACGTTCCACGTCGCGATCTTCATGCGCCGATGATACCCGAGCCGGACGCACGCCTATAATCGAATGCAGGGCCGCCCCAGCCCGAGGAAATGGAGGTGCATCATGTTCGATTCACCTGTCGCACCCTGCCCTGTCTGCGGCGAGATGGTGCTGCTGGACGAAACCCAGCGCGAATGCGCCCGCGAGCACGGCTGCCACCCGGACACCCCCTGCCCGCTGCAGAAGTATTTCACCGGCATCGACTTCAGCGTCGAGCAGCCGAAGAAGAAGCTGCGCGACAAAGGCTACTAAGGGCCAGGAATTTCGCAAATCCCCATCGCCGTATGCTCTCACGCGCCTTTGCGCCCATCCGCGCGACCTTCTCCCGCCAGCGGGCGGGAGAAGGTCAGGCAACGAAGCTCACTGCCAGTTGACGGCGATCACCGGTGCCAGCGCCTCCTGATAGATCGGCGGCAAGGTCGTCTGGCCCGCACTCGGTGGCGCGAAGGCGGCCATCGCCTGCACCAGGTTTTCGACCTGGCTGTCTAGCAGCAGCTTGCCATCGGCGGTCCGGAATTGTTCGACATGGTAGTCGGAACCCAGATACCAATTTTCGACAATAAGTTTGTCGGCCGTGCCGATGATGCTGGCTTCCAGGTTGTTGCCGAGATGCCGCAACCAAATCTGTTCCGCAGCGATGCCAGCGAGGAACTCCGCAGCGTCGAGGTTACCCAAAGTGGCGTCGTTCTCTCGAACCGTATCCGCACCGTAACCCGCGCCGAACCGGTAGGTGTCGTTACCCGTACCACCAATCAGCATGTCGGTGCCCGCATTGCCGTCGAGCGCATCGTTGCCGGCATTGCCCGTTAACGTATTGTTGCCGGTCGATCCGTTGATGACATTGTCGAGAGCATTTCCGGTACCGCTACTATTGCCGCTGGTGAGCACCAGGTTTTCCAGATTGGCGCCCAGCGTCCAGGTGATTGAGCTTCGTACCGTGTCGCTGCCTTCATTACCGTTCTCGGTGACGATGTCCGCCGTCTGAGCGACGACGTAAGTGTCGTCACCCGCGCCACCGACGAGAGTATCGTTGCCGGCTCCGCCATCCAGCCAGTCGTTGCCCTCCAGACCCGTCAGCACGTTGGCGCCGCTGTTGCCAACCAGCACGTTGTCCAGCGTATTGCCGGTGCCGTTGATGACAGTCGAGCCGGTCAGGGTCAGGTTCTCGACGTTGACGCCCAGAGTATGGGTGATCGCGCTATTGACGGTATCCGTACCTTCGCCCGCGTTCTCTACGATGACATCGCCGACATTGTCGACCGTATAGGTGTCGTTACCCAAACCACCGATCAGCGTGTCGGCGCCCGCCGCACCGTTGAGGGCGTCATTGCCGGCGCCGCCCGTCAGCGTGTTGGCAACGCTGTTGCCTGTCAGCACATTGTCCAGGGCATTGCCGGTAGCGTTGATGACCGCCGTCCCCGTCAGGGTCAGATTCTCGACATTGGCGGCGAGCGTGCAGGTCACCGTACTGTTGACGACATCGATACCTTCGTCGGCGTTCTCGACCACCACGTCGCCGATGTTGTCGACGGTATAGGTGTCGTTGCCGAGCCCGCCGATCAGGGTGTCTGCACCCGTACCGCCATTGAGCGTGTCGTTGCCGGCACCGCCCGTGAGCGTGTTGGCGGCACTGTTTCCGGTCAGCACGTTATTCAACTCATTGCCCGTGCCGCTGATGACTGCCGCGCCTGTCAGCGTGAGATTCTCCAGATCAGCGCCCAAGGTATAAGCAATAGTGCTATTGACGACATCCGTACCTTCGCCCGCGTTCTCCACCACCACGTCGCCGACGTTGTCGACGGTGTAGGTGTCGTTACCCAGGCCGCCGATCAGGGTATCGGCGCCCGCGCCGCCGTTGAGCGAATCGTTGCCGTCACCGCCCGTAAGCGTATTGGCGGCGCTGTTGCCGGTCAACGCGTTGTTCAGTTCATTACCCGTACCGCTGTTCGCGGCAGTACCCGTGAGCGTGAGGTTCTCGACATTGGCCGCCAGCGTGTAGCCAATGCTCGACTGCACCGTGTCCGTCCCCTCGCCGGTTTGCTCGACGACACTGTCGGCCGAGTTATCGACGACATAGATGTCGTTGCCCAAGCCTCCGATCAAGGTGTCCGCACCCACGCCTCCGTTCAGCGTATTGATGGCGCTGTTGCCGGTGATTGCATTGTCGAGGGTATTGCCGGTCCCGTTGATGGCGCCACCAATCTCCAGAAGGGTCAGGTTCTCGACATTGACGTCAAGGTGTTGACGCTCACTGAAAATTGACCATTTAGACGCCGTTGTGCGCGTTGAAAATTGACCAGGGTAATTAACCTCCACTGCTCAACATTTGAGCAGGGTAGATGGGGCGATGATTACCATGAAAGAA
>JAOTRV010000070.1 GCA_030247575.1 Sulfuritalea sp.
GCCTTGGGTGGGTTTGACACCTTGAGCTGCTGCCGGTTTCGTGGACAGCAGGTTAAGCTAACATAGCGCGGGCCTCGAACTCCATTGGGCTGAGGTAGCCTAGTTTCGAATGCCTCCTGCGCGGGTTGTAGAAGCGCTCGATGTAATCGAAGACGTCAGCACGCGCTTCATTGCGGGTTCGATAAACCTTGATGGCTGTCCGTTCGGTCTTCAGCGTTGAGAAGAAGCTCTCCATCGCGGAATTATCCCAGACGTTACCCGCGCGGCTCATCGAGCAGGTAATCCCATTGTCGGCCAGAAGCCTTTGAAAATGCTCGCTTGTATATTGCGAGCCTTGGTCTGAGTGATGCAGCAGAGCATCGGCTTTGCCGCGTCGCCAGACCGCCATCATCAGCGCATCCATGACCAGTGACGCATCCCGATCCCCCTTCATGGACCAGCCCACGGCGCGCCGGGAAAACAGGTCCAGCACGACCGCGACATACAGCCAGCCTTCCGCGGTCCAGATGTAGGTGAAATCGGCCAGCCACTTCTGGTTCGGCCGGTCCGCCTGAAAGTTCCGGTCGAGGAGATTGTCGGCGATCACCGAGCGTTCCCCATCGTCCCTGGGCTTTCCCCGACGCCTGGGCCGCGCTCGTAAGGCATTGATCCGCATCAACCGTTCGATCCGATGAGGCCCGCAGGCCAGTCCTTCTTCCAGGACATCCCGCCAGACGCGGCGTGCGCCATAGGTCCGGTCGCTGGCCTTGAAACTCGTCTCGATTGCCGTGACGAGCTTGGCGTCATGGATCTCGCGGATGCTGGTCGGACGGCTGAGCCAGGCGTGAAATCCAGAACGGGACACAGCCAGGACCTCGCACAGCCAGCTGACGGGCCAGATGTGGCGGTGCTTGGCGATGAAGGCGAACCTCATATCACCTCGCGCGCGAAAAAAGCCGCCGCTCTCTTCAGGATGTCACGCTCCGCCCGGAGCCGGGCGACCTCTTTCTTCAGAGCCGAAATCTCGGCCAGATCGGCCCGCATCTGCCCGTTCCCGGGAAACGCTACGGCCGGCGTGGCTGTCAGCTCTCGCATCCACCGCCGCAGCACGCTCTCCGCCACATCGAGGTCACGCGCGGCCTGCGCCACAGCGACACCCCGATCCGTCACCAGCCTGACGGCCTCGATCTTGAACTCACGACTGAACTTCCGTCTCGTCATATCCACTCTCCAGTTCCTTGGTCACGATCTTATCTTCGTGTCCACGAAACCGGCAGCAGCTCAAGTTTCACAGCCAGAACAAGACGGTTGCGGCTAGCATGATCGCAGAGAAGAAGGTTTCCGGGCACCGGTCGTATCGGGTCGCGACGTATGAGGAG
>JAOTRV010000013.1 GCA_030247575.1 Sulfuritalea sp.
GTGTCTGGGAGAAGTTCTACTCGGGCGTCAGCATCGCGCTCAAGGAGTCCAACGCCTTCGAACAATGGGCATACAAGCTGGCAATCGGCATCGGCCTGGAGAAGGTCAAGCGCTACGAGGCACGGCAGCCGATCAGCGGCGGACTCAATTTCGCGCACTGGCTGGCGCGCGTGCTGGTGCTGAACAATGTCAGGAAGCTGATCGGCATCCATCGCAGCCGCATGCTGATCACCGGCGCGGCGCCGATTTCGCCCGACCTGGTGCGCTGGTACATGGCGCTCGGCGTGCCGATGCTGGAAGTCTGGGGCATGACGGAAACCGGCGGTGGGTCGACCGCGATGCCGATCGAGCGCATCAAGCCGGGATCGATCGGCGTGCCCGGCACCATGAACGAAGTCAAGCTCTCGGCCGAGGGCGAGATCATGGTGCGCGGCCCGAACGTCTTCATGGGTTACCTCAACCAGCCGGAAAAGACCGCCGAGACCATCGATGCCGAAGGCTGGCTGCACACCGGCGACGTCGGCACCGTCGATACCGAGGGCTTCTACCGCATTTCCGACCGCCTCAAGGACATCATCATCACCGCCGGCGGCAAGAACATCACGCCTTCCGAGCTGGAAAACCAGATCAAGTTCTCGCCCTATGTTACCGATGCGGTGGTGATCGGCGACAAGCGGCCGTATCTGGTCTGCCTGATCATGATCGATCAGGAGAACGTCGAGAAGTTCGCCCAGGACCACGACGTACCCTTCTCCAACTACGCCAGCCTGACGCGGGCGGCGGAAGTGCAGAAGCTGATCGAGGGCGAGATCGAGCGGGTCAACCGGCAGTTCGCGCGCGTCGAGCAGATCAAGAAGTTCCGCCTGATCGAGAAGAAGCTCGGCGCCGAGGACGAGGAGTTGACCCCGACCATGAAATTGAAGCGTAAGCTAGTAAGTCAAAAATATGCCGAACTGATCGAGTCGATGTATCGTGACTAGGTTGATTACGGCTTTCGTTTTAACCGGCAAACGGAGGAGAGCGCAATGAAGGGTTACACCAAACTGGCCGCGGCAGTGCTTGCGGCCGCAGGAGTAGGCGCCGGCGCCACGGCGATGGCCGCCGAGCAGATGGGCGTCACCAAGAACGAGATCGTCATCGGCACGATTCAGGATCTCTCCGGGCCGCTGGCCGGCTTCGGCAAGGCCTTGCGCTTCGGCATGCAGATGCGGGTCGACGAGGTCAATGAGGCCGGCGGCATCAACGGCCGCAAGCTCAAGTTCATCGCCGAAGACAGCGGCTACGACCCGAAGAAGGGCCTCCTCGCGGCACAGAAGATGGTGCAGCAGGACAAGCTCTTCGCCATGGTCGGCACCATCGGCACCGCGGTCAATCTGGCCACCTTCCCGACCCTGTTCGACAAGGGCGTGATGAACCTGTTTCCGCTCACCGCCGCGCGTGAAATGTACGAGCCGCTGCACAAGCTGAAGTTTTCCTTCGCCGCCCCCTACTACACCCAGATTCGCATGGGCGTGAAATGGCTGGTCAAGGAGCGCGGCGCGAAGAAATTCTGCGTCATCTACCAGGATGACGACTTCGGCACCGAAGTGCTGAAGGGCGCCGAGGACGGCCTCAAGGACATCAACATGACGTTCGCCGAAAAGACCTCCTTCAAGCGCGGCGCCACCGATTTCTCGGCGCAGGTGTCGAAGATGAAGGCGGCGGATTGCGACACCGTGGTGCTCGGCACCATCATTCGCGAGACCATCGGCACCATCGGCACGGCGCGCAAGATGGGCTGGAATCCGCACTTCATCGGGTCCTCGGCGGCCTACACCGACCTGATCCACAAGCTTGGCGGCAAGGCGATGGACGGCCTCTACGCCATGCACCAGGTCGAGGTGCCCTATGCCGACGATTCGTCGAAGAACGTGCGTGACTGGTTTGCGTCGTACAAGGCCAAGTTCAAGGAAGAGCCGGGCCTGTTCTCCGCCTACGGCTATGTGGCGATGGACATGTTCGTGCAGACCGCGAAGAAAACCGGCACCAACCTGACGACGGACAACTTCATCAAGACCCTGGAAAGCACCACCTTCTCGCGCGACATGTTCGGCAGCCCCGAGTACAAGTTCACCCCGAAGCAGCATCTGGGCAACGACAAGTCGAAGGTCGGCCAAATCCAGAACGGCCGCTGGGTGGCGGTGACCGACTATCTGAGCCAGTAAGGTCTTGCCCGCAAGGGCATGATGCGGTTTCGACGGGCGTCCCGATCAGGACGCCCGTTGTTTTTGGAGGCCGGGGATGATCCCTTGGCGATGATTCACCGGCAGCGGGCGATCTCGGCATCCGTCATGACGGGCTTGATCACGCAGCGCGACTCGAGCGCCGCCTGCTGGCGCAGTTGTTCCTTCCGCTTCTGTTCCTGTGCCTTGCGCAGCGCTTCCTGCCGGCGATCTTCCTCGGCTTCCCTGGCGAGGCGGTCCATTTCTTCGCGCTTGCGCTCTTCCTCGGCCCTGCGTTTTTCGTCGGCCAGGCGCGCCACTTCCATTTGCCGCCTTTGCTGTTCCGCCTGTCGTTGCGGGTCTTCGGTGGCGGGTATCCTGGCCGCGGCCGCGCCCGCAGCGATGCCGGCGGCGGCGCCGACCGCCGCCGATGCCGCCGTGGAACTGCCGCTTGCGGACGAGGGGCCGCCGCCCGAGGAAAAATTGACGCTGATGCCCTTGCCCGACTCGGAACGCGTTTCTTCCTTTTCGGCCTTCTTGCCGGCCGCCGGCTTTGCACTCGAGGAGGACTTCGCCGCAGACGAGGACGACGAGCGGCCGCCGACGCGGGCGGCGTCGCTGGCGCCCGAAAACACGATCAGCAGCGCCGCGATCAGGATCGGGACTACGGGTGTCGCCTTCATGAATGTTCCGCTGAACTGGTCGGGGGGCGGCAGGTCAGCGGGAAACGCCTGTCGATTCAAGTCGCAATGACGCATGATCGTTCCTCCTCATCCAGCGGCTCGAACCACGTCAGTTGCTTGTCGAGCACCGCGATGTTGGCTTCCGAGGCATCTCCGCTGCGCGCGGCGGGGCGGCGGCGCAGTTCTGCGGCGGGTGCGTCGGTCGGCAGAATGTTGAAGCTTACACACATTTCGTTTTCCAGCGCGAGTAATGGCGTTCGGCCAGGGTGGTGCGGGGCAGATCTGTTCGGGACACATCCCGATTCAAGGCGGGCCTCGACGGATGCGTGATCCCTGATGCCCATCCGTTGGTTCACGCGGAAGTCGGCCCTGGTGATACGGCGCTCCGGCTTCGGGGACGCGTTTTCAGGCTCGCCCGATGCGGCGCAGCAGACGCATCAGGGCGCCCAGCAGCGGCAGCTTGGCATACAGATCTTCGGCGGCGTCCCAGTAGTCGCGATGCAGCACGACCTTGCCGGCGGCGTCGAAGCGCAGATGGCTGGCGCCGCGCACGCGGATCGCCTGCGGCCGCCGGCCGCGGGTGCGGAAGTGGAAGTCCCACAGCAGCATCACGCCGCCCTCGTCACCTTCGCCGCCGAAGCGGCTGCCGATCTTGAAGCGCGGTTCATCGACCTGGGTGAACATGTGGCGGAAGATGCGGGCGATGGCCTCGGTGCCGCGCACCTCGTTGAACGGGTCCTTGAACTCGGCATCGGCGGCATAGAAGTCGGGCACGTGGTCGACCGTCTGCGGGCTCAGGTGCTCGAACCAGTCGATCAGGGCTTGCAGGTTCTTCATGGCGGTCACAAGCGGGTGAAGCGCCTCACCAGCGCGAAGTAAGGACCATAGGGCAGCAGGCGCAGCAGTTTCAGCCAGTGCGTGAAGCGGCGCGGAAAATGAATCTCGAAACTGCCGCGGCCGAAGCCGGCGATGATTTCTTCCGCCGCTTGTTGCGGACTGATCAGCGCCGGCATTTCGAAATCGTTGGCTGCGGTCATCGGCGTCGCGACGAAGCCGGGATTGATGAGGTAGACCGACAGGCCGCGCGGCGCGAGGTCGAGGTACAGGGTTTCGGCGAAGTTGATCAGCGCCGCCTTGGTCGGGCCGTAGGCCGCCGCCTTGGGCAGGCCGCGGAAACCGGCGACGCTGGAAACGAAGGCCAGCGCGCCGCTGCCCTGCTTCAACAGGCGCGGAATCAGCCGCGCCGCGGCCGCCATCGGCGCGCGCAGGTTGATGTCGAGCAGGCGGTCGATGTCGTTGGCGTCGAGCTGCCAGGCGCGCATCGGTGCGTAGGCACCGGCGCAGAAGACCACCAGGTCGATGCCGCCCCAGTCCCGGAACAGTTCGTCGCAGGCAGCAGCAAAGGCGGTCCCGTCGGTGAAGTCGAAGGGCAGCGCGCGCGCTTCCACCTGGTCCGCGACCAGCGCCTGCAAGGCCTCGACGCGCCGCGCCGAAACGGCGACATGTGCGCCCCGCTGCAATAGTTGCGTCGCCAGCGCG
The DNA here is from genome assembly GCA_030247575.1 of Sulfuritalea sp. Lineage (GTDB taxonomy): Bacteria > Pseudomonadota > Gammaproteobacteria > Burkholderiales > Rhodocyclaceae > Sulfuritalea. The sequence continues at coordinate 4,424 of JAOTRV010000013.1, forward strand.
GCACCGATGCCCGACGAGGCGCCGATGATCCAGACCCGCTGCGCGGCCCAGTCGCGGATGGGTTTGTTCACGGCGTCCGGCGCTTGAGCGACAGCGTGACTTCGCCCAGGGCGAAGCCGTACTTGCTCATCAGCGAACGGTTGAGCATGACCCGGTCATCGACCAGGAACATCCAGTCGTCGAAATCGACGTAGATGACTTTGCCGTCGACGTTCAGCGCCAGCACATAGCGCCAGCGCAGCGCGTTGCCCGCCGTTTCGCCCAGCGCCTCGCCGACCACGTCACCGGCGGTGCCGATGAAGCGCCCGTTACCCGTGTCGCGCAGGGTCCACACGCGGCGCGGCGGATTGCCGCCGCCTTCACCGTCCGACCAGGTGAAGCGCTCGTCGAGCGTGCCGGTGTCGCCCTGCCACTTCGCTTCGATCACGACGTGGAAGCGCTTGATCACCTTGCCCGAGCGGTCCTGGAACATGCCCCAGCCCTCCACCGTGCCGGAGAAGAATTTGCGCAGGTCGAGTTGCGGCTTTTCGGCGCGGTACTGTTCGACCTCGATGCCGGCGCAGCCGCCGAGGAAGACGGCGGCGAGCAGCACGCTGCCGATCCGGCGCAATGTTTCCATCATGATGTCCTTCCTTCGAAATGGTGCCGCCAGCGCCACAGCAGCAGCAGGGAAACCACCTTGATCGCGGCCGGCAGCAGGGCGTAGGTGGCGGCCAGCGCCAGCAGCCCCTGGCTCGCCGTGTCGCCGGCGCCGACTTTGTAGCCGAACAGGGCGACCAGCGGCAAGGCGATGCCGGCCGCCAGCGCGAGGTTGAATTTGTTGACGAAATTCCAGACGCCGAAATAGGCCCCGGCCCCGGCGGCGGCCCGGCCCTTGCGTCTTCCGTCCGCCAGCAGGTCGGCAAGTAGCGCCGGTGGCAGCGCCAGTTCGGCGCCCAGCGCGGCGCCGCTGGCGGCGCAGATCAGGGCGAAGGCGAAGCCGTCGCCGGCGTCGAGCAGGAAGGCCCAGACGAAGCTGGCGATGGCCAGCACCATGCTCGCCAGCCAGGTGCGCACCTTGCCGTAACGGCGGGCGAGCGCCACCCAGCCGGGCAGGGCGAGGCCGCCGCAGACGAAGTAGATGACGAGGAACAGCCCCTGCCATTCCGGCAATTGCAGCACGTCGGCGATGAAGAACAGCACCAGCGTCGCCGGGATCGCCGAGGCGATGCCGCCGGTGGCGAGCACGGCCAGCAGGCGGCGAAAGCGCGGGTCGGCGAACACGGCCGAGAGCGGCAGGCCCGGCGTCGCATCGCGGCTCGGCGTCGCCGCCGGCGCGCCGGCAAAGGTGGCCAGCGCGGCCAGCGCCAGGACGGGAATGAAGACCCAGCCCAGGTGCTGCATGGCCGTGGCGACATCCTTCGCCAGCAGCGAAGGCAGGGCGGCCGCCACCACCACGCCGGCCAGCGCGAACATTTCGCGCGCGGCGGTAACGCCGACGCGCTCCTGCGGCGTTTCGCCGATCTCGGCGCCCCAGGCGTGGTAGTTGATGGTGGCTAGGCTGAAGCCGATGAAGGTCAGGCTCAGGCTCAGCACCAGCCAGGCGAGGCCACTCACTCCGCCGTCGGCGGGCGGCGCCAGCAGCGTCGCGAGGCCGAGGCCGAGCAGCGGCAGGGCGAATGCAATCAGCCGCCGCCGGTTGCCCAGCCGATCGCTCCATTGCCCCAGCAGCGGGTCGATCAACGCGTCGGCGAAGCGGGTCAGCAGCAGCACGGCGCCGACCAGCGCCAGCGGCAGCCCGACGCTGTCGGCATACAGCTTGGGAACATGCACGTAGAGCGGCAGCGCGGCAAACGCGAGCGGAAAGCCGAGCGCGCCGTAGGCCAGCATCTGCCGCGTCGGCATCGCGCCGGCGGACATCATCCGGCTCCCAGTAGGCTGGCGCGCAGCCCCGGTTCGCGGGTGCGCGGGTCGAGCCAGATGGCGAAGAAGGCGCGGGCGAACTCGACATCCTCGATGCGCCCGGTCAGCCTGCCCTGGTGGTAGAACTCGGCGCCGCGCTGCGGCAGGTGCAGGCCGTGGATCACCTCGCCTTTGCGCACATCCGGGAAGACGCGCTCCAGTTCGACCTTCCAGCGCGCCAGGCGCGCATCGTCGGCGCTGCCCAGACGCTGCATTTCCTCGATGCTGGCCTGCACCAGGCGCGCCGAGGGGATGTCGCGGGCATAGCGCAGTTCCAGCGCATAGGGCTGGGCGGCCTGCCAGCGCCCTTCAGGCGCCCACAGGCTGGCCTGGTAGAGGCGGAAACCGAACCGGCGCATTTCACCCTGGCCCTGGATGCGCCAGTCCGGCGGCAGCACCGCCGCCGCGCCGCCGGCGATCAGCAGCAGGCCGAGGCCGACAAGGTATCGACGCAGGGCGGTCTTCATGCGCGCGGCTTTTGCAGCAGGAAGTGATAGACGTCGGTGGCGCCGGAACGGAAGCCGGCTTCGCAGTAGGCGAGGTAGAAGCGCCACAGACGGCGGAAGCGCTCGTCGAATCCCTGGGCCGCGATCTGCGGCCAGGCGGCCTCGAAATCCCGATGCCAGTGCGCCAGGGTGCGCGCGTAGTCGATGCCGAAGGCGTGGCGGTCGAGCACCGAAAAGTCGGCGCCGGCGGCACGGCGTTCGAAGACCTCGGGCGAAGGCAGCATACCGCCGGGGAAGATGTGGCGCTGGATGAAATCCGTGCCGCGACGGTAGGCGGCGAAGCGTTCGTTGGCGATGGTGATGGTCTGCACCGCGGCGCGCCCGCCCGGCTTCAGGCAGTTATTCAACTGCGCGAAGTAGCCCGGCCAGAAGCGCTCGCCGACCGCCTCGAACATTTCGATGGAAACGATATGGTCATACTGGCCGCGCACGTCGCGGTAGTCGGTCAGCGAGAAGTCCGCCAGGCCGGCAAAGCCCTTCTGCTGCGCGCGTGCGCGCGACCACTCCAGTTGCGAAGGCGACAGGGTGATGCCATGCACGCGGCAGCCGAATTCGGTGGCGGCAATCTCGGCCAGCCCGCCCCAGCCGCAGCCCACTTCGAGGATCGTGTCGCCCGGTTTCGGGTCGAGCATCTCCAGCAGGCGCAGGTATTTCTGGCGTTGCGCCTGCTGCAGCGACTGCTTCGGATCGGCGCCGAACAGCGCCGACGAGTAGCTCATCGACGGATCGAGCCAGAGCTTGTAGAAGTCGTTGCCGAGGTCGTAGTGGGCGAGGATGTTGCGCTTCGAGCCGGCGCGGGTGTTGCTGCGCAAGAGGTGTCGCAGGCGGTGGCCGAGCACCGGCAGCCAGCTGCCATGCACCGCGCGCGCGAGTTGTTTACGGTTCTCGGCGAGCAGGGTCAGCAGTTCGGCCGGGTGGTCGCTGTGCCAGTCGCCGGCTATCCAGCTTTCGCCGAAGCCGATGTCGCCTTCGGCCAGCACGCGGCGGAACACGCGTTCGTCATGGACGTGCAATGTGGCGCGCTCGGCGCCGTGGCCGAGCATGATGTGCTGGCCAGCGGGCAGGATCAGGCGCAGGCTGCCGCCTTCGATGTTCTGCAGCAGCTTGATCGCGGTGCGCGTCGCGGAGGCCAGTGTTGAAGGCACGGCGGCGGGACGCTGCCGCGACATGGGAAGAGAGTTCGATACCAGGGTATTCATCGGGTGGTCTCCTGTAGCGGAGGTTGCGGGCGGGAATGGAAGACGGCGCGTTTCAGCCAGAGCTGCACGGCCTGCCAGTGGATGCGCCAGACTACGGCGAAGGTCAGCAGCGGCTGGCGCAGCAGCGCGCGGCGCGCGGTGGCGGCGCCCAGCGCTTGCGGCGCGCCTTGCAGCGCGGTGGCCAGCACGCGTTCGCCGTCGAGCCAGTAGTCCAGCATGACGCGGCGGCGTTGCGGGTCCAGGTCGAAGCGGAAGCGGTATTCGCCGGCGACCGGAAAGAAGGGCGAGACATGGAAGATCTTGCGCGCCGTCAGCGTGTCGGCGGCCGTGATCGGGCGCTGGTCGGCATGGGCGACGAGGTAGTTGTGGTGGTCGCCGAAGGTGTTGCGGACTTCCGCCAGCACCGCGCGCAGGGCGCCGTCGCGGTCATGGCAGAACCAGAAGCTGACGGGATTGAAGACGAAGCCGAACAGGCGCGGAAAGGTCTGCAGCACCACTTCGCCGTCGGCCGCGGTGATGCCCTCGGCAGCCAGCAGGCCGCGGATCCACGGCTCCGGCGGCGAGCCGTCGCGCGCGCCGTGGTCGCGGAAGCGCAAGCTGAGCGGGCGCGAGCGCTCGACGCCGAACCAGCGGTTGCCGGCATCCTGCAATTGCGACAGCGGCAGGGAAAGGAAGAACAGCGGATAGACGAAGCGGTGCGCGGCGGGACTCTGCCCGGTGGCAAAGCGCGCGTGCATCACGCTGCCGGTGCACAGTTCGGGTTTCATGCGGCGCTTTCGATCCGTTCCGTCGAATCCTGCCACGGTGCGCGGCAGCCGAGGCGCTTGGCCAACGCCAGCGCGGAGTTCAGGCCGTCCTCGTGGAAGCCGTAACCGCCCCAGGCGCCGCAGAACCACAGGCGCTCGATGCCCTGGATGGCGTCGAGCTGCGCCTGGGCGCCGATCGCCGCCTGGTCGAACAGCGGATGGTCGTAGTCCCAGTCGCCGATCACCTTGGCCGGATCGGGTTCGACATGCGGGTTGAGCGAGACGATGACCGGGGTTTGCGTCGGCAGCGGCTGCAGGCGGTTGATCAGGTAGGAGACGCTGACCGGCTGTTCGCCGCCGCTGCGTTCACCGGCCATGTAGTTCCACGCCGACCAGACGCGCTCGTCGCGCGGCAGCAGGGCGGCATCGGTATGCAGCACGGCGCGGTTGGGCTGGTAGCGGATGGCGCCGAGGATGCGCCGCTCGGCCGGGGTGGCCGCGCTGCCGAGCAGGGCCAGCGCCTGGTCGCTGTGGCAGGCCAGCACGACTTCGTCGAAGCGTTCGCACTCGCCGCCGGGCAGGCCGAGCCAGACACCGTCGGCATCGCGCAGCACCGATTTCACCGGCGTTGCCAGGCGCACATCGTCGAGATCCGCGATGATGCGTTCGACATACTGGCGGCCGCCGCCCTTCACCGTCTGCCATTGCGGCCGGTCGAAGACCTGCAGCAGGCCGTGGTTGCGGGCGAAGCGGACGAAGGTGGTCAGCGGGTATGCCAGCATGGCCTGCGTCGGGCAGGACCAGATCGCGGCGGCCATCGGCAGCAGGTACCAGTCGCGGAACTCGGCGCTGTAGCGCTCGCGTGTCAGGTAGTCGCCCAGAGTAACCTCGGGCAGCGCTCCCGAGGTCTCGCGGTTGAAGCGCAGCGTGTCCTGCAGCATGCGCCAGAAGCCGGTACGCGCCAGGTTGCGCTTTTGCGCGAACAGCGTGGCGAGGCTGGAGCCGGCCCATTCAAGGTCGGGTTCCACCATGCTGACGGCGAAGGACATGTCGCTGGCGACAGTGTCGACCTTGAGTTCGCGGAACAGCGCGGTCAGGTTCGGGTAGGTGCGATGGTTGAACACCAGGAAGCCGGTGTCCACCGGGAAACGCGTACCGGCCAGGTCGATATCGACGGTGTGGGTGTGGCCGCCGATGTAGTCGCCGGCCTCGAACAGGGTGACCTCATGGCGCTGCTTGAGCTGCCAGGCTGTGGCGAGACCGGAGATGCCGGCGCCGACGATGGCGATCTTCATGGTTTGCTCCCCGGTTTTGCGGGTCGGGCGGCGCGTGCGCGGGCACGCTCGGGCAGGCGTGCGGCGGCGCGCAGCAGCAGGGTGGTGAGGACGAGGCCGATCAGCAGGTCAAACATTGCGGCCCTCGATCAGCGCGTAGGCGGAATGGTTATGGATCGACTCGAAGTTTTCCGATGCCACGGACCACTCGGCGATGCGCCGGTCGCCGCGCAGGCGCAGGGCGATGTCGCGCACCAAGTCCTCGACGAACTTCGGGTTGTCATAGGCGCGCTCGGTGACCCATTTTTCGTCGGGTCGCTTCAACAGGCCGAAGACCTCGCAGGAGGCCTCGTCCTCGGCGATGCGCACCAGCTGCTCCAGGCTCATGTCCTCCAGCAGGCGCACGCGCAGCGTCAGGTGCGAGCGCTGGTTGTGCGCGCCGTAGTCGGAGATTTCCTTGGAGCAGGGGCACAGGCTGGTCGCCGCGACGGTGACCTTGAGTTCGGTTTCGATCGGGCCGCCCGCGTCGCGCCAGACGGTGATCGCGGCGTCGAGGTCGAGCAGGCTGGCAACCTTCGAGACCGGCGCCTGCTTGCGGATGAAATAGGGAAACTTCATCTCGATGCGACCGGCATTGGCCTGCAGGTGCAGCAGGGTTTCCTGCAGCAGGCGGCGCAGGTCGGCCAGGCCCAGCGCCGCGCGCGGGCGCTCGAGGATCTCGACGAAGCGCGACATGTGGGTGCCCTTGACCTCGGGCGGCAGGCCGACGGTCATCGCCAGGGTCATCACGGTCGGGTGCGCCTCGCCGGCGGCATCGAGCAGGGTCAGCGGATAGCGCAGGCCCTTGACGCCGACCTGCTGGATTGCCAGTTGGCGGTGGTCGGGGCTGGACTGGATGTCGGGCATGAAAAATCTTTCGGGTGCATTCACGGCGTTCTCCTCGGTAAGGCGTGGCAGTGGTTTCAGGGCTATTCCGCCAGGCGGCGCTCGATCTGCGCGATCAGGCGGCGGTCGTCGGGTGCGGTGCGGGTGTCGATGCTCTCGACTGCGGTGCCGCGGCGGTCGATCAGGTACTTGTGGAAATTCCACTTCGGCGCGGTGCCGCTTTTGGCGATCAGCTGCTTGTAGAAGGGGTGGGTTTTCGGCGCGGCGATGTCGGTCTTGGCCATCATCGGAAACTTGATGCCGTAGGTCATGCGGCAGAAGTCGGCGATCTCCTTGTTGCTGCCCGGCTCCTGTTCACCGAAATCGTTGGACGGAAAGCCGACCACCACCAGGCCGCGATCCTTGTATTTGTCGTAGACAGCTTCGAGGCGGTCATACTGGCCGGTGAAGCCGCAGAAGCTCGCCGTGTTGACCACCAGGAGCACCTTGCCCTGGTATTGGCACAGCGACTGCGGGGCGCTGTCCTGCAAGCGCAGGAAGCTGTGGTCGAGCAGGGCCGGGCAGTTTGCGGCGGCAGCGGGCAGGGCGGCGGCGAGCCCGGCAGCGGCCAGGAGCAGCAGGGTCAAGCTTTTCAGTTTCATCATTTTTGTCCTGGACAAATGAAGGATTTGAGCGCAAGATACGGACTTGGATTTCCCTTGTCAACTGTTTTGTCTTGGACATAAAATAATTTCATGGACAACACCCCGCCTGAAATCACGGCCAGCCCGGCGCAGGGAATCGGCATTGCCGCCGTCGAACGCGACACCGGACTGGGCAAGGACACCCTGCGCGTCTGGGAGCGGCGCTACGGCTTCCCGCGGCCCTTGCGCGATGCCTTCGGCGAACGTATCTATCCGGCGGAGCAGGTGGCGCATCTGCGCCTGATCAAGCGCCTGATGGACCAGGGCCAGCGCCCCGGCGCGCTGCTGCGGCAGCCGATGGCGGCATTGACCGAGCAACTGGCGGCGCCCTCCGAAACAGTCGGCGCTGGCGACACGGCGGACTGGATCGTGCCGAAGCTCAAGGCGCGCGACATCGATTCCTTGCGCGCCGAGCTGGCGCAGCGCCTGGCGCGCGACGGCCTCGAGCGCTTCGTCATCGAGACCCTGCCGGCGCTCAACCGGCGCATCGGCGACGGCTGGATGAGCGGGGAGATCGCCATTTTCGAGGAACACCTGTACACCGAACTGGTGCAGAACCTGCTGCGTTCGGCGACCCATGCGCTGGGTGGCCGCGGCACGCGACCGCAGGTGCTGCTGACCACGGTGAAGGACGAGGAGCACCTGCTCGGCCTGCTGATGGTCGAGGCCCTGCTCGCCGCCAACGGTGCCTTCGCCCTGTCGCTCGGCGCGCAAACCCCGATTGCCGATATAGCCGGCGCGGCGCGGGCGACCCATGCCGACATCGTCGCCCTGTCGTTTTCAGCCGCCTATCCCTGGCGCAAGGCGCGCGATGCTCTGATCGAACTGCGTGCCGCGCTGCCGGCCGTCACCGGGCTTTGGGCCGGCGGCGCCGGCCTCGCCGGCCGCGGCGTCGACGGCGTGCGCATCATCGGCGAACTGCGCGACGTAGCACCGGCGCTGGCCGAGTGGCATGTCGCGCACCCGCAGGGCGGCAGGCATTGATGCGGCCGGCCCGGCAATGGTGAGCAGGCGCATGGGTGCGAACTTTCAATCGCCAAAGAGTAGTTGACTGTTTTTATCAAGTTAAGTAAATTGCGTCCGTCCCAAGGGGGAGTAGCTCTCCGCCGCGGCGTCGTCAATACGGAAACCCTGGCCACTGAAGGGTTCCCCGGCGCCCCGGGTGCTTGTCGCAAGGCAGGTACGAGCAAGACCTTTGCCGCGATGGCGGAGGTGCCCTTGTCGAAACCACGGCCCTTCGTCCTCGCTGGATAAAGGGCCGTTCCGTTTGCAGCCTGAAGTGTTCAGAAGCCGCGGGGGGAACGGCGAACCGGGTCCGACAAGGAGAGCATGCAATGGAAACAATCGGTACATGGTGGATGTGGGCGGGATTCCTCGCCATCGTCCTGGTGATGCTGGCGATCGACCTGTTCGTGGTCGGCGGCGGCAAGCAGCACAAGGTGACGTTCAAGGAGGCCGCCACCTGGTCGGTGGTCTGGGTCTCCGTATCCTTCCTCTTCGCCGCCGCGCTCTGGTGGCACCTCGACGGCAGCGCCGGGCGCGAGGTGGCCAACCAGAAGTCGCTCGAATTCGTCACCGGCTACCTGATCGAGAAATCGCTGGCGATCGACAACGTCTTCGTCTGGTTGATGCTGTTCTCGTTTTTCGGCATCCCGCTGGAATTGCAGAAGCGCGTGCTGGTGCTCGGCGTGCTCGGCGCCATCGTATTGCGCACGGTGATGATCTTCGCCGGCGCCTGGCTGATCACCCAGTTCCACTGGATGCTCTACCTCTTCGGCGCCTTCCTGCTGGTCACCGGCATCAAGATGTGGTGGTTCGCCGAGGAAAAGCCCGACATGGCGAACAACCCGCTGATCCGCTGGCTGCGCGGCCACATGAAGATCGCCGACGAACTGCACGGCGAGAAATTCTTCGTCTGGAAGGACGGCGTGCGCTACGCGACGCCCCTGTTGCTGGCGCTGATCCTGGTCGAGATCTCGGACCTGATCTTCGCCGTCGATTCGATCCCGGCCATCTTCGCCATCACCGCGGATCCCTTCATCGTCCTGACCTCGAACGTCTTCGCCATCCTCGGCTTGCGCGCGATGTACTTCCTGCTGGCCGACATGGCCGACCGCTTCTCGCTGCTCAAGTACGGCCTGGCGGCGGTGCTGGTGTTCATCGGCGTCAAGATGCTGCTGATCGATCTTTACAAGATCCCGATCGGCTTCTCGCTGGCCGTGGTCGCCACCTTCATCGGCATTTCCATCGGGATGTCGCTGCGCAAGGAAAAGCTGGAACGCGCCGCGGACCGTACCGGCGAGTGAGGGGCTGACATGGAAACCGTCATGCACGCCACTGCACGGTGGCGCCCGCGGCTGGACCGCTGGCTGGAGTCCGCGCCGATCCATAGCGGCCTGATCGCGCTGATCCTGGTCAATGCCGTGATCCTCGGCCTGGAAACCAGCCCGGCGCTGATGGCGCAGTGGGGCTACTGGCTGAGCGCGGCCGATCGCGCCATCCTGGCCGTCTTCGTGGTCGAGATCGTCCTGCGGCTTTATGTGCATCGCCTGGCCTACTTCCGCGATCCGTGGAACGTCTTCGATTTCACGGTGGTGGCCATCGCGCTGGTGCCCGCCTCCGGCCCGCTGGCGGTGCTGCGCGCCCTGCGCATCCTGCGCGTGCTGCGCCTGATCACCCTGGTACCGAGCATGAAGCGCGTGGTGGGCGGCCTGCTCGCAGCCCTGCCCGGGCTGGGCTCGGTAGTGGGCATCATCTGCATCATCTTCTATGTCGCCGCCGTGATCGCCACGAAGCTGTTCGCCGCCGACTTTCCCGCGCTGTTCGGCGATCTCGGCCGCAGCGCCTTCACGCTGTTCCAGGTGATGACGCTCGAAGGCTGGGCGATGGAAGTGGTGCGTCCGGTGATGGCGGTCTACCCCCTGTCGTGGATCTTCTTCCTGATCTTCATCCTGGCGTCCACCTTCACCCTGCTCAACCTGTTCATCGCGGTCATCGTGAATGCGATCCACCAGGAAGGCGTCGAGGACCGCGCTGATCCGACTGCGACCGAAATCACCCGTCTGCGCGAGGAAATCGCTTCCTTGCGCAGCCAGCTCGGCGCTGTGCGCAAGCCCTCGCCCTACGTCACACGGAGGCGTTGAGCGATGGACGCGACGCAACTGCCGGCATGGGACCAGGCCGGCCTCGCGCTCGCCCATGCGGCGCGGGTCCCGTGGCTCGACGGCGTGTTCCTCGTCGTCACCTGGCTCGGTTCGCTGGCGGTGCTGCTGCCGCTGGCGCTGCTGCTCTGGTGGCGGCGCCGCGGCGAAAGGAACGCTGCCTTTGTCGCGTTGGCCCTGATCGGCGCCTCCGCGCTCGGGCACCTGGCCAAACTGGTCGCGGCGCGGCCGCGGCCCGACCTGTTTCCGCCGCTGATCGCCATGCCCGAGGACTGGAGTTTTCCCAGCGCCCATGCGGCGCAGGTCACCGCCTTCGCCCTGGCCTGGCTGCTGCGGCCGGGAGCGGCCCCGGGCCGCATCGAGATCGCCGTCCTTTTCTCCGCCGTGACGGCGGTCTTCGCCTCACGGCTCTACCTGCAAGTCCACTTTCCGAGCGATGTCATCGCCGGCGCCCTGTTGGCAACCCTTTGGGTCCTGCTGCTGCGTCGTCTGCCGGCATGGCGGGGGACAACACGATGAGACACAAGTTTCTCGGCACCGGCGACGCCGGCTACCATCCGCTGCGCAAGATCCGGACCGTCTTTTCCGGGCTGCGCTACGCCGTGCTCTACGACTGGTCGGTTACCTACAAGCTGATCGCTTCGGTGGTGGTGCTGGCGGTTGCCTTCGGCGCGCGCGCCTGGGTCGATTTCCTGCTGATCCTCGTCGTCACCGCCTTCGTGCTGGTCGCCGAAATCTTCAACAGCGCGATCGAGGCGCTGTGCGACTTCGTCGAGACGCGCCACAACGAAAAGATCAAGGTCATCAAGGACATCGCCGCCGCCGGCGTCGGCATCACCATCTTCGTCTGGATCATCGTGCTCGGCGTCGAACTGAGCCGGCTGCTCGATCTTGCGTTGCCGTGATGTCCGTTTTCATTCCAGCAGCGAGGCTATGCCGCTGGCCTGGATCGCCGCGACGGCCGGGTGCTGGATCCGCCGCTGGGTGACAATGGCATACCAGTGCTCGCGCACGTCGGCCAGCGTGCCGAGCGGGCGGGCGCCGAACTGCGCCAGGATGTCGGCATGCATCCCGGAGGGCGCCGGAAACAGGCCGAGGCCAGCGCGGCCGAAAGTCTTCAGCAGGGCGCTGTCGGAGAACTCGCCGACGACCTCGGGCTTCAGGTTGTGCCGCGCGAACCAGGCGTCGATGGCGCCGCGCAGCGGATTGCTGCGCACCGGCAGCAGCACCGGGGCCCCGTTCAATAGTCGCGGAAAGTCGGCGGCATGGCGCGCATGCAGGCCATCGGCGGCATACAGGTCGATGCCGACCGTGCCGAGCAGTCGCGACTGCAGCTTGAGATGGGCGTCGGTCGGCGCGGAGCGATCGGTCAGCACCAGGTCGAGCCGGTTCAGCGCCAACTCCGCCAGCAGGTGCTCGACATTGCCTTCGATGCATTCCAGGCGCATCGACAGCGGCGCCTGCAGCACCGGCTGCAGCAGGCGGTAGGCGACCAGCTTGGGTACCGCCTCGCTGAGGCCCACGGCAAAGCGCCGGCGTCCCGAAGCGTGGTCGGCCACGGCATGGCGCAGCCGCTCGCCGAGCAGGAATATCTGGTCGGCATAGTCGAGCGCGGCGCGGCCGGCCTCGGTCAGCACCAGCGAGCGGCCCTGCGGCGCGAACAGGGCCTGTCCCAGCTGTTGTTCCAGCACGCCGAGCTGGGTGCTGATGGTCTGCACCGAGAGATTCAGGCGTTCCGCCGCACGGGTGATGCTGCCTTCCTTGGCAACCGCCCAGAAGTACAGCAGGTGACGGAAATTGAGGTCGTCCGGGGTCATCAACTGTTCCAATAAATGGGATCATTTTATCCATAATGATCCATTTATTAGAAGCAAGGCTTTCTCTACAGTGTGCTCCATACGCAGCAAACCTGCTGCGGCGGATCAACCCACAAAGGAGACGGCACATGATTACACTCAACGATTGCAAGGCATTTTGCACTGTCGATCCGGCGACCGTGGCGCGCGTGGCGCGGCATGAGCGGCTGCCGGAAATACTGGCGATCGCCTGCGCCCAGAGCCGCGTTTCGAAAGCCCGGCGCTCGATTGCCCGCAAGCCGATTCCCGCTGCGCCCGCTGACGAATTGTCGCGGCGCCTGGCTGCCTGAGGAGGGAGACACCATGATGACCCTACAAGCCAGGGAAAGCTTCTCCCCGATCAACTATCCGGGCCGCCCCTTGCGGGCCTACCCGACCGATAGCCCGCGCGCCAAGGCTCGCCTGGTGGTCCTGGCGCTGCTGGCCGACGGCCGGATGGAAGCGGCCGAACTGGACGGCCTGGCGAAACACCGGGCCTTTGCCGAACTGGGCGTTACGGGCGAGGACTTCTTCGATGTGCTCTACGATTTCTGCGCCGACGCAACGGGACTGCCCGACGGCCGGGGCAATTACCTGCTGTCGCCGGCACTTCTGGAAACCCTGTTCGCCGAGGTCGGCAGCGTCGCTGAGCGCCAGAAACTGGTGCGCCTGATATTCGACGTCATCCGCAGCGACGGCCATCTGGCCGACGGCGAGGCGCGTCTGTTCTGGCACGCGCTCGACACCTGGCGCCTGCGGCTGGACGACGGCATCGAATACCGCCCGCGCGCAGCGGCCTTCAGGCAAAGGGGCCGGCAGCGGAAGGGTATTCGACCCTAGATTGAATACCGATTGATGAGCGATAGTCCCGTGGTATCGAAGCAATAGTTGACGAAATTAGTCAGGATTACTAGCCTTACTCTGTCCCAATCCAAGAGAGACCCATCATGAACACCCTGAACGAACTTTGTGCCCTTGCAGAACGTACCGGATCGGCAAGCTTTCCGCTCCGGCAGGCTTGCGCGCGTCCGCGCTCGTCAGCCGACCAGCGACCATTGCCGGTGCCGAACAGTGAGTCGGTATTCGACTCGTCGTGGCAGGCAGTGATGCCTGAAGCAGCGGCGGCTTTTCGCCCAGGCAAATAACCTCAAGGAGTTACTTATGTCCGCACTCATCAATGGATTTGACGGCGACGGAATCGTGACGGTCAACCGCGTCGTCCTGCGACCGGAGTTCACGGTCGATGACCTGGAAATGCGCGTCGCCGAAATGTGCGAAAACGTCAAGACATACCATTCCGACACGGGCTTCATCGGTGGTTTCGTGGTCTTGAACACCGGACAGATTTCCAATGAGGGATCCACCGTCGGCCAGGCCGTCGCCTCGCCGCTGAAGGATCGCGAGGCGCTCATCGTGACCTTCTGGAAGTCGCTCGAAGAACATGAGCAGAGCCATCGTTCCGTGACCTTCCAGCCGCTGTTCCGGCGTGTCCTCGATCTATGCGAGAACGGCAACGAGGAGATCGCCTATCGCATGCTCTGGTCCGGTCGCGCCTACACCCCCGAAGAGGCCACCGAGGCTCGGGCGGCGAAGGAGCGATACGCCAAGGCTGCTTAGCCGGCGCCTTGCCGGGATTACTGAGTCGCCGCAGGCTCTTTAGATGTCTTGGAGCCGTATCCTCGGGAAACTTCAGCAGGCCGGCCATGCAATCCAGATGCTGATTGGCAATGAACGTCAGCTTGTCATTCCGGCACAAGCCGGAATCCAGACCGGGCCGCCGAAACTTCCTGGATTCCGGGTCAGGCCCGGAATGCGGAACCGAAGGGATCAAAATTTGACGTTCAGTTGCGGCAGGCTGAGATAGCGGCCCGACGACCTGATCGTCGCCGTGACAATTGGTCCGTCTCAGGAACCGACGGCCACTGCCTGCTCCGCCGCGCTCAGCGGTTCGAACGACTCAAGCTGCCTGTCGAGTACACCGACGGTTGCTTCCGAGGCATCGCCGCTGCGTGCGACGATGCGCAGGCGCAACTCGTCGACGGGTGCTTCGGTGTGCAGGATGCCGAAGCCGACACCCAGCTCGTCCGCCAGGGCGCGAAAAGTCGCACGTTCCTCGCGCCGCAGAAAGGCCGCGTCGACGATGACAGGCCAGCCGGCGGCTAGCAGATCGCGGGCCAGCGCGCGCAACCGCGCGTAGGTGCGCCGCGTCGCTTCCGCCGTGTAGATGCCGCCGTCCAGCGTCGAGCCGCTGCTGTCCTGCGGCGCCAGACCGAACAGGCGCTTGCGTTCGACGTCGGAGCGCAGGCGCAGGATGCTGCCGGCTGCGGCGCCTGCCGGATCCAGCAGGCGCGCCGTGCTGGCGGTGGTCTTGCCCGAGCCGGACAGACCGCAGGTGATCACGAGAGTCGACGCCGACGGCACGGCGATCCGCCACGCCAGCTGCAGATAGTCGCGGGCCGCTTCGATTTCGGCCCGGGCTTGCGCCGCATCTTCCTGCCCGGCGCGCAGGGCGGCGACCTTGGCGCGCACCACGGCGCGGTAGACGGCGTAGAAGCGCAGCACGGCCAGCGCCTGAAAATCACCGCCGGCCTCCAGCCATGCGTTCAGCAGCCACGCGGCGAGCCCGGGCCGGCCATGGTCGAGCAGGTCGATCCAGACGAAGGCGATTTCGCTGGCCGCATCGTTCCAGCGGAAATCGTCATTGAATTCGATGCAGTCGAAGGGCGTCACCCGGCCGTCGATCAGCACCAGGTTGCCCAGATGCAGGTCGCCGTGGCCCTCGCGGATGAAGCCGCCGGTCTTGCGCGCGGCGAAATCGGCGGCGCGGCGGGCGAACTCCGCGTCTGTCCAGCGCGCCAGTTGCTCGACCTGCGGCTGCTCGCCGGGCGGCAGCAATTGGCGCAGCTCGACGAAATTTTCCTGCGCCGCGGCCAGCACCTGTTCCGGCGCACCGTAGCGCGTGTCCGGCGCGGCTACGGCTGCCGTCTTCTCGAAGGCGCAGAGCGTGGACGCAAGCTGGGAGAGATGGGCGGGCCGCAAGTCGCCGCGCGCGGCGACCCGGTCGAGGCGGCCGTACTCGTCGAAGCGGCGCATGCGCACGGCCCACTCGATCGCCGGCAGGCCGAAACGGGGCTGCCCGGGCGTGCCGCCGATCGGCACCACGTCGAGGTACAGATCCGGCGCGAAGCGGCGGTTGAGGACCAGTTCGGCACGGCAGCAGGCCTCGCGCTTGTCCAGCGTGCCGTAATCGAGGAAGGGCAGCGTAATCGGCTTCTTGACCTTGTAGGCGAATTCGCCGGCCAGCAGCAGCCAGGACGCATGCGTCTCGATCAGCTCGACGCGGTCGGCCGCGTGCGGATAGGCGCGTGGATCGAGCAGCGCCGTGATCAGGGGTGGCAGGGCAGGGGACATGCTTGCCATTATCTGCCTTGAACGGACGGCAGGGCGGGCCGGCAAGGCTTTGTCCGCCCGCAGGCCGAGCGCGACAGATTTTTTGGCGCAAGGGGTTGACACAAACGAACGATCGTTCTATAAAGTGTTCCATGGGCAAAGGCGAACAAACCAGGCAGACCATTCTCGACGAGGCGTTTTCGCTGGCGAGCTGCATTGGCGTCGGCGGCCTGAGCATCGGCGTGCTGGCAGACCGTACGCACATGTCGAAGAGCGGCTTGTTCGCGCATTTCGGCTCGAAGGAAGAATTGCAGCTCGCCGTCCTGCGCGAGTCGCAGCAGCGCTTCGCCGAAGTCGTCGTGCGCCCGGCTTTACGCCTGCCCCGTGGCTTGGGCCGGTTGCGCGCCATCGTGGTCAATTGGCTGGACTGGACCAAAACCTGCAATTTGCCGGGAGGCTGCGTGATCAACGCTGCCGCCGCCGAGTTCGACGACCAGCCTGGCCCCCTGCGCGACGAGGTCAGGAACGCCCTGCTGGCACTGAATCGCACCCTCGCCGCAACCGTGGCCAAGGCGGTGGAGACGGGCGAATTGCGTGCCGATACCGACATCGAGCAGTTTGTCTTTGAATTGAACGGCATCTATCAGGCGACACAGCAGAGACGTCGCCTCTTCGACGACCCGGACGCGGACCGCCGGGCGCTTGCCGCATTCGATCGACTGGTTCGCGACCACGCAGTCATTCATGCAAAGGAGTGATCATGGAACTGAATCTCAAGCCTGCTTTTTTTTTGCCCATTAATCGCACGATCGTTCGTACTGTTAAGTTTTCGGCCGGGTTGTTCTGGCAGCGCACAATCTTTCGCGTCCTCTCGCAGGTCGCGCCGCGACACGCCATCGAGCGCGCGATGCGCCTGATGCTGACGCCGCCGCGGCAGCCCTTTTCCGATGAGGAGCTGGCAGTGCTGGAAGAAGCCAGCCTGATGCAGGTGCCGCTGATTCCGGGTCGTCTGATCGCCTGGCGCTGGGGTCGCGCGGCGGACCCGGCGGTGGTCCTGGTGCATGGCTGGGGCGGGCGCGGAACGCAACTGCGCGGCTTCATCGAGCCTCTCCTGGCGCGCGGCTTTTCCGTCGTGGCCTACGATGCGCCGGGGCACGGCATGACCGGCGGGCCCGAGTCTTCGCTGCCGCATGTGCTGCAGGGGCTGAATGCAGTGCTCGATCACCTCGGGCCGGTGCATGCCATCGTCGGCCATTCGCTGGGCGGCGCCGTCGCGGCGATGGCCTTGGCGCAGCGTCCGGCGGTGAAGCGCGCGGTGCTGATCGCGCCGCCGGCCAGCCTGGCCGATTCCTCGCGGCGCATCGCGGCTGCCCTGCAATGGCCCGAGGCCCTGCGCGCGGCGATGCAGCGCCGCATCGAGTATCGCTTCGGCCTCGACTGGAGCGGGTTCGAGGCCGAGCAGGCCAGCGGGGAGCAGCCGGTGCTGGTGATCCACGACCGCCAGGACCGCGAAGTGCCGCTCGGCGAAGGCCATCGTCACGCACGGAATTGGCCGCGAGGGCGCCTGCTCGAAACCAGCGGTCTGGGACACCGTCGCGTGCTCGCCGATCCCATGGTGATCGAGGCCAGCGTCGACTTCCTCGCCGGAGACCGGTCATGAGCGCCCGTCAGCTTTGGCCGGACGCGGCGCAGTTCCAGTTGCGCGCCGGCGGCCCGAACGATCGCGAACGGGTTGCCCGCTTTCTCGCCGCGATGGACCGCGACGGGCTCTACGAGCGCCATTTCGCGCATGGCGAGGCACCGAACCTGGCGTTGCTTGCGCGTCTCGACGCGGTCGATCAGCGCGACCGCGTCGTCGTCCTGGCAGTCGGCTTCGACGGTGAGGTGGCAGGCCAGGCCGAGTATGTCGCGGAGCATGGCGCGGCGGAGTTCGCCCTGATGGTGCTGCCCCGGGCCCGCCGCCACGGCGTCGGCGGACGGCTGCTGCATGCCCTGGGCGAGATCGCCACGGCCGCGGGCCAGCGCGAGTTGCACGGTATGATTCAGGCCGGCAACACGCGGGCGCTGCAACTGGTTCGGAAGATCGGCTTCGGCCTTGTCGCCGGCGCCGACCGCACGACCGTGATAGCCTCGCGTCCGTTGCCGCAGATTCCGGATCTCGTCCCGGCCGGGCGGTCCGTCGTCGTCGATCACCAACCGCTTCCATTTATCCGCCATGACCCTGACCGAACTCCGCTACATAGTCGCCCTGGCTCGGGAGCGCCATTTCGGCCGGGCGGCGGATAAATGCAATGTCTCGCAGCCGACCCTGTCGGTGGCGGTGAAAAAGCTCGAGGACGAGCTTGGCGTCGCGCTGTTCGAGCGCAGTTCGGGCGACGTCCGCGCCACCGCGATCGGCGCGCAGGTGGTGGCGCAGGCCGAACGTACGCTGGCCGAAGCCGCGCGGGTGGCCGAGATCGCGGCGGCCGGCAAGGACCCGCTGTCGGGTCCGCTGCGCCTCGGCGTGATCTACACCATCGGCCCCTGGCTGCTGCCGGCGCTGGTGCCGCGGATCAAGCAACGCGCGCCGCAGATGCCGCTGTTCATCGCCGAGGGCTACACCGAAAATCTGCTCGAGCGGCTCAAGGCCTGCGAGCTCGACGTACTGGTCCTTGCCCTGCCGATCGACGAGCCCGGCATCGTTGCGCAGCCGGTCTATGACGAGGCCTTCCGCACGCTGGTGCCGGTAGCCCATCCCTGGGCCAAACTGAAGTCGCTGCGCCCCGAACAACTGCTCGACGAACCGCTGCTGATGCTGGGCGCCGGCAACTGTTTTCGCGACCAGGTGCTCGACCTGTGCACCCGCGCCAGTCAGGGTGAATCGCCGCAGGTGCTGGAAGGCAGCTCGCTGGAAACCATCCGTCACATGGTCTCCTCCGGCGTCGGCGTGACCGTGATGCCGGCCAGCAGCGTCGACGGCATCCCCGCCGACGATCCTTTGCTGCGGGTCAAACGTTTCGTCGAGCCGAGTCCGATGCGTCGCGTCGGCCTCGTCTGGCGTTCCAGCTTCCCGCGCCACAAGGCCATCGACGTGATGCGCCAGGCGCTGCTCGATTGCCATCTGCCCGGCACCCGGGCAGCTGCTTGATAGCCGTCTGCTATCGTTCCGGTCGAAAAATACAATTAGAGTTTGGCGGGTCTCTCGGCTAAAGTTTGCGAAGGTCGACGGGCATTGACGCCCAGTGACTTGGGGTCGGGCTCCGCCCCGGCGCCTCCAACCCACCCAGAGGAGAATCACCATGCAACTCAAGGGATCCAAAACAGAAGACAACCTGAAGGCCGCATTTGCCGGCGAATCCCAGGCCAACCGCCGCTATCTGTATTTCGCGAACAAGGCCGACATCGAAGGCTTCAACGACGTTTCCGCCGTATTCCGCTCCACCGCTGAAGGCGAGACCGGCCACGCCCACGGCCACCTCGAGTATCTCGAGGCCTGCGGCGATCCGGCCACCGGCCTGCCCTTCGGCGACACCGCCGCCAACCTGAAGACATCCATCGCCGGCGAGACGCACGAGTACACCGACATGTACCCGGGCATGGCCAAGACCGCGCGCGACGAAGGCTTCGACGAAATCGCCGACTGGTTCGAGACGCTGGCCAAGGCCGAGCGTTCGCACGCCAACAAGTTCCAGAGGACGCTGGACAGCCTGAACGGCTGATAGTGCCCGGCGCCATGGCGATGCTCCGGCATCGCCGTGTTGCCGGCGTCGACTCTTCACGGCAAGGAAACCATCATGCGCGAAGGCAATCTCCAGGCTCCGACCCGGCACCCGATCGACTGGAAGAACCCCGAGTTTTACGACGAGACCTCCTGCGAGAAGGAACTCGAGCGGATCTTCGACATCTGCCACGGCTGCCGTCGCTGCGTGTCGCTGTGCAATGCCTTCCCGCTGCTGTTCGACCTGATCGACGAAGCGGGTGACGCGGAAACCGCCGGCGTGCCGAAGGAAAAATTCTGGAAGGTCGTCGACCAGTGCTATCTGTGCGACGTCTGCTACATGACGAAGTGTCCCTACGTGCCGCCGCACGAGTGGAACCTCGATTTCCCGCACACCATGCTGCGCGCCAAGGCGATCCAGTACAAGACCGGGAAAATGAAATTCCGCGACAAGCTGTTGACCTCGACGGAACTGGTCGGCACCCTGTCCTCGATTCCCGTGGTGGTGCATGCCGTCAATGCCGCCACGAAGAACGGCCCGGCGCGTGCGGTGATGCAAAAGCTGCTGGGGGTCCATCCGGCCCGCGAGCTGCCCGACTACGACAGCGCCAATTTCCGCGCCACGGCGACGCCGAGCCACAACTATCCGGTCAGGGACGGTGCGAAGAGCCCCGGCAAGGTGGCGGTGTTTTCGACCTGCTACGTGAATTACAACGAACCGGGCCTCGGCCACGATCTGCTGAAGCTGCTCGACCACAACGAGATTCCCTATGTCGTGGTGCAGGGCGAAACCTGCTGCGGCATGCCCAAGCTGGAACTCGGCAATCTGGATCTGGTGGAGAAATACAAGGAGCGCAACATCCCGCTGATGCATGAGCTGGCGCAGGCCGGCTACGCCATCGTGACGCCGGTGCCGTCGTGCACTCTGATGTTCAAGAGCGAGATTCCCCTGCTGTTCCCGGACGACGCGCGTTGCAAGGAAGTTTCGCTGGCCATGTACGACCCCTTCGAGTACTTCGTCCTGCGCAACAAGGACGGCCTGCTCAAGACCGACTTCAAGGTACCGCTGGGCAAGGTCTCGTATCACATCCCCTGTCATTCGCGCGTGCAGAACGTCGGCAGGAAGACCGAGGAAATGCTCAAGATGACCGGCGCCACGGTCAACACCGTCGAGCGCTGCTCCGGCCACGACGGCACATGGGGCGTCAAGGAGGAGTACTACGAACTGTCGATGAAGATCGGCAAGCCGGTGTTCCGCGCCATGGCCAAGGACGAACCGGACTACGTCAGTTCCGACTGCGCCATCGCCGGGCGGCACATCCTGCAGGGGATGAACGAGGCCGGCGCCGCAGGCCGGAAAGAGAAACAACATCCGCTCACGCTGCTGCGCATCGCCTATGGACTTGATTGAATGGACACCGCAATGACGATCACCCGCGACTCCCTGATGACCCTCGAAGCCTATGCCAAGGCACGCACTGCCATGCGCGAGGAAGTCATGGCACAGAAGAAGCTGCGCCGCGTCAAACTGGGCGAGCACATCCTGCTGATTTTCGAGAACGAACTGCTGATCCGCTACCAGATCCAGGAAATGCTGCGCGTGGAAAAGATTTTCGAGGAAGACGGCATCCGCCACGAACTCGAATCCTACGTGCCGTTGGTGCCGACCGGCAGCAACTTCAAGGTCACGATGCAGATCGAGTACGCCGACGAGGCCGAGCGCAAACGCATGCTGGCCCTGCTCAAGGGAGTCGAGGACCGCGTCTGGGTTCGCGTCGCCGGCTTCGATCCGGTGTTCGCGATCGCCGACGAAGACCTCGAGCGCGAAAACGCGGAAAAGACCTCGGCCGTGCATTTCCTGCGCTTCGAGCTGTCCGCCGGCATGGTGGCGGCGGCCAAGGGCGGTGCCGCGATTGCCGTGGGGGTCGATCATGCGGAATACACGGTCTCCACGGGACCGCTGCCGGACGCTGTGCGCGCATCGCTGGCCGCCGATTTGGTCTGATGCCGCTGGAACCGGCATTGAATTGACGCGGGTCAACTGATTCTGCCGGTGGCTCCACTACACTGCCCGTCTGTTTTGATGGGGGCGGTACGCAGTGGCAAAACCTCAACTGGTGTGTCCGGCGGGCAGTCTGGCGGCGCTCAAGGCGGCCGTCGATAACGGCGCCGACGACGTCTATCTCGGCTTTCGCAACGACACCAACGCGCGCAACTTCGCCGGGCTGAACTTCGACGAGAAGAGCCTCGCCGAAGGCATCCGCTACGCCCACCAGCGCGGCCGCAAGGTGCTGGCCGCGATCAATACCTATGCCCAGGCCGGACGCTTCGCCGACTGGACGCGATCGGTGGACAAGGCCGCCGAACTCGGCATCGACGCGGTGATCATCGCCGATCCGGCGGTGCTCGACTATGCGACCAAGACGCATCCGGACATGCGCCGCCACCTTTCGGTGCAGGCCTCGGCCACCAGTTACGAAGCCATCAATTTCTGCCGCGAGAAGTTCGGCATCCAGCGCGCCGTGCTGCCGCGCGTGCTTACGCTGGCGCAGGTCGAGAACGTGATCCGCCATACCGAAGTGGAAATCGAGGTGTTCGGTTTCGGCAGCTTGTGCGTGATGAACGAGGGCCGCTGCTGGCTGTCCTCCTACGCCACGGGCGAATCGCCCAACACGGTCGGCGCCTGCTCGCCTGCCAAGTTCGTGAAGTGGGAAAAGAAGCCGGACGAAATGGACGTGCGCCTCAACGGCATCCTCATCGACCGCTATGGCAACGACGAGAACGCCGGCTACCCGACCATCTGCAAGGGCCGTTTCGAAGTCGAAGGCGAGACCTACTACGCCATGGAAGAACCGGCCAGCCTCAACGTGCTCGAAATGCTGCCGGAGATCATCCGCATCGGGGTTTCCGCGATCAAGGTCGAGGGCCGCCAGCGCAGCCCGACCTATGTCGCGCAAGTCACGCGCAACCTGCGCCAGGCGCTTGATGCCGCGGTCGCCGCACCGGACGCATTCAGTGTCAAGCCGGCCTGGGCGGCGGAACTGGGCAAGGTTTCCGAGGGCTCGCAGATCACGCTGGGCGCCTACAACAGGCCGTGGCGCTGATGCAGATCACGCTCGGACCGTTGCTGTTCTTCTGGCCGAAGGCCGAGGTCATGGACTTCTACGCCCAGGCCGCGCAGCATCCGGCGGTCGACCGGATATACATCGGCGAAGCCGTCTGTTCGCGCCGTCAGCAATTGCGCACGGCGGACTGGATCGGCCTGGCGAAGGACTTGCGCGAGGCCGGCAAGGAAGTCGTGCTCACGGCACAGGCCCTGCTCGAATCCGAGAGCGACCTCAAGGCCATGCGCCGCCTGATGGCCGACGCTGGCGGCCTGGTCGAGGCGAATGATCTCGGGGCCGTGAAGATGGCCCAGGACCAGAATCTCCCCTTTGTCGCCGGACCGCACCTCAACATCTACAACGAACACACGCTGGCCTTCTTCGCCGCGCAGGGCTGCAAACGCTGGCTGCCGCCGCTCGAGGTTTCCGGCAGCGTGGTCGAATCCCTGCACGCGACGCGCCCGGCCGGCATGGAGACCGAAGTGTTCGCCTTCGGCAAGCTGCCGCTGGCGTTTTCGGCGCGCTGTTTCACGGCGCGCCACTATGGCCTGAACAAGGACGACTGCCAGTTCAAGTGCCTCGACCATCCCGAAGGCATGCTGGTGAACACCCGCGAAGGACAGCACTTCCTGACCCTGAACGGCATCCAGACCATGTCGGCGCAGACTGAAAGCCTTTTGGCGCAGATGCCGGAGTTGCTGGCACGGGGCATCGACGCCGTGCGCGTCAGCCCGCAACCGGCGCACACTTTCGATATCCTTGAGGCTTTCGACCGGGCGCGCCGTGGAGAGCCGGTCGAGGACAAGGAAGAATGGGCGCCTGCCGGCCTGGTCAATGGCTTCTGGTTCGGCCGCGCCGGTACGGCGCATCAAGCCGCCTGAGGGATTTGCGATGAAAAACAGCCTGGGCCTGCCGACGATCCCCGCCTTCACCCTGCCGCCGCTGGTGGCACGGCTCGGCGCGCGGCTGCCGCAGTGGCCGCATTCGGTGAATCTGGCGCTGGCGCTGAATGCTGCGCGCAAGCTCGGGGTGCTGCCCGAGGATACCTTGCAGGAACTGGAAGGCCGGCGCTTTCGCGTGACCGTACTCGATACCGGCGTGGTGGTGGACTTCACCTACAGCGCCGGGGCGTTCCGGCCGATTTTCATCGTCGCCAACGAGCCCGACCTGCACTTCACGGCGTGCCTCTCGGCCTTCCTGCAGATGGTCAGCCGGCAGGAAGATCCGGACACGCTGTTCTTCAACCGCAGCCTGAGCGTCGAGGGCGATACCGAACTGGGCCTGCGGGTCAAGAACATGCTCGATGCTCTCGAGTGGCCGCGCCTCTCCTGGCAAGGCCTGCGCCCGACCTTCCTCAAGCACTGATCCCTCGCAGCGGGGTGCAATAGCCGGCCGCTATCGGCTGGATTGCAATATCTCATTGGATCGGCGTGCCGGAAGCCTCTACCATGGCCGTCCCCGAACCCCAATCAGAGAAAAAATGAAGCAGTGGCAATGTGTTGTTTGCGGCTGGATCTACGACGAAGCCGCCGGTGACGCCGACCACGGTCTCGCTCCCGGCACGCGCTGGGCAGATGTTCCCGAGAGTTTTGTCTGTCCCGAATGCGGCGTGGCGAAGGCCGATTTCGTCATGGTCGAAATCTGAGGCACACAAGAGTTCCCGAAGGGACGCACAGCGCTGGCGCTGACGGCACGGCGAAAGAAATCCAAGGCATCACGGGCGGGCTGTGTTACAGTCCGCCCCGCTTCACCTCCTTAGCGACCGCGCCCCAGTCTGCCGGTCGTGCCTTAACGGCGACATCCAGTCCCTCGAAGGTTTACACCCCATAGAAGTTTCCGCCCAGATTGGCCTGCACATGTGCGGGGGTCGGCTTCAGAGGTAATCAACATGCAGTTTTCCGAACTCGGCCTGTCGGCCGAGCTCCTGCGCGCCATTGGCGAGCAGGGCTACACCACGCCCACCCCTGTCCAGCAACAGGCCATTCCCCATATTCTCGCCGGCCGCGATCTCGAAGCCCTGGCCCAGACCGGCACCGGCAAGACCGCCGCCTTCGTGCTGCCGATCCTGCAGCGCCTGAGCAACCCGCTCAGTGGCCAAACCAGCAGTACGCTGCAAAAGGTGACCCACACCGCGCCGCGCGTGCTGGTGCTGGTGCCGACGCGCGAGCTCGCCGCGCAGGTGCTCGAAAGCGTCCGCCTCTATGGTGCCCACACCGGCCTGCGCAGCCTCGCCGTGTTCGGCGGGGTCGGCATCAACCCGCAGATCCAGACCATGCGCCGCGGCATCGACATCCTGGTCGCCACCCCCGGCCGCCTGCTCGACCACCTCGGCCAGCGCACCGTCGACCTGTCGAAAGTGCAGACGCTCGTGCTCGACGAAGCCGACCGCATGTTCGACATGGGCTTCATCCGCGACATCCGCCGCATCATCGAGCGCCTGCCGAAGGAAAGGCAGAACCTGATGTTCTCCGCCACCTTTGCCGCCGAAGTGCGCGAACTCGCCCACACCGTGCTGAGGAATCCGGCCATGGTCGAGGTCGCCCGCCGCAATGCGCCGGCCGAACTGGTGACGCACACGGTGATCAAGGTCGACCAGGACAAGAAGCGCGACCTGCTGCTGCACCTCTTCGCCGCCCACGGCTGGCATCAGGTGCTGGTTTTCTGCCGCACCAAGCACGGTTCCGACGCGCTGGCGAGGAAGCTTGAACAAGCCGGCGTGCGCACCGCGGCGCTGCACGGCAACAAGTCGCAGAACGCCCGCACTCGCGCTCTGGCCGACTTCAAGTCCGGCAAGCTGGCGGCACTGGTGGCGACCGACATCGCCGCGCGCGGTCTCGACATCGATTCGCTGCCGCGCGTGGTGAATTTCGAACTGCCCAACGTGCCGGAAGACTACATCCATCGCATCGGCCGCACCGGCCGCGCCGGCGCCAGCGGCGAAGCCCTGTCGCTGGTGAGCGGCGACGAGCGCATCCAGTTGCGCGATATCGAGCGCCTCCTGAAGCGCGAGATCGAAACCTCCGTCCTGCCCGGCTTCGAGCCGCAGCATACCCATTCGGTGCCGCGTCCCGCTGGCGGACGTCCGTCCGCGCCGAATCCTGCCCAGGCCCGCGCGCGGACCGGTGCAGGCAACCGCAGCGGCGCACCACGCCCGGCCCGTTCGGGCGGTAGTGGCGCAGCCAAGCCGGCCAGCCATCACAGCGGCCAGCGGCATCGTTGAGATTGCCGTCAGGCGATAACAACCAACAAGGCCCCCGTTGTTGCATGGGGGCCTTGTTGTTTTGTGGCGCAGCTTTCCGAACTGGCCGGCTTCAGAACGACGAGCCGGGCTGCTTGAGGAACTCGATTTCGCCGGGCGTCGATTCACGGCCGAGGATGACGTTGCGGTGGGGAAAGCGGCCGAAGCGTTCGATTACGGCGCGATGCCGCAGGGCGTAGTCGTAGGCGCTGTCGAAGGTTTCGTTCTGCATTTCGCGGCGCAGGCCGGCGAAGAGCGCAACCGAGCGTTCCTGGTCGAGCAGCGACTCCTTGTGCTCGAAGGGCAGGTAGACAAACCAGCGCTGACAGGGCGCGAGGTTCTTGTCGCGGCCGGCGGCGACCAGGGTTTCGGCCAGTTTGTGGGCTTGCGCGTCGCCGGCAAAGGCGCGCGGCGTGCCGCGGAATATGTTGCGGGTGAATTGGTCTAGCAACAGGATGCGCGCCAGCAGCGCTTCGTCGGTGCCGTCGTCGCGGGCGCTGCGCAGCGCGGCGTCGACATTCGCGCCGAAACGTTCGCGGATGGCGGCGTCAAAGCTTTCATCCTTGCGGAACCACTCGGGACGGAATGCGCCGTGAGCGGGGTGGTCCGGCGGCAGGAACCAGAAGTCGAGAACGGCGCGGGTGACAGACGCCGTTTCGGTCATTCGGCCTTCTTTTTCGCCGGCTTTTCAGCTGCCGGTTTCTTCGCTGCGGGCTTTTTGGCCACGGTCTTCTTCGCAGGCGCTTTCTTTACTGCTGGCTTCTTGACCACCGCCTCTTTTGCCGTATCGCCAGCGCCGACTTTTGCCTTGGCGCCGCTTGCGGCTTTCGCCTGTTTCGCCTCTTCGGTCTTGGCGGCCGGCTTGGCCCCGGATTTCGGCGCCCTCGGTTCGAACTCGAAGCCCACCTTGCCGGTTTTCGCATCGCGCACAAGATAGGCGGAGAACTTGCGCCGCGTCTTGTTCGAGATGAAGCCCTTGAGCAGGTCGGTGCGGCCGGTGGCCAGGAGCTTCTGCATGTCGCCGCGCGCGACTTCCTGTTGCAGGATCACCTTGCCGGAGCGGAAATCGCAGGTCTTCGCGGCGCCCACGGCCTTTTCGCAGACATAGGCCATGCCGTGCTCGAAGACGCGGCCGCCGCACTTGGGGCAGGCGCCGAGCGACTCCTGGGTCGAGAAATCGATTTCCTCGGCATCGGCGTCGGCGTCTGACTGGCCGAAATCGAACTCCGGCGTGTGGTCTTCCTTGAGCTTGATCATCGCCGCAAACGGGCGTCCCATTTTGCTGCGGAAGCCCTGCAGCGGACCGATGACGCGTTTGGTCAGCAGCTCGTCCATTTCCTCCGGCTCCCATTGCCGGCCGGCGACGATCTTCCACAGGCTGTAGTCGCAGGACTTGCACTGGAACTTCTTGTAGTTCTCCTGGATCACGCCGCCGCAGCGCGGGCAGGGCGTCTTCAGGGTCGAGAAGGCGGCTTCGGGCAGTTCGCCGGTCTTGATGCGCTCGACCATCTCGCGGGTCTTGTCCACGATATGGTTCATGAACTCGTCGCGCGCCAGCCGCCCGTGTTCCATTTCCTTGAGCTTGTATTCCCATTCGCCGGTCAGCTCGGGCGAACGGATTTCGTCGACGCCGAGGTTCTCCAGTGCGAACAGCAGCGAGAAGGCCTTGGCCGTCGGCTGCAGTTCGCGGCCGTTGCGATGCAGGTATTCCTCGGCCAGCAGGCCTTCGATGGTGGCGGCACGCGTGGCCGGCGTGCCGAGGCCGCGCTCGGCCATGGCTTCGCGCAGTTCCTCGTCCTCGATCAGCTTGCCGGCGCCTTCCATGGCGGTGAGCAGCGTGGCTTCCGTGAAGCGCGGCGGCGGCTGGGTGGCCTTGGCCTTGACCTCGACATCCTTGGCCCAGACGCGCTCGTTCTTTTCCAGCGGCGGCAGGGTCAGGTTCTCGCCGGCTTCCTCGCGGGTTTCCTGCGATTCCTTGCCGTACACGGCGAGCCAGCCCGGCGTCACCAGCACCTTGCCTTCGGTCTTGAAGGCTTCCTTCTCGATGCGGGTGATGCGCGTGGTGATGTTGTATTCGGCGGACGGATAGAAGATGGCGAGGAAGCGCTTGGTCACCAGGTCGTAGATCTTCTGTTCCGGCTCGGAAAGGTTCTTCGGCGCGGTACCGGTGGGGATGATGGCGAAGTGGTCCGAGACCTTGGCATTGTTGAAAATGCGCTTGTTCGGATGCACCCAGCCGTTCTTGATGATGGTGCCGGCAAAGGTGGCGTAGGGCGTGCCGGCCATCGATGCCAGTGTCTCCTTGACCGTGCCGATGTAGTCTTCGGGCAGGTGGCGGCTGTCGGTCCGGGGGTAGGTCAGCACCTTGTGCTTTTCGTAGAGCGCCTGGGCCAGCCCCAAGGTGTTCTTGGCGCTGATGCCGAAGCGGCCGTTGGCCTCCCGCTGCAGCGAGGTGAGGTCATAGAGCATCGGGCAGGCTTCGGTCTTGGGCTTGCTTTCCTCTTCTACCGTGCCGTGCTGGCCGAGGCATTTCTTGCGCAGGGCGTCGGCCCTGGCCTTGTCCCACAGCCGCTCGGCGCGGGCGTGTTCGCCTTGTTCGCCCTCGGCCTTCTTGAACTTTTCATCGAACCAGCGGCCGCGGTAGGTGCCGGCGACGCACTGGAATTCCCCTTCGACTTCCCAGTAATCGCGTGAGACGAAGGAACGGATGCGGCTTTCGCGTTCGACCATGATGGCCAGCGTCGGCGTCTGCACGCGGCCCACCGGTGTCTTGTAGAAGCCGCCTTCCTTCGAGTTGAAGGCGGTCATGGCGCGCGTGCCGTTGATGCCGATCAGCCAGTCGGCCTCCGACCGGCAGCGCGCGGCGTCGGCCAGCGGCAGCATTTCCTGGTCGGTGCGCAAATGGGCGAAACCGTCGCGGATCGCCGCGGCGGTCATCGACTGCAGCCAGAGGCGGCGCACCGGCTTCTGCTTGGCGCCGAGGGCGTGCTGCGCCACGTAGCGGAAAATCAGCTCGCCCTCGCGGCCCGCGTCGCAGGCATTCACCAGGCCGGTGACATCCTTGCGTTTGATCAGGCGCGTCAAGAGGCGCAGGCGTTCCTGGGTTCTTTCGATGGGATTCAGAGCGAAATGCGGCGGAATCATCGGCAGATGCGTGAAGCTCCACTTGCCGCGCTTGACGTCGTATTCCTCCGGCACCGTCAGTTCCAGCAGGTGGCCGATGGCGGAGGACAACACGTAGTCCTCGCTCTCGAAATAGTCTCCGGTCTTGGTGAAGCCGCCCAGCGCCTTGGCGATGTCCTGGGCGACGGAGGGTTTCTCGGCGATGATAAGCTGTTTCATAGTGTGGGCTATCCCCCCGGTCCCCTTTCCGGGAAAGGGGGTGACGGAGGCTCGCTATGCTCGAAATGGAACAATCTGGACACAGTAGTCCGGCGGCAGCGGCGCATCATAAGCGCGCCTCTCTCAAATACGCAAGCGGGGACTTAATTCAGCAGGATGCGCGCGACATCGTCGCCCGCGCCGAAATCCTCGTCCTCGTCGTCCTCGGCGAGGAGTTCTTCGAGGATCAGGGCATCGACTTCATGGCGGTAGCGCCAGATCACGGCGAGTACGATCACCTTGAGCCGGTCGAGGCTGACTTCGGCGTCCGGCAGGGCCAGAGCGCGGCCGATGATGGCTTCGCGCAGCGGGGCATCGACGGCGTCGTGTTGTTCCAGAAAGGTGATGAAGCCGCGGCAGGCGGCCGGCAGCCTTTCCTGTTCTTCCTCGTCGTAGATTCTTATGGAGCCCGCGAGCGCCGGGCTGCGGCAACGCCCGGCCTCCTCGCCAGCGAGACCATCGAGCCAGGACAGCGCCGCGGTGATGTCGTCGCTGCCGAATCCCGCCGCCGAGAGCTTCTTGGCCAGCACCGCAGGCTCCGGGCAGGCGTCGGGCAGGTAGTTCTCGAACAGGTAAACAAGAATGTCGATCATGATGGTCAATGCAGTCTTTGGTAGAGGCCGCCGGGGAGTTGGGCCACGCGGCCGGCGAGTTCCATGGGCAGGAGCATGGCAAGAAGGTCGGCGGGCGTCAAGCCGCTGCGCGCAGAAAGCGTGTCGATCGCGCAGGGCGTGTCGCCGAGGGCAGCGAGCACTTGCTCTTCAGCGCCATTGCGCGCCACGGAGATCTTTTCATGGATGGCGCCGGCGGCAGGAGAGGCTTTCCAGCGCAATTCCTCGAGGATGTCCTGCGCCGATTCGACCAGCTTTGCGCCCTGGCGGATCAGTTGATGGCAGCCGCGCGACAGCGGCGAGTGGATCGAACCCGGAATTGCAAACACTTCGCGCCCCGATTCCGCGGCCAGGCGGGCGGTGATCAGCGAGCCGCTGCGCAGCGCCGCCTCGACCACCAGGCAACCCAGGCCGAGGCCGGCGATGACGCGATTGCGGCGCGGAAAATTCGATCCCAGCGCCGGGGTGCCGAGCGGGAATTCGCTCAAGATGACGCCTTTTTCCGCAATGGCGCGGGCCAGCGCCTCGTTCTTCGCCGGGTAGAGGCGGTCGGCGCCGGTGCCGATCACCGCCACCGTGCCTGCCGCGCTTGCCAGCGCGCCGCGATGGGCTGCGGCGTCGATGCCCAGCGCCAGACCGCTGACGATGGTCAGCCCGGCATCGCCCAGCGCCTGGGCGAAGGCCTCGGCGTCGCGCGCGCCCTGCGCGGTGGCGTTGCGGCTGCCGACCACGGCCAGCATCGGGCGATTGAGGATCGCCGGGTCGCCCTTGGCATACAGCAGCACCGGCGGGTCGTCCGCCGTCAGCAGGCTTTGCGGATAGTCCGCGTCGGCGAGCGTCAGCAGCCGGTTGCCGGCCTGGGCCGCCCATTCCAGCGCCGCTTCGATGTCGGCGGTGCATTCATGGCTCAGCAGGCGCTCGGCCGGCGCCGGGTCGATGACGGCGGAGAGGGCGCGCGGCCCGGCCTCGAAAATCGCCTGCGGCAGCCCGAATGCCTTGAGCAGCGCGCGCCGGGCTTCGCCGCCGATGCCGGGGACCAGCGTTAGACGGAGCCAGGACGCGAGTTCTTGGCGGTCCGTCGTCATGAACTCAGGGCTTCACGGTGGCGTCAGGGCGTGCGCACGGTGTCGCCGACGACCACGGGCTGGACCGAGTTCATCAGCAAACCATAGGAGACCCGGTCGAACACGCGAAAGACGAACAGCAGGCCGTTGCGGACATCGGGAAGCCTGTAATCCGTTCTTTCGCCCTGGTAGCGGGTCTTGACTTCGGCGCCGGCCAGATCGGCGGCCAGCACGTGACCCGTTTCCAGCCCGTCGGCCTTGCCGCGATTGAGCGTGACCACCGTCAGCGGGCCGCCGAAGTTCACGCCGCTGTACATGGCCAGTACCTTGCCTTTGATCATCTTGGTCGGCGTGTGTGGAATGTAATTCACCACATCCTGGCGCGGTGCGACCAGCAGGCGGTCATCCCGGGCGATCTCCTGTTTCGAGTTGATCACCAGGAAACTCGATGGCGAGCCACCCTGAATCATGCGCGCGGTACCGAGAAACACCGCTTCGTAGCCAAGAATTTCCTCGGTGCCCGGGTCGCGCAGCGGCTTGCCGGGACGGAAGATCTGCCATGTCTTGTGCGGGGTGGCGACCTCGGTCGTAAAAATGGTGTCGCCGGTGCCGGCGATCACGCGATCGCCCTGCAGGGCGACTACGCGCGGCGCGGCAGCGAGCCCGTTCTCGTCGAGTACTTGCGGCTCGGAGAGGAAGGGTTCGATGAACTGCGGCGGAATGGAGGGGATGGCCTTGCGCAGCGGTTCGACGTACTCGCGCCGCGGTTCCTTTACCGTCGCCAGCTTGAGCCGGGGCTCGGCACCGCTCTTGTCGAGCACGATGACCTGGCCCGGATAGATGCGCTGCGGATTCTTGATTTCTTCGGCGTTCATCTTCCAAAGCTCGCCCCAGCGGTAGGGATCCTTGAGGAACTTGGCGGCGATTCCCCACAGGGTGTCTCCGGACGTCACGATGTGCCGGTCGGGCGCCCCGTCAGCCAGTTCCAGCGGCTTGGCCCCCTGTGCGAATGCCGCAGTGGTTGAAATGGTGATGAGCAGCGCAGATATAATGCGACGCATGGCGTGATCTCCTGGCCGAGTGTCTGTGTGGACGGCGAACCGTCCGCGTATCGGTCCGATTCTGCCCGACAATTCCCCCAGCATCAATTCTTTCAAGAGCGGTTTCATGGCCCTATTGCCGATTTTGCGTTACCCCGATCCGCGGCTGCACAAGAAGGCGGCACCGGTCGCCCAGGTGGATGCCCGCACCCGCCAACTGGCCGCCGACATGGCGGAAACCATGTATGCCGCACCCGGCATCGGCCTGGCCGCTTCGCAGGTGGACCAGCATGTGCGCCTGATCGTGATCGACATTTCGGAGGACCGGTCGCAACTGCAGACCTTCATCAATCCCGAACTGCTGGAAAAATCCGGAGAATGCGAGGGCGAGGAAGGCTGCCTGTCGGTGCCCGGCATCTACGAGACGGTGAAGCGCGCCAGCCATGTCAGGGTGCGCGCACTGGGTCTGGACGGCAAACCCTTCGAACTGGAGGCCGACGGTCTGCTCGCGGTATGCATCCAGCACGAAATGGACCATCTGGAAGGCAAGGTCTTCGTCGAATACCTGTCGCGCCTCAAGCAGACGCGGATCAAGAGCAAGCTGGTCAAGCAGGCGCGAGAGACGTTCTGACGCTCATGGCACCGAGCGCAAGCCGCGGAAGTTGAAACACGCGAAAAGCCAATTATTACCCGCCCCCTTTCCCCCTCGCGGGGGGGGGGGGGGGGGTTACCAAAACGGCGCGCTGCGCGCGCTTATCACAAGGGACTCCGAACAAGGTGTTTCACGCTAAATGAAAATTGTTTTCGCCGGGACGCCCGAGTTTGCCGCGCGGGCGCTCGAAGCGCTGCTGGCGGCCGGGCATCAGGTCGTGCTGGCGCTGACCCAGCCCGACCGTCCGGCCGGACGCGGCATGAGCTTGCAGGCTTCGGCCGTCAAGAAAGTGGCGCTGGCGCATGGCATTCCGGTGTTCCAGCCCGAGCGTCTCAAGGACCCGGCGACGCATGAGCCGATCCGCGCCGCCTGCGCCGAAGGCGGTGCCGAACTCATGGTGGTGGCCGCCTATGGCCTGATCCTGCCGCAGGCCGTGCTCGATCTGCCGCGGCGCGGCTGCATCAACATCCACGCCTCGCTCCTGCCGCGCTGGCGCGGCGCGGCGCCGATCCACCGCGCGATCGAGGCGGGCGATGCGCAAACCGGCATCACCATCATGCAGATGGAAGCCGGCTTGGACACCGGCCCGATGCTGCTGTCCGCTGCCATCGATATCGAGCCGCAGGACACCACCGGCAGCCTGCACGACCGGCTCGCCGGGCTCGGCGGCAAGCTCGTGGTCGAGGCGCTGGCGCGTTTCGATCAGTTGGCGCCCGTGGTGCAGCCGGAAGCCGGCGTGACCTATGCGGCGAAGATCGACAAGGCGGAGGCCAGGCTGGACTGGAACCAGCCCGCGGAAACCCTGGCGCGTCGCTTGCGCGCCTTCAATCCATTTCCCGGCGCGGTGGTGACGCTGGCCGGCGAGCCGGTCAAGGTCTGGCGCGGCGAGGTGGTCGCGGCGCAGGGCCGCCCTGGCCAGGTGCTGGCCGCCGATGGCGGTGGCGTCGTGGTGGCCTGCGGCGCAGCGGCGCTGCGCCTCACCGAACTGCAAAAGTCCGGCGGCCGCCGTCTCGCCAGCGCCGACTTTCTGCATGGCACGCCCTTGCGCCCGGATTGACCGGCAGTCAGGCATCCCCTGAAGGAGTCGAGATGAAAGCAAACCTGATGGCGGCCGTCGCGTTTTTCGCGGGTTTGCCGGCATGTTTCCCGGCCGCAGCACAACCCATGCAGCCGCCGATGCTGCCGCAAGCCATCGGCACGCACATGCAGCAGCAGCGCACCCTGGAGCAGCGCGAAGCCATCGAGGCGAAGTCGGCCGCGCCGGCGCCGGCGTTCGACCAGTCCGCGCCGACGAAGAAGCGCAACGCGAAGAAGGCGAAGAAGGCGAAAGCCAAACCCGCGGCTTAGACAGCTGCCGCCGGTCGCCGTCGCGCCGACGTCGACTCC
Source organism: Sulfuritalea sp. (assembly GCA_030247575.1). Taxonomy (GTDB): domain Bacteria; phylum Pseudomonadota; class Gammaproteobacteria; order Burkholderiales; family Rhodocyclaceae; genus Sulfuritalea. The sequence goes on from JAOTRV010000013.1 coordinate 38,217, forward strand.
TGTCCGGGAGTCAGCGAGCGCGTGTCGCCGGCCGCAAGGCTTCACTCTGTTCCTGCCGGATCAGCCAGTGCTTTCCCGGCTTCACCAGCGTCAGGGTCTTCATGGCGCTTTCGTGGCCCGTGCTTGAGCGGTAGCTCTGCACGAAGCGCGCCCTGGCCAGACTGCCTTCGACGTCGATGGCCAGATCGCGAATCCTGATTTCGATCCACGTCTTTTGGGTGATGCGGACTCGCCTTTGGCGTTCCCACTGCTGCCGCGACTCGCCGGGCCGCAGCTGGAAGTCGGGGGCGTAGGCAGCGAGGTAGCGATCGACATCCCGCCGCGACCACGCGTCGGCCCAGTGCGCGATGGCGAATGCGATCTGGTCACTGACAGGCGACGCCACGGCCGGCGCCGGAGCTGTCGCTGCCGAAGCGGCTGCGCTTGCCGGCCTCGGGTTTGCCGCCGGCGCCGTTCGCGTCGTTCGAATGGCTTCCGGTTTCTCCTGCGCCGGCGGTTCGCTGTCCGCGTCGCCGGCCGCCGCGATCACGGGAGGCGGCGCGAGGGTGAGGCACAGCGGCAGGCGTCCCTCGCGGCCCGGCATGCCTTCCAGCATTTGCAGCGCGGCGCGGTGACCCAGGGCAGCCGCGTGCTGCAGCAGCGCCACCGCGTGGCCCGCGTCGCGTGCGATGCCGTCGCCATGGGCATACATCCAGCCGAGCCGGTAGGCGGCATCGGCATTGCCGCCGTGGGCGGCGGCACACAACATTTCCGCGGCCCGTCCGGGGTTCCTGGCGGCGCCGTCGCCGTGCTGGTAGCGCAGCGCCGCGGCAATCGCCGGATCGTCGCTTTGCGGCGGGGGAGCGGATTCGCCGGCAAGGGCGGGCAGCGCCAGCAGCGCCCAGGACAGCAGCATCGACAGCGTTTGCCGGGGAATCGAAACGGCCTCATACCCCCACATAGCGCCCCTCCTTGTGATTGACGGCGATCACCAGATTGAGCGCCACGGCGCCGACGATCGACAGCCCGACGCTGAGCGGATCGCGCACCAGCAGCGCGGCGCCGACGATGACGCAGTCGGCGGCCATCTGCACCTTCCCGGCCGGCCAGCCCCTGCGCTTCTGCAGATAGATCGCCAGCACGCCGAGCCCGCCCAGGCTGGCCTTGTGCCGGATCAGGATCAGCAGGCCGACGCCGATCAGGAAGCCGGCCATGACGGCGGCAAACAGCGCGTTCACGCTCCGGATCGATATCAGCGCCGGCAGCGCCTCGGTATAGATCGCCAGCAGGCTCACGGCGACCAGGGTCTTGATCGCGAACTCCCAGCCCATGGCGCGCACCGCGAATACATAGAAGGGCAGGTTTACCGCGAACAGCACGACACCCATCGACCAGCCGGCGGCATAGTGGATCAGGAAGGCGAGGCCGACGGTGCCGCCCGTGAGCAGCCCGGCCTGGCGGAACAGCAGCACCGCGAAAGCGACGAAGAGCGGCGCGACGAGCAGCGCCTGGATGTCTTCCCACAGGCTGTGGGGAATCTCGGTGACGGGGGTCATGAACGCAGGTACGGGAGGCGGACGGACGAAGTGTAGCGGACGCGATTGTTCGTGCAGCGATCGATCGGGCACCGATCCGGCTGGTATTCTTGCCCGATGCAGAAGCTCCCTCCCCTGGCCGAGGCCTTGCACGCGGCGGCCGGCCTGATTGCCGCTGTGCTCGCCGGGCGCAATTTCGATGTTGCGCTGGCGCGCGCCGACCTCCCCGGACCGCTGCGCGCCGCGACCATGGATCTGGCCTACGCTACCCTGCGCGCCTATGGGCGCGGCGACTTCCTGCTCGGCCAACTGACCGGGCGGCCGCTCCAGGACGCGGCGGCGCGCGGCCTATTGCTGGTGGCGCTGGCGCGCCTCGAAGCGCGGCCGGAGGAGGCGCATACCATCGTCGATCAGGCGGTGACGGCGGCGGCGCGCCTCGCCCGCGGCCAGTTCAAGGGTTTGGTCAATGGCGTGCTGCGCAACTTCCTGCGCCGGCGTGAAGAGCTGCTGGCCCAGGCGGATGCCGATCCGGTGGCGCACTGGCAGCATCCGGCGTGGTGGATCGCGCGCCTGCGGCAGGACCATCCGGCGCACTGGGAAAGCATCCTCGCCGCCGGCAACAGTCGCCCGCCGATGTGTTTGCGCGTCAATCGCCGCCGTGTCGCCAGCGTCGACTATCTGACGCAACTCGCGGCCGCCGGTATCGCGGCGCGCGCCCTCGACGACACCGCGATCCTGCTCGACAAGCCGCTGCCGGTGGAGCGCATCCCGGGCTTCGGCGCCGGCCTGTGCTCGGTGCAGGACTGGGGCGCGCAGGCCGCGGCGGGCCTGCTCGACGTACATGACGGCATGCGCGTGCTGGATGCCTGCGCGGCGCCCGGCGGCAAGGCGGCGCATCTTCTGGAAGCGGCGCAACTCGATCTGGCCGCGCTCGATGCCGACCCCTTGCGCGCGGTCCGCATCAGCGGCAACCTCGGACGGCTGGGGCTCGCGGCGACAGTCAAGGTCGGCGATGCGCGCGCCGTCGATGACTGGTGGGACGGCCGCTCCTACGACCGCATCCTGGCCGACGTGCCCTGTTCGGCTTCCGGCGTGGTGCGCCGTCACCCCGATGCGAAGTGGCTGCGGCGCGAGTCGGATATCGCCGGCTTCGCCGCAACGCAAAGGACAATTGTCGACGCCCTGTGGCGAACTCTCGCCCCCGGTGGCAAAATGCTTTATGCCACCTGCTCGGTTTTCGGGGAGGAGAATGCCCGTCAGGTAGAAGCCTTCATCGGCCGCCACGCCGATGCGCGTCGCCTGCCGGCGCAATGTACGACGACCCGTGCAACAACCCGCGATGCACAACTGCAACATTTGCCCGATGCCGAACATGACGGCTTTTATTACGCGCTGCTGCAAAAGGATTAGCGTGAGACAACTTGTTCGGAGCGACTGGTGATGGTCGAGCGAAGCGAGCTGACCAGAAGCCTCCCCGTGAGGGGAAGGTCGCATGCGACGTTTGCGATTGGAGGATGGGAGGGGCGGGCCTTTAATTCTTCTTTCGCGTGTTTCATCATCTGGGGCGCTACGTTCTGCTGCATGAAAGTTAAGGCCGGGTTGCCGGCACTGCTGCTGGCGCTGCTGTTGCTGACGGCAGGCGCGGCGCAGGCCGGCAGCATCGTGCCGAAGGGCGCGGCGCTGAGCCCGAACGAGGACGGCCATGCGCTTTCCGCCGAGTTCGCGATCGAGCTCGGCAACCGGCTCGAAGACGCCGTGGCGCGCGGCGTCCCGCTCTACTTCAATCTCGAGTTCGTGCTCGAGCGCCCCCGCAAGTACTGGGTCAGCGAGCATATCGCCACGCGCAGCCTGACCTACAAGCTTGCCTACAGCAGCCTGATGCGCCAGTACCGCCTCACCACCGGCAATCTGCACCAGAACTTCGGCAGCCTGGGCGAGGCCCTGCGCGTGATCGGTCGCATCGCGGCGCTGCCGGTGGTGGACAAGGATGTCCTCAAGCCCGGCGAAACCTACGAGGCGGCCGTGCGCCTGTCGCTCGACCGCAGCCAGTTGCCCAAGCCCTTCCAGGTCGACGCCCTGACCGACAAAGCCTTGCACGTGGAGGCACATGTTCTGCGCTGGCAATTCACGGCTCCCGCGGTGGCGCAATGAGAGTCGCGCTGGCGGTATTCGCGGCGCTCGGCGCGATCATGCTGTTCCTGCTCGCGTCGGCGTCGGCCAATACGGCGCTGTTCGCCGAGCACTATGCCTGGCTGCTGGCGATCAACGGCGTCGCCGCCGTCGCACTGCTGGTGCTGGTTGCCCTGCAGTTGCGGCGCCTGCGCCGCGATTTCAGGCGCGGCGTGTTCGGCTCGCGCCTCAAGTTCCGCCTGCTGCTGATGCTCTCGCTGATGGCGGTGCTGCCCGGCGCGCTGGTGTATGGCGTGTCGATGCAGTTCGCGGTGAAGAGCATCGATTCCTGGTTCGACGTGCGCGTCGATACCGCCCTGGAGGGCGGCCTCAATCTGGGGCGCAGCGTGCTCGAAAGCCTGCAGGCCGATTTGCTGACGAAAGCCCGTGACGCGGCGCTGGACCTGGGCGACGATGCCTTCGTCGGCCCGAGCCGGCTCAACCGCCTGCGCGAACGGGCCGGGGCGCAGACCGCGACCCTGCTGACGCTCTCCGGCCAGGTGCTCGGCAGCAGTTCGGGGGCGCTGGGTGACCTGATGCCTTCGGTGCCGCCGCCCGCCCAATTGCGCGCAGCGCGCAGCGGGCGCGGCCTGGCGACGATCGGCGACGCCGACGGCGGCGGCCTGATGGTGCGCGCCCTGGCGCCGGTGACCGGCGGCGGCCTCAGTCTCGATCCGCGCATCCTGCAACTGACGCTCGCGGTGCCGGAATCGATTGCCGCCAGCGCCAGAAGCGTCGAGGCGGCGCATCGCGACTATCAGGAACTGCAGCTCGGGCGCACGGGCCTCAAGCGCATCTACACGCTGACCCTGACGCTGGCCCTGCTGCTCGCGCTGTTCGCCGCGATCGCGCTGGCTTTCTTTCTCGCCGAACGGCTGGCGCGGCCGCTGCTGATCCTGGCCGAAGGCACGCAGGCCGTGGCCAGCGGCGACTACACGCCGCGCGCTACGGTCGAGGCCTCGGATGAAATGGGCGTGCTGACGCACTCCTTCAACAGCATGACGCACCAGTTGAGCGAGGCGCGCGTGCAGGCCGAGCATCACCGGCAGGAGATGGAGGCGGCGCAGGCCTATCTGGAATCGGTGCTGGCGAACCTGTCGGCCGGCGTGCTGGCCTTCGACCTGCGCTTTCGCCTGCGCGCGGCGAATCGTGGCGCGCAGGCGATCCTCGGCGATGATCTCTCCGGCTTCGAACAGACGCGCCTGCAGGACTGGCCGCGCCACGAAGCGCTGGCCGGGGCGATTCTCGGCGGTTTCGCGCAACGCGGCGACGAATGGCAGGAACAGCTCGAAATCGCGCGCCCGGACGGCATGCCGCAGGCCTTGCTGGTGCGCGGCACGGCACTGCCGGCAGCGGGCGGCGGCGGCTATGTGGTGGTGTTCGACGACATCACGCGGCTGATTGCCGCGCAGCGCTCCGCGGCCTGGGGCGAAGTGGCGCAGCGCCTTGCGCACGAAATCAAGAATCCGCTGACGCCGATCCAGCTTTCCGCCGAGCGGCTGCAACTCAAGCTGGCCGACCAGCTGACGGGCGCCTCGCGGGAGTTGCTCGATCGTGCGACGCAGACCATCGTCAATCAGGTCGAGGCGATGAAGAACATGGTCAACGACTTCCGCGACTACGCGCGCACGCCGCTGCCGGAACTGGCCGCCGTCGATCTGCAGGCCCTGCTCGGCGAAGTCCTCGGCCTCTATGAGAATTCGCAGGCCGTCATCGCCGCGGCGCCAGCGCCGACTTCTGCGCCCCTGCCGCCGGTGCTGGCCGACGCCAACCAGTTGCGTCAGGTGCTGCACAACGTGCTGACCAACGCGCAGGATGCGCTTGCCGAGACGGCGGACGCGCGCATCACGATCGCCGCGACGCAGGAAGGATCGCGCGCGCGGCTCACGGTGGCCGACAACGGCCCGGGATTTCCGGCGCAGATTCTTTCCCGCGCCTTCGAGCCCTATGTCACCACCAAGTCGAGGGGCACCGGGCTGGGGCTGGCGATCGTGAAGAAAATAGTGGATGACCACGGCGGCGAGATTCGCCTGGCGAACAATCATGGCGGTGAGGTCAGCATCTGGCTGCCGCTGGCAACGCCGGATGCGGCAAAGGGAGTTTAGGGAAATGCCGAAGATACTGGTGGTCGACGACGAAATCGGGATACGCGAGCTGCTCTCGGAAATTTTGCGCGACGAGGGTCACGACGTTCAGCTCGCGGAAAACGCCGCGGCGGCACGTTCGGCGCGCGAGGCGGGGCGGCCCGACATGGTGCTGCTCGACATCTGGATGCCCGATACCGATGGCATCACGCTGCTCAAGGAATGGGCGGGCAACGGCCAGCTCAACATGCCGGTGGTGATGATGTCGGGCCATGCCACGATCGACACGGCAGTGGAGGCGACGCGGATCGGCGCCCTGGATTTCCTGGAAAAGCCGATCGGCATGCAGAAGCTGCTGGCGGCGGTGAAGAAGGCGCTCGAGCGCAGCGCGCGTCACGTCGGCGGCGGCCTGTCGCTGGGCGCCTTCGCGCGCCCCGGCCCGCTGCGCGACCTCAAGCGGCGGCTGGACCAGGTGCTGGCCAAGAGCCCGCTGCTGGTGCTGCGCGCCGCGCCCGGCGGCATCGTCGAACTGGTGGCGCGCACGGCGCAGGTCGCCGGCAAGCCGTGGGTCGATCTGGCCCACGATTCGAATCCCCTGAGCGTCGAAGTGCTGCAGCGCGTCGCCGGCGGCGTGCTCTGGTGCGAGGAGCTGGCCCGCCTGACGCGGCTGCAGCAGAAGAACCTGCTGTTCGCCGCCGAACGCCTCGACCGCTACAGCCTGCGCCTGGTGGCGGCGACCACGCACAGCAGCGCCGAGCTGGTCGCCTTGGGCTGGGAAGAGGCGGCGCTGGCGCGCCTGTTCGAAACCGGGCTCGGCGTGCCCAGCCTGGCCGAACTCAAGGACGAAGTGCCGGACATCGCCGCGCATCTGCTGACACAGCTGATGGAAAGCGACGAGGTCCCGCTGCGGCGGTTTTCCAGCGCCGCGCTCAACGCCCTGCGCCAGCATGCCTGGGGCGGCGGCTATGCCGAGCTCAAGGGCGCGGTGAAGTCGCTGGCGCTGGCCAGCCTGGGCGAGGAAATCGGCGAAGACGAGGTGCTGCAGCTGCTGGCGCCGGCCGGAGAACCGGCGCTGGCGCCGACGGGCCTGGCGCCGGACGTGATCGACCTGCCCTTGCGCGAGGCGCGCGAAGCCTTCGAGCGCATGTACTTCGCCTACCACCTGGCCAAGGACGGCGGCAACATGACGCGTCTGGCGGAAAAGACCGGGCTGGAGCGCACGCATTTGTATCGCAAACTCAAGGATCTGGGGCTGCGCTGATGAGAATCGTCATCCTCGGCGCCGGCCAGGTCGGCGCCTCCGTCGCCGAGGCGCTGGCCTCGGAAACCAACGACGTCACCATCGTCGACCAGAACAGTTCCAGTCTCGCGCAACTGGCCGATCGCCTCGATGTGCGCACGGTGACCGGCAACGCGGCCCTGCCCTCGGTGCTGCGCAACGCCGGCATCGAGGATGCCGAAATGCTGGTGGCGGTGACGCAGTCGGACCAGACCAACCTGGTCGCCTGCAAGATCGCCCGCCACATGTTCAGCGTGCCGACGCGCATCGCACGCCTGCGCGGTGCGGATTTCCTTGCCGACGAAGCGCTGCTGGCCGACGACATGTTTGCCGTCAGCCACGCGATTTGTCCGGAACAGGAGATCACCGATTACATTGCCCGCCTGGTGGCATTTCCCGAAGCGCTGCAGGTGCTGGAATTCGCCGACGGCAGGGCGACCCTGGTTTGCGTGCGCGCCTACGAAGGCGGCTTGCTGGTCGGCAAGCAGATCCAGTCGATGCGCGATCACCTGCCAGCGCAAGTCGATGCCCGCATCGTGGCGATTTTCCGCGAGCATCAGCCTGTCGACCCCACCGGCAGGACGGTGATCGAAGCCGGCGACGAGGTTTTTCTGCTCGCCGCCACCGAACATATCCGTCCGGTGCTGCGCGAGTTGCGGCGCATGCAGCAGCCGGTCAAGCGGATCATGATCGCCGGCGGCGGCAACATCGGCGCCCGCATCGCCGGCGCGCTGGAGAAGCATCACGAGGTCAAGGTCATCGAATGCGACGCACGTCGTGCCGAGACCATTGCCACGCGCTTCGAGGATGCCCTGGTGCTGTGCGGCGAGGCGACCGACGAGAACGTGCTGGCGCAGGAAAACATCGACGAGATGGACATGTTCCTCGCTCTGACCAACGACGACGAAGACAACATCATGGCGGCCTCGCTGGCCAAGCGGCTGGGCTGCAAGCGTGTGCTGGCGCTGATCAACCGCCGCGCCTACGCCGACATGGTGCAGGGCGGGCCGATCGACATCGGTCTCTCGCCGGCGCAGGTCTCGATCGGCTCGCTGCTGACCTTCGTGCGCCACGGCGACGTGGCGCGAGTGCATAGCCTGCGCCGCGGCGCGGCCGAGGCGCTGGAACTGATCGTGCATGGCGACCGCGACAGTTCGAAGGTGGTCGGCCGCCGCATTGAGGAACTTCCCGTGATCAAGGGCGCGCATATCGGCGCCATTCTGCGCAAGGGGCCGCCGAAGATGGCGCTGAAGGATGGCATCCCGGTGACGGTGTCGGGCGACGAGGTCATCATCCCGCATCACGACACGGTGATCGAGGCCGGCGATCATGTCGTGGTGTTCTGCACGCGCAAGGCGCAGATACCGCAGGTGGAAAAGCTGTTCCAGGTCGGCGTCAATTTCTTCTGAGCGGCTGATCATGGAACGCTACTACCCGGTGGTTCGCGTCTTCGGCGTGCTGCTGATGGGCTTTGCGCTCGCCATGCTGGTGCCGCTGGCGGTTTCCTGGTCGCTGCACGACGGCGCCGAATCGGCCTACGACGAAGCCTTCCTGCTTACTTTCGTCACCGGCGCGGCGCTGTGGTGGACGGCGCGTCACGAGAAGCGCGAACTCAAGGTGCGCGACGGCTTTCTCATGGTGGTCATGGTCTGGTCGCTGTTGCCGGTGTTTGCCGGGCTGCCGCTGATCCTGCATCTCGGCGTATCCTTCACCGACGCCTACTTCGAGGCGATGTCGGGGCTGACCACTACCGGCTCGACCGTGTTGTCGAATCTCGACACGCTGCCGCCATCGATCAATCTCTGGCGCGGCATGATGGTCTGGCTCGGCGGCATGGGCCTGATCGTGCTAGCCGTGGCCGTGCTGCCGCTGCTCGGCATCGGCGGCCGGCAGATGTTCAAGGCCGAGACGCCGGGGCCGATGAAGGACTCGCAGCTGACGCCGCGCATGGCGCAGACCGCCAAGGGGCTCTGGGCCGTCTATGCGGGTGTGACCGTGCTGTGCATTTTCAGCTTGCGCTGGGCCGGCATGAGCTGGTTCGACGCCGTGATGCATGCCTTCACCACCATGGGGCTGGGCGGATTTTCCAGTCACGATGCGAGTTTCGGCCACTGGAATTCGCCGCTCATCGAGGCCATCGTCATCATCTTCATGCTGGCTGCCGGCATGAACTTCGCGACCATGTTTCTGGCCCTGCACGGCCGCTCCATCCAGCCCTACCTGCGCGACCCGGAGGCGCGCTGGTTTCTCGGCGTGACGCTGGCCAGCGTGCTCGGCATCGCGATTTACCTGTGGGCAAAGGGCACCTATCCGGAGTTCCTGACCGCCCTGCGCCACGCGGCCTTCAACGTGGTGTCGATCGCCACCACCACGGGCTATGCCAGCGTGGACTACAACCTGTGGCCGTTCTTTGCTCCATTGTGGATGCTGTTCCTGTGCAGCTTCGCCACCAGCGCCGGCTCGACCGGCGGCGGCATCAAGATGATCCGCGCCATCATCCTCTACAAGCAGGTGTATCGCGAGCTGATGCGCGCGATGCACCCGAGCGTGGTCTGGCCCGTGCGCGTCGGCGGCGATCCGGTGCCGCAGAACATCCTGTTCGCGGTGCTGGCGTTCGGCTTTGTCTACATGGTCAGCATCGTCTCGATGACCCTCGTCATGTCCCTCTCCGGCCTCGAAATCGTTACCGCGTTCTCCGCCGTGGTCGCCAGCATCAACAACACCGGGCCGGGGCTGAACCAGGTCGGTCCGGCAACCACCTATGAAATCCTCACCGATTTCCAGACCTGGGTATGCACCTTCGCCATGTTGCTCGGCCGCCTGGAGATATTCACCCTGCTGGTGGTGCTGACGCCGGCCTTCTGGCGGCGCTAGGCGCCGAATGCCAGGCCCCGGTGCTGGGCGTGAGCGCACCCGGCGTGGCGGCGATTTCGCGTAGCGGGCAGGCAATGCGATAATTCGCCTTTGCCTCGCTGGATCGCATCTCATGCCACACTCGACCCGCCCCAAGAACGATACTTTTTTGCGCGCGCTGCGGCGCGAACCCGTCGAGTACACGCCGGTATGGCTGATGCGCCAGGCGGGCCGCTATCTGCCCGAGTACAACGAGACGCGCCGCCGCGCCGGCAGCTTCCTCAACCTGTGCAAGAACCCGCAGCTCGCCTGCGAAGTGACGCTGCAGCCGCTCTCGCGTTTCGAGCTCGATGCCGCCATCCTGTTTTCCGACATCCTGACCGTGCCCGACGCGATGGGTCTCGGCCTGTATTTCGCCGAAGGCGAGGGGCCGAAGTTCGAACGTCCCCTGCGCGAGGAATGGGCGATCCGCGACCTGACCGCCCCCGATCCCAATGTGCACCTGCGCTACGTGATGGATGCGGTGGTCGAGATCCGCCGTGCGCTGGCCGGCTCGGTACCGCTGATCGGTTTTTCCGGCAGTCCGTGGACCCTCGCCTGCTACATGGTCGAAGGCGGCTCCGGTTCGGCGACGGATTACCGCACGGTCAAGACCATGCTCTACGACCGCCCCGATCTCCTGCACCACATCCTCGCCGTCACGGCGAAGGCGGTGACCGATTACCTCAATGCCCAGATCGAGTCCGGCGCGCAGGCGGTGATGATTTTCGATTCCTGGGGCGGCGCCTTGTCGCATGCGGCCTACCGCGAGTTCTCGCTGGAGTACATGCAGCGCATCATGAACGGCCTCAAGCGCAGCCACGACGGCGAGCGTGTTCCCTGCATCGTGTTCACCAAGGGTGGCGGGCAGTGGCTGGAGGCGATCGCCGACATCGGCTGCGATGCGGTCGGCCTCGACTGGACCACCGATCTGGGCGAAGCGCGGCGACGCGTCGGCGCCCGTGTTGCATTGCAAGGCAATCTCGACCCGATGGCCTTGTTCGCGTCGCCGGACAAGATCGCGGCGGAAGCGCGGCGTGTGCTCGACAGCTTCGGCGTTGACGCCGGCGGAAATAATTCCGGCGGCCATGTCTTCAATCTCGGACATGGAATCAATCAATTCACCCCGCCCGAGAACGTGAAAATTCTGGTTGACACCGTGCACAGCCACAGCCGGCGCGGGTCCGCGCGAGGCTGATTTGGCGGCGGCCAACGGGGGTGCGGTTCGGGCCGCCTGCTCCCGTGAAAAAGGCCGTCTGGCAAGGCTTGCAGAGGGGGCGGAAAAATGCCTCCCGCCGTTGACTTATGCACAGAAATGGGTCATTCAAGGAAAGCCCGGCCATTTGCTCGGGCCTTTTCGTTTCAAGTTCGCAACCTGTTGTTTTTGAACGATATTATGTTGTTCAAATATTGCGCAGAGGTGACAATCGCCTTGCCGGACGGTCACTTAGGCAATTCCCCCGTCGCTTACTCACAAAGTTATCCACAGAATTTGTGGGTAAGCAATTTTGTCTTTTAAAGCAAGGAGTTGAGGGTTTATGCCAAGACTTTGTCGAGCATTGGCCGGCAAGCATCTGACCTGACATGAACATCGTTCGTGTCGCCCTCGATCTGCCCTTGCCGAGGCTTTTCGACTATCTCGCGCCGGACTCTGACGAAAGTGATATCGGTCGACGGGTGACTGTCCCGTTCGGCACGGCTTCGCGGACCGGGGTGATTATCGAACTGGTGACCGCGAGCGAACATCCGGACGATAAGCTCAAAGCGGTCACGGCGATCCTGCGCGACATGCCCGCCTTGCCAGCCGAATGGTTGGCGCTCTGTGAATTTTGTGCGCGCTACTATCAGGCGCCGCTGGGTGAAGTAACGTCCTTCGCGTTGCCGCCGATGCTGCGACGCGGCAAGCTGCCGCGCGTCAAGAAGGTGGCGCCGGCGGTCGCCGTACCGCCGGCGTCTACTCCCGCCGCAGTGCATCCACCCGCGCTGCCGCAACTGATGCCGGCCCAGCAGGCTGCCGTCGCGGCGATCCTGGACGCGTCCGGCTTCCACGCCATGCTGCTGCACGGCGTCACCGGCAGCGGCAAGACCGAGGTCTATCTGCGCGCCATCGACGCCGTGCTGGCGAAGGGCGGCCAGGCGCTGATGCTGGTGCCGGAGATCGCGCTGACGCCGCAGCTCGAAGGCCGCGTCGCGGCGCGCTTTCCCGGCGCCCACATCGTCTGCGCCAACAGCGGTATGGCCGATGCGGCGCGCGCGCGCGGCTTCATCGAGGCGCTGATGGGAAGAGCCCGGATCGTGCTCGGCACCCGGCTCGCGGTGTTCATGCCCATGCCGCGGCTGCAACTGATCATCGTCGACGAGGAACACGACGCCTCCTTCAAGCAGCAGGACGGCCTGCGCTATTCGGCGCGCGACGTCGCCGTCTGGCGCGCCCATCAACTCGACATCCCGATAGTGCTCGGCTCGGCGACGCCTTCGCTGGAGACCTTCCATCACGCCAGCACCGGGCGTTACAAGATGCTCGAACTCCCCGAGCGCGCCGTGGCCGAAGCCATGCCGGTGGTGCGCATCATCGACACTCGGCGCGAGAAATTGCAGGAAGGCCTTTCCGCCGCGCTGCTGGCGGGCCTGCAGCAGCGGCTCGATCGCGGCGAGCAGAGCCTGGTGTTTCTCAACCGGCGCGGCTATGCCCCCGTGCTGGCTTGTCCGCCCTGCGGCTGGATCTCGCGCTGCCGGCGCTGCGCCGCCAATCTGGTGCTGCATCTGGCCGACCGGCGTCTGCGCTGCCACCATTGCGGCTTCGAGGCGCCAATACCGCGCGCCTGCCCCGACTGCGGCAACGTCGACCTGCTGCCCTTCGGACGCGGCACGCAACGTCTCGAAACCATGCTTGCCGAGCACTTCCCCGACGCCCGCGTGCTGCGCATCGACCGCGACTCGGCGAGCACGCCGAAAAAATGGCAGGCGCTGCTCGCCACCATCCACGCCGGCGAAGCCGATATCCTGGTCGGCACGCAGATGCTGGCCAAGGGTCACGATTTTCCGCGCCTCACACTGGTCGGCGCCGTCGGCGCCGATGCTGCGCTGTTCGCCGCCGACTTCCGCGCCCCCGAGCGGCTTTTCGCCCAGCTCATGCAGGTGGGCGGCCGCAGCGGCCGCGCCGATCTGCCCGGCGAGGTGCTGATCCAGACGGAATATCCCGACCATCCGCTGTATCAGGCGCTGGTGGAACACGACTACGTGCGTTTCGCCCGTGCGCAACTCGACGAACGGCGCATCGCCGGCTTTCCGCCCTTCAGCTTCCAGGCCATGCTGCGCGCCGAGGCGCGCAGCATGGAGCAGTCGCTGGCCTTTCTCGCCGCCGCGCGCGAAGCCGCCGCGATGTTGCCGAATTCGCTGGCCGACGGCGTCACGCTTTACGACCCGGTGCCGATGCGCATGCAGCGCCTGATGACGCTGGAGCGCGGCCAGTTGCTGGTCGAATCCGTCAGCCGTCCCGCCCTGCAGGCCTTTCTGGCGAAGTGGATGGAACAGCTCTACGCGCTGAAGATGCCCGGCGGCCTGCGCTGGCATCTCGATGTGGACCCGCTGGAGTTCTAGAGCCGCCTGAGGAACCAGAACCAGCTCGCGGCCTGCAGCACCAGCAGGCCGCCGAAGCTCATCTGGTAGGCATCGCGCGCGGTATGGCCGGCGGCCTGCAAGGCATCCACGGCGCCGCCGAAGCCCCACTGGATGACGAAGGCGCCGATGAATACCATCAGGTTCAGCGCGGTGTTGACCCGTCCCGCCAGCGCGGGGTTGTAGTGGCCCTGCAGCAGCGCATAGGCCAGATTGCCGACCGAGAAGACCATGCCGAAGAGGAACCACAGGGCTTCGCCCGGCCCGGTGCCCAGCACGATCAGCAAGGTGGCGAGCAGCCCGACGCCCATGCCGGCCTTCAGCAGCAGCAGCGGGCCGAGCCCGCGCGCGGCGAGCGGCGTCACGCCGAAGGCGATGCCGAGAAAGCCGATCAGCATGCCGCTGCCCATCAGCAGCAGATGGTGGGCAGCCGCCTCGCGCGGCAGGCCGGAGAAGTTCATCAGCCAGGGCACGGCCCACAGGCCCTGCAAGGCCAGAAAGCCGCCGATGATCAGCGTCGATTGCGGCGCATAGCGCCAGAAGGCGCGGCTGGCGAGTACTTCGCCGAGGCCGGCGAGCTGGCTGCGCAGCGATTCCTGCCGGCCGGCCGCGGTCTTTTCCGGGGTGCTGAAGATGCCGGCCGCGGCGGCGAGACCGGCCACGGCCAGCGCGACGAACACGGCGCGCCAGCCGAATTGCGGAATCGCCCAGGACAGCGGGGTCGATGCCGTCAGCGCGCCGAGGCCGCCGGCGGCCATGATGGCGGCATTGAGCGAGGCTTGCCGCTCGGAGCCGAACCACTGGCTGAAGGCCTTGAAGGACGCCATCAGGCAGGACGAGACGCCGAGCCCGATCAGCGCCCGCGCGACCGCCAGTTCGGTCAGCGAATTGCCGACGGCGAACAGCGCGCAGCCGGCGGCGGCGATCAGCAGCAGGAAGGCTTCGACGCGGCGCGGGCCGTAGCGGTCCAGCGCCAGTCCGAGAGGCAGCTGCACGGCGCCGAAGGCGAGCAGGTAGGCGCTGGTCAGCAGACCGAGGTCGGCGGCCGAGACGGCCAGCTCGCGCGTCAGCTCGGGCGCGATGACGGCATTGACGTTGCGCAGGAAGTAGGAGAAGTAATAGCCCGCGGCAAAGGGCAGAAACACGCGCAACCACAAGTTCATTCACTGCTCCCGTTGTTGCGCAGCCACTCGGCGCGCTGCATGAGTTTTCCCGTCCATTGCGGGTCGAGTCCGCTGGCATGGGCCAGCCGGAGCAGGGCCTCGATCGACGGCCGCGGCGCGTGGGTCACGCGCCAGAATTCGGCCAGCGTCACGGCGTCGGCCGGACGCTCGACATGCTCCAGCGGCTCGCCCGCGGCGATCGCGCCCGTTTCGAGCACCCGGCAGTACCAGCCGGCAAGGCCGTGCCCGGCAATGAAGGCGGCGACGCCCTCGCAGGCGGTGCGCGCGTCGATCTTCCAGCACGGCGTGCGCGGCTGCGAAACCTGGATGCGCGCGCTGCCGATGCGGAACACGTCGCCGATGCATACATCATTCTCGGTCAGGCCGCGCGTGGAAATGTTCTCGCCGAGGCCGCCGGGCGCCAGATGCAGCGCCTCGGGAAACGCCGCCGCCAGGCGCGCGTAGTGCTCGGCCGGGTAGTGATGCAGCGCCTTGTGCACGCCGCCATGCGCCTGGCGATTGGCCTGGGTGTCGTCGACGAGGCCTTCCGCGCCCAGCGCGCAGCGGCCGTTCACCGGCCCCTTGACGATGGCGCTGCTGCGGCTGTCGCCGGCCAGCACGGCGACCCGGCCGGCGAACAGTCCGTCGATCGCGATGGGCGCGTTCAGGGCCATAGCCATGCGGCGCCGCGTACGCCGGAGGAATCGCCGTGCCTGTGCTTGAGCAGGCGCGTGGCGACCTGGTCGGAGAACACCTGGCCGCCCCACAGGCGCGGCACGTTTTCGTAGAGGCGATCCATGTTCGAAACGCCGCCGCCGAGCACGATGACATCGGGGTCGAGGATGTTGATCACCTGCGCCAGCGCGCGCGCCAGACGCGCCTCGTAACGCTGCAGCGTGGCCTCGCAATCCGCATCGCCGGCGGCGCGATTTGCGATATCCGCCGCTGAACAGTCGGCGCCGGCGAGTTCGCCCGTGGCGCGGCGATGATCGCGGGCCAGGCCCGGACCGGAGAGATAGAGTTCGACACAGCCCTTGCGCCCGCAATAGCAGACCTCCTTGTGGTGCTCATTGGGCATCGGGTTGTGGCCCCATTCGCCGGCGATGGCATTGGCGCCGGTCAGCACCTTGCCGTCGATGACGATGCCGCCGCCGACGCCCGTGCCGAGGATCGCGCCGAACACCGCCCGCGCGCCGGCACCGGCGCCGTCGATCGCTTCGGACAGCGCAAAGCAGTTGGCGTCATTGGCGATGCGAACTTCGCGCTGCAGCAGTTGCTGCAGGTCGCGCTTGAGCGGCTGCCCGATCAGGCAGGTCGAGTTGGCATTCTTGATCAGGCCGGTGGCGAGCGATTCCGCGCCCGGAATGCCCACGCCCACGCTCGCCGCCGTGGCGTCGGCGTCTACTCTTCGCTCTGCCGCTGCCACCAGGCCGACCACCGCCTGCAGCGTCGCGCGGTAATCGCCCTGCGGCGTCGCCACGCGTTCGCGCAGCAACGTCGCGCCATCGTCGCCCAGCGCAATGATTTCGATCTTGCTGCCGCCGAGGTCGACGCCCAGCCGCATCAGGAAACGCCTGCCGTCATTTGCCGAAGAGTCCCTTGAGCTTGTCCTTCGCCTTGTCGCCGACCGCGCTCTTGATTTCCTGCGTCTTCTCCGCGACCTTGGCTTTGGCAGCCTCGCCGACGAGGCTGCCGAACTCGATCCTGTAGGACAGGTTCTCGAAGGGGCCGGTCACGCGCACCGGAATCGTGAGGCCCTTCAACTGGTCGAGCCCCTGGCCGCCCTGCCCGGCGCTGCTGGCCACCACGCTGGCCTTGGCCAGGTAGTTCATCTGGCCGCCGCCGATGTCGATGTCGCCGGCGCCGGAGAGCCGCAGGAAGGGCGATTTCATCGCCAGGTCGTCGTTGTGGGCGACACCGTTGGCGATCTTGAGCGAGGCGGTGAGTTCGGAAAAGTCGGTCTTGTCGCCGGCCTTGGCCTGCTGCGACGTATCTTGGGGTTTGCCAGATGCGGCACCGAGCTTGCCCTTCAGGTCGCGCAGGCTTTGCGCCAGGTTGATGCCCTTGATCGCGCCGTCCCTGAGGCTCACCGAAGCGCTGCCGGCCAGCGCCTTCTTCATCGCGGTGACGGTATCGCCGCGGCTGGCGACGTCGAGCGCGACGCTGCCGCGTCCTTCCACCAGGTCCTTGTCGGCGAGATCCTTCAGCAGCGGATTGATGCTGACGCCGGCCAGGTTCTGCTTCATGGCGACCGTGTTGCCCGCCGCGTTGAGCGACAGGCTTCCATTGGCCGAGCCTTCGTAGAGGTTCAGCGTCAGCGGCGCGACGTCGAGACGCCCGCCGGCGATGTTGAGCTTCGCATTCAGCTTCGCCAGCTTGAGCTTCGACACCTGCAGCGAGCCGATGCGGATCGCGCCATTGGCGTCGAGGCCCTTCAGCGCCGAGAAATCCAGCTTGCCTTCCTTGGCCGCCTTGTCCTCCTTCGCCTTCGGCGGCAAATACTTGTCCACGTTGAGCTGGTCGATGTCGAGGTCGAAACCCAGCGCCAGCGGGGCGAACTTCGCAATCTTCAGCTTTGTCGCGATCTTCGATTCGTCGAACCGCGTGGCAAGCTCGAGCGCCGCGGTCTGCTGCGCAAGGTCGGCGCGCAGGCTGCCGTCGAGCGGCAGCTTGAGCTGCTTCATCGGCAGTTGCGGACTGGTCAGCTCGACGCTGCCGGCGAGCTTCTCCAGCGCGATGGTCTGCTCGCCGGGGTTGGCCGCGACGGGCGAATCGAGGCGGGCCTTGACGGCCGTCTCGCCGGACTTCGCATCGACATCGAGCGCCAGCTTGCCGATCTTCAGCGCCTTGGCGTTGCCCTCGACCCCGGACAGTACCAGCCTGGCCGCGACGTTGCGACCGGCGCCGGAAAGCTGGGCGGCGAGGCTCAGCGATTCGCCGCCGGCCTTTTCGGGTGACAGCGCGAGCTTCGGCGCTTCGAGTTTCAGCTCGAAGGCATCGGTGCCGGCCTTGCCCTTTGCCGCGAGCGACAGGGCGTCGACCGCCAGCGTCTGCTTCGCGCCGTCCGCCTGCACGCGTCCGCTGGACAGATCGAGGTCGGACAGTTTCGTGGTGCTGCCGCTCTTCTCGTCGCGCCAGGTGAACTGCGCATTTGCAATCCTGATGCCGGCGATGTCGATCTGCATCGGCGAGGGCGCCGTCCTGTCAGCGTCTACTCCCGGCTTCTGCTCCTTGCCGCCGAGCAGGTCGGCGATGTTGAGCGTGCCATCCTTCCTTTTCACCAGCGTCGCCTTGAAGCCATCGACCTCGATGCGCCGCACCTGCACCTGCTTCGACAGTAGCGGCATGACGGCCACGGCCACGCGCGCCGAGTCGAGCGCCAGGAATTCCTCCCTGCCGCCGGGTTCCGAGAGCGTCAGGCGGCCGAGCCTGATGCCGACGTCGGGCCAGACCGAGAGTTCCAGCCTGCCGGCGATGTCGAGCTTGCGCTGCGTCTGTTCGAGCACGACGCGGCTCGCCTCGCCCTTGATCTTTTCGCCGTCGAACAGGGCATAGAGCAGGCCTACTGCCGCCGCGAGCAAGGCAAGCACGACTCCGGCGACGATGCCGAGGATGCGGAGTGCTTTCATGATGTTCTTCCGATCGGACCAAATGCGCTAGATTGCCGAGATTATCAGACGGAAAGGCTCCTGCATGAAATCCGGATCGAGCGCCGCCACGCCGATGCCGGTCCGCTCGCCCTGCGTCAAGGTGTGCGAGATGGACCCGGCGACCCAGCTCTGCCGCGGCTGCCACCGCACGCAGGAAGAGCGCGACTGGTGGGTGGCCTACAGCGACGGGCAGCAGCGCGAAGTGCTGCGCCGCTGCGAGCAGCGCCGTGAAGTGCTGGCAGGCGGCGCGGGCGAGCCGGCGCCGAGCATGGGCATCGTCGAGTCGCGCCGCAAGCGCTGAGCCGGGCGGCGGGGTTCAGGGAATTGATGGCGCATTAATCAAAGCTGATTGGTCAGGCAGGCAGCGTCCGCCTATGCTCCGTGCACAAAAAAACGGGGAGACGGACATGGCGCAGATCGGAGTCGATAACAACGCGGCAGTCCCGCCGCAGCGAAGCAAGCGGACGCGCGCGCAGGCAGGCCCGCGGGAGATCGTCACCGCGTTCCGCCCCATCCCGCTCGACGTTCCCGAGGGCATGAAGCCGAACGAATTCTTCAACAGCGCCGAAAACCTAAAGGACCTGGTGCACAACAACGGCCTGCTGCAGAACCCGGAGGGCCTGCTGCTCTACCGCAAGGCGCTCGGTCACAGCAACGAGTTCGACGCCTCGATCATCTACAACACCTCGCAGAGCATCCTCGATCCGCTCGGCCGCCCGGTGCGGCGCACGCAGGTGCCGGAACCGGTGAAGAACGTCTGGAACCGCATGAACCAGATCGTCATCGAGTACATGCTGGAACGCTATCCCGATTCGGCGCGGCATCTGGTGCTGGCCGGCGAGGCCAGCCTCGACGCCACCTGGCCGCTGACCTCGCCCGGCGTGCCGAGCATCCGCATGCTGCACAACCACTTCATCGTCTTCGACCAGGCGCAATTGCGCGCCGCGCCCCTGGCCGATGCCGCCAATCCGAACCTGACCGACGGCGGCCAGCATTCACTGTTCCAGGCCTACATGCGCGATGTCTACCGGGCCTTCTTCGCGGGCCTCGACCTGCAGATACTGCGGCCCTGCGCGGAGGGCGCCAGCCGCATCGCCCTGACCGGTTACCCGCAGGGCCTGCCGAGCTGGGAGATCAAGGGGGGCGCGGCGGCGCTGAAGGAGGTGCGCTTCTGGAAGGAGTACGACACCCTGCTCAAGGGCTTCATCGATTTCTACCGCAGCTTCTTCAGCCAGGTGTCGACGCGCAACGCGGCCATGCCGCGCGACATCAACTTCCCCGATCTGGTGGAAAACAGGCTGCAGTTCGACAACGACTTCCTCAAGACCGCGAAGATGGTGCGCGAGCGCTGCATCAGCGACGCCAAGTATGCCAATGCAATCCGCTGGCAACCGGCCTTCAAGCAGCTGATCTACCGCAACGACGAAGGCAGGTTGATCGTCACCATCAGCCAGAACTCGATCGGCAACGCCATCACCGAACTGCTCGGCGTGGTGGTCAATCGCAAGCCCGATGCCGAGGCCTACGGCCGCGCCGAGCCGGCGCTGATCGCGCAACTGCTGGAAGTGCGGCGCAGGCTGGTCGAGGCCGATCTCGGCGAAGGCATCGCCACGCCGTACTGGGCGGACACCTAGCCGCAGGCACTTTCCTTGGCGCGCCGCAAGGCGCACAATCGGTCGTGTCTTGTCCACTTCCGCATGGCATGCGGACCGGAGCAGCGAGCCCTGCACCATGAAATTCAAGGACTACTACGAAATTCTCGGCGTGCCGCGCAATGCAGCGCAGGATGACGTCAAGCACGCCTACCGCAGGCTTGCGCGCAAGTATCATCCGGACGTCAGCAAGGACCCCGATGCCGAGGCGCGCTTCAAGGAACTCGGCGAAGCCTACACAGTGCTCAAGGACCCGGAGAAGCGCGCGGCCTACGACCAGATGGGCAGCCAGTGGAAGACCGGTCAGGACTTCCAGCCGCCGCCGGGCTGGGACGCCGGCTTCGAATTCAGCGGCGGCGACTTCGGCGCCGGGCTGGGCGGCGATCACAGCGACTTCTTCGAAGCGCTGTTCGGCCGGCACGCCAAGGCCGGGCAGCGCGCGCACATGCGCGCGCAGGGCCGGGACCACCATGCCAAGGTCCTGATCGATCTGGCCGATGCCTACCACGGCGCCCGGCGCGGCATTTCGCTGCGCATGCCGGTGCTCGATGCGCAGGGCCGCGTCACGATGCAGGAACGCACGCTCGAGGTCGGCATTCCGAAGGGCATCCATGCCGGCCAGCACTTGCGGCTTGCCGGGCAGGGTGCGCCGGGTCTCGGCGGCGGTGCGGCCGGCGACCTGTATCTGGAAATCGCCTTCAAGCCCGATCCGCAGTTTCGCGCCGACGGCCGCGATGTTTACGTGAACCTGCCCCTGGCGCCCTGGGAAGCGGCGCTGGGCGCTGCGGTGACGGCGCCGACGCCGGAAGGCGAGGTGCAGCTCACGATTCCCCCCGGCTCGGCGGCGGGCCGCCTGTTGCGCCTGAAAAGCCGCGGCATTCCGGGGAAGCCGCCGGGCGACCTCGACGTGACGCTGGGCATCGCCCTGCCGCCGGCCGACAGCGATGCCGCGCGGGATGCCTACCGCGCGATGGCCAAGGCTTTCGACTTCAACCCCAGGGCACCGAAGAAAGGATGAGCCGCCATGAGCCGGACTGATATGACGTTGGTGCAGTGGCCGGTGGTCGAAGAAGATCTCCGATTGACGCTGGTGGAACTGTGCCAGGCCTGCAGCGCCGAGGAAGAGCATGTGCTGGCATGGGTGCTCGAAGGCGTGCTGGAGCCGGCCGGCGCCTCGCCGCAGGACTGGACCTTCGGCGGCGAATCGCTGCGCCGCGCGAGGCTGGCGCTGCGCCTGTCGCGCGATCTGGAAATCAATCCGCCCGGCGTGGCGCTGGCGCTCGACCTGCTGGACGAAATCGCCGCGCTGCGGGCGCGGCTGCAGCGCGCCGGAGTCGATTGACGCGGTTCTGAGTCGTGCATATCCACGCGCTCAGCGCCGAGCAATCCCTCGCCAGCCTGAACACCACGGCGGCGGGCCTTGCCCCCGCCGAGGCGGCGCGCCGGCTGGCGGAATTCGGGCCGAACCATGTCGAGGAAGTCGAGCGCGAGCACCTGCTGCTCGGCTTCGCCCGCGAGTTCACCCACTTCTTTGCCATCATCCTGTGGATCGGCGCCGCGCTGGCCTTCCTCGCCGACCAGTTCGATCCGGGGCAGGGCATGGGCCGCCTCGGTATCGCCATCGTCGGCGTCATCATCGTCAATGGCGTCTTCTCCTTCTGGCAGGAATACAAGGCCGAGCAGGCGGTGGCCGCGCTGCGCCGGCTGCTGCCGCAGAAGGTGCGGGCGCTGCGCGGCGGCGAGACCGTCGAGATGCTCGCCGGCGGGCTGGCACTACGGCGTCAGCCTCGACCGGCTCGATCCCCTGTACCTTCAGGCGACCTCGGCCTGCCTCGCGACCATCGTGGTGATGCAGATGATGAACGTGACGCTGTGCCGCCACCCGCTCAAGTCGTCGTTCGCCGTGGGACTCTTCAGCAACCGTTACATCCTGCTCGGGCTCGCGGCGGAGCTGGGCGTGATCCTGTTCATCATCTATACCGCCGCCGGCAACTGGCTGTTCGGCACCGCGCCGATCGGCATCGAGGTCTGGCTGCTGGCGCTGGCCGGTGCGGCGCTGATGTGGCTGCTGGAGGAAATCCGCAAGGCCTGGCTGCGGCGGCGGCTGGCGCGCAAGTTCGGCGCCTGAGCTATTCCGCGAAATGAATTGCCAGCCAGACGGTCGGCGCCTCCGCCGCGGTCGATTCCACGCGATGACGCCGGTGCGGCGCGATGTGCAGCCAGTCGCCCGGACGCAGCTGTCGCGCCTCGCCTTCATCCTCGAAGCGCAGCACGGCGGCGCCGCTCACCAGCACTACCCATTCGGCATCGGCCTGGTCGTACCAGAATTCCGGCGGGCTGGCCTGGCCGCTGGAAACGATGCGCTCGATGTGCAGGCCGGGACGGGCCAGCAGGGTTTCGAATTGCTCGGCGGCTTCCGGCGCGACGGGCAGGCCGGCGAGGAGGTTGCCCGCCATCAGCCGTCCTCCAGCAGTTCGGTGTCCTCGTGCGAATAGGGCGGGCTGCAGCAACAGAGGATGCGCAGCGGCTCCGTGCCGGTGGCTTCGATCCTGTGCGGCGTGCCGGGTGGAATCAGCACCGTGTCGCCGGCGTCGACTGTGAAGCTGGCATCGCCCAGGGTCATGATGCCGCTGCCGGCGCCGACGTGATACAGCTCTTCGGTCACGGCATGGCGATGCAGGCGGGTGCGCGTTCCCGGCTGCACGGTGGCCTCGGCCAGGCTCTGCAGGCGGTTGCCATGCTGCGACGGATGCATCAGTTCCCGGATTTCGGAACCGTCCTTGGTGACGTAGGCGGGAATCTCCGGGTAGCGTGTTCTCATTCTCGCGCAACTTTCTTCTGCAGCAGGCAGTGCAGCAGGGCCTGCTCCGCGGGCGCGAGCTCGGCGTCGCCGTTGCTGCCCGCGAAATGGCGGCGGAAGGCCGCGCGCGCGGCGGCCGGGGCCGCGATGTCATAGCCCAGCGCCTGCAGGCCCAGCAGTGCATCGAAGCCGGCCGGGGCGGCCGGCGGCGGCGTTTCGCACCAGAGACCGAAGCCCTGCTGCGCCAGCCGCTGCCACGGGAACAGGCGGCTCGGATCGACCTTGCGCGCCGGAGCGACATCGCCATGGGCCAGATAATTTGCCGCCGGAATGCCATGGCGCGTGCGCAGCTCGTCGAGCAGCGCGAGCAGGGCGACGATCTGCGCCTCGGCAAAGGGCTCGTCGCCGGTGTTGTCGAGTTCGATGCCGATCGAGGCGGAATTGAGATCGGTCAGGCTGCCCCACCGGGATTCGCCGGCATGCCAGGCGCGGGCGGCTTCATCGACCAGTTGCAGCACCGCGCCGTCGCGCCCGATCAGGTAATGGGCGCTGACGCGGCGCTCGGGGTCGGTCAGCGTCGCCAGCGCGCGTTCGACGTTGTCGTTGGTGGTCTGGTGCAGGATGACGAAATTGGGCCGGCGCTGGTCGAAGTTCGGCGACGGCTGCCAGACCGCTCCGCGCCCCTGGCCCGGGGGCAGCGGCGCGCAGGCCGCGAGCGCGGCAAGCAGGAGGACGGCGAGCCCGCGGCGCATGGGCGGCGGTTCTCAGGTCGAGACGATGGGCTTGCTGAGCCGCGCCCGGCTTTGCGCCTCGGACTTGTTCATCTCGGACACCTTGCGGCCGTAGGCTTCGCGCGCGGCCTGTCCCTGGCGGGTGGCCTCGATGCTGCGGATGCAGCGCCAGCGTTTGCCGGCCTTGGTTTCGATCTGGCGCATTTCCGATTTCGGATGATGCTGGCGACAGTGATAGCAGAATGCGGTATCAGCCATGCGGAGGGACTCAGGCGGTAAAGTATGCCATTGTAAACCGAGTTGCCGCCATGCTCCCTGACCCCGTGTTTCCCGCCGCCGTTGCCGGCGAACCCGAACTCCCGCCCTACGAGGGCGTGGCGATCGGCGACATTCTGCTCGTCACTTCGCTGCACAGCGCGGCCGAGGCGCGCGAGGCCTTGTTGGCGGAAGACGTCATCGGCTTCGATACGGAGTCGAAGCCGACCTTCAAGAAAGGCGAAGCGTCCACCGGGCCGCACCTGATCCAGCTGGCGACCGCGAACCGGGTGTACCTGTTTCCCGTCGGCCAGCTGCCGGAGGATCACGGCCTGAAGGCCATCCTCGAATCGAAGCGGATTCTCAAGGTCGGCTTCGGCCTCGGCAGCGACCTGGCGCAACTGCACGCGCGCCTGCAGATCGAGGCGAAGAACGTCCTCGACCTGTCGCGCGCGCTGCGCAGCGACAAATCCGGACAGATGCTCGGCGCCAGGACTGCCGTGGCGCAGTTCTTCGGCCGGCGCCTGCAGAAATCCAAAAGGACCACCACCTCCAACTGGGCCGCTCCGCGCCTGACGGAGCGCCAGATGCTGTATGCCGCCAATGATGCGCAGGTGGCGCTGCGGGTCTATCGCGCGGCGCTGGCGTCGGGTTCGCCGCTGAAACGCGGCACCGGGCCGGGCGGCGATATCCGGGAAACGCCGCCGCCGGCAGGCGGCTGACCCGGTGCGATCAGCCGCGGGCAGCCGCGCCTGCAGCCGTCAGGCGCTGTCGCCACAGCGCCGCCAGTTCGATCATGCGGTTGGCGTAGCCCCACTCGTTGTCGAACCAGACCAGCAGGTTGGCCATGCGTCCGGCCACCCGCGTCTGCCCGGCGTCGACGATCGCCGATTGCGGACTGTGGTTGAAATCGATGGACGCATGCGGTTCT
Organism: Sulfuritalea sp.; assembly: GCA_030247575.1. Classification (GTDB taxonomy): domain Bacteria; phylum Pseudomonadota; class Gammaproteobacteria; order Burkholderiales; family Rhodocyclaceae; genus Sulfuritalea. The sequence goes on from JAOTRV010000013.1 coordinate 62,955, forward strand.
GCCGATACCGCCAGCAGGCCGGCGAAGGCGGTATCGGCGGCCTGCTGCAGCTGCGCGTTGATCGTCGCGGCGTCGGTCGCGTTGCGCAGCGACAGCACGAGGTCGATCGCGGAAACGTTGGTCACGGGAACGCGGATCGACTTGGCCGTGACGCGGCCCGTCAATCCGGGCAGCAGGCGTTCGATGCCGCGCGCCAGGCCGGTGGCCACGGGAACCATGGACTGCATCGCCGAGCGGGTGCGGCGCAGATCGGAGTGATGGTAGCCGTCGATCGGCGGCTGGTCGTTCATCACCGAATGCAGGGTGGTCGCCATCGCCTGCTCGATACCGAGGGCGGAATCGAGCAGCGCCAGCACCGGTACGATGGCGTTGGTGGTGCATGAGGCCGCCGAGACCAGGCGCTCGCCGCCGGTGAGCGCGCCGTGATTGACGCCGATCACCACCGTGCGGTCGACGTCGGCGGCGGTCTGTCCCGGATGCGACAGCAGCAGGCGCGGGCAGCCGGCGGCGATGAAGGCCTCCAGTCCGGCGCGCTGCGGATAGCGGCCCGATGCCTCGACCAGCAGGTCGAGGCCGAGCCCGCGCCAATCCACCTCGCCGGGCGACCGCGCATGACTGACCGCGATCGGCTGCCCGTCGATGCGCAGCTTGTCGCCGTCGAGCTCGACCGTGCCGGGAAAGCGGCCGTGCGTCGAATCGAAGCGGGTGAGGTAGGCCATGCTTTCGAGGTCGGCCGGCTCGTTGATGGCGACGATCTGCATTTCCTCGCGCAGCGGCGATTCGTGCAGCGCGCGCACGAAGCAGCGGCCGATGCGGCCATAGCCATTGATGGCGATGCGAAATGTCATGGAGCGGCCCCGCGGGAAAGAGGCCGAATTTTAATGCCTGGGCGGGATCACTGCGCCAGGAATGGCGGCAGCATCGAAGAGTAGACGCCGGCGGCACGGCGACGATCATTCACTTAACACTTAAAATACCCGGCGATCTCGTTCCGATTCTCCGCCATGCCAAGTTCATCGTTCCGCGCCGGCGCCCGCGAGGGCTTTCTCGGTTTCCTGCCCCTGTCCGTCGGCCTGATTCCCTGGGCACTGGTCATGGGCATGGCCATGACCAGTGCCGGCTTCACCCCCGTCCAGGCCATGGGCATGAACCTCATCGTCTTCGCCGGCACCGCCCAGCTCGGCACCTTGCCGCTGATCGGGTCCGGCGTGCCGCTGTGGCTGATCGTGGTCACCGCACTGGCGCTAAACCTGCGTTTCGTGATTTTCAGCGCCGCGATTGCCCGGGGCTTTCGCGGCGTCGGTGCTCCCCTGCGCTGGTTTTCGGGCCACTTGCTGACCGACGGCGTTTTCGCCAACTGCCTGGAAAAGATGCTGAAGGTCGACGATCCGCGCTGGCGACTCGGCTATTTCCTGGCGCCTTCACTCTGGTCGTGGTTCCTGTGGCAAGCCTTCGCCCTGATCGGCATATTCGCCGCCGGCTCGATTCCGAAGCACTGGTCGCTGGAGTTCATGGCCACCATTGCCCTGCTGGTGCTGTTGATTCCGCTGGCAAAGCAGCGGCCGATGCTGGTCGCCGCCGTGACTGGCGGCGCCACGGCGGTGGCCCTGCGCGGCATGCCCCTGCGCCTCGGGCTGATCGTCGCCATCGTCGCCGGCATCTGCGCCGGCTTCGCCGCCGAGCACTGGAGCAAGAGGGGAGACGAGGCATGAGCGCCGATGCGAGCCTGTGGCTGAGCTTTGTTTTGATCGGCCTCGCCACCACGTTGCCGCGGGCGAGTTTCATCGTCCTCGGCGGCCGCGTGCGCCTGCCCTCGGTGGTGCAGCGCGCGCTGCGCTATGCGCCGGCGGCGGCGCTGGCGGCGATCGTGACACCCGACGTGCTGGTGGTGTCCGGCGACTTCGCACCGCTGAATCCGAAACTCGCCGGGGTGATTGCTGCCGTGGCGGCCGCCCTGCTGTGGCGCAATCCGTGGCTGCCCTTCATCGCCGGCATGGCGGTGCTGCTCGGCCTGCGCGCGCTGACGGGCGGCTAGTCGCGCCCGATCCGTTCAGGATTTCTTCGCGCGCGGATGCGCCGCGTCGTAGATCTTCGCCAGATGCTGAAAATCGAGATGCGTATAGATCTGCGTCGCGGCGATGCTGGCGTGGCCGAGCATTTCCTGCACGGCGCGCAGGTCGCCGGAGGACTGCAGCACGTGCGAGGCGAAGGAGTGGCGCAGCATGTGGGGATGCACGTGCACGCCGAGGCCCTGCCGTTGCGCCCATTGCGCGAGACGGCTCTCCACCTGCCGCGGCGCCAGCCGCGTGCCGTTGCGGCCGAGGAACAGCGCCGGCTGTTCGTCGCGAATAAATTGTGGACGCAGCGCGAGCCAGGTTTCCAGCGCGATGCGTGCCTGGTCGCCGACGGGCACCGTGCGGGTTTTCTGCCGCTTGCCGGTGACGGTGACTTCGCCGGCCGCCAGGTCGAGTCCGCCGGGCCAGTCGAGGCTCACCAGTTCGGACAGGCGCAGGCCCGAGGAATAGAACAGTTCGAACATCGCCGCGTCGCGCACCTGCAGCGGATCGCTGGCGGCGCCCGTAGCCAGACCCGCCGCCGGTCGCTCGAGCAGGGCGGCCGCCTGGTCGATGCCCAGCGCCTTGGGCAGGGTGCGCGCGCGCTTGGGCGCGCGCAGGCCGTCGGCCGGATTCAGGGCGATCGCGCCGCGCCGCGCCAGCCACGCGTAATAGCTGCGCCACGCCGACAGCGTGCGGGCGATGGAGCGCGGCGCGAGTTCCCGAGCGTGCAGGGCCATCAGGCCGCGGCGCAGTTGCAGGGGTTTCAGCGCCGCCAGTTCGGCGCCGGCCGCCAGCGCTGTCAGGCGCGCCAGATCGCGGCGGTAGGCGTCGAGCGTGTGGGGGCTGGCGCGGCGCTGTATCTCGAGTTCGGCAAGAAAACTCTCGACCGAGGCGTCCATGATCAGGCCTTCCGCCGGGCCGTCCCAAGGGAGGCCTGCGCCCCCTCGGGGGGCAGCGAAGCAAAGCGAGCGTGGGGGCCAACCATTTTACGCGGCCACTCTCAGCAGGGCTGCCGACGCCATCTCGCCGATGCGTTCCAGGTACAGGGTGCCGAGTTCCGCGTGGAAGCGTTGCGGATCTTCGCTGGCCATCACCAGCAGGCCGAAGCAGGCGCCGCCGGATTCGCGCAGCGGCAGTTGCGTCATCGACTGCAGCCCGGCGGCGGCGTCGCCGAACCAGGCCAGCGATTCCTGCCCGGCCGCGGTGCCGCAATAGGGCCGCGGCAGGCCCGAGGCGAAGGCCTTGACGGCATCGCTGACCACATCGAATTCGTGGCTGTCGCCCTGTCCGGCGCCCCACAGCCGCAGCGTGACGTGCGGCACGGCGAAGGCGCCGCCCAGATGCGAATACAGGGCGCGCACCACGCTTGAGCGGTCGGTGGCCGCGATCAGCGCCACGGCGAGGCCATGCACCTTTTCCGAAATGGCGTCGTTCTCTTCGCCGAAGCCGATCAATTCGCCCAGTTTGGCTTCGAGTGCGCGCACCTTGTCGCGCAGGTTGAACAGTTGCCTCTCGGTGATCGAGACGGCCCGGCCGCTGTGCGGATCGGGCAGAGTGATCAGGGCCAGCACCTCGGCGTGCTGATCGAAGAATTCCGGGTGATCGTGGAGGTAGGCGGCAACGTCTTCTGATTTCATGTCAGGTCTCGGTGAGGTTTTTCGGCAATTCGATTTCCGCGCTGAATACGGTGGTCGCCGGGCCGGTCATCATGACCGGCGAGCTTGCGTTGCCCGCGGCTCCGTCCCAGGCGATGGACAGCTCGCCGCCGCGCGTGGCGACGCGCACCGGAGAATCCAGCAGGCCGCGGCGGATGCCGGCGACCACGGCGGCGCAGGCGCCGGTACCGCAGGCCAGGGTCTCGCCGGCGCCGCGCTCATACACGCGCAGGCGGATCGCGTGGCGATCCACCACCTGCATGAAGCCGGCATTGACCCGGCGCGGGAAGCGCGGATGCGATTCGATCAGCGGACCGAGGCGGGCGACCGGCGCGGCATCGACATCGGGCACCACCTGCACGGCATGCGGGTTGCCCATCGAGACGACGCTGATGTCAAGCTGTGTGCCGTCCACGTCCAGAGGCTGCACCACAGCATCTGTGGCGCTGTCGAAGGGAATCTCGGCCGGCAGGAAGCGCGGCGCGCCCATGTCCACCGTGACCTGCCCGTCGGCTTCCAGCCGCGGTGCGATGAGCCCGCACTTGGTCTCGACCCGGATCTCGCGCTTGTCCGTCAGCCCCTGCTCATGCACGAAGCGCACGAAGCAACGCGCGCCGTTGCCGCACTGTTCGACCTCGCCACCGTCGGCATTGAAAATGCGATAGCGGAAATCGACACCCGGCGTCCGGGCTTTTTCGACCACCAGCAACTGGTCGCAGCCGACGCCGAAGTGGCGGTCGGCGAGAAAACGCACCTGCGCCGGCGTCGGCACGAAATTCTGGCTGATGGCGTCGAGCACGACGAAATCATTGCCGAGGCCGTGCATCTTGGTGAAACGGATTTTCATAACTCAAGGATACGCCGTAGCGCCAGCGCCGACTTCCGGCAATTGAGGGGTCAATAAAGCCCTTTTTCACCGGCCGGCCGCGTCTTGAAGCGCTTGTGCAGCCAGTAGTACTGCTCGGGCGACTTCAGCACCTCGGCCTCGATGAAGGCATTCAGCCGGCGCGCGTCGGCCGTCTCGTCGGTGCCGGGAAAGTCGGCCCACGGCTCGCCGACGGTCGCGACGTAACCGCCACTCTCCATGCGCGTTACCAGCGGGATCACCGTCGCCCCGGTCAGCCGGGCCAGACGGGCGAGGCCGGTGATGGTGGCGGTCGGCACGCCGAAGAAGGGCACGAAGACCGATTCCTTGGGGCCGTAATCCATGTCCGGCGAGTAATGGAAAACGCGGCCGGCCTTCACCGCCTTGAGTGCCTTGCGCGTGCCCTCCTGGCGCGACACCATCTCGAAGTTGCCGAAGCGGCGGCGGCCGCTGTTCATCGCCGCCTCGAAGACGCGATTCTTCTGGTGGGTGTACATCGCCACCAGTCCCCGCTCCATTTCCAGAGCCAGACGCATGCCGCCGGCGTCGATGCCGACGAAATGCGGCACCAGCAGGATCACCGGCTTGTCGGCAAATGCCGCCAGTTTCTCCTCGCCTTCGAGCCGCACCAGGCGCCGCATGCGCGCCGGCGAGGCCCACCACCAGAGCCCGAGTTCGAGGAAGCTGCGGCCGAAGGCCATGAAGTGGCGCCGCGCCAGCGCCGACTTTTCCGCCGGCGACAACTGCGGGAAACACAGGCCGAGATTGGTCAGCGTGACGTGCCGGCGTTCTGGCACCAGCACGTAAAGCGCCAGCCCCAGCAGGCGGCCGAAGACCGCCAGCACGGGCAGCGGCAGCCAGTGCAGCAGCCACATCAGGGCGAGAAGGAGGCGGGTCATTCTAAATTTCGGCGCTCAAGCAAAGGCAATTGAGAGTGTCGACGTTGCCCGTACCGGATGCTGGTACTGTTCAGGGGGTTTAGTCGGTATCTTCACTGGTATTGACCAGAACATGCGTTAACCCGGTACTGGCGATTGCGTTTTGGACTACCGGCACAAACAGTTCAGGACAAAAGATGGTTCGTATTTGCTCGCTAGGCAGATGAAGTGCTAACGACAATTTGCCCGTGCATGCAAGTCGCATTGTGCCATCAATTGTATATTGCAATAGACCATCAACTTCATCTGGTACGTTGGCGTCATATATGCAATTCACCAATAAGTCTATTTGCTTTTGGCGGCTTGGTCTCCCAAGAAAACGGTATGGCTTTGGATTTCGTACGCGCCATTCCCTTTGCGCTGTATCGCGATCGGTCTGCATCCAATCGAGAGTTTTCAGGAACGCAATATATTCGTAGCTGGCTCCTGCCTGTAACGCCCACTCAGTATTAGTCAACGCCTGAGCACCCATAAACCGTGTCTCGGCTGCTTCTAGGTACTTTAGTGTTGGAACGCCCCATAGAGTTTTGGGTGCGAGGAGTTTTAGCGTTGCAACCACGGACTTATAGTGAGTGCTTCCAATTGAGACGTACGTCACTTTCCTGGCATTTTTCCCAAGAAGCCATTTCTTGGAAACACCGAGGCCAAATTTTCCGAATATTGATTGATGATTGCGTGTCTCACTCGATGGAAGTTCTGTGAAACATATCATTCCGCTTGATTGACAATCTGCTTCAATATTGAATGCTTCTCGCGCCGCAGGCCCCAACACGCCAGTTTCATTGTGCAGGTAAAGAAAGCCTTTGCGGACAATGGAGTCGAGCGACTCGATACTTTTCGTAAAATGGATAAGCATCGAATCAAAAGGGGCGATCAAAGGGGCGAACTTCGATTCGGGAATCGAAGCTCATTGAATCCAACAATCCAAAGGGCCAGGCTCACATTTTCACTAGCAGCCGATCCAAAAAACACCGGTAGCATACCCGTAGCTCTGCCGGTTGCCCGCTTCGCCGCAAAGTGATTAACGGCTGCTTCTGGCCGACTGACTCCTACGCGAGGCTCGGTTTGCACTCCATCCGCAAGAAGACATGGGAATTGGACGGCGAATAGCGGCTTTTGGCAATAGGCAAAGTGCATGGTATCGGGGTGTGCCTGACGGTCAAATCCAGACGTACTCGACGCCTGTTTCCTTGAATAGCAGCTCCGAGCGTCGAATGTGCTCCTGCCATCGGGTGACGAAATCGTCGTCTGGCCTGGGGCAGAACACATGCTTGATCCCGGCCTGCACGATCGCCCGTGCGCAATCCATGCACGGCGGATGGCTGACGACAAGGCTGCTGCCGTCCAGAGGAGTGCCGACGCGCGCCGCGTTTGTAATTGCATTCATTTCCGCGTGCGAAAACCAGAAGTATTTCTCCGGTCGTGTCTGCCCGCGATCGTCTTCGTCGGCATTGCATCCGCGCGGTGCCCCGTTGTAGCCAAGCGACCTGACTTCGTTGGTCGGACCGACGATGATCGCGCCGACCTTCGTGCTGGTGTCCTTGCTCAGTTGCGCGGCCGCGAGGGCGATGTCGAGATACTTGCGTGCTTTTTCTGGTGTCATACGCTCTCCGGGATCAAAAGGCTTGGACTCACGCTATTCCGCGCGTCGAAAATCAATTCGGCCTCTCAGTCTTGAAATGCCGTCGCCGGCAATAGCAAGCGAGCCGGCTGCCCCGGCAGGGTCAGGAAGCCGAAATGCCTGTAGAACGCGGCTGCGGCAACATCCTTGGCGTCCACCACGATGCCCGCCACCGCCAGTGTTTCACTGGCATGTGCCACCTTGCGGCAGGCATCGGCCAGCAGAATCGAACCCAGGCCCTTTCCCTGAAAATCGGTGGCGACCGCCAGTCGTCCGATCAGCGCCACGGGAACGGGATATCGGGGGAGCTTCTTCGCCAGCGATTCCGGCAAATCGGAGCAATTCACGCTGCCGGCGCTCAGGGTAAAAAATCCGGCCAAATTTTTCGGGTTGCTTTCCGGCACGGCGATAAACACCCTCGCCACATGCCGCCGGACATCTTGCGCGGCGTAGCGGCGGATGTATTCATCGAGAATGGCTTGTCCACAACAAAATGAAGCCGCATCAATGGCGTTGTCCAACGAGCGGATGCGGTACGAGATCACCGCGCCAACTGCGTCGCATGACGCTTGAACGCTTTCTTCAAGGCCGGGTTGGCCTTTGCCGGCGCATCGAGTGCCGCCAGGAATGCACGAAAATCCTCCGGCTTCAGGGTAATGGCCTCGTTCGCCTGGACCACTTTTTCCGCCGAGGCCAGTGCGTGCGACAGGACGAACTCCGAAACGCTGACATGGGCGTAGGTGGCCGCTTTGTCCAGCAGCTCTCGCGCATGACCGTTGCAGCGAATATTGAGGCGGCTTTCCTTGACACTGCTGTTTTCCATGGAAGACTCCTTTACGGTTTGCTACGCATATTGTGCGCCGTTTGTGAGTACGTCACAAGGAGGCATTCGCTGGATGGCAACCGATTCAGATTCACGAAGCAGGATCAAAGTCCCGCGTGCGTTGCCCAGAACTTCGCCGGAGCCACGATTGGGTAACGCTCGGCCAGCGCCAGCAAGTCCTTGTCGCCGGTGACGAGATAGTCGGCGCCGGACGTCTTGAGCGCCGCCAGCAAGGTGCCCAGCACCGGTTGATCTTCGGCATGGCGCAAATCCGATTCCATACCGGGCAGCGGCTCGACGACTTCGGCCTGTATGGAAAGGACATCCACCAGATCGTCGATTTCCGCCAATGTCAAGCCATGACGGTGTGCCAGGCGCGGCAGCACTCGCCGCAACTCGTCGAGGATGTAAGCTGAAAGCAGCACATCGACCGAACCGTGGCGCCACGCGGCCATGATCTTGCCGGGCACGCTGGCCGGATACGCAATGCCCGAGAGCAGCACATTGGTATCGAGCACCACCCGCAGAGCGGCCACGGCGGATCAGCGCTTCCTGGCCGGTGCGCGTGCCTTCGTTCGTTCGCGTTTTACGGCGGCGTCAATTTCAGCCAGGCCTTCCGCCTCCGGTACATGCGCAAAGCCGGCCTCTATGCGCTGGCATAGCGCGTCGAAACGTCCCTGCATGCGCCGGATGCGCTCGAACAGGCGGGCATCCACAAGTGCGGCCACCGGCTTGCCGTCTTTGTTGATGACTACGCTGTCGTGGCGGTACTGCACCTGGTTGATCATTTCGCCGAGGTTCTGCCTGAAGGCGACTGCGCTGGTTTCGGTAATCATGGAATGAGGACCATTATGGTCATACTGGTCATGATGCATCAAGAGTCATTGGCGGTCAAGGCTTTCTCGGGCGGCTCTGCCCCCGCCGGCACCTTGTAGCGGTTGTAGCCCCACAGATACTGTTCGGGGCACTGGCGGATCAGGGTCTCCAGTTCGCGGTTGATCTGCGCCGCGCGCTGCATGAGATCGCCTTCGAGCGACGCCGACAGCGGGAACAGCTTGAGGTGGAAGCCGGCGCCGTAATGCAGGCGTTCGGCATAGGCCAGCAGAACCGTGGCGCCTGTCTCGGCCAGCCGTGCCGCCAGCGTCATGGTGTAGGCGGGACGGCCGAAGAAGGGCAGCCAGGCGCCTTCGCCATTGCCCGGCACCTGGTCGGGCAGCATGCCGACGGCTTCGCCGCTCTTCAGCGCCTTCAGCAGGCGCCGCACGCCGGACAGGTCGGCGGGGGCGAGCTTGAGATTGGCGCCGCGCCCCTCCTCGATCAGCGGCGCCAGCCAGTCCTGCTTGGGCCGGCGGTAGAGCACGGTCATCGGCCCATGCGCAGCGTGCGTGGACTGCGCTGCATAGTACTGCGCGGTGATCTCGAAGCAGCCCAGATGCGGCGTCAGGAACAGGATGCCGCGCCCGGCGGTCCAGGCGTTCTCGACCAGTTCCCATCCGGAAACGCGAACCACGCGTGCGACGACTTCTTCCTGCGGCCGCAGCCAGATCTTCGGCAGTTCCAGCAGCGCCTTGCCGGCCTCGGCAATCGCCGCGGTCTTCGCCTGCGTCATGCCGGCCTGTTCGATGTGGGTGGAAAAGTTGCGCCGGTAAGTCGCCGACAGCAGCCACGCCAGCCAGCCGGCGAGCGCGCCGAGGTTGTGCAGCAGCGGCAGCGGCAAGCGCGACAGAAAGCGGAACAGGGCGGGAAGCACGGCAAGTAGGTCTGCGGGCGCGGGGTGCGGGCACGAAGGCGGCGGAGAAAGTAGAATTATGGCCCATGTCCACTCCTCTTCGTGCCGCTGTCATCGGCGTTGGTTATCTCGGGCGCTTTCACGCGCAAAAATACGCCTCGCTGCCGGATGTCGAGCTGGTCGGCGTGGTCGATGCCCATCCGGAAACCGCGCAGCGCGTGGCCAAAGAGCTGGGCGTGGCTGCCTTCACCGATTACCGCGAGCTGCTGGGCGCTCAGCCGAAAATCGATCTGGTCTCGGTCGCCAGTACCACCGAAACCCACCACGCCGTGGCGCGCGATTGCCTCGCCGCCGGCGTCCATGTGCTGGCGGAAAAGCCGATCACCGTCACCGTGGCGCAGGCCGACGAACTGATCGCGCTGGCCGATGCGAAGCACCTCGTGCTGCAGGTCGGCCATCTGGAGCGCTTCAATCCGGCCTGGCTCGCGGTAAAGGACAAGATCAAGCGCCCGGTATTCATCGAAGCCCACCGCATGGCGCCGTTCAAGGCGCGCGGCATCGATGTTTCGGTGGTGCTCGACTTGATGATCCACGATCTCGACCTGATCCTGCCGCTGGTCGCCAGCCCGGTGACCGATCTGCGCGCCTCGGGCGTCTCGGTGCTGACCGACGGCATCGACATCGCCAACGCGCGCATCGAGTTCGCCAACGGCTGCGTCGCCAACCTGACCGCCAGCCGCACCTCGACCGCCAGCCTGCGCCGTCTGCGCGTGTTCCAGCACCACGAATACATTTCCGTCGATTTCGGCGACCGCCGCATCGGCATCAGCAGGAAGCGCGACGCTCTGGTCGACGCAGTTGACAAAAATGAAGAACCGATCGACACCGAGACCGTCCAGCAACCGCCCGGCGATGCGCTGATGACGGAAATCGTGGCCTTCGTCGCCGCCGTGCGCGACGGTACCCCGCCCGTGGTCAGCGGCCGCGAGGGCCGCGACGCGCTGGCCATCGCGCTGGAGATCGACCGCATGATCGCCGCCCGCCAGAATCCACTTTCCTGAAGCCCACGCCCATGAACATTCCCATGCTCGATCTCAAGGCCGAATATGCCTTGCTGCGCGATGAAATCGAACCTGCCGTGACCGAGGCGCTGGCCGCCTGCCAGTACATCGGCGGCCCCAACGTCAAGGCCTTCGAGGCCGAGGCGGCCGCCTATGCCGGCGTCAGGCACGCGATCTCCTGCGCCTCGGGCACCGATGCCCTGCTGATCGCGCTGCGCGCCATCGGCATCAAGCCGGGCGACGAGGTCATCACCACGGCCTTCACCTTCGTCGCCACGGCGTCGACGGTGGTCATGTGCGGCGCGAAGCCCGTATTCGTCGATATCGATCCGCGCACTTTCAACCTCGACCTGAACCAGGTGGAAGCCGCCATCACGCCCGCCACCCGCGCCATCGTGCCGGTGCACCTGTTCGGCCAGCCGGTGCATCTGGAATCGCTCAAGGCGCTGTGCGACAAGCACGGGCTGAAGCTGATCGAGGATGCCGCGCAGTCCTTCGGCGCCGACTACGCGGGACGCAAGTCGGGAGCCTATGGCGACATCGGCTGCACTTCCTTCTATCCGTCGAAGAATCTCTCGGCCTTCGGCGACGGCGGCCTGATGATCACCGACGACGGCAAGCTCGCCGCCGAGCTGCGCGTGCTGGCCAGCCACGGCTCGCGGGTGCGCTACCACCATCACGTGCTGGGCTACAACTCGCGGCTCGACGAAATCCAGGCCGTGATCCTGCGCGTGAAGCTGAAGCGCCTCGACCATTTCAACGATCGCCGTCGCGCCATCGCCGACTCTTACAACCAGGAGCTGGCGGGCCTGGTCGAGACGCCGTTCGCCGACGGCCGCGGCCGCCACGTCTATCACCAATACACGATTCTGTCCGACCGCCGCGACGCGATCCAGAAAGTGCTGACCGATGCCGGAATCGCCTGTGCCGTGTATTACCCGGTACCGCTGCATCGGCAGGAGATGTTTGCCGCGACTCACGGCGGCGTGCGACTGCCGGTGACCGAAAAGGTCGCGCAGCGCTGTTTGTCGCTGCCGATTTCCCCGATGCTGAAGGATGAGCAGGTCAGGCACATCGGCGGAGTGATCCGCCAGGCTCTAACATGAGCATTCACCCCACCGCCGTCGTTGCACCGGATGCGAAGCTCGGCGCCGGGGTCCGCATCGGTCCCTTCGCCGTGATCGAGGAGGACGTCGTGCTCGGCGAGGGTTGCGAAATCGCCGCCCACGCCGTGATCAAGCATCACACCCGCATGGGTGCGAGGAATCGCATCGCCGAGCATGCGGTAATCGGAGGCGATCCGCAGGACTTCAAATTCAAGCCGGATTGCCTGTCCTATACGGCGATCGGCGACGACAACTGGCTGCGCGAGGGCGTCACGGTGCATCGCGGCTCGCGCGACGGCAGCGCCACGCGCTTGGGCAACGGCTGCTTTCTCATGGCCTACAGCCATGTCGCCCACGACTGCGTGGTCGGCAACCACGTCGTGATGGCCAATACGGCCGGCATCGCCGGGGAAGTGGTGGTGCATGACCGCGCCTTCATCTCGGCCGCCGTCACGGTGCATCAGTTCTGTCGCATCGGCCGCAATGCGATGATCGGCCTCTCGGCGAAGATCGTGCAGGACGCGCTGCCCTTCTGCATCACCGACGGCAACCCGGGCCGCGCCCGCGGCCTCAATCTGGTCGGCCTGCGCCGCAACGGTTTCGGCAAGGACGAGATCAAGGCGCTGAAAGAGGCCTATCGCCTGCTGTATTCCCGTACGCCGCTGAATGAGGCGCTGCGGCAGATGCGCGCCATGGAGGGCGTGGCGGTCGCCGAACTGGCCACCTTCATCGAAGGGTCGATGCTGGAAAAAGCGCAGGGCAAGGCGCGGGGCTTTGCACACCCGACGCGCTGATTTATAATAGTACCTGTTCCGCCGAGTTAAAAAGACAACTTGCGAGGCGGAGAAGACCCCCGGGAATAGCGGCGGTCGGAAAATAAATATCGCTAAAGCGTCGCCTGCTTCCGCCCCATAGCTGGCCTCGCCATGTTGTGGGGCGTTTTGTTTTTGTGGAGCAGAACATGGCAAACGATTACTTCTTCACTTCCGAATCGGTTTCGGAAGGCCACCCCGACAAGGTCGCCGACCAGATTTCCGATGCCATCCTCGACGCCATCGTGGCGCAGGACCCGCATTCCCGCGTCGCCGCCGAAACCCTGTGCAACACCGGCCTCGTCGTGCTGGCCGGCGAAATCACCACCAGCGCCAACGTCGATTACATCAATGTGGCGCGCAACGTGCTCAAGCGCATCGGCTACGACAACACCGAATACGGCATCGACTACAAGGGCTGCGCCGTGCTGGTGGCCTACGACAAGCAGAGCCCGGACATCGCCCAGGGTGTGAACAAGGCCTACGACGACAACCTGAACCAGGGCGCCGGCGACCAGGGCCTGATGTTCGGCTACGCATGCGACGAGACGCCGGTGCTGATGCCGCTGCCGATCTACCTCTCGCACCGTCTGGTCGAGCGCCAGTCGATGCTGCGTCGCGACGGCCGCCTGCCCTGGCTGCGCCCCGACGCCAAGTCGCAAGTGACGATCCGCTACCAGGACGGCAAGGCCCATTCGATCGATACGGTCGTCGTATCCACCCAGCATGCACCGGACATCGAGCTGCCGCAGATCCGCGAAGCGGTGATCGAGGAAATCATCAAGCCGATGCTGCCGAAAGAGTTGATCAAGGGCGAGATCAAGTATCTGGTCAACCCCACCGGCCGTTTCGTCGTCGGCGGTCCGCAAGGCGACTGCGGCCTGACCGGGCGCAAGATCATCGTCGACACCTACGGCGGCGCGGCCCCCCATGGCGGCGGCGCATTTTCCGGCAAGGACCCGTCGAAGGTCGACCGTTCCGCGGCCTATGCCGGCCGCTACGTGGCGAAGAACATCGTCGCCGCCGGCCTCGCCAGCAAGTGTCTGGTGCAGATTTCCTACGCCATCGGTGTCGCCGAGCCGACCTCGGTCTGGGTCACGACGCAGGGCACCGGCAAGGTCGCCGACGCCACCATCGCTGAACTGGTGAAGAAGCACTTCGACCTGCGGCCGAAGGGCATCGTGCAAATGCTCGACCTGCTGCGTCCGATCTACGAAAAGACCGCCGCCTACGGCCACTTCGGCCGCGACGAGCCGGAGTTCAGCTGGGAAGCGACCGACAAAGCAGCGGCGTTGAGGGCCGACGCCGGACTCTAAGCCCATTCGCCGAGCAGGGGAAATGGCCCGTTCGCGGGCCATTTTTTTTGCCTTTGCAACCTTGCGGCACCGCCCATGGTCAATAATTGCCAAGACTCTGGAGAACGACATGCATGATCTGGCGAAGAATGTTCTGGGCGGCATCCTGCAGCCCTGCAGCACCGATCCGATGACGGGATTCTTTCGCACCGGCGACTGCCAGGTGACCGAGGAAGACATCGGCAACCATGGCGTTTGCATCGTCGCCAGCGCCGAGTTCCTGGCGTTCTCGAAATCGCGCGGCAACGACCTGTCCACCCCGCATCCCGAATTCGAGTTTCCGGGCGTCAAGCCGGGGGATCGCTGGTGCCTGTGTTCCGCGCGCTGGCAGGAGGCCCTCGCGGCCGGCAAGGCGCCGCAGGTGGTGCTCGAAGCGACATCCGCCGCGGCGCTGGAAGTCGTGCGCTTGTCCGACCTCAAGCGTTACGCCGCAAGACTCGATCAGGAGAAATGATGAGCGCGCTCTACAAGCTGTCCGCCCGCCGCATCGACGGCAGTACGCAGTCGATGGCCGAGTACAAAGGCAAGGTTCTGTTGATCGTCAATACGGCCAGCGGTTGCGGTTTCACGCCGCAGTATGCGGGGCTCGAAGCGCTGTGGCAGAAGTACGGCAAGCGCGGCCTGGTGGTGCTGGGCTTTCCCTGCAACCAGTTCGGGGCGCAGGAACCGGGCGACGAAGCCGCGATCGCGGATTTCTGCAGCCTGACCTACGACGTGAGCTTCCCGATGTTCGCCAAGGTGGACGTGAATGGCGACGACACCCATCCGATCTTCGCCTTGCTCAAGACGGCGGCGCCCGGCCTGCTGGGCACGGAAGCCATCAAATGGAACTTCACCAAGTTCCTGGTCGACCGCGAAGGCAGGGTCGTCGATCGTTACGCTTCGGCGCACAAGCCCGAAGACATGGCGGACGACATCGAGCGGCTGCTCTGATCGGTCATCCTTGGTTCGTCTTTTCCTGCTCCGCGTCCTCGTCGCCAGCCTCGCCTGCCTGGCGCTGCCGGTTCGCGCCGAAGCGCCGGTGGACAGCGTGGCGGCGGTGGACCTCGTGCGCTACGCCGGCAAGTGGTACGAAGTCGCCAGCTTCCCGATGTTCTTCCAGCGCAACTGCGTGGGTGACACGACGGCCGACTATGCGCTGACGCCGGAAGGAGATGTGTCGGTCACCAATCGCTGCCGCACGGCCGACGGCTTCGATCAGGCGCAAGGCAAGGCCTGGGCTGTGGAAGGCAGCAATAACGCCCGTCTCAAAGTGTCGTTCTTCTGGCCGTTCCGTTCCGACTACTGGGTGCTCGGACTCGACGCCGACTACCGCTGGGCGGTGGTCGGAAATCCGAACCGGAAGTATCTCTGGATCTTGTCGCGGACTCCGCAGCTCGACAAACCGCTGCTCGAAGCCGCGCTCAAGGCTGCCGCAACGCAGGGTTTCGACCTCAAGCAGCTGAAGTACACCGTTCAGGGCTCCGCCGGCAAGTCGCCCTGAGCTTGGACAGGAATCGTCAGCCGGCCATCTACTTTCGCTGCCGGGACTTGGCGCCGGCGTTCTCGTCATCCGTCGCCGAGTCGTCATCGTTGTCACTGAAGCGCACGACATGCACACCGGCCGGCAAGTCGGTCTTGCGGCGGGCAAGTTCCTTCAGCCATTTGTTTCCGGGGGGCGCGAGAACGTCCATCAGGCTCATGCTGCGGCGGGTCATTTGCGGCTCCTGCGTAGTCGGGATGCAGTGGCTGGAATGTCGATGTCCAGGGTCACGTCCTCGTGAACGGGTGAAGGCCCCGCGGGGAGACGGGGCCTTCGGGCGACTGGAAGGAGGAGGAAACCAGCCGCCGGGGAAGCTCGGTGCGCGCACGCTTGGGGAAACTCGTTGATTCGACAAGGATTTCCAACATCCTGTGCCGTCGGTTTCGATTCCCGCCGTTGCCTGCACAACGAGATAGATTGGGCCGGCGCCGAACAGTTCAACCGCGAATTGAAACAAGTTGTTTCGCGCCGGCCCGCCCGCCTTGTCAGTCGATCTCGCCGTCTACGTAGTACCAGCGGCCGTCCTCGCGGACGAAGCGGCTGATCTCGTGCATCCGCTGCGCCCGCCCGCCGACCCGGCAGCGGGCCACGAACTCGACCGTGGCGGCATCGCCCGCTTCCGTCCGCGACTTGATTTCGAGTCCCAGCCATTTCGCGCCCGGCCCGGCCGCGAGATCGAGTGCGACGGGGCGCGTGGACGCGTGCCAGGTAGCGAGCAGATAGTCCCCCAGCCCAAGCACATAAGCGCTGTAGCGCGAGCGCATCAGCGACTCGGCGTCGGGCGCCGGGCTTCCCGCATGCCAGCGGCCGCAGCACGCGGCGTAGGCCGGCGGACGGCCGCAGGGGCAGGGTTCCGGGGTCTTCGGTTTCACCGGCCGGCGCGCATCAGGGGTGCTTGCCGGGCTCGGGCGGCAAGGCACACTTTTGGCAGCCGGGGCGCCCGAAGGGCGAAATGTAGCGCCACCAGATCCAGACCAGCACCGGCAGCGCGGCGAGCAGCGCGATGTCGGTCCAGTCCGGTTGCGTCAGTTCGCCCTTCCACCACGCCACGGCGGCACGAATGGCTTCGATCAGCAGCACCATGTAGCCGAAGGCGGCAGCGATCAGCGCGATTCGCTTCATGCCCCGCCCCGTCCGTAAACCCAGTCCAGCAGGGCGTCCTGCGCCGGCTGGGCCGCCTGGGCATTGGCGTGATTGACGAAGAACACCACGATCCAGCGTCGTCCGGCCCTGTCGCGCACATAGCCGGCGAGGCTGCGCACGCCTTCCAGCGAACCGGTCTTGATGTGGGCCTGCCCGGCGACGCCGTTCTGTTTGAGGCGCTTCTTCATCGTGCCGTCGGTCGCGGTTACCGGCAGCGAGGCCATCAGCTCGGGCATTACCGCGCTGCGCCACGCGGCCTGCAGCAGCTGCCCCAGGCTTTCCGCGGAAATCCGCTCATGGCGCGACAGGCCGGAGCCGTTTTCCAGCACCAGTTCCGGCATGCCTAGGCCCCGCGTGCCGAGCCAGGAACGGATCGCTGCATCGGCGCCGGCGGCGTCGGCCGGGCGGTGGCCGGCTTCGAGGCCGAGGGTCAGGAAAAGCTGGCGCGCCATGACGTTGTTGGAAAACTTGTTGATGTCGCGCACGACTTCGCCAAGAGTCGACGATGGCAGCACGCCGACTGGGCGCGCATCGGCCGGCACCGGGCCCTCGCGGACGCCGCCTGCCAGCGCGCCGCCGAGCTCCGCCCACAATTGCCGGAAGACACCGAGCACGAAGGCGGGATGTTCCTGCACGGCGATGTTCCAGCGCTGCTCGCCGCAACCGAGGGGAAACACGCCGGTCAGCACCAGCCGCGTGGTCGAACCGTGGCTGAAACTGTCGGCGCGCAGGCGCTCCCTCCAGTCGCCGCAGCCGTTGCCGTTATTGCCAGGCACGATCTTGTTGATGAGGTCGAGATTGGCCGGCTCCGGCTCCGCGCTGACCGCCAGCGTCTTATGCTCCGGATCGGGAATGAGGTGCAGCGTGACCGACTTGAAGTTGAGCAGCAGCGCATCGGGGGCGACGTTGTAGGGGCGCATCGGCTGGGCGTCGAAGCGCCCCGGATCTGCGCCGTTGGCCGCGAACGCACTGCGATCGAGCACCAGGTCGCCGCGTATCTCGCGGATGCCGCGGGCCCGTATCTGCCGCAGCAGGCGCTCGAACTGGTCGTAGGTCAGCTTGGGATCGCCGCCGCCGCGCAGGTGCAGGTCGCCGCTCAACACGCCGTCGGCCAGCGAGCCGGCGGCGAAGGCCTCGGTCTTCCAGACATAGGCCGGACCCAGCAGATCGAGGGCGGCGTAGGTGGTGACCAGCTTCATGGTCGATGCCGGATTCAGCGCAGCGCGGGCATTGACGGCGACCAGCGGCCTGCTTGCATCCACCTCCCGGACCCAGACGGCAGTCGCCGCCACGGGAATGCCGGCGCCTTTCAGCGCCTGCGCCACCGTGGCGGGCAGGTCGTTTGCGCCGGCCTGCAGCGTCCACAGGCAGAGCAGGGAGAGGAATACGTTCCGCATGCTTGCATCTTATAGAATCAGGCGCAAAAACGAGGAGAAGATCAGGCATGGGAAATCCGGCAAGTGCCGCGCAGGCGGCATGGCAGCCATCGGCCGCGGCGATACGGGCGGCGAAAATCACCGCATTCACCCACTGGCTGGCGACCGAGCGCGGCTTGCGTTTCGCCGACTACGATGCGCTCTGGCGCTGGTCGGTGGAGGATCTCGAAGGTTTCTGGGGCGCCGTCTGGGATTACTTCGCGATCCCCTCCGCGACGCCGCGCACGCGAGCCCTGGCCTATGCGCGGATGCCCGGCGCGCAATGGTTTCCCGGGGTGACGATGAACTACGTCGACCAGGTTTTCCGCCATGCCACGGCGGAGCGGCCGGCCATCATTTCCCGCAACGAGTCCGGCGACGACCGCGAGCTGAGCTGGGCCGAAATGCAGCGTCAGGTCGCTGCGCTGGCCGCAACCTTGCGCGGCATGGGCGTCAGGCGCGGCGATCGCGTGGTGGCCTATCTGCCCAACATTCCCGAAACCGTCGTGGCCTTTCTTGCGGTCGCCAGTGTCGGCGCCGTCTGGTCGGTCTGCTCGCCCGACATGGGGCGCATCGCGGTGCTCGACCGCTTCCGCCAGATCGAGCCGAAGGTGTTGATCGCGGGCGACGGCTACCGCTACGGCGGCAAGCCGCATGACCGCCGCGAGCTGATCCACGAATTGCTGGCCGAGCTGCCCGGCATCGACCACATGGTGCTGCTGCCCTGCCTCGATGCGCAGGCCGATGCCGCGGAGTTCGCTCACTGCGTGACCTGGGCCGCGGCGACCGCCGGCAATGCACCGCTGCAGATCGAGCCCGTGCCCTTCGACCATCCGTTGTGGGTGGTGTATTCCTCGGGCACCACGGGCCTGCCCAAGCCGATCGTGCATTGCCACGGCGGCATCGTCGTCGAGTAGGTCAAGCTCGCCGCCTTCCATCTCGACCTCGGGCCGGAAGACCGCTTCCACTGGTATTCGAGCAGCGGCTGGATCATGTGGAATTGCCAGCTCATGGGCCTGCTGATGGGCAGCACCGTCTGCATTTACGACGGCAACCCGGGCTGGCCGGACTTGAATGCCCTGTGGCGTTTCGTCGGCGAAACGCGCGTGACGTTCTTCGGCGCCGGCGCGGCCTTCTTCCTGTCCTGCCTGAAGGCGCATGTCGAGCCGGACCAGGTCGCCGACCTGTCCGCCTTGCGTGCCGTCGGTTCGACCGGTTCGCCGCTGCCGGAGGAAGGCTATCAGTGGATTTACGACCACGTGCGGCGGGATATCTGGATCGACCCGATCTCCGGCGGCACCGATTTCGCCGGCTGCTTCGTCGGCGGCGTGCCGACGCTGCCGGTCTACCTGGGCGAGATGCAGTGCCGCTGCCTCGGTGCGAAAGTCGAGGCCTACGACGAAGCCGGCCGCGCGCTGATCGATGAAGTCGGCGAACTGGTGTGCAGTGCGCCGATGCCGTCGATGCCGCTGAAATTCTGGAACGACCCGGAAGGCCGCCGCTACCGCGAAAGCTACTTCGACATGTACCCCGGCGTCTGGCGCCACGGCGACTGGCTGCGCATCACGCCGCGCGGCGGCGCCGTCATCTACGGCCGTTCCGACGCCACCATCAACCGCCACGGCATCCGCATGGGCACCAGCGAACTGTATCGCGCCGTCGAGGAACTGCCCGAGATACTCGACAGTCTGGTGGTCGATCTGGAATTCCTCGGTCGCGAATCGTACATGCCGCTGTTCGTCGTCATGCGTCCGGGGCATGAATTGACGCCGCAACTGGCAGCCACGCTGCGCGAGCGCATCAAGGCGGCGCTGTCGCCACGGCATGTGCCCAACGAGATTTTCCAGGTGGCCGAGATTCCGCGCACCCTGTCGGGCAAGAAGATGGAACTGCCGGTCAAGAAGCTGCTGCTGGGCCACGCTCTGGACAAGATCGCCAACCCGGATGCGATGGCCAATCCCGGCAGCCTGCAATGGTTCGTCGACTTCGCGGTCCGGCGCGCGGCAGTGGAGCGTGCGGCATGAACGCACGTGTCGCCGTCCCGCTTGCCAAGGCCTACCGGCTGCTCAACCACGGGCCCACGGTGCTGGTCTCCAGCGCCCACGCCGGAAGGCGCAACGTGATGGCCGCGGCCTGGAACATGGCGCTCGATTTCGATCCGCCCAAGGTGGCGGTGGTGATCGACAAGGCGACGCTAACCCGCGAACTGGTCGACGCCTCGGGCGAGTTCGTCCTCAACGTGCCGTCGCGGCAGCAGGCGGCGCTGACGCTGGCGGTGGGCACGACGTCGGGGCGGGAGACCGACAAGTTCTCGGGAGTAGACGCCGGCGCCACGGCTGCCAGCCTTGTCGGCGCCCCCTTGATCGAAGGCTGCCTGGCCTGGCTCGAATGCCGCGTGATTGCCGAACCGCACATCCAGCAGACTTACGATCTGTTCCTCGCCGAAGTGGTCGCCGCCTGGGCCGATCCGGCGGTGTTTTCCAATGGCCGCTGGCACTTCCCGGATCAGCAGCGGCGCAGCATTCATTACCTGTCCGGCGGCAGCTTCTTCGCTACCGGCGACGCCTTCGAGGTCTAAACCCGGAAGGGCGCCACCCCGATCAGCCAGGGGTGGCCGTAGAAGGCGAACAGCGCCCAGGCGACGAGGCCGGCCACGACCACCAGGGCATCGCGTGACCATCCGAGTACGGGATAAGTGCGGCCGGCGACACGGTCGCGCCGGCGCGACGCGGCAAAATCCACGACCGCCCAGAGCAGGAAAGCGCCGAACAGCACCACCGCGGCGAGCCTGCCGTTGACCAGCAAATGGGCCAGCGCCCAGATCTTGACGCCCGCGACCATCGGGTGGCCGACGGCCGCCTTGATGCGGCTGCCGGGAATGTAGGCGGCAACCAGCAGGATGAAGGCCGGCAGTGTCAGCGTGGCGGCCAGATGGCGGGTCCAGCTCGGGGCATCCCACAGCACGGGCGAATCCGCGCGAGCCATGCCGTAACCCCAGATGATCAATCCCAGGCCCGTTGCAGACATGAGCGAGTACGCGCCCTTCCAGCGCATCTCGCCCAGTCGGGCGATCTGCGCCTCGCGCCAGCCGCCGGCGTAGATGCGCACCGAGTGGACGCCGAGGAAAAGCACCAGGCCGAGGATCAGGAAGCTCATTGCGACGCTTTCTGCAACAGTGAAGTGCCGCGATCTTACTTGCGATTTGAAGCTTCCGGGTCCATCTTCGCACCATCGCCATTCAAATGCGTCGCAAGGAGAACCGCCATGACCATTCGCCGCCTGCAACAGATCATCCGCTCCGTCGCCACCTCGGATGGCGCCGGCGTCAGCCTGCGCCGCAGCCTCGGCCAATCGCAGGCTGCCCGCGTCGATCCCTTTTTGATGCTCGACGAGTTTTCGAGCGACGATCCCGACGACTACATCGCCGGCTTTCCGCCCCATCCGCATCGCGGCTTCGAAACCGTCACCTACATGCTCGACGGCCACATGCTGCACGAAGACCATCTCGGCAATCGCGGCGACCTGCTGCCCGGCGGCGCGCAATGGATGACGGCCGGGCGCGGCATCATTCATTCCGAAATGCCGCAGCAGGAAAGCGGACGCATGCGCGGTTTCCAGCTCTGGATCAACCTGCCCGCGGCGGAAAAGATGAAGCCGGCGCACTACCGCGACATCCGCCCCGACGAGATTCCGCAGGCGGTCCTGCCCGGGGGCGGCGAGGCCAGGGTGATTGCCGGCCGCATCGTCGTGGAAGGTCGCGAGGTCGCCGGCCCGGTGCAGGGCCTGGCGACCGAAGCGGTCTACATCGACGTGCGCCTGCCCGCGGACGGAAGCTTCAGCCAACCCTTGCCGGAAGGCCACAGCGCCTTCGTCTATGCCTACGAAGGAAATCTCGACATCGGCCCCGGAGACGATTCGCGCCGCCTGGCGGCGCAGGATGCGGGGGTGCTTGCGGCGGGCGAGTCGGTGCAGATCCGCGCCGGCGATGGACCTGCCGGCTTCCTGTTGCTGGCAGCCCGGCCCTTGCGCGAGCCGATGGTCCAATACGGCCCCTTCGTCATGAACAGCCGCGAGGAAATCGAACAGGCCATTGCCGATTACCGCGAAAACCGGCTGGTTTGACCGGTCGCGTCGAAGCGACGGCGTGAGTGGGGAGCTCCCGACCGCTCGCCTGAACCAGGCCGGATTGTGGATGTTCGACAATTTGTATCGGCCGCCCCTTGAAGAATCGAGGATTAAGCCCTATTATTAGCACTCGTTGGCGATGAGTGCTAATAAATGCCTATCGCTCGACTCGGACCCGCGGCCCGGCCGCGCCGGCTTTTTTTTCCTGTAACAACCCAGTTTACGAGGAGTTCAATCCATGAAAATTCGCCCCTTGCATGACCGCGTCATCGTCAAGCGTCTCGAAGAAGAGCGCAAGACCGCTTCCGGAATCGTCATTCCCGACAACGCTGCCGAAAAGCCCGACCAAGGTGAGGTCAAGGCGGTCGGCGCCGGCAAGATTCAGGACGACGGCAAGGTTCGTCCCATGGCGCTCAAGGTCGGTGACCGCGTCCTGTTCGGCAAGTACTCGGGCCAGTCCGTCAAGGTCGACGGCGAAGAGCTGCTCGTCATGCGCGAAGAAGACATCATGGGCGTTGTTGAGCTCTAATCGATACAGAATTCCAGGAGATATAAACAATGGCAGCTAAAGAAGTCCGCTTCGGCGATTCCGCGCGTCAGCGCATGGTGAATGGCGTCAATGTTCTGGCCGACGCCGTCAAGGTGACCCTCGGCCCCAAGGGCCGCAATGTGGTTCTGGAGCGCTCCTTCGGCGCCCCGACCGTGACCAAGGACGGCGTGTCCGTCGCCAAGGAAATCGAACTGAAGGACAAGTTCGAGAACATGGGCGCGCAAATGGTCAAGGAAGTCGCTTCCAAGACCTCCGACGTCGCCGGTGACGGCACCACCACCGCCACCGTGCTGGCTCAGTCGATCGTCCGCGAAGGCATGAAGTTCGTCGCCGCCGGCATGAACCCGATGGACCTCAAGCGCGGCATCGACAAGGCCGTGATCGCCGTCACCGAAGAACTCAAGAAGATCTCCAAGCCCTGCACCACGACCCACGAAATCGCTCAGGTCGGCTCTATTTCCGCCAACTCCGACGCCGATGTCGGCAAGATCATCGCCGATGCGATGGACAAGGTCGGCAAGGAAGGCGTGATCACCGTCGAGGACGGCAAGTCCCTGCAGAACGAACTCGAAGTCGTCGAAGGCATGCAGTTCGACCGCGGCTACCTGTCGCCCTACTTCATCAACAACCCCGACAAGCAGATCGCCATCCTGGACAATCCCTTCGTCCTGCTGCACGACAAGAAGGTCTCCAACATTCGCGACTTGTTGCCGGTACTCGAGCAAGTCGCCAAGGCCGGCCGTCCGCTGCTGATCATCGCTGAAGATGTCGATGGCGAAGCGCTGGCCACCCTGGTGGTGAACAACATCCGCGGCATCCTGAAGACCGTCGCCGTCAAGGCTCCGGGCTTCGGCGACCGTCGCAAGGCCATGCTGGAAGACATCGCCATCCTGACCGGCGGCACGGTGATCGCCGAGGAAGTCGGCCTCACGCTGGAAAAGGCCACGCTGAAGGATCTGGGCCAGGCCAAGCGCGTCGAAGTCGCCAAGGAAAACACCACGCTGATCGACGGCGCCGGCGCCGAAGATGCGATCAAGGCCCGCGTCACGCAGATTCGCGCCCAGATCGAGGAAGCCACCAGCGACTACGACAAGGAAAAGCTGCAGGAGCGCGTGGCCAAGCTGGCCGGCGGCGTTGCGCTGATCAAGGTCGGCGCCGCCACCGAAGTCGAGATGAAGGAAAAGAAGGCCCGCGTCGAAGACGCGCTGCACGCCACGCGCGCTGCCGTTGAAGAGGGCATCGTGGCCGGCGGCGGCGTTGCGCTGCTGCGCGCCCGCGCCGCGATCTCGATCAAGGGCGACAACCACGAGCAGGAAGCCGGCATCAAGATCGTGCTGCGCGCCCTCGAGCAGCCGATGCGCGAAATCGCCGCGAACGCCGGCGACGAGCCGAGCGTGGTGGTCAACAAGGTGCTCGAAGGCAAGGGCAACTTCGGCTACAACGCCGCGACCGGCGAGTACGGCGACATGGTGGCCATGGGCGTGCTGGACCCGACCAAGGTGACCCGTACCGCGCTGCAGAACGCTGCTTCCGTTGCCGGCCTGATGCTGACCACCGATTGCATGGTGGCCGAGCTTGTCGAAGACAAGCCGGCCGGCATGGGCGGCATGGGCGGCATGGGTGGCATGGGTGGCATGGGTGGCATGGGCGGCATGGATATGTAATCGGTTTCGTCGGCGGCGTTGCCGCCGATTCCACCGATGACATAGCCAACGAAAGGAACAGGAGGAAACCCAGGTTTCCTCTTGGGCTGCGCCCAAGAGCTCAGGCTTGGAACAGGAGGAAACCCAGGTTTCCTCCTGTTTCCCACCTTCCTGCTGGAATCATCGCTCCGAAAAACCTGGTCTTTGTGGCCGGGTTTTTTATTTTTGATGTGTGCTGCGAAGATCGTTTCGTTGCACGGACTTCTTGCCGCAGCGCACAAAGAATCATAAAGTTACGACGGAAAGTTTCATTTGTAAAACTAATACCCGCTCCGATGGCGGACACGCTATTATTTCCCGACAATTAGTATTACAAAGGGGATAAGCATGGGGACCGAAGGCATCTATCGCAAGACGGAAAAAGGGCGCGCGGAGATCGCGACCCGTGCCAACAGACTCGGGCTGCGGGAGCGAACGATGCTGATCATGGTGGACGACAAGACCACCCGTCGCGAGTTGTTGGCGAAAAACGCCCACCCGACCAGCGAGGGTATTCTCAACAGCCTGCTGGCGGATGGCTACATCGAGGTCGTCAGCGCTGCTGCCGCAGTCCCGGTGGCGGAGTCCCCCGCTGCGGCCCCGGCCGCCGCCGCAGCCGCCCCCGCAACTGCCTCGCCGGCGCCGTCGGTAGAGGTTTCGCTGGTATCGGCCGCGCGCTTTGCCTGCCGTTCCCTGGTGACAGTTCTGGGTCCGGGGGCGGACGACTTGACCGCCCTGATCGAAAAGTGCAAGACGGCGGACGAACTCAGGGCCAGGCTCGAAAAATGCCGCGATGTCGTTCAGGGCATGGCCGGCAAGAAGAAAGCCGACGAATTCTGGGCGGGTGTTACTGCCCGCTTGCCGTAAGGGCGGTTACTCGCATGCCGGGAGGGGCGCGTCGGGGTATCGTATGCCCTTCCGTGTCATGATGTCGCAATGAGAGTATTGCTCGCAGAAGACGACCGCATCATTTCCCAGGGGCTGATTGCCGCCCTGCGCAAATCCGGCTACGCCGTGGATCACGTCAATAACGGCGCCGATGCCGACACGGCCCTGCTTTCTCAGCAATATGATCTGCTGCTCCTCGATCTCGGTCTGCCGCGCATGTCGGGCATCGACGTGCTCAAGCGGCTGCGGGCACGCAAACTGACCATGCCGGTCCTGGTGCTGACGGCGCAGGACGGCGTCGAAGACCGGGTGCGCGGCCTCGATGCCGGAGCCGACGATTACCTGACCAAGCCGTTCGCCCTGCCGGAGCTGTTCGCCCGCGTGCGGGCGCTGACGCGGCGCGGCACCGGCAATCCGACTCGGATCGAGGTGGGCGCCTTGTCCTACGACCAGTCGGAGCGCATCGCCCGTCTGAATGGCGAGATCGTGGAGTTGTCGGCACGCGAACTGGGGCTGCTCGAAATCCTGCTGCTGCGTGCCGGACGCCTGGTGGCGAAGGAACAACTGGTCGACCAGCTGTGCAGTTGGGGCGAGGAAGTCAGCAACAACGCCATCGAAGTCTATATCCATCGTCTGCGCAAGAAGCTCGAGCCCGGCGGCGCCCGCATCACCACAGTGCGCGGCCTCGGCTATTGCCTGGAGAAGCCGGCAGATCCTGCAGATGGCAAAGCCTGACGCCGCCCCATCACCGGCAGGCCGGCAAGGCGCCAATCCCTTCGTAAACCACGAGTCCCCGAATTCGCTGTTCGGCGAGATACTGGACTGGATGCTGGCGCCGTTGCTGCTGCTGTGGCCGGTTTCGATCGCGGCCACCAATCACGTTGCCGCCTATATCGCCAACCAGCCCTACGATCAGGCCCTGGCCGACAATGTCAGGGCCATCGTGCGGCTGGTCAAGATCGATGGCGGCCGGGTCACGGTCAATCTGCCGGCTCCCACCCGCGCGTTGCTCCGCGCCGACGATGTCGACACGCTCTACTATCAGGTCATCGGACCCGCCAGCAACCTGATTCAGGGCGACCGGGAAATTCCGTGGCCGACGCTGCCGGTAAAGCCCGAGGCCGACAAGGTGTTGTTCCGCGACGAACGCATCGAAGCGGACAACGTGCGTATCGCCTATGCGTTCGTCCCAGTCAGGAGCGGACTGCCGCCGGTCGTGGTGCAGGTGGCCGAAACATTGAAGAAGCGCGAAGCGCTTTCCGCCAGCATCATTTCCGGAGTTCTGCTGCCGCAGTTTGCCATCATTCCGCTGGCCGTGATCCTGGTCTATATGGGGCTCATGCGCGGTATCGCGCCTTTGCGCCTGCTGCAGGAACGCATCCATCGCCGCCGTCCGACGGACTTGTCGCCGATCCCGGTGAAGCGCGTGCCGGACGAAGTGCGCCCGCTGGTTCTCGCCTTCAACCAGATGATGGGGCGGCTGGAAGAAAACCTGCAGGCGCAGCAGCGCTTCATCGCCCAGGCCGCGCACCAGATGCGCACCCCGCTGACCGGCCTCAAGATGCAGACCGAAATCGCCCTCTCCGAGTCCGATCCGGCGCAAATGCGGCATGCACTGGAACTGATCGCCGAGAGCACCGACCGCGCCTCGCACCTGATCAACCAGTTGCTGATGCTGGCCCGCGCCGAGGCCAGCCACGAAAAGCTGCACAGCGTGGTGCCGCTGGATCTCGACGCACTGGCGCGCAGCGTGACCGAGGAATGGGTGGTGCGCGCCCTGGCCAGGCAGATCGACCTCGGTTTCGAGGAAAGCGGGCGATCCCTTTTGATCAACGGCGTGCCCCTGCTGCTGCGCGAGCTGCTCAACAACCTGGTCGATAACGCGATCAAGTACTCCGCGCGCGGGGGCCATGTCACGGTGCGCAACCGTGCCGGCCGCATGGCCGTGCTCGAGGTGGAGGACGACGGCATCGGAATTCCCATCGAAGAGCACGCCCACATCTTCGAACGCTTTTACCGGGTGCTCGGCACCGAAGCCGAAGGCAGCGGACTGGGTCTGCCGATTGCCGCCGAAATCGCCGAGTTGCACCAGGCCAGGATAGATCTGCTGCCCGGCAGCAACGGTCGCGGCAGCCTGTTCCGCGTCAGTTTCCCCCGTTACTGGGACGCTGACTACACCCCGCCCAATCCCCCTCCGTCGGCCTCGGGTAGCTTTCCGATCGGCCTGTAAGCTTCCCGTCAGGATTGCCGGACAACAATGTCGGCATCTTGGGGCAATTGGCGTTGATCTATGACGTTCGTAGTGCTCCGGGAACACGGAAGGCGCACGACACAAGGGGAACCCCGGCATGCGTCTCAGGAACGGCGGACTGTTCCGGTCCGCCGCAAGGCAAAACAAGGAGGAGTGCTAAATGCAACTCACGGAGAAGCACAAGCAGTACTGGAACATCAACCTGAAGATAAGCAGCATCCTGCTTGTCCTCTGGTTCGTGGCCACATTCGTCATGGGCTGGTTCGCCCGCGAACTCAATGAGATCAACTTCATCGGTCCGTTGGGCTTTTACATGTCGGCGCAGGGTTCGCTGATCATTTACGTCGCGATCATCTGGTATTACGCCCACTACATGAACAATCTGGACAAGGAATACGGCGTCCACGAAGGGGAGCTTGACTGACATGGCCGAAATCACCCAATCCCAATTCGCCGCCAACCTGAAGAAGTATTACACCTTCTACACCGGCGGCTTCGTCAGCTTCGTCATCCTGGTCGGCATCCTCGAACAACTAGGCGTGCCGAACAAGATCCTCGGCTACATCTTCCTGTTCGCTACCATCGCCCTGTATGCCGGCATCGGCTTCATGTCGAAGACGGCGGAGGTCGGCGAGTACTACGTCGCCGGCCGAAGGGTGCCCGCCCTGTTCAACGGCATGGCGACCGGCGCCGACTGGATGTCCGCTGCCAGCTTCATCGGCATGGCTGGCACCCTGTACCTGTCCGGTTATGACGGCCTCGCTTTCGTGCTGGGCTGGACCGGCGGCTACTGCCTGGTCGCGATCCTGCTGGCGCCTTACCTGCGCAAGTTCGGTCAGTTCACGATTCCGGACTTTCTCGGCGCCCGCTTCGGCGGCCACCTGCCGCGCTTCATCGGCGTGATCGCCGCCATCGTCTGTTCCTTCACCTACGTGATTGCGCAGATCTACGGTGTCGGCATCATCACCTCGCGCTTCACCGGCCTCGAATTCCAGGTCGGCGTGTTCGTCGGTCTGGCCGGCATTCTGGTGTGCTCCTTCCTCGGCGGCATGAAGGCGGTGACCTGGACCCAGGTGGCCCAGTACATCATCCTGATCGTGGCCTACATGATCCCGGTGGTCTGGCTGTCGGTGAAGCACACCGGCATCCCGATCCCGCAGATCTCCGCCTACACCTCGGCCCTGCCCAAGGTGACGGCACTGGAAGCCGAGTTCAACGACAAGGCCACGCCCAAGGGCGCCAAGGAAGAGTCGGTGCGCGCCATTTTCCGTGACCGCGCGGCTGCGGCGACGGCGAAGCTGGCCGGACTGGCGAAGGACGGCCCGGCTTTCCTCGCCGCCGAAAAGCAGAAGCTGACGGACAAGGTCGCGGCGCTCAAGGCTGAAGCTGCTCCCGATGCCAAGGCGATCGAAGCCGCCGAGAAGGCTGTCAAGGACTTCCCGGTCGATGCGGCAGCGGCCAAGACGGCCTGGACCGCCGAGTCGAAAGTCGGTGCTCGCGCCGCGCCGACCAAGCGCCACGCCGAAGCCTTTGGCGTCGGTGGCAAGACGCCGGAAGAGATCGAGAAGAACCGCAGCAAGGCGAAGAAGAACTTCCTCGCCCTGATCATGTGTCTGATGATCGGCACCGCCGCTCTGCCGCACATCCTGATGCGCTACTACACCACGCCTTCGGTGAAGGAAGCGCGCCAGTCGGTGTTCTGGGGTTTGTTCTTCATCTTCCTGCTGTATTTCACGGCACCGGCCCTGGCTATCCTGGTCAAGTACGAGGTCTACAGCAACCTGGTGGGGTCGAGTTTCGCGTCCTTGCCGGCCTGGGTCAGCAACTGGGCCACGGTGGACAAGACGCTGATGAACATCGCCGACATCAACAAGGACGGCATCGTGCAACTGGCGGAAATCGTCATCGGCGGCGACCTGATCGTGCTGGCGACCCCGGAAATCGCGGGTCTGCCCTATGTGATCTCGGGTCTCGTGGCAGCCGGCGGTCTGGCGGCGGCGCTGTCTACCGCTGACGGCCTGCTGCTGACCATCGCCAACGCCATGTCGCACGACCTGTACTACAAGATGATCGACCCGAACGCTTCGACCGTACGCCGTATCGCGGTATCGAAGGGCTTGCTGCTGGTGGTGGCCCTGACGGCCGCCTACGTCACCAGCCTGAAGCCGGGCAACATCCTGTTCCTGGTCGGTGCGGCTTTCTCGCTGGCGGCTTCGGGTTTCTTCCCGGCGCTGGTGGCAGGGGTGTTCTGGAAACGCGCCAATTATGTCGGTGCAGTACTGGGCATGAGCTTGGGTCTTGGGGTCTGCGCCTACTACATGTATCTGACCTATCCGTTCTTCGGCGTCAATGCACCGCTGTGGTGGGACATCAATCCGATCTCCGCCGGCACCTTCGGCATTCCCGCCGGCTTCCTCGGCATCATCATCGGCAGCCTGATTTCCCCGGCGCCGAGCAAGGAGATCCAGGACCTGGTCGACCATGTCCGCTATCCGAATCTGGAAGGCGATATGGACACCAAGGGCGTCTGATCAGATTTATGGAGGAGGAGGGGGGTTAGGGAGAATACCCGCCCCCGTTGAACCGGCCCCTGGGCAACCTCGGGCCGGTTTTTTTATGTCCGCGCCTGAGGCGCGGACGGTATCCCCTTGTGGGGTATGTCCCGCGTGGATCGGAAGAGACGGTGCCCTTCGGTGAGGTATGCCTGACTTGGAAAGCCAGACGGTACCCCTTGGCGGGATATGGCAGCCCCGGCGAGGGCAGGGCGCGATCCGCGCTCAGGCTTGCGGCGATTCAAGCAGCACGAGTTCGCCGTGCCGCCGGCGTCTACTGTCGGCCGGACGGCCGCGGGTCGAAAATCAGAAAGGAAGTTCCGGAATGAGTTTCATCAGATCGGCGCGCGCGGTGTCCTTCACCAGCTTTCTTGCGCGTTTGGGCTCGAACGTAACCAGGCGCTTGACGATGCTGGTCACGTCGTCCGGCCGGTTGGCATGATGATAGGCCATGCCCAGCTGGTAGAAACCCTCGCCGCTCATCGGTTGCAGTTCGACCACCTTTTCCAGCGCCTTTACGGCTTCGTCGTGCTGCCCCAGGCGCGCATGCGCGAGGCCCATGCCGTACCAGGCCATGTCCTGCAGCGGCGTGAGGCGCACTGCCTCGGTGAAGGCGGCGATCGCCTCCTTCGGCTTGCCCGCGTGTTCGCAGACGTAGCCGAGGTTGTACCAGTTGGCGCCGTCGTCCGGCGTCAGCGCCAGCGCCGCTTCGAACCACTTGATGGCCACATCGTAATTCTTCCGCTTCGCCGCAATCGCGGCCAGGTGGCGCGCCGACTGCACGTCCTGCGGGTTCATCGCGAATGCCGTTCTGTAGGCCTCGAAGGCGCGATCTTCGCGGCCGAAGAAGTGAAGCAGCCAGCCGCGGGCATAATGCCGCCAGTGATCGTAATTCATGAGATTGCCCAAGCAAAATAACGGAGACCGAAACATACCATGAGCCACCCTGAACTACTCATTCTCGGCGTGCTGCGCGCGCTGGTCGAGGTTGCCGGATTGTTCCTGCTCGGCCAGGGCCTGCTGGCCCTGCTGGCCGGCAGCCGCCGACATACGAACACCATGTACAAGCTGTTTCTGATCGTCACTGCGCCGGTACTGAAGGTGGTGCGCAAGATCACGCCGCCGCAGGTTATCGAAAAGCATCTGCCTTTCGTTGCCTTCGCCCTGCTGTTCTGGCTCTGGATCGGCTTGGCGTATCTGAAGAAGCTTTACTGCGAAACCAACATGCTGCAGTGCTTTTCATAGCGTCCCGAACGGCGCATGAGGCTTTGGGTGTACACCGCGCCGCAGCCGGGCTTGTCGCGCAGGCGGGCGATCCCGTTCGCGGGGTTGTCGTCATGGGAAGCTGAAATCGCGCCGCCGGTATCGGCAGGGAAATGCGTGGCGCGATACGGCCCGAAGAACCGCAATTCGAAATCATGAGCATCCATTTCGACCGGACGCGTGTCGCCCTGCTGTTGCTGCTTGCGGCGCTGCTCGCGGTCGGCATGTGGGCCTATCGCGGCGTCGGCGATTCCCTGCGCGAAATCCGCGCCGCCGACATGCGGGCACTGCTCAACACGCAGATCGGAACGCTGCAGCAGTGGATCTCCGAACGACGCCACGAGGCGGAGCAACTGGCCGCCGACCCGGACTTGAGCGCCGGCATCCGCAAGCTGGTTGCCGGCCGGGGTGACGGCGCCCTGATCATCGCCGGCGTTCTCGACCAGTCGGCGGCGCTCGGCGTGACAGGCGCGCGCGTGATCGACACGCGAGGCCGGATTCTCGCGGCGAAGGACGTGCAGCGCATCGGTTCCGACGTGACACCCGACTTTCTCGCTCATCTTTCTCCGGTGCTCGCGGGACACCCGGCATTCGTGCGCCCTTATCGCGGGGCCGGCGCGGGGGACGTCGGTCGCGCCTGGGTCGCCGCGCCGATACGCGCGCCGAACGGCAGGATCGTTGCGGTGCTGGCCCTGGGGTCGCCGGTGGACAAGGGCTTCTCCGGTCTTTTCGAAGCGGCCCGTCCCGGCCGCAGCGGCGAAGCCC
The DNA here is from genome assembly GCA_030247575.1 of Sulfuritalea sp. GTDB lineage: Bacteria > Pseudomonadota > Gammaproteobacteria > Burkholderiales > Rhodocyclaceae > Sulfuritalea. Next base: position 95,133 of record JAOTRV010000013.1, read on the forward strand.
TGGCCTTCGATGCAGAGGGCTGGCTGCTGTCGCCGAGCCGGCATGCCGAGGAAATGCGGCAACGCGGGCTGGCGCCGCGCCTCGCCTTGCCCGATGGGGAGACAGACCGCCTCACTCTGCTGGCGACCCGGACGGTGGCGGCACGCACCGACGGCGGCGAAGGCCTGTTGCTGCAACCCTACCCCAACTACCTCGGCCGCGATGTGATCGGCGCATGGCGCTGGTTGCGCGACCTCGATATCGGCATCGCCATCGAGATGGAAGCGGGCGAGGCCTATGCCCCGCTGACCTATCTGCAGATCGGCTTCTCGGTCGTCCTGCTGCTGCTCTTCGCGGTGTGGCTGTCCGGCTTTCTGCCGCCGAGCGTCCTGGCCGGCCTGCTGCGGCGGGACGCCGGGGCGCGTCAGCTCGGCGCCTACCGGCTGCTGCGGCAGATCGGCGAAGGCGCCATCAGCAATGTATATCTGGCGCAGCATCGCATGCTCAAGCGGCCGGCCGCCGTGAAGGTGCTCAAGCCGCAGGCGGCCTCGGATGAGTGGACCGCGCGCTTCCAGCGCGAAGTCCAGCTTTCCAGTCTCCTGCACCATCCCAACACGATTCGCATCTACGATTACGGCACGGGCCCGACCGGGGAGTTCTACTACGCCATGGAGTATCTGGAAGGCCTGTCGCTGGCCGACCTCGTCGAGCGCTACGGGCCGGTGCCGCCGGCCCGTAGCGCCTACATCCTGCGCCAGGCCTGCGCTTCGCTGTGGGAAGCGCATTCCTGCGGTCTGGTGCATCGCGACATCAAGCCGCAGAACATCATGCTGTGCGAGATTCGCGGCGAGCGCGACGTGGTCAAGGTGCTGGATTTCGGCCTGGTGAAGCAGGTGACGGGCGACAATACGCGGGACCTCACCGGCGCCATGCGCATCCTCGGCACGCCGCTCTACATGTCACCCGAGCGCATTCGAAACCCGAGCGATGCCGACGGACGCGCCGACATCTACGCGCTGGGCGCGGTCGGCTTTTTCCTCCTCACCGGCAAGCGCCTGTTCGAGACCGAAACGGAGCACGACCTGACCTACCAGGTGCTGCACACCGTGCCGCGCCTCGCTTCGGCATGCTCTCCCTATGCGGTACCGGCCGAGCTGGACGCCCTGATCGGCCGCTGCCTGGAAAAGGACCCGGCGGCGCGGCCGCAAACCATCGCCGAAGTCGCCGGCGTTCTCGACGGGGTGCTGGTGCACATGCCATGGACCCGCAGCCAGATCGACGGCTGGTGGAAAAGCTACTGGATCGGCGAGACCGATCCGGAACGGCGCTTTACGGTACCCTATTCGTGAACAAAAAAAGCCGGCCCCGCGGGGCCGGCTTTTTGTTTGCTGCGGTGCTGCTTAATGGCCGGAGGCGCTGGAACTGCCGACACCGGTTTCGGAGCGGACCAGTTGCGCCGGGAACGCGGCGCGTTCCTTCTTCGCCTGGGCGCTGTTGTCCAGCTTGGAGACGATGTAGATCACCGCGAACGCCGCCGTCATCGAGAAGATCGCCGACGAGGCGTAGGGGAACAGCGCCGAACCCTTCGGGTTGCCCAGCGAAGCCTCCCACACGGCCGGCGACACGATGGTCAGCGCTACCGAGGAAACCAGGCCGACCGTGCCGCCTGCGACCGCACCCTTGGTAGTGCAATCCTTCCACAGCACGGACATGAACAGCACCGGGAAGTTGGCCGAGCAGGCCACGGCGAAGGCCAGCATCACCATGAAGGCGACGTTCTGCTTCTCGAACACGATGCCGAGCAGCACGGCGAAGATGCCGAGGCACACCGTGGTGATCTTCGACACGCGCAGTTCGGTCGCGGAATCGACATTGCCATGGCGCCACACCGAGGCGTACAGGTCGTGCGATACGGCGGAAGCGCCGGACAGCGTCAGGCCCGCCACCACTGCCAGGATCGTGGCGAAGGCCACCGCGGAGATGAAGCCCATGAAGATGTCGCCGCCGACGGCCTTGGCCAGATGCACCGCGGCCATGTTGCCGCCGCCCTTGAGGCCCTTGGCGATTTCGCCATTGACGAAGTAGTCCGCCGGGTTGGGGATCAGGTTGGTGATGGCGCCGAAGCCGATGATGAAGGTCAGGATGTAGAAGTAGCCGATCCAGGTCGTGGCCCAGCCCACCGACTTGCGGGCTTCCTTGGCGCTTGGCACGGTGAAGAAGCGCATCAGGATGTGGGGCAGGCCTGCGGTGCCGAACATCAGCGCCATGCCGACCGAGATGGCCGAGACCGGATCGGTGATCAGCGCCCCCGGACCCATGATGGCGTCCTGCTTCGAGTGCACCTCGACCGCGCGCTTGAACATCGCCTCGGGGCTGAAGCCGAACTGGAACATCACCGCCAGCGCCATGAAGGTGGCGCCGGCCAGCAGCATGCAGGCCTTGATGATCTGCACCCAGGTTGTCGCCGTCATGCCGCCGAACAGCACATAGATCATCATGATCGCGCCCACCATGCTGACCGCGACGATGTAATCGAGGCCGAACAGCAGCTTGATCAACTGACCGGCGCCGACCATCTGCGCGATCAGGTAGAAGGCTACCACCACCAGCGAGCCGCAGGCCGCGAAGGTGCGGATCGGGCCCGGGTCGAAGCGGTAGCCGGCGACGTCGGCGAAGGTGTACTTGCCGAGGTTGCGCAGGCGCTCCGCCATCAGGAAGGTGATCACCGGCCAGCCGACCAGCCAGCCGATCGAGAAGATCAGGCCGTCGAAGCCGGAGCCGAACACCAGCGCGGAAATGCCGAGGAAGGATGCCGCCGACATGTAGTCGCCGGCGATCGCCAGGCCGTTCTGGAAGCCGGTGATGCCGCCGCCGGCGGTGTAGAAGTCCGCCGCGGTCTTGGTCTTGGCGGCGGCCCACTTGGTGATCCACAAGGTGATGCCGACGAAAATGCCGAACATCGTGATGGCGGTCCAGTTGGTCGCCTGTTTCTGCGCCTGGCCGAGGTCGGCGCCTGCTGCAATGGCGACGCCGGCCGCCAGCAGGGCGGCCGCGCCGCCGAGAATGTGTTTGGCCTTGATCACTTGGAAGCCTCCTTGACGATTTCGTCCTTGGTGGCATCGAACTCGGTGTTCGCCCGGCGGACATAGATCGCGGTGATGATGATGGTGAACACCAGCACGCCGATACCCATCGGAATGCCGATGGACATCGTGGCGCCGGCGCTTACCTTGGTGGCAAGAAACTGCTTGTCGAAGGCGATCAGCAGGATATAGCCGTAATACGCCAGCATCATCAGAATCGACATGATGATGGAGTAGCGGTTGCGCATGCGCACGAACTGCATGAACTTCGGATTCTTCTGAATCCGCTCGACAACGTCTTCGTCTTTCATATATGCCTCCGGAGAAGGGAGATAGTTTTATTGGGTACGACCAAAGCGATAGTGCACCGCAGCATTCTAGTCCGTGACCTCTTACGCCGTCCTTACGCTTCCTGTAAGCAAGCCGTCAGCGGCAGGCCGGCACGACGCAATTGCACGCACCTTTGACGCGACCGCGGCTAGGGCCTATAATCCGCACCCTTTCCGGCTAGGTAGCTCAGTTGGTAGAGCAACGGACTGAAAATCCGTGTGTCGGCAGTTCGATTCTGCCCCTGGCCACCAGAACAGAAACGGGGGTTCTTCGGAACCCCCGTTTCATTTATATATCCGCTTGCCGGCCGGTCAAGGCTTCGCTCAGAATGCGGCTCTCCTGTTCTTGCCGCGCCACAAGCGCCGGATAGAATCGTTCCATGACTGCCACCCCTGATTACGAACGCCGCTTCGGCGGCATCGAGCGCCTGTACGGCGCCGGGGCGCTGTCGCGCGCGGCGGCGGCGCATGTGGTGGTGGTGGGTGTCGGCGGCGTCGGTTCGTGGGCCGCGGAGGCGCTGGCGCGTTCCGGCGTGGGGCGGCTGACGCTGATCGATCTGGACCATGTCGCCGAATCCAACATCAACCGCCAGATTCACGCCCTCGGATCGACGCTCGGCGCGGCCAAGGTGACGGCCATGCGCGAACGCATCGCGGCGATCAATCCGGCCTGCGGGGTCGACGCCGTCGAAGAGTTCATCGACGAGCGCAACCCGGCCACCCTGATCCCGCCCTGCAATGCGGTGATCGACGCCATCGACCATGTGCGCGCCAAGGCCGCGCTGATCGCCTGGTGCCGCCGTGCCGGCGTTCGCATCGTGACTACCGGCGCCGCGGGCGGACGCCTCGACCCGACGCGGATCGAGGTCGCCGATCTGTCGCGCACCACCCAGGATGCGCTGGCCTCGAAAGTCCGCGCCCAGCTGCGGCGGGACTACGGGTTCCCGCGCGACCCGAAGAAGAAGTTCGGCATCGAGTGCGTGTATTCGCCCGAGCAGGTTCACCGTCCCGCCGGCGTCGACTCCTGTGACGTTGCCGGCGGCTTCGATGCGGCCGCCGGACTCAACTGCGCCGGCTACGGCTCGTCGGTCGCGGTCACCGCAAGTTTCGGTTTCGTTGCGGCATCGAGGGCACTCGCCGGTATACTTACGGCATGACGAACCCCCCCGTGGTCCTGGTTACCGGCGCCGCCCGCCGCGTGGGCGCGGAGATCGTGCGCGCGCTGCATGCCGCGGGCGCCTGCGTGGCGATTCACTATCGCGCGTCGGCCGCCGACGCGGCGGCCCTTGCCGCCGAACTGAATGCGGCGCGGGACGAATCCGCCGCGGTCTTCGGCGCCGACCTGCTGGAAATGGCCGCGCTGTCGCAACTGGTGGAATCGGTCGTGGCGCGCTTCGGCCGGCTCGATGCGCTGGTGAACAACGCCTCGTCCTTCTACGCCACAAGAGTCGGCGCCGTCGACACGGCGGCATGGGACGATCTGGTCGGCTCCAACTTCAAGGCGCCGCTGTTTCTGGCCCAGGCCGCCGTGCCGCATCTCGAGGCCAGCGGCGGCTGCATCGTGAACATCACCGACATCCATGCCGAGCGTCCGCTCAAGGGCTATCCCTTGTACTGTGCGGCGAAGGCCGGCCTGCTGGGACTGACCCGCGCCCTGGCGCTGGAGCTGGGCCCGCGGGTGCGGGTCAATGCGGTGGCGCCGGGCCCGATCGAATGGCCACAGGGCACAAGTGACTTTCCGCCGGCCGAGCGCACGGCTATCATCGAACATACATTGCTGAAGCGCGTCGGATCGCCCGCCGATATTGCCCGCACCGTCAAATTTCTCGTCTTCGACGCGCCGTATGTCACCGGGCAGGTGATCAACGTCGACGGCGGCAGAACGGCTCACCTGTGAATGCACCATTGAACATAGCCCCGACCGCCAGACAGGCACAGAAAGCCGCCTTCGAGGCGAACAAGCTGGCCAAGCGCTTGCGCCGCGAGGTCGGGCAGGCGATCGCCGACTTCAACATGATCGAGGCGGGCGACAAGGTCATGGTCTGCCTTTCCGGCGGCAAGGATTCCTTCGCCCTGCTCGATATCCTGCTGTTCCTGCGCGAGCATGCGCCGGTCGCCTTCGACATCGTCGCCGTCAATCTCGACCAGAAGCAGCCGGGCTTCCCCGCCGAGGTGCTGCCCGACTACCTGCGCAGCATCGACGTGCCCTTCCACATCGAGAACGAGGACACCTATTCCATCGTCAAGCGCGTGATCCCGGAGGGCAAGACCACCTGTTCGCTGTGTTCGCGCCTGCGGCGCGGCGTGCTGTATCGCGTCGCCGGTGAACTGGGCGCGACCAGGATCGCGCTCGGCCATCATCGCGACGACATCCTGCAGACGCTGTTCCTCAACATGTTCTTCGGCGGCAAGCTGAAATCCATGCCGCCCAAGCTGATGTCGGACGACGGCCGCAACATCGTGATCCGGCCGCTGGCCTATTGCCGCGAGCGCGATCTCGAAGCCTGGGCCAGGGAGCGCGCCTTTCCGATCATTCCCTGCAATCTCTGCGGCTCGCAGCCGAACCTGCAGCGCCAGCAGGTGAAGCAGATGCTGCAGGACTGGGAGAAGCGCTTTCCGGGACGCATCGAGACCATGTTCCGCAGCCTGGCCAATGTCGTGCCCTCACATCTGCTCGATGCCCGGCTGTTCGACTTCGCCGGCCTCAAGGCGACCGGCATGCCCGACCCCGAGGGCGACATCGCCTTCGATGCGCCCGAGTTGCCGGCCGATCTGCCGCAAACCGTCAATTTTCAGGCCAGGGAAGACTGATGGACGCACGCCGCCTTCCTGCGCGTCATGGCATCCTCTGGCTGCTGGCCGGCTTTGCCCTGTTCCGGCGCCATCCCCCGCAGGCAACCGCGATTACTTTCGGCTACCTGCTGACCGTGATCATGGTCAACCTGATTCCGAAGATCGGCCCCTTCCTGCTGCCGCTGTTGTTGCCGACCCTGACCGCCATCCTCGCCAACGGCTGTCGCGCGATCGACCGCCGCCTGCCGTTCGGCAGCGAGACGCTGATGAAGGGCATCAGCGAGCAGCGCGCCGGACTGGCGCGTCTGGGCGGCCTGCATCTGGTCGGCTCCAGCCTGCTGGTGCTGGGCGGCTTTGCCCTGGGCGATCCGATCAACATCAGCGACGGCATGACGCCGGAGGAGGCCACGGCGCTGGTCAGCGATCTCGCGCTGATCCTGTTGCTGGCCTCGCCGATGCTGGCGGCTTTCTGGTTCGCGCCGCTATTGACGGCATGGGATGGCGTGGGGGCGGGCAAATCGCTGTTCTTCAGCTTCGTCGCCAGCTTGCGCAACTGGCGCGCCTTCACCATGTACGGTCTGGCCCTGGTCGTGGTGGGCGCCCTCGTGCCGGGCCTGATTCTGATCATCGCCGGACTGATTTCGCCGGTCCTGCTCAGCATCTTCTCCATTGCGCTGCGCATGCTGCTGATCTTCGTTCTGGCGCCGACCATGGTGGCCAGCGTCTATCTGTCCTACCGCGACGTCTTCAGGGGGCAGGCCGAGCCTGATGAGTGAGCCCGGAGCAGGAGTTCTCGGCATCTTCGGCGGCACCTTCGATCCGCTGCATGTCGCACACCTGCGTCTTGCCATAGAGGCGCGCGAGGCGTTGGGCCTGGCCGGGGTGTGCTTCATCCCGGCGGGCAGCCCGGCCTTGCGCGATGCGCCGCAGTGTTCCGCGGCGCATCGTCTGGCGATGGTGGAGCGGGCTCTCGCCGCCGTGCCCGGCTTCAGCATCGACGCCGCGGAGGTGCTGACCGCCGCGCCCGGGCCGAGCTATACGGTGCACACCCTCGAGCGCCTGCGCCGGTTGCACGGCGACCGGCGCCCGCTGGTGCTGCTGCTCGGCGCCGATGCCTTCGCCCGGCTGGAGTCCTGGCACCGCTGGCGCGACTTGTTCGGGCTGGCCCATGTCGCGGTGGCGACGCGCCCCGGACACGAACTGAGAGTCGACGCTGGCGAGACGGCGCTCGACGCCGAGATTTCGGCACGACGCGGCACTGCTGCCGATCTCGCCGGCGCTCCCGCCGGCCGCATCGTCCCCTTCGCCATCACCGCGCTGGAGATTTCCGCCACGGGGATCCGGCGGCGGCTCGCGGCCGGGCTCAGCGCGCGCTATCTGGTTCCCGACGCCGTTCTCGACTATATTGATTCACATCAGATCTACCGGACTCCGCATGGACATTAGAAAACTTCAGAAAATCGCCGTCTCCGCCCTCGAAGACATCAAGGCCAAGGACATCGAGGTGCTCAACACCAGCAAGCTCTCGGCGCTGTTCGATCGGGTCATCATCGCCACCGGCGACTCCAATCGCCATGTCAAGTCGCTGGCGCGCAGCGTCCATGACAAGGCCAGGGAGGCCGGCGTCGACGTGATCGGCATCGAAGGCGAGGATGCCGGCGAATGGGTGCTGGTCGACCTCGGCGACATCGTGGTGCATGTCATGCAGCCCGCCGTGCGTGCCTATTACAACCTCGAAGAGCTGTGGAAGGTCGTGCCCAAACGCCCCCGCAAGAAGGCCGGCGGCGACACCGACGGCGAATGAAGTTGATCGTCGCGGCGGTTTCCGCACGACCGCCGGACTGGGTGGCGGCGGGCTGGACCGAGTATGCGAAACGGATGCCGCGCGAGCTGCCGCTGGAACTGATGGAGATCAAGCCCGAGCCGCGCACGACGGGCAAGACCGCCGAAGTCATGATGGCGCTGGAGGCGGCGCGCATCGACGCGCAACTGCCGGCCGGCTGCCGCCGCATCGCGCTCGACGAACGCGGCGATGCGCCGACGACGCGGCAACTGGCCGAGCGTCTGGCAAAATGGATGGCCAGCGGCGATGATGTTGCCTTCATCATCGGCGGCCCCGACGGGCTGGATCCCCGCATCAAGAACACTGCCCATGAAACCATGCGCCTTTCCAGCCTGACCCTGCCCCACGCCCTGGTCCGGGTCATTCTCGCCGAAGCGGTGTACCGTGCCGTCAGCGTGATAAAGGGCCATCCCTATCACCGCGCCTGACATTATGCTGGCGAACATCGCGACCAAGACCCCGACCATGATCGATCCACGCATCTACCTTGCCTCCAGAAGTCCGCGCCGGCGCGAGTTGCTGGCGCAGATCGGAGTCCGATTCGACCTGCTGCTGTTTCGCAGTGGGTCGCGCGAGGACCCCGAAGTCTGCGAGGACTGGCTGCCCGGCGAGACGCCGGAAGCCTATGTCGTGCGCGTGGCGCGGGCCAAGGCGGTGTTCGGTTCGCGCCTGCTGGCGACCCGGCCGCTGGTCGCGCGCCCGGTGCTGGCCGCCGATACCACGCTCGATTTCGACGGCGAAATCATCGGCAAACCGCAGGACGAAGCCGATGCGACGGCGATCCTGACACGCCTGTCCGGTCGCAGTCATCGCGTGCTGACCGCCATTGCCATGGCGAAGGACGAGCGCGTCGAACACCGTCTGTCGATCAGCGACGTGCGCTTCCGCAAACTGACCGCCGGCGAGATCCGGCGCTACGTACAGAGCGGCGAGCCGATGGACAAGGCCGGCGCCTACGGCATCCAGGGCCGTGCGGCCGTTTTCATCGAAGAGATTCGCGGCTCGCACTCCGGCATCGTCGGCCTGCCGCTTTGTGAAACAACCATGTTGCTGCGGGACTTTGGTTACCCGCTATGATGCCGGCGCCGGGATGCAGCGTCGGGGGGAGGGCGTTGTGGTGACCGAGCAGTTCCTGATCAATTTCACGCCGCAGGAAACCCGCGTCGCCCTGCTGCAGCAGGGCGTGGTGCAGGAACTGCACGTCGAGCGCACCAACGGCCGCGGCATCGTCGGCAATGTCTATCTCGGCCGCGTCGTGCGCGTGCTGCCCGGCATGCAGTCGGCCTTCATCGAAATCGGACTCGAGCGCACCGCCTTTCTCCATGTCGCCGACATCTGGAGCGCGCGTCCGGCAAACAACGGCAACGGTGCCCACGAACTGCGCCCGATCGAACGTGTCCTCAGCGAAGGACAATCGCTGATGGTGCAGGTGCAGAAGGATCCGATCGGCACCAAGGGCGCCCGCCTGACCACCCAGATTTCCATAGCCGGCCGCCTGCTGGTGCATCTGCCGGAGGACAATCACATCGGCGTTTCGCAGCGCATCGGCGAGGAAGCCGAGCGCGAGAAGCTGCGTGCCCGCATCCAGGCACTGCTGCCGCCCGACCAGCCCGGCGGCTACATCCTGCGCACGGTCGCCGCCGACGCCAGCGACGAAGAACTGGCGGCCGACATCGCCTATCTGCGCCGCATCTGGCGCGAGATCAAGAGCCGCAGCGTCGGCGCCTTGCCGCCCGCTGTGCTGCATCAGGACCTGACGCTGGGGCAGCGCGTGCTGCGCGACCTCGTCAGCACCGACACCACCGGCGTCATCATCGATTCGCGGGAGAATTTCCAGAAGCTGCAAATCTTCGCCCGGGAGTATGTGCCGCAGGTGAGCGACCGGCTCATCCACTACACCGGCGAACGGCCGCTGTTCGACCTGCACGGCGTCGAGGACGAAATCCAGAAGGCTCTGGCGCGGCGCGTCGACCTCAAGTCCGGCGGCTACCTGATCTTCGACCAGACCGAGGCGATGACCACCGTCGACGTGAATACCGGCGGTTATGTCGGTTCGCGCAACTTCGACGACACCATCTTCAAGACCAATCTGGAAGCGGCACAGACCATCGCCCGTCAGCTCAGGCTGCGCAATCTCGGCGGCATCATCATCGCCGACTTCATCGACATGGAAGATGAAGAACACCGCGCCGCCGTGCTGGCGGAGTTCAACAAGGCGCTGGCCAAGGACCACACGCGCATCACCGTTTCCGGCTTTACCCAACTCGGCCTGATCGAGCTGACCCGCAAGCGCACCCGCGAGAGCCTCGCCCAGGTGCTGTGCGAGCTTTGTCCCACCTGCGGCGGCCGCGGCGAAGTGAAGACGGCGCAGACCGTCTGTTACGAGGTGCTGCGCGAGCTGTTGCGCGAGGCGCGCCAATTCACGGCGCGCGAAATGCGAGTGCTGGCGGCGCCGGTCGTGATCGACCTGTTTCTCGACGAGGAATCGCAGGCGCTGGCCATGCTGTCCGAATTCATCGGCCTGCCGATTTCGCTCCACGCCGAGAGCGGCTACACCCAGGAGCAGTTCGACATCGTTCTGATGTAGCGCTAAAATTCACGTCCGACGCGGGTGTCGTATAACGGCATTACCTCAGCTTCCCAAGCGTGCGACTCGTAGTCGATAGGTAGCTAGCCTCCACACCACGATAAGAGTGTGGTTAACAATGTCTATCAAGGGTCTTCGGACCCGCGGCGAAAGCTGCACAAGTAATTGTTCGGCAGTCTCGTAGCTGAGATTGACTGAACCAGGGGTTCAGCCCCCTGTAGTCTAGGAGCGGTGCGTCGCCGGCAACGGCGGGGTGCTAAGCGCTCTGACAATGTAGCCACCTCATGGGGTACGTCATATCCCGTGAGGGGTCTGGCGTGAACTCGGGAGTTGCACCTGGGTGAGGCGCTAGGCTGGGTTGGTTGGTCAACGCAAGTGAACCGCTAATAAACGTCGTCAAGCTTGGATGAGCCAAAGGCAACTTGCAGTATCGGGCTCTGCCAAAATGGCATGTGATCGGTTGTCCGCTTGCTTGGTGCGGACACGCTGACGCAGTATCACCGGCGAAATGGCGGGACCATCCCAACTCTGTTACTTGTGCGGAACGAGGTAAGCCCAACGGGGCGTTCGGCCAGCAAGGCGAACAAGGATGATCGCAAGATCATTTGATGCCCTAGTGGGTAAAGGATGATGGAAAAAGCGAATGCCGCTCTGTAATGGGGCGGATAGGGGATGAAACGATTGCCCCGACGCGAAAGCGTGCAGACTTCCATCTGGTGACCCGTCGCAAGACAGGTCTGTCAATCGCAACCCGGACGGGAATGACTTACAATTCCGTTCCGACGGAGTTGCCACGTCTTCCTTTCCGGAACGAGCGGGTGTAGTTCAATGGTAGAACTCCTGGTTCCCAACCAGATAACGAGGGTTCGATTCCCTTCACCCGCTCCATACAACCGGAGGTTGATATGGACGCAAGTCAGCAAGATTGCGATGTCGCCTCCACTGCATGGACTGCTTGGCACCACATTCCGTGGGTCGATGCATACCGTGTAGTCGCGAGGCTGCAGGCAAGAATTGCGAAGGCAACAAAAGCAGGGGAATGGCGGAAGGTATGTCGGTGCGCGTTTAAAACTGACCAGCTGTGCGCATTGAATTTTGACCAGGGGCTAAAGCCGCCTGTCATAGGCATGGCTGTGGATAAGTGTAGCGCATTCTCTGGGTCGGACACCTCCTTACGGT
>JAOTRV010000059.1 GCA_030247575.1 Sulfuritalea sp.
CTAGGTCCTGTTGACGAATGCACGCGTCCATAGACGGACGGCGGCGATGAGGACGAAGCCGAGGTAGCTGTCGGCGGTCTTGTCGTAGCGGGTGGCCAGACGGCGCCAGTTCTTCAACTTGTTGAAGCAGCGCTCGATGCGGTTCCGCAGCGCGTAGATGTGGCCGTCTACGGGCAACTGGACCTTCCGGCTTCGCCGCATCGGAATGATCGGCGTGACGCCGCGTGCTTCCATCGCCGACCGGATTTCGTCGGCATCGTAGCCGCGATCGGCGAGAAGAACCTTCGGTTCCGGCCCGTCGGCGTCGAGGAGAGGTAGCGCGCCGGTGTAGTCCGAGGACTGGCCTGGCGCGATGTCGACGGCTACGGGGAGGCCGGCGCCGTTGGTGCGGAGATGAATTTTGGTCGAAAACCCACCTCGCGAGCGCCCGAGACCCTGTCTCGGAGTCCCCCCCTTGCGCCGGCGGCGCAGTGGTGCGCCCGGATGACGGTGCTGTCGATCATCTGAACGGTCTCGCCGACCCCTTCGGTGTCATTCAGCACCTCGAGCAGGAGATCCCAGAGCCCGGAGAGCGTCCATCGACGAAACTGGCGATAGACCGACGACCATTTTCCAAAGAATTCGGGCAGATCGCGCCACTGGGCGCCGGTGCGGGCGATCCAGAAGACGCCGTCGAGGACACGTCGATGATCCTGAGGTCGCCGGCCGCTGTGCGGGCCCCGTCTCGTCACGAAGGGTTCGAAGAACGCCCATTCCTCGTTGCTCATCAGATCTCGAATCAACGCCGCCTCCCTTCGAAAGCGACGTTGAATCATTCCTCGGCCCGAAGGGGAATCCTATTCGTCAACAGGACCTAAGGCCGACGTGTTCGACTGCGTCGAACGCTTCTGCACCTCGATACGCCTGCATGGGACGATCGGCTTCGGCAGTAAACGAGCGTCGGCAAGCCACCCCCCTCCGAGTCCGGTCCTCCAGCGCAGCGTGCTCGGGTGGCATTGTGGGAAGATTGGTTTATCTGTAATATACAGAAAATACAGCAATGAGGAGTGGGGCGATGCCCGAAACGTCCGGCACCTACACCACGAGCGACCTGTCTCGGAAATCCGGTGACATCATCGCCGAGGCGTTGCGCCATCCCGTCACCATCACTCAGCGCAACAAGCCCCGCCTCGTTCTGCTCGCCATCGAGGATTTCGAGCGGTTGAAGCGGGGAGCGGACACGCGAACGGTCGGCACGATCGAGACAATGCCGTCTACGCTTCTCGATGAGTTCGAGAAGGCTGTCGAGGTCTACGCGAACGCCGACGAGGCAGTTCGTCCGTGAGTTACGACGATATTCAAACTGCCTGCGTTGTTCGCTACCCCTATCTGTGGGCGCGCGAAGCGAGGAGAGGGGAGACGGAAGGGCGGAAGTCGCGCCCCGTCGCCGTCGGGGTTCGGCTCGCCCGTGCCGACGGTGATCTGATCCTGTTCTTTCCGATCACCACCAAGGAACCCGGTCCAGAGCGGTTCGCGGCGGAGGTCCCTACCATCGAGAAGCAGCGCGCCGGTCTCGATCGCGACTTGCGCCTCTGGATCATTCTCGACGAGTACAATTCGGACGTCGTCGGAAGGCCGTTCTACCTCGAACCGGACCCGCCGATCGGAAGGTTCAGCAAGGCGTTCTTTCTGCCTCTGATGCGAGAGTTCATCGCAAGGCGTCGAGATTCGGCCGGTGTAGAAAGGGCGTGAGGAGCTTCTTCTTGATGTGAAACGCGCCCTGACCACACAACAGGGCTATGGTGCGCATAAGTATAATTATGGAACATAATTCGCATGGAAACGCTTGCTGAGAGAGTCAATCGGCTCGTGTCAGGATACCTCCTTTTCTATTTCGTTGTCTGGCCAGAATACCTTGACGTAATTGTTCGAACAATCCTTGCGGCAACATGCCGTAATCATATGACCCGTTCGGGCGTGGTCTGAGATCATAGCCCGGCCAGAGGAATCGGTTCAGTTCATCGAAACGAATCCAATGCCGCCCGTCGTCGAGACCGAGGCTTCGGCAGACAGCGGCCGGTATTTCGAGAGAGGCATCGATATCGTCGGGAGGCCTATGGGTAATCGGAGCCACGATGGTGCCGATGTGCCCATTGGAGTCGCGGGGCAATGCCACGACGATCGCACAGGGTCGATCCTTGCTGCCTTCGATCGCGCCGGCGTCCCGTTCGTGGCTCCATAGGAATGCGTAACGAATGACGAGACCTGGCCGGGGGGTGGGAATGGTCATTAAGGTGCGTGACCGTATTCGGCGGTCTCGATCGCGGCGATGGCGTTATCGTCGAGGTCGCCGACCATCAACACTTCGCGCTCGCGCCGCTTGAGCAGCTCGTAATGGGCAAGCTCGTTGGCGGAAAGATAGGCGCCGATCACCCGACCATGGCTGGTGACGGCGATCACCTTGGCCGCAATGGCTTCGTCCTGATACTTGGCGAAGTTCCGGGAGAAGTCGGTCGCGCGAACCGTGATGTTGTTCGACATGTCGGCCTCCGTTCATTTGCGTAAAATACGTATTTTGCAAAAAATGTCAACCGAAGCTGAGCCGAGGCGGGCTCAGAGAGACGCTACGGACGCGGCGATGTCGGCAAGCGACCGGAAGAGAGTGAATGCATCGTCGCGCGACGGCAGGAAGCCACGACGGCGCCAGAAGCCGGCAGCGTATTCGTCGATCGCCCTGACCACGAGGGCGCGTCCTCCCACCAGTTCGGCGGCGGCCACGCTCCGGATGAGTGCGTGTTTCAGAAGGCCGGTCCCGACACCGGGCCCGGCCCAGGAAAGATCGGTTGCCAACTGTCCCAGCAACAGGCATGGCACCGGATCAGGTGGTTGCCCCGTGCGAATGGCGCGCGGCAAGGCCCCAGGGACGACGGCCGTTGGCGCAAGGCCGTAATAACCGACGACCCTCCCATCGTCATGAACGATCATGACGGCCGTGAAGCCCTTCTCTTGATTGGACAGCGCTCGCGTCTTCAGCCAGTGATCGAGCGCTGGCTTGCCGCAGGAGAACGTCGACACGTCGTGCGCCGAGGTCAACGGTTCTGGGGCGGAGAGTGCCATCGATCAGCGCTCGCCGTCCCGGGGCCTTTCCCATGGCGCCGCGCGAGCCAAGACGTCGACCATCTCGGGCACCGGACGACCGGGCTGCGACAGCGTATCGACGAAGGCGGCGAAACCCTCGGCACTCATGCGGATGGACAGCGACTGAAGGAGCACGTCTTCGGCGGCCTGAACCGCAGCCTCTCGGACGAAGTCGGTGCGCGAGCGCCCCCGCAGCCGAGCCGCACGATCGATGATGGCGATGTCGGCTTCCGGCAGCCGCATCGACAACGGCTGGTCTTTGCGTTCGGCTGCATTGCGCATGGCGATCTCCCGAATATGGGAACACTGTAGCCAATGTAGCGCAAAATGCAATACGGCAGAGAATGCGTCGCGCTGGTCGATGCATGCGCGAAGTGCCCCGACGAGGGGGGGATCAAAAGCGACGTGCAGGACATTCGGCTCGCCCTGCTCCAAGGTCGTCATCGCGGCGGGCATCTGGATAGAATTCCCGGCCTACAGAGTTCCTCGCAGATCGCTTCCCACGCGCCTCGATCTTCGGGATCGTCGCCGATTCCCAAGGCCGAGGCGAGGAAGTCGAGCGCTTCCCAGTCGCGGGAACGGCGGGCGGCCGTGATAGCGGCCTCCGCAGCCGAAGCTCCTCGCCGCCATTTGTCGAGCTCTTCGTTGTCCATGTGCCGCAGGGTTGTTCGCGCGAGGGAATCAAATCGATGCTTCCCGATAAAGTAGCATCGATGATTCCGAATAGGAACGATCATTCCTGGAATGATCGTTCCTATCTGGTTTCTTGGAGCCATGAATCTCAACGAGATCGTGGCTGCAAATCTGCGTCGCATTCGCCACGATCGGCAACTGACGCAAGAAGAACTGGCGCATCGTGCCGGTCTCAGCTCGCGTTACGTGGGGTCGATCGAGCGCTCGGATGTGTCCGTCAGCATCACAATTCTCGGTCGATTGGCCGAGGCGCTCGAAATCGACCCGCGGGAACTCATGTCTCCTCTCGCGTGACGCCTTTCGACTTCGCCAGGTCGATATTCTGTGCGGCGGCATCCGGTCTGGCGGATCGTTCCTCTCCCCTCTATGATCGCGAGCAAGGCAGTACGCGCTGCCCCGGGGCGTGGAAACCCCTGCAAACCGGTTGGTGCCGGCCGTTTCGGCACCGAGATCCTCTGGCTTGAAGCCGGGGGCCTGTGACGCATGTCCAGGTACCTCGGTACTAAAGGTCATAGGGCCGCGTTTGCACGGTTTCCAACCCCCGGCTAGGGGTCGAAGGATGACGTCTGCGGGGGCGCACCGCGGACCAAACCGTGGTCCAGCTTCATGGTTTCATGCTACGACGGCGCCGAAGAGGGACGATCCAACGATCCCCGGGTGGATGGCGTGACGGACCAATCGAAGGACGATCTCGAGCGTCGGGCGATCGAGGCGGTGCGCCTGCACCGAGGGCTTCTTCGCAACGCCGAGCATCACCATCGTCTTTGGAGAAGAGCTACCGAGACGACCCCCGACATGGATGAACTGGGGGATTTGCGTGAGGCCTATCGCAACGCCCTCCGCGAGGCCCAAGCCCAACAGATGGCCCTCTCGATGCTCGTCGATCAGCTGGGGCGAATTCCGAGGCTGCCGGAAGACGATGATCCGACCGGTGGTGAAGCTGGTCGAGCCAACAAATGAAATGATAAGAGCTTCTCAAATCAGGCCGTTCTCGAGGGCGATTCGGACCGCGTGCTTGATGTCGCGGGCGCCGAGCTTGTCTCGCGCCTGTTCGAGATAGCCTCGGACGGTGCGCTCGCCGATGCCGATCAGCTCGGCCGTGTCCTTCATGGTCTTGCCGAAGGAGGCCCAGGTCAGACAGAGGGTTTCGCGAGGGCTCAGGTCGAAGGTGAAGGCCATGAGGTCGGCTCCACCGAACTGATCGAGTTTGAGGTGGAGATAGGCGACGGCGGTGTGGGCGCGTCCGATGTCGGCCAAGCGGACCTTCTCTGGTCGGAGCCGGTCGGAGGCGAAGGCGAGGATCGATGTCCCGCCGAAGCCGACCCTGATCGGAATGGAAAGCCCGAACCGCAGTCCGAACGCGGCCGCCTCGTGGAAGAACGACCAGTCTCGCGATCCCCGACGCAGGGAGGGATCGTCACAAGCCCAGTGCGTGATCTGCATCGAGCGCCGCGCCGCGGTGACGACGGGGTCGCGTGCCGAATAGCCGTTGGCGAGATAATGGGCCTGCCAGGCTTCGGGATAGTCGGAGAAGGCGGTCGCGCTCCTGCCACGGAGTTCCAAGAAGGCGAAGTAGTCGAAACCGACCCGATCGGTGAATGCCCGGAGGGCGGCTCGCAGCGATCTCTCGTTGTGCGCGGCTTCGAGCTTGTCGAGGAGGTCGTCGAGATGAACCTCCATTGCTTCGTCCTCTGTGCTTCAACCAGAAATACTCTATGGTCTCCACTCCGTCATGTGAATGCGGCGAGACGACGACACCACGTCTCGATCCGGGATAGGGCGGACGGATCCTGAATGACGATGCGAATTATTTAGGCAATTTGGTCTGAGTGTCGACGAATGCTCTCCGTTGCTTCGAACGAACCGTTTCATCGCGAGCAAGCACGACGATCCGTGGTGTACGGTTCCGTCGCGCACCGTCACATTCCGTTACACTGCCGTCACGCTTTGCCTTGCTCCGTCACGGAGGCGTGACGTTCGCGTCACGCTCACCCCCGATAGGCCCCGGGAAACACCACATCCTGATCGACCAGCACGTTGAACTTGTACCCCGGCCGGATCTCGATGGTCGGCTGGACGTCGAGGTTTTTGGTGATGGTGCGCTCGGCGACGCGGCCGAAGGTCTCGGCGAAATTGCGCCGGGCGGCGTCCGATGCGCTCTCCTGGTTCGAGAGCGTCGAGCTCTGCGGGATCGCCATGTCCATGCCGGCGCCGATGACGGCGAGGAGGATGGCCGAGCCGAAGGTGCGGAGATAGTGATTGTCGACCTGATCGGAGAAGCCGCCGTAGCCCTCGGCGTCGGTGCCGGCCATGCCGCCGATCTGCAGAGTCGAGCCGTTGGGGAAGACGATGTCGGTCCACACCACGAGGACGCGGTTCTGACCGAAGGAGACCTTGGAATCGTAGCGGCCTAGAAGTTTGGCGCCTTGCGGGATGAGCAGGCGTGAGCCGGTGGCGCTGTCGAAGACGTTTTGGCCGACCTGGGCGATGATGCGGCCGGGAAGATCGGAGTTGATGCCGGAGACGAGCGTCGCGGGGATCACCGAGCCGCGCTTCAGTTCGAAGGGCGAGGTCTGACCGACGACGCGCGAGGGGAGATAGCCGAGGGATTTGAGGTCCTGATTGAAGAACAGAGGTGGTCTCGCTGATTTGAACAGTCAGGCCCGGTCCGGTTGAGTGGATTTCCGCCTCTTTCATGCCGCCGCGAGGAGCGGCGTGTTGTTGAAGTAGGCCTGATCCGGAGTTCGCCGGTCAA
>JAOTRV010000014.1 GCA_030247575.1 Sulfuritalea sp.
CCGTAAGGAGGTGTCCGACCCAGAGAATGCGCTACACTTATCCACAGCCATGCCTATGACAGGCGGCTTTAGCCCCTGGTCAAAATTCAATGCGCACAGCTGGTCAGTTTTAAACGCGCACCGACACACCTGCATTGCAACCAGCATGAAGCAAAAACTCGAACTCACCTGGATCGGCAAGGAGAACCGGCCGAAGCTGGAGCCGCGCATCCTGCTGGAAGACCCGGCGAAGAGTTATCACGCGAAGCACCGTATTGCCCGCGCCGACTTTCCGTGTTGGACAAAACGACCGCAATTGTCGATACCCGGAAGCCCAAACAAAAAGCCCGCGCCGTTTTCGGCGCGGGCTTCTGCTTTTGTGTGGTCCGTTGATGCAGGAGCCGGACTCAGACGTAATCCTTGTACTTCTCCAAAAACCTCACCGGCTTCGACAGCGCATCCCTGCGGAACGGATCGCCCAGTTCGCGGGTACACATGATCTCGACGATGCAGGTCTTGCCTTCGTTCATCTGCATGTCGATGGCCTTCTTCAGCGCGGGGCCGACGTCTTCCAGCTTGTCGACGGTGATGCCCTCGGCGCCCATCGCCCGGGCGATGCCGGCGAAGGACTGGTTGTCGAGTTCGCCGGCGACGAAGCGGCGGTTGTAGAAATCCACCTGGTTCTTCTTCTCGGCGCCCCACTGGCGGTTATGGAACACCACGGCGGTCACCGGGATGTTGTGGCGCACGCAAGTCATGGTTTCCATCAGGCTCATGCCCCAGGCGCCGTCGCCGGCGTAGGAAATCGCCGGACGATGCGGCGCCGCCACCTTGGCGCCGATGATGGTCGGGAAGGCGTAACCGCAGTTGCCGAAACTCATCGCCGCGAACATGCTGCGCGGCTTCTCGAAGCGCAGATAGCTGTTGGCCACCGAGTTGATGTTGCCGATGTCGGTGGACACCATGACGTCGGGCGGCATGGCCTTTTCCAGTTCGCGCAACACCTGGCGCGGGTGCAGGTAGTTGCCGCCGCTGAAGGGCTTCTCCTTGCCGTTCTCGTCGATCATGTCGAGGCTGAACTGATCGCGCTCGTGGGTCCATTCGTCGAGTTCCTTTTCCCAGGCGGCCTTTTCGGCCTTGATCTTCGCCGCGCGCTCGGCCTTGCTGGCGTCGCAGGCCAGCGTCCGGTTGGCCAGGCACTGCGTCAGCACAATGGCGGCAGCCTTGGCGTCGCCGCAGATGCCGACCGAAATCTTCTTCACAAGGCCCAGCATCTTGTGGTCGGCGTCGATCTGGATGATCTTGGCCTTGGTCGGCCAGTAGTCCATGCCGTGCTGCGGCAGCGTGCCGAAGGGGCCGAGGCGGCTGCCGAGCGCGACGACGACGTCGGCCTGCGCCATCAGCTTCATCGCCGCCTTCGAACCCTGGTAGCCGAGCGGGCCGCACCACAGCGGGTGGCTGGCGGGGAAGGAGTCGTTGTGCAGGTAGCTGTTGACCACCGGCGCGCCGAGGCGCTCGGCCAGGGCCTTGCATTCCTCGACACCGTCGGCCATGACCACGCCGCCGCCGGAAATGATCACCGGGAACTTCGCCGTGGCCAGCAGCTCGGCCGCCTCATTCAGGCTCTTCTCGCCGCCGGGGCCGCGATCGAGATGCGAGGGTTTGGGGATCTCGCAGGTGATGTCGCCGTAGAAGTAGTCGCGCGGGATATTGAGCTGGGCCGGCCCCATTTCGCTCATGGCGCGGTCGAAGCAGCGGCCGGTGAACTCGGCCATGCGCTTGGGATTGTTGACGTGGCCTTGGTACTTGGTGAATTCCTGGAACATCGGCAGCTGGTTGGCTTCCTGGAAGCCGCCGAGGCCCTGGCCCATGGTGCCGGTCTCGGGGGTGACGATCACCACCGGGCTGTGCGCCCAGTAGGCGGCGGCGATCGCCGTCACGCAGTTGCTGATGCCGGGGCCGTTCTGGCCGATGACCACGCCATGACGGCCCGACACCCGCGAGTAGCCGTCGGCCATGTGGCCGGCGCCCTGCTCATGCACCACGGGGATCAGGCGGATGCCGGCCGGGGCGAAGATGTCCATCGCATCCATGAAGGCCGAGCCCATGATGCCGAACATGTCGGTCACGCCATTGGCGACCATGGTTTCGACGAAGGCTTCGGACGGGGTCATGCGGGTGGGGCCTTCGGGCACCGTGCGCTTGTCAGGCTTGCTCATCTGTGGATCTCCTGATGGTGATTTTTTATAAAATGCAACGCCATGTTCCATATACCGGAACGATGATGAACTTTAGAGTGGCCAAAATCCGAAGTCAAGACAAAAATACAGAAAACGAGACTATTTGTATCGGAAATAGAAATAGCCTATGATCCCGAAACCATGAGTGAAACCAAATTGAAATCCATTCCCGAGCCGGCGCGCGTCGATGGCGACACCCCGGCATTGCGCCTGTTTTCGCTGCTGGAAGTGATCGCGCGCAAGGACCAGTTCTTCTCCCTGCAAAGCCTGGTCGAGGAGACGGGACTGCCCAAGCCGACCCTGCATCGCATGCTGCAGCAACTGGAAAGCGCCGGCATGCTGCAACGGGATGCGGACGGCCGCTTCTATGGCCCCGGCCTGCGCCTGCGGCGCCTTGCCGAGGATCTCCTGCTCAACAACACGGTGCATGGCGCGCGCCATGCGGTGCTGCGCAAGCTGGTCGAGGAGGTCGGCGAGAGCTGCAACATCACGGCGCTTTCCGGCAGCGAAGTGCTCTACCTCGACCGCGTGGAGACGCAGGCGCCGCTGCGCTTCTATCTCCATCCGGGTTCCCGAGTGCCGGCCCACTGCTCGGCCAGCGGCAAGCTTTTCCTGGCGCAGATGATGCCCGCCCAGCGCCGCCGCCTGCTCGATCGGGCGCCGCTGGAGAAATACACGGCGCAAACCATCACCGACTTCGATGCGCTGGAGCGCGAGATCGAAAGCGTCAAACGCGAAGGCCATGCCATCGACAACGAGGAATTCCTGCCGGGACTGTTCTGCATCGCGGTGCTGGTGCCGCGCCCGGACGGGCGTTCGAATACCGGCATCGCGATCCAGGCCCCGGTGATGCGCGTCTCGCGCGACAAGGCGCTGGCTTTCCTCCCCGCGCTGAAACGCGCGGCGGATGCCATCGCCGCCATCGACGCCGACGCCATGCCGGCGGCCAGGACCGCCGCATAGAAAGTCACCGCGCGCCGCAGGCCTCCCAGCCCAGCAACGCGAGCTTGCGCTCCGGGCCCCAGCGGTACTGGCCGACGTCGCCGCTCTCGCGTATCACCCGGTGGCAGGGAATCAGGAAGCCGATCGTGTTCGCGGCGACCGCGCTGCCCACGGTCCGTTTTGCCTTCGGCATCCCGACCTGTCGCGCCAACTGGCTGTAGGACACGACCCTGCCGAATTCGGTGTGGATCAAGGCTTCCCAGACCTTGATCTGGAAATTGGTTCCGCGCAGGACCAGATGCACGGCCCCGCGCACCGGCGTTTGCGGAAATATCTGCAGCAGCAGCTCCCGCGCATACCCGTCGTCGCGCGTCAGCGCGGCATGCGGCCAGAGCGCAGCCAGTTCGGCCAGCATCGCCGCCTCACCGGCGACGCAGAACGCGAAATGGCAGACGCCGCGCGGGGTCCAGGCCGCCAGCACATCGCCGAAGGGCGACGGCGCGAAGCCGCAGCCGATGGCCATGCCGCGCCCGGCCGACTTGATTTCCCCCGGCGTCATCGCCTCGCAGCTCACCATCAGGTCGTGCAGGCGGCTGGTGCTGCTGAGGCCGGCATTTTCCGCGACCGTCAGCACGTCGGCCGACGCGGCCAGTTGCTGCTTCGCGTATTCCTTGGTCAGGTATTGCAGGAAGCGCTTCGGCGAAATACCCGCCCAGTCGGCGAACGTGCGTTGCAGATGATGGGGGCTCAGATGCACCGCGTCGGCGATTTCCTCCAGCGTCGGCTGGCTGCGCGCATGGCTGCGGATGAAGGCGATCGCCCGCGCGATCACCGCATAGCGGCGCGACCGGGCGGCGACCGAATCAGCCACGATTCGTCCCCGCCCCGGCAAGCGCGGTCGCGAAGCACAGCAGAACCTGGCGGTCGAAACTTGCGATATTCACGATGGAGAATCCGGGCTGACGACAATGCAATGTATGTCAGTCCCGACAGCGGGAGCAATCCGATTCTTGCGCAAATGCCGCAGGCCGCGACATCCGCGCTTGCGGCTCAGGCCCGGATCATCGTCAGCAGCATCTTGAAGGGGCCGACGGCTTTCAGGGCGTGCGGATGGTTTGCCGGCATGGTGATGATTTCGCCGGCCTGCAGCCGGTGCGGCTGGCCGTCGATGCGGATTTCGACCTCGCCGTCCAGCACCTGGATCAGCGCGTCGTAGGGTGCGGTGTGCTCGCTGAGGCCCTGCCCTTCGCCGAAGGCGAACAGGGTGACGGTGCCCACCGGTTTGTCGACCAGCGTCTTGCTGACCACGGCGCCGTCCTGGTAGGCGATCATGTCCAGCAGCGCGTTCTGTTTGATGTCGCTCATCCTGCGTCTCCGAAAGGATCGAAATCCGGATTATGCAGCCGGCGCCTGCCGATGCGGCGAGGCACCGTCCGTCCCTCCTCTTGTATGCTTCGCTTTTTCCATCCCGTTGCGCACCCGCCATGCCCCTGCCCGCCCAAGCCCGCAAGACCGCCCTCGACCTGATCGACTTCATCGATGCCAGCCCCAGCCCGTGGCATGCGGTGGCGAGCGCCGAGCAGCGCCTGCTGGCGCAGCGCTACACCCGGCTCGAAGAGGGCGAGCGCTGGCAGCTCGCCGCGGGCGGGCGCTACTACACGGTGCGCGGCGGCGCCTCGCTGATCGCCTTCGTGCTCGGCAGCCGGCCGCTGGCGAAAACCGGCTTTCGCATCGTCGGCGCCCATACCGATTCGCCGGGATTCCGCCTCAAGCCGCGCGCGGCCCAGGCCGACGAAGGCCTGCTGCGCCTGGGCGTGGAAGTGTATGGCGGGCCGATCATCGCCACCTTCACCGACCGCGACCTGAGCCTCGCCGGCCGCGTCGTGATGCGTACCGCGAAGGGCCCGCAGACGCGCCTGCTGCGCTTCGAGCAGCCGCTGGCGCGCCTGCCCAACCTGGCGATCCACATGAACCGCGACGTCAACGAACAGGGCCTCAAGCTCAACAAGCAGACCGAGCTGCCGCTGATCCTCGGCCAGCTCCGCGCCGGCGAAGACGCCGAAGCCCGCCTGCGCAAGCTGCTGGGCGATGCCGCCGGGGGCAAGCCGGCCGACCTGCTGAGCTGGGAACTGGCGGTCCATGACGTACAGCCGGGCAGCCTGTGGGGTGCGAACGACGAATTCATCGCCAGCCGCCAGCTCGACAACCTGGGCTCCTGCCATGCCGCGCTGGCCGCCCTGCTCGCCGCGAAAAAGCCCGAGGCCACCTGCGTCGCCGGCTTCTTCGACCACGAGGAAGTCGGCAGCGAAAGCGCCGCCGGCGCCGGCGGCAGCTTCATCGCCGACGTGCTGACGCGCATCGCGCTGCAGACCGGCGTCGACGCGGAAGACAGGCACCGCGCCCTGGCGCAGAGCTTCTTCATCAGCGCCGACATGGCCCATGCCTACCATCCGAATTTCCCCGCCGCCTACGAGCCCGGCCACAAGGTGCATGTGAATGGCGGGCCGGTGATCAAGAGCAACGCCAACCAGCGCTACACCACCACCGCCGAAACCGCCGCCCGCTTCATGGGCCTGTGCGAAAAGGCCGGCGTGCCCTGCCAGCAATACGCCCATCGCAGCGACCTCGGCTGCGGCAGCACCATCGGCCCCATGGTCGCCGCGCAGCTCGGCATCGCCAGCGTAGACGTCGGCTCGCCGCTGTGGGCGATGCACAGCGCGCGCGAAAGCGCCGGCACGCTCGACCACGGCTACATGATCGCCGCCCTCGGCGCCGGGTTTGCCAGTTGAACGCGGTCCGCCGTCCAAGCGGCAAATTGACAGTGCGTACGCTAATACGTACCATACTCGATCTTCCGGAGACCTCAAGTGACTACACTCACCGCCAGCGAAGCACGTGCCAATCTGTATCGCCTCATTGACCAGGCCGCCGAGTCGCATCAGCCGATTCACATCGCCGGCAAGCGGACCAGCGCCGTTCTTCTGTCCTCCGAGGATTGGCAAGCAATCCAGGAAACGCTCTTTCTGCTCTCGATTCCGGGAATGCGCGAATCCATCAGGGAGAGCATGGCCGAGCCCCTTGGCAAAAGCGCCAAGAGGCTCGACTGGTGAGCTGGTCGGTAGTCTTTGCGAAGCACGCCCGGAAAGATGCGAAGAAGCTTGCTGCAGCCGGCCTGAAGGCCAAGGCGCAGGAACTGCTGGACGTTCTCGCCATCGACCCGTTTCGGAATCCGCCGCCCTACGAAAAGCTCGTAGGCGATCTGGCCGGTACGTATTCAAGGCGCATCAATATTCAGCATCGCCTGGTTTATGAAGTCTTCACCAAAGAGCATGTGGTTCGCGTGCTTCGCATGTGGACGCACTACGAATGAATGCAATCCCGCTGAAAGCCTGAGCGGCGCGGCAGGATGAACCCTCTCCACCGTCGGCTATCCGGCTTCGCCCTCGTCCTGCTGCTCTTGGGCGGCTGCGTCTATATGCCCGAAACGACCACCCGCTACGACCCGAAGTGCGGCGTCTACGAGAAGAAGATGACCATGCAGCCTTACCAGATCGGCTCGCTGATGGGCTGCCGCGACGAAGGCTGCGTGTCGGGCCTGGTCGCTGCCGGCGCCGTATCGGCCGCCTCGGCGGTGATCACCGGCAGCGTGGTCCTCGTCGGCAACGTGGCGTACTGGCTGGAAAAGCAGGGCCAGTGCCTGAATCCGCCGCCGCAGTCCGACAGCCCGCCGCCAGCGCAGTAGCAGACAGCATGGCCGATTCCGGCGGCCGGCGCACAGGCGGGTAACATCGGGCCTCACCCACTGAAAGAAGCCATCCCCGCATGCAAAAAGAAGTCAAAGAAAAGCCCAGATACGCCGTCGTGGCGGCCGTGCAGTTGCCGAACGTGAGCGACATCGAGTTCGAGTCCTCGCTGGCCGAGCTGCGCGATCTGGCCAAGACGCTGGGCTACGTGATCACCGCCACCTTCACCCAGAAGCGCACCAGCTTCGACTCGACGGCCTACCTGGGCAAAGGCAAGCGCGAAGAGATACGCGAATTCGTCGATAGCGAACCCGCGCCCGGCACCTTCGAGAAACCGCTGCATGCCGCGGCCGACCCCGACGCCGGCAAGATCGAGGCCATCTTCGTTGACCACGAAATCTCACCCTCGCAGGCGCGCGACCTCGAAAAGGAAGTCGGCGCCGAGGTGCTGGACCGCACCATGGTCATTCTCGAAATCTTCCACCGCCACGCCACCTCCCGCGCCGCGCGCGCGCAGGTCGAGATCGCGCGGCTGGGCTACATGGCGCCGCGCCTGCGCGAGGCGGCCAAGCTCGCCGGGCCGCAAGGGCGCCAGCGCAGCGGCACCGGCGGCCGCGGTGCCGGCGAGTCGCACACCGAGCTGGACAAACGCAAGATCCGCGACCACATCGCCGAGCTGCAGAAAGAAATCGCCGCGATGGACGTCGAGCGCAAGACGCAGCGCTCGCGGCGGCAGGAACGCCAGGGGCTGGCCACCGTGGCCCTGGTCGGCTACACCAACGCCGGCAAATCCACCCTGATGCGGGCGCTGACCGGCAGCGACGTGCTGGTCGAAAACAAGCTGTTCGCCACGCTCGACACCACCGTGCGCGCGCTGCAGCCCGAGAGCCGGCCGCGCGTGCTGATCAGCGACACGGTCGGCTTCATCAAGAACCTGCCGCACGGCCTGGTCGCCTCGTTCAAGTCAACGCTCGAAGAGGCGCTCGATGCCGCGCTGCTGCTCCACGTCATCGACGCCAGCGATCCCGGCTTCGAGCGGCAGCTCGCCGTCACCGACAAGGTGCTCAAGGAGATCGGTGCGCAGGACGTGCCGCGCCTGCGCGTCTTCAACAAGATCGATCACGTCGGCGACGCCGCGGCGCAGGCCGAACGTGAAGCGGCGCTGCGCGCCGCCTGGCCCGACTGCATCGTGATGAGCGCCCGCCGCGCCGACGACGTAACGATGCTGCGCGAGGCGATCGTCGAGTTTTTCCGGCAGGACCAGGTCGAGGCCGAGCTGTTTTTGCCCTGGTCGGCACAGCAGCAGCGCGGTCAGATCTTCGCCAACTGCGAAGTGCTGGAGGAACGTGCCGACGAAGACGGCGCGTTCCTGCGCGTGCGTGGTGCGCCGGAGGCGGTGGAGAAACTGCGCGAGCAGTTCGGCCGGACTTGAAAGTCGGCGCTGACGACACGGTGGGACCAGCCTTCGAAAAAGCAAATCACGCCGTTTAACAGGGGCATCGGGTTTAAATTTCGCCATGGTTCGCTGGAACTCACTGAAGACACGGGTAACGCTGTTCACCCTGGCCATCTTCCTGGCCAGCATCTGGTCGCTTGCGCTTTACTCCAGCCGGATGTTGCGCATTGACCTGGAGCGCCAGCTGAGCGAACAGCAGTTTGCGGCGGTTTCCCTGATCGGGGCCGATATCAACAACGAGTTGGCCTTGCGGCTGAAATTGCTGGAAGGCGCAGCCGCGAGCATAAGCCCGGCCCTGATGGACAATGCCACCGCCCTGCAGGCACGCCTGCTGCAACTGCCGGCTGTTGAAATCCTGTTCAATGGCGGCGCGCTTGCCATCAATCTCGACGGCACGGCGATTGCCGAAGTGCCACGCTCGGCGCAGCGGACCGGCATCAATTACCGCGACAGGGACTACCTGGTCGAAACGCTGACCCAGGGGAAATCCACCATCGGCCAGCCCGTCATCGGCAAAAAACCGCTACTGCCCGTTTTCGACATGGCGGCTCCCATTCGCGACGCAAAGGGCAAAGTCATCGGGGCCTTGGTGGGAGTGATCAATCTGGGCGCGCCCAACTTCCTGAGCCAGATTACGGACACCACGTACGGCAAGACCGGCGGGGCTTTCCTGATCACACCGCAAAACAGGATGATCGTTGCCACCTTCGACAAATCCCGCATCATGGAAGTGCTCCCCGCCCCCGGCGTCAATCCGTGGATCGACCGTTTCATGCAGGGCTACGAGGGCTCTGCGATCGTCGTCAATCCGCACGGACTGGAAGTGCTGGTCTCGATAAAACAAGTGCCCATCGCCGGTTGGTATACGTCGGTCATATTGCCGACGGCCGAAGCCTTTGCCTCGATCAATGTGCTGCAGCAACGCATGCTGCTCGCCGCGCTGTTTCTGTCCCTGCTGGCGGGTGGCCTGACATGGTGGATGTTGCGCCGTGAACTTTCGCCGCTGCTCGATGCCGCAAGGGCGCTTGCCTCCCAGGCCACATCGAGGCAGCCGCCACAAGCCCTGCCTGTCGCCCGGCAGGACGAAATCGGCGATCTGATCGGCGGCTTCAATCACCTGCTGGAAACCCTGGGGCAGCGCGAAGCGGCGCTGAAAGAGAGCGAATTGCGCCTGCGCACGATCATCGAGAACGAGCCGGAATGCATCAAGATCGTCGATGCGCAAGGGCGGCTGAAGCAGATGAATCCCGCCGGACTGGCGATGATCGAGGCCGACTCGCTGGAGCAGGTGGAGGGGCGCTCGATGAATACTGTCATCACCCCAGAATACCGCGCGGCCTTCGACGAGATGCACAGGCGGGTGCTCGCCGGCGAATCCGTGCAGTTGCAGTTCGAAGTGCTTGGCCTCAAGGGTGGACGTCGCTGGCTGGAAACACATGCCGTGCCGATGCTGGACAAAGGCGAGGTGGTACAGCTGGCCGTCACCCGGGACATCACCGCCCGCAAGCACGCCGAGGCCGATCTTCGCATCGCCGCTGCCGCCTTCGAATCGCAGGAAGGGATGATGGTCACCGACGCCGATGGCGCGATCCTGCGGGTCAACAGGGCATTTTGCGAGAGCACCGGCTACGCGCCGGACGAACTCGTGGGCCAGACGCCGCGGCTGCTCAAGTCGGGCCGCCACAACAAGGAGTTCTATCGCGACATGTGGGAGACCATCGGCCGCACCGGCGGGTGGCAGGGCGAAATCTGGGACCGGCGCAAGAATGGCGAGATCTACCCGAAGTGGCTCACCATATCGGCGGTCAAAAACGACGATGGCGCGGTGACGCATTACATCGGCACGCATTTCGACATCACGGAACGCAAGAAGGCGGAAGACAGGATCGAGGAGCTGGCCTACTTCGACCAGCTGTCCGGCCTGCCGAACCGGACGCTGCTGCTGGATCGCCTGAAGCAGGCCATGACCGCCAGTTCCCGCAACGACAGCCATGGCGCGCTGCTGTTCATCGACCTCGACCATTTCAAGACGCTCAACGACACGCTCGGCCATGACATGGGCGACCTGCTGCTGAGGCAGGTGGCACGGCGCCTGACCCTGTGCGTGCGCGAGGGCGACACGGTGGCGCGGCTGGGCGGCGATGAATTCGTGGTGATGCTGGCGAACCTGAGCGCGATAGAGCGCGATGCCGCCACCGGCATCGAAACGGTGGCCGAGAAAATTCTCGCGGCGCTCAACCAGACCTACCAACTCGACAAGGTGGCATTCCACAGCACGGCAAGCGTGGGCATCACCTTGTTCCGCGGCCAGCTCGCCAGCATCGACGACCTGATGAAGCAGGCCGACCTCGCCATGTACAAGGCCAAGGAAGCCGGGCGCAACACGTTCCGTTTCTTCGATCCGGCCATGGAATCCGTCGTCAAGGAACGCGCGGCGCTGGAGGAAGACCTGCGCCAGGCCGTCGAGGGAAACCAGTTCGTGCTCCACTACCAGGCCCAGGTGGTCGACAAGGGCCGCGTCACGGGCGCGGAAGTACTGGTGCGCTGGCAGCACCCCGAACGCGGCATGGTTTCGCCGGCCGAGTTCATTCCGCTGGCCGAAGAAACCGGAATAATCCTGCCCCTGGGCCACTGGGTACTGGAAACCGCCTGCACCCAATTGGCGAAATGGGCCGCGCAGCCGGAGATGGCCCACCTTACGATCGCCGTCAATGTCAGCGCCCGGCAAATCAACCGGCACGACTTCGTGGTCCGCGTGCTGGAGGTACTCAAGGACACCGGCGCCAATCCGCGGCGGCTGAAACTCGAATTGACCGAGAGCCTGCTGGTGCACAACGTCGAAGAAATCATCAAGAAGATGTTCGCGCTGAGGGGCGTCGGCGTGGGTTTCGCGCTGGACGACTTCGGCACCGGCTATTCGTCGCTCTCCTACCTGAAGCGCCTGCCGCTGGACCAGCTGAAGATCGACCAGTCGTTCGTGCGCGACGTGCTCACCGACCCGAACGACGCCGCAATCGCGAGAACCGTCGTCGCGCTGGCCCAGAGCCTCGGCCTGTCCGTGATCGCCGAAGGCGTCGAAACCGAAGCGCAGCGCGATTTCCTGGCCGGTTCCGGCTGCCATGCCTATCAAGGCTATTTCTTCAGCCGGCCGCTGCCCATAGACGGCTTCGAGCAGTTCGCCCGGAGGCCTGGATTCCCGCCGGAGGCTTGATGGTGGCTGGAAAGGCCTCAGGACCCGGCTAGCACTTCCCGCAAGACATCGCAGAGTTCAGGATGATCCGCCGACTGCTCGAGCAATACTCTGGCGTGTGGCCGGATCGCCTTGAGCATGTCATCCGGCGCGGCCCGACCGGCTTTTTTCAATGCACGCGCATCGTCGCCCGCCAATGCCGCGGCAAGCGTCAGCGCCTGACTTCGGTCCTTGGCCGCCTTCTCGGGAAAGCCACGACGCCTGGCACTTGAATACAACTTGTGCCACACCATGCGTGCTGCCTGGGGCAGCCTGACCGGAATGCACTGCGCACCGGCGAGCATGGCGGCCCGCTCCGGTGCCGCCAGCAAATAATCGTAAAAGGGAATGCTTTGCGCGGCCCACTGCAACTCCGGCACGCGAACAATCGCGCCCAGGGTCTTGCCGGGCACAAGCATGTCAATGCGCAAACCATCGACACCGGGCAGCTTGACCGATGTCGAAGGCTTGCTCGAGGGCAAACCCGGTACCGCAAAAAAGGGCAATTCAGTGGCCTGCATCGTGCGCATGAAAGGCAATGGCGACGCAAGTTTCAACGGCTGACTGCGAGCAAGGTCGATATCCTGCGTACGCGACGACACCGCCATCACGCCCAACTCGTTGAGCCACGCCATATAGCCCAGCGTACCGACCAATACCAGGCCGGCCTCGAATGCACCCTGATTGTGCAACTCCACCAGCACGCGTGCCACGGCCTTGTCGGCGACCTGAAAACCCAGCTTGCGCAGTGCCGACACCTGATCCGACGCCCAGCCGGAAAAATCCATTCGCGCTTTCATCTCTTCCAGCGCCGCGGTATCCCCGTCCTTGCAAACCAGAGTCTCCGACTGCTTGCGCGGCACGGAATAATAAACGCGATACCAATAGGGAAACCCGGTGCCGGAACGCATGGCAAGCGTTCCCGGCGACCCCGGCAGCAAGAGACCCGCGCCAAGCGTGCGCTCCTTCAACTCCGCATACTGCGTGCGGAAGGCAAGTTCGTGCTGGCGAAAACGGAGTGTGGCAACTGGCATGGCGGCAAGATCCAGCGGAATGCTTACCCAACAAAGTTACAATTCATTGGGTAACTATATCAGCATCGCCAGGAGCCTGCTCGCTCAACTGGAATCAAAAACTTTCGCCCCGGTCCGCCGTCCCGCCAGTGCCGACTATTGGCGCTTGCTCAAAACAATATCGAACACGACCCCATATTGCGCGACCCCATATTGCGAATGCAAATCCCCGCCAAATCGCTGTTGGCGCGTACGGCTCGTTGCCTCCTGCGGCAGTTCGACCCGCCAATCCGGCGATTCGTCGCAATTCGCTCGCCCGACCCATTTGCATTGCGGAAACTGCCTCCACCCCAAACCCACAGGAGGTCGCAATGCAACAAGAATTCACCCCCATGATCCTGATCCACCTCAGCGCAGCCCTCGTTGCGCTGGTTCTCGGCATCGCCGTTTTCCTGCGCCGCAAAGGCAATTTCTCCCACCGCGTGCTGGGCCGCGCCTGGGTCGGCCTGATGCTGGTCACGGCGATCTCGACCTACTGGATCAGGGGCGGCGGCAGCTTCTCGTGGATCCACGGCCTGTCGGTGATCTCGCTGGTCGCGCTCTCATTCGCCATGTACTTCGCCATGACCGGCAATATCCTGCGCCACCAGAGAATCATGAAGGGCGTGTTTTTCGGCGGCCTCGTCGTTGCCGGTGCCTTTACCTTGCTGCCCGCGCGCCTGCTGGGTCAGGCGCTGTGGTCTTCGCTCGGCGTGATCTGACAGCGCCGGGCCGGGCAATGTGGAGCGCGGCAGAAGCTAGAATCGAGCCTCCCCTTTATCGCTACGAGAAGTTCGGCCCGGCGCAATGATTTCGGAATTTCTCGACACGCTTGAATTTTCGCTCTCCGTCACCGGCCCGATCTTCGTCATCCTCGGCCTCGGTGCCTGGCTGCGGCGCATCGGCATGATCAACGACGCCTTCATCGAGGTCGGCTCGCGCCTGGTGTTCAACGTCACCCTGCCCGCCCTGCTGTTCATCAGCGTCAGCAAGACGCATCTCGATGCCACGGCCAACTTCGCCCTGATCGGTTTCGGCCTTGCGGCGACGCTGCTGGTGTGGGGCGCCGGCGAACTGACGGCGCGCCTCGCCGTGCGCGAAGAACGCGACCGCGGGGTCGTGGTGCAGGGAATCTTCCGTTCCAACATGGCCATCATCGGGCTGGCCTATTGCGTCAATGCCTATGGCGAACCCGGCCTGGCGGCGGCCTCGCTCTATGTCGGGCTGGTCACCATCCTGTTCAACGTGCTCTCCGTCGTCAGCCTGAGTTGGTCGCTGCACGCCAGCCAGAACCCGTGGCGGGTGCTGCGCTCCGTGGCCATGAACCCGCTGATCATCGGCATCGTGCTGGCGCTGCCGGTCTCGATCTCGGGGCTGCAGCTGCCCGGCATCCTGCTCCAGTCCGGCGAATACTTTGCGCGCATGACCCTGCCGCTGGCCCTGCTGTGCACCGGCGCGGCACTGGATTTCCGCAGCCTGCGCCACGACCCGCGCGACGCCGTGCTGGCCGCCGCCGGCAAGCTGGTGGCCGTGCCGCTGCTGTTCGTGCTGGCAGGAATGGCCCTGGGATTTCGCGGCATGGACCTCGGCATCCTGCTGCTGATGTCTTCCGCGCCGAGCGCCGCCGCGGGCTACGTGATGGTGCGCGCGATGGGCGGCAATGCGGCGCTGGCGGCCAACATCATTGCCCTGACTACCGTCGGCTCGCTGTTCACCACCAGCGCCGGCATCGTGGTGCTGAAGGGCATGGGGCTGATGTAGCTTCGACGACCGCTCGGCGGTCGTCGGAAGTCGGCGCTGGCGGGACGGCGACTCAAACCTTCAAACAACTAAATCAAGCTGACCCCATATCGCCGACCCCATATCGCCCCATATCGCCTGCCTTGTGGGACGAGGGCCGGCTAATCGGCGACCCCAATAGCTGGTCCTGGAACGGTCGCTCGGGCTCGGCGGCCCGAGGATTTCAGTACCGTATAATGATTTTCATGCAAACCGCTCCCCCTTAACCTCAACCGACAGGAGCAAGAGCGATGAGTGCCACCGAACAGGTATTGATCGA
This sequence comes from Sulfuritalea sp., assembly GCA_030247575.1. GTDB lineage: Bacteria > Pseudomonadota > Gammaproteobacteria > Burkholderiales > Rhodocyclaceae > Sulfuritalea. The sequence continues at coordinate 14,701 of JAOTRV010000014.1, forward strand.
GAAGATCAGACAACTTCCGCCGCAGCGCTTGGCGGAAGTCGAGGACTTTGTGGATTTCCTGCGTACGCGCGAAGATGAGCAGCGCCTCACCCAAGCCGCCGCCAAAGTCGCCGAGGCGAGTTTTGCCGCCGTATGGAATAACGACGAAGACGCCGCCTACGATCGGATGTGACGATGGCGCACTCTTTCGGCGATGTGGTGTTGGTGCCGTTCCCCTTCACGGACCAATCGGGCGCGAAGAAGCGGCCCGCCGTCATAGTTTCCAGCAGCGGCTACAACGCCGGCCGGCGCGATCTGGTCATCATGGCGATTACCAGCCAGGTGCGCACACCGCTCGGGTTCGGAGAGGCGCTCGTCGCCGATTGGCAGGCCGCCGGCCTCATCAAGCCGTCCGTGCTGAAACCCGTGGTCACGACCATCGACCAGGGGCTTGTTGTCCGTACCATGGGCGCGCTTTCGACCGCCGATTTGCGCAGCTTGCGAGAAACCATCGCCCAAGTTATCGGCTGAACCAGTTGCTCGATTTAAATCGAGCACGATCCCTTTATCCAATGCGCAAGACAAAGTCGAACATTCTTGAGGCTGTCCACGACACTACCAAAGGCCTGCACAAGGCCTGCGTGATGGACATGATGACGCTGCGCGAATTCGACCGCCTTTGCCTGCTCCCGGTTGAACCGCTGGAGCCGGAGCAGATCAAGCATATCCGTGAGGCCTCGCGCGTCAGCCAGGCGGTCTTTGCCCGCCTGCTGAACACTAGCCTGTCGACGGTACAGAAGTGGGAAATCGGCCAGAAGAAACCGACGGGCACCGCCCTGAAACTGCTTCATCTGGTGCAGAAGCGCGGGCTAAAAGTTGTTACCTGAGCGAGCGGCAGGCCAAGCATGCATCGGAGCACTTGCAGCATCGCAAAGTCGGCGCTGGCGACACGGCGATTCGAGCTTTCAAAGAAGCAAATCAGGCTGACCCTATATCGCTAATCGCTCCGTGGCTCATATTCCAGCAATACATCTGTCGTCGATCACGTTTGCGCGTCACGCCGATGGGCGAACCGTCCATGTAGGCGAGGTCGCGAACGGCCTCGCCTGTCTCTGCACCTGCCCCGGATGCGGCGAGCGCCTGGTCGCCAAGCACGGTAGCAAAATGGCCCATCATTTCGCACACGAAAGCGGTGTCGATTGCGTGATCGCGCGCGAATGTGCGTTACATCTGGCCGCGAAAGCCATCCTCGAGCGCGAAAGGCGCATTCTGGTTCCGGAGTTAGTGGCGTCCGCTTCCGCAATCGATTCAGTAGGCAAGACGCACCACGTTACCCGGCGGCTGCCATCGGCTTCAATCACGTTCGATTCCGTGTCTCTCGAGGTCCCGATGGGTAACACCAAGCCAGACATCGTAGCTCTAGTCGGCACTAAGAACCTCATCATCGAGATAGCAGTCACCAGCTTTTCTGACCAGGTGAAGATTGACCGGCTGGCTCGAAAAGGCATCGCGGCTATCGAGATAGATCTTTCTGGAATCGATCGGCTTGCCAGTTGGGAGGACATCTCGGCTGCAGTCATTGATCGTGTCGGAAACAAGGTCTGGCTGTTCAATCCGAAAGCGGAAGCCTTGCGATTGAGCGCGGAACACGATGCCAAGGTGCTCGCTGAAGCGGCACTCCGACATGCAGTGACTCAGAAAAAGCATCTTGATCAATCGCTCGCCTATCAGCGAAATCAGATTGACGGATTCGAAGAGGAACTTAACCGTTTCAGAGCATTCATCGCACCGGAAAACCAGGCTGACTTGCGGGCGTCACTTGATCCCGATGGCGAGCATGACGACTTTTGGGAAACAGCCGTAGCCGAGCTTGGAGTCGAATGGGATGATCCACCCGATTACCTGAATGTTTCAGTTCCCGGCGAGCTGATATTTTTCGTTGATCGAAGAGTTTGGCAGGCGGGAATCTTCATCACGTTCATTCGCCGGAATTCGAATAAGTCATTTCGCGGCGACGTCGTCTATAAATGGACGTCCAGATGCTTTGAGCGGCGGAACACGTTCCCCATCATTGCCCGACACAAACGCCTGCTCCCCACCGACGCGCTCGGGATGTTCAATCTGACATCCAACCCAATCACTTTCTATCTGAGAGCACTGAAAAAAATGGGGTTCATCGTCGAAGATCGGGAGCGCTGGCGGATACTCAAGCGAAGTTGATGCAGCGGGGTCATAGCGACAGTTTGGGGGCAGATCAGATTGATTCCGGCGATATAGGGTCAGCTTAAATTGATCTTCAATGCAGCGTGAATCACCGTCCCGCCAGCGCCGACTCTTGACCCATCCCACGTCGGCAACTCAGCATCGAATTGATCTTCACGGCACCGCGAGGCCGGACCGGATGTCGGATGTCTTGTCGCCCGAATCCTGAACCGATTCGAACTGCGCCACTTTCCGTTTATCCTGTGAATGTCGAGACGTTAAACTACTGGGCTCGCGCCAGAAAGCCATTCGCGGATCTCCTTGCAGGAAACCATAGTTGAACAGATGCCGCGCCTTGCCGGCAGCAAACATCCCATGCCGAACGCAGAGACGAGCACAGAAAAGCCCAAGCTCCACTGGGTAGTCCGGATGAACTACCGCAACCGATCGCTGTCGTGGGTGATCCTGTGCCTGGTGGTGGCTGTGCACCTGCACCAACAGGCTCACGCCCCTTGGGTTTGGGCGGCCCTGGTGCTGCAGTTCCTGGTCTACCCGCAAGTAGTCTATTGGCGCGCACGGTTGGCCCGCGACCCGCTGCAGGCCGAAATCCACAACATGCTGCTCGATTCATTCTGCTTCGGCATCTGGTCGGCAGGCATGGGCTTCCCGTTGTGGATCGCATTTGTCTTCGGCGTCGGCACCAGCATCAACCTCGCTGCCTTCGAGGGCGGCATGGGCGTGGTCAAGGCCCTGGCCGCCCAAGTGCTGGGCATGGCGGCGACCGTGGCCTTCACGGGGCTGCATTTCATGCCGGACACCAGCCTCAGCGTGTCCTTGCTGGCTATCGCCTCCATCTCCACCTATCTGGTCATGTTCGGCCTCAGCGCGCGCCGGCGCACGCTGATGCTTCATGAGGTGCGCCAAAAACTGCGCGAAAACGAAAAGGCGCTGCGATCGCAGTTGTCGGAGATCCAGTTGCTCCAGGCGCAGCTCAAGGAAGAAGTGGACCGCGACCACCTGACGGGCCTGTACAACCGCCGCTACCTGGCCGCCACCATCGACCGCGAACTGGCCCGCTGCCTGCGCGACGGCTCGCCGCTGAGCGTCATGATGATCGACATCGATCACTTCAAGCTGATCAACGACACGCACGGCCACCCGTTCGGCGACGAGGTCCTGGCCGCCGTGGCCGGGGTCTTGAATGAATCCCTGCGCGCGGGCGACATCGCCTGCCGCTATGGCGGCGAGGAGTTTTTGCTGCTGCTGCCCAACATGGCCCTGGAAACGGCCAAGGCGCGGGCGGACGAAATTCGCCTCAAGGTCGCCGCGCTGTCGTTGAAGGCCGACGGCATTGCCTTTCCGGTTCGTATTTCCCTGGGGGTGGCTGAAGCGCCGCGCGATGCGGGCGACGCCGACACACTGGTCAAGCAGGCCGACGCCGCGCTGTACCGCGCAAAGGCCGCAGGACGCAACCGCGTCGAGGCCACCGCCTGAGGCCGGCGTCCGGCCGCCGTGCCGCCGGCGTCTACTCCTGAGCTATCGCGAGCGGGGGGGGGGCTACCGCAGGCCCGGGAACTCCCCTCCCACCCGCCGCTTCATGATCCGGGCATAGAGCCCCGGCGCGAGGCGGCTCAGCCACCAGGCCTTGCGCGCGGTGGCGTCGGGCAGGAGCAATTTGCGCCCTTGCGCCACCGCCTCGAAGACCCGCTCGGCGATTTCCTCGGGCGAGGATTCGCCGCCGGTGGTGATGCGCGGGCTGCTCACCGGCGCGCCGCTGCCGTCGGTGGCGGCGGCGCCGATGCCGGTGCGGATGAAGGACGGACACACGAGGGTGACGCCGACGCCGGCGCTTTCGACTTCGCTGCGCAGGCTGTCGAAGAAGCCGTGCAGCGCATGCTTGCTGGCGGCATAGCCGGTGCGACCGGTCAGCGGCGAAAAGCCGGCGATGCTGGAGATGGCGATGATGAAGCCCTGCCGCGCGACGATGTGCGGCAGCGCGGCCTGGGTGAGGTTTACCGCGCCGAAGAAATTGACTTCCATCACGCGGCGGATGACGTCGGGATCGGTGTCGGCGAGCAGGCTGCGATGGCTGATGCCGGCGTTGTTGATGAGGCCGTCGAGCGCGCCGAACTGCGCGAGCGTCGCCGTCACGGCGGCCTTGCAGGCAGCCGGGTCGGTGATGTCGCCGGGCAGGGCCAGCGCCTCGGCACCCGTGGCGCGCAGTTGCGCCGCCATCGCGTCCAGCCGCGCCGCGTCGAGGTCCATGGCGGCGATGCGCGCACCGGCGGCGGCATAGCGTCGGCACAGCGCGGCGCCGAGTCCGCCGGCGGCTCCGGTGATGAGGACCACACGGCCCTTGAGTTCGCGCGTCACCCTGCCTTGCCCGCTCGCGAGTTGCGCCACAGTTCGAAGACTTCGGCCGAGCTCAGCTTCGGCACATAGCCGAACTCCTCCTTCAGCCGTCGGTTGGCCAGCACCGGCCGGTAGCGCAGGAAGTCGATCTGCTCCGGGCCGTACTGGGTCAGGCCGAGTTTCTTCAGCAGCCACAAGGCGCCTTGCAGCAGGCCGGCCGGGAACTCGACGCAGCCCTTGCCGAGCCGCGCAGCAATTTCGAAGATGTCGAGCTTGCCGTCGCCGGCAACGTTGAAAATGCCGGTCACCGGCGAGTCGACGCCCTGCACGATGGCGCCGACCACGTCCTGGTCGTGGATGAAGACGAAGGGGCTGGCCGAGCCGCGGATCGCGATCAGGCGCGGCTTCTCGAACAGGTCGGTGATCTGGTTATGCACCGTGGCGCCGAGAATGGTGCCGATGCGGAACACGACCTGCTCCAGTTGCGGCTGCCGCTCGCGGTAGTCGGCCAGCATTTCCTCGACCAGGCGCTTGTGCCAGCTATAGGCGAAGCTCCGGTTGCCGCGCACCGGATCGCTCTCGGTCAGCCATTCCGGGTTGTCGGCGTGGTAGCCGTAGGCGGCGCCGGAAGACGACACGATGATGCGTTTCACCTCGTTGCGGACGCAGGCTTCGAGCAGGTTGCGGGTGCCATCGACATCGACGCTGTATTCGAAGTCGCGGTTGCTCTTCTTGCCCGGCGTGACGATGGAGGCCAGATGCACCACGACCTGCGGTCGGTGACGGGCGACGATGGCATCGACTTCGGCAGCGCGGATGTCGGCGACTTCATAGGCGACGCCTGGCAGGCGCTGCATCTGCTCGCGCACGTCGAGCGCGATGGTGGCGATGTCGGCGCGCCGCGCCAGTTCGGCCACCACCTGGCTGCCGAGGTAGCCGGAACTGCCGGTGACGAGGACGCGGATCGCGCTCATGCCATGCCTTGCGCGCCGGGTGACGGGCCGCCCCTAACCCGGCGCAGCGTAAGACACGGAGTCGCGCAGCGACGAACCATCGTCACCCCTTTCCCAGGGAAAGGGGCTGGGGGATAGGCTCTCTCCTGCTCCAGATCGTCGACACCGTCAGCCCCGAGATGATGTGCCAGATGCCCCACCACGCCGTGACGATGGCCATGCCGCCGAGGCCGTCGAAGAAATTGAAAATCAGGATCAGGCCCAGCGCCGAATTCTGGATGCCGACTTCGATGGAGACCGCGCGCCGGTCGCGCTCGGGCAGGCCGGCGAATCTGGCGGCGAAGTAGCCGGTACTCAATGCCAGCGCGTTATGCAGGAACACGGCGAAAACGACGAAGCCGACAAAGTCGAGGAAGTAGCGCCAGTTGGCCGCCAGCGCGCCGAGCACGAACACGCCGAAAACGGCGATGGAAAATATCTTCACCGGCTTGTGCGCGCGCTCGACGAAACCGGGAAAGCGTTGCCCCGCCCACATGCCGACGATCATCGGCAGGCCGAGCAGCAGGAACACGGCCAGCAGCATGTCGAGCGGATCGAGCGCCACTTCCTTGAGAATCTTCGCGGTTTCCGGATTCAGCCCGCCCCAGAGCGACAGGTTGAGCGGCGTCATGACGATGGCCACCGCCGTGGAGATCGCCGTCATGGTGATCGACAGCGCGGTGTTGCCCTTGGCGTAGTGGGTCAGGAAGTTGGAAATGTTTCCGCCGGGACAGGCCGCCACCAGCATCATGCCCAGCGCGATGCTGGGCGCCGGCCGGATCAGCATCACCAGCAGGAAGGTGAAGGCCGGCAGCAGGACGAACTGCCCGACCAGGCCGATGATCACGGGCTTGGGCATGGTCAGCACCGCCTTGAAGTCGGCGACCTTCAAGTCGAGCGCGACGCCGAACATCACCAGACCGATGATGGCGTTGAGCGCCCACAGCGAGCCCGGATTGAAGTTCAGCCGGACGAGGTCGATTTCGTTCATGAGCACTCCGTAGCAAGCAGATGCATCATTCCGTCGTTCCCGCGCAGGCGGGAACCCAGGCCGTTCTGGATTCCCGCCTGCGCGGGAATGACGAGTGTCACGCTTTCGGTTCCTCGTGCATCTTTTTAAAATGTATCAGGCCCGGCGCCCACATGTGTTTCACCGGATCGACATCGACGTGGATCACCGCGCAGCCGCCGGTCGCCAGCGCGCGCTGCAGCGCGGGCTTGAGCTCCTTCGGATCGGAGACGCGCTCGCCGTAGGCGCCCATGCTTTCGCCCAGCTTGTCGAACTTGATTTCGCCGAGGTCCGCCTTGATCGTCTCGTCGGGGTCGAGGTGCTTGAAGATCATGGTCTTGATCGGCCGCAGCATGAACTGCTGGTTCATCTTGACCATGCCCCACTGCTTGTCGGCGAGCACGATGTAGATCACCTGCGCCTTGTTCCGCACCGCCGTCTCGACTTCCTGCGCATGGAAACCCATGGCGCCGTCGCCGATGACGCAGCACACCGGCTTGCCCGGCCGCGCCAGCGCGGCGGCCACGGCCTGCGACGTGCCGGCGCCGAGCATGCCGAACTTGAAGGTGGAAATCACGGTATTGGGCACCGTGACCTTGTGATAGAACATGGCCCAGATCGTCGCATTGCCGCCGTCGGCGACCAGCACCGAATCTTCCGGAAACAGTTCGCGGCAGACGGCGCCGATGTGGGCCGGATGCATCGGCACCGCCATGTCGGAGAGCGCCTTGTCCCAGCCGGCGCGCTCGTCCTTCATTGTCTTGGCGTAGCCGGCGACGCGGCCGCGGCGGGTGTCGAGCTTGATCTCGCCCTGGCGCTTTTGCAGTTCGTCGCCCAGCAATTCGAGGAAACGTTTTGCATCGGCGACGATGCCGAGGTCGGCCGGCTTGTTGAGACCGATGATGTCGCCGTCGAGGTCGACCTGGATGGTCTTCTGCTCGGAGGGATGGCGCCAGTAAGGCGGCTTGCCCCACCAGTCGGTTTCGCCGATGCGCGAGCCGAGGATCAGCACCGTGTCGGCGTCGTTCCTCACCTGGTGGTTGAGCTTGACGTGCGGCATGGTGATGGCCAGCGGCGAGTCTTCGGTCAACATGCCGCGCGCGGCCCAGCTGGTGGTCACCGGCGCGTGCAGCAACTCGGCGACGCGGCGCAGCGCGTCATAGGCGTTGCAGTGGATGATGCCGCTGCCGGCATGGATCATCGGTGCGTCCGCCGCGATCAGCCAGTCGGCGGCCTGCTTCACCTGCTCAAGAGTCGGCGCTGGCGGCACGGCGTTGCGGTACTGGTGCGGCGCCCAATAGGCAATGTCGGCCTTGAATTTGCCGTTCATGATGGTCTCGGGCACGTCGATATGCACCACGCCGGGCCGCCCCTCGTAACTCTTGCGCAGCGCCTTCCTCGTCAGTTCGGGCACGCGGTCGAAGGAGGACACGGCCGAGCTCCACTTGCCGATCTTGCCGATGACGCCGCTCTGGTCGAAGCACTGGTAGCTGCCGCCGCGATCCGGATACATGATGGTCGGCCGGCGCGCGCTGGTGATCGCCAGCACGCGGTTGCCGTCGGCCTGCTCGACCACCAGGCCGGGCAGCAGGTTGGCGACGCCGGGGCCGTTGCTGGCCATGCAGACGCCGAGCTTGCCGGTCAGCCGCGCATAGGTGCCGGCCATGTGCGCCGCGCAGGTTTCGTGGCGCGGCGTGACGATCTCTAGCCCCAGCCGGTGCAGCGCCGAATAGAAACCGAAATAGGTGCCGTCGATGATGCCGAAGACTTTCTCGACGCCTTCCTTCTGCAACATGCGTGCGATGACTTCGCCGCCGGTGATTTCCGCCATGACCTCGTTCTCCTCTTTCTGACGTCAATTATTGACGTTTGTCTTGTCCGGCAAGAATAGGCGATTGAATAGTGCCGCTGCTTGTCGCAAAATACCCGGCCATTTGTCATTTCGCGACAACATGCCCGATACCGAAATCGCCCCGACGAAGGAAGTCAGTGTCGCCATGGCCTATGGCCGGCGCCTGCTGGATGTCGTCGAGCGCCTGGGCCTGCCGCGCGCGGCCCTGCTGCGGCATGCCCACATCGATGCGGCGGAATGGAACGCGCCGCAGGGCCGCCTGCCCTTCAGCGCGCTGGTGGCGCTGTTCCGCACGGCGCTGACGCTGACCGGCCGACGCGACCTCGGGCTGGAATTCGGCCGCGATGCGCGCCCCGATACCTTCGACGTGCTCGGCTATGCGCTGATGACCTGTCGCGACCTGGAAGAGGCGATCGGCCTGGTGCCGCTGTATCGGCGCATCGTGTTCGATTCGGGCTACAGCGAAACGCATTTCGGCCGCGAGGGCGGGCACGTCAAGCTGGCCTGGGTGGTGCTGCCGGAGGCGGCCCGGGCCGGACTGCCCTACTGCGATCTCCTGGCCGAATCCCTGCTCGCCAGTTGGGCGGGCTTCGGACGCTGGATCACGCGCAGCGAGCTGCCGCTGCGCGAGGTGCGCTTTGTGCACGACGCGCCCGAAGACACGCTGCCCTTCGCCAGGTTCTTCGGCTGCCCGGTGCGCTTCGCCGCCGGCGAGAACGCGATGTTGTTCGACGGCGACCTGCTGTCGCGTCCGCTGGTCCAGGCCGACGCTGCGCTCAACCTGACGATGCGCGACGAGGCGCGCATGGTCATCGCCCGCCTGCAGGGCGGCCATGACATCGTCAGCCAGGTGCGGCAGGCGCTGGTGCCGCTGATGCCGAAATGCGAAACCACACTGAAGCACGTCGCGGCCTCGCTCGGCATGACGCCGCGCACCTTGCAGCGCCGCCTCGTCCAGGCCGGAGCTTCCTTTCACGGCCTGCTCGACGCTTCGCGCCGCGAGCTGGCGCAGGTCTATCTGCGCGATTCGTCGCTTTCTGCGCTGGATGTCGCGTTGCTGCTGGGCTATGCCGAGCAGAGCTCCTTCACCCGCGCCTTCCGCAACTGGTTCGCCACCTCGCCCTCGGCGTGGCGCAAGCACCACTAGCCAGCCCGCTGGTTTCAGGCGATTACTTCTCTACGCCGAGCCCTACGCGAAACGCCTCCAGCCTGGCCTCGTAGTCCGCGGCGTCGCCGTAGGCGAGGAAGCGGGCGTAGCGCGAGTGGGGCCCAAGCATCTTGCGCGCATGCTTGATCGGGCAGAAGTATTCCTCGGTGCGCCCGGATATCTCGGAGGCGTAGGCGATCAGCCCGTTGGCGTAGGCGCAGTAGGTGCAATGGAATTTCTCGATGAAATTGAGGTATTCGAGCTGCTGCCGGTCGAACACGATGTAGTCGCCGCGGTCCACCCTGGTGATGCCGTAGATCGGGAAGCACACGGCCTGATAAATGCTGACGAACAGGTCGAGGATCGCCAGCGGGACGATCATGGAATAGATGACCGGGCCGGTGATCAGGTTCTGTGGACGATAGGTGACCAGCCAGTGAAAGAACCCGCTCCTGAGCCGCGCGTGCGCCTCCTTGATGGATTGCTCGAACTCGACGCGCTTGCCCTTGATCTGGAACAGCGCGCTGGCCTCCTGTTCCTGGAGCGCGACGCGCATGTCTTCTTCGAGCGCGGACATCTGGTCGAGCAAGTGGCGTATGCGTTCGTTCATCAAGGGCTCCGGCGCGGTCGGGACTCCACTCTAACAGCCGATCTCGCCCTCCCCCTTCGTGGAGGGAGAAGAACATCTGAATATCCGGGGCGATTTATTGCATTGCAGCAATTGTGCGCTAGGCTCATAATGTAACGAAAGGGAGCGCACTCATGACCCAATTTCAAGCCACCAATTCCGAATACATCGAAAACCGGACCTTCGATGAAATCGCCGTCGGCGACAGCGCGACGCTGGTTCGCACCTTGCGCCAGCAGGACATCCAGATGTACGCCATCATGTCGGGCGACATCAATCCGTCTCACGTCGATCCCGAATACGCGCATTCGTCGATGTTGCGCGAGGTTATCGCCCATGGCATGTGGGGCGGCGCGCTGATTTCCAATGTGCTCGGCACCCAGTTTCCCGGCCCGGGCACGGTGTATGTCGACCAGACGCTGCACTTCGCGCTGCCGGTGCGGGTCGGCGACACGCTGACGGTCACCATCACCTGCCAGGAAAAGTTTCCGCGCAACCACCACATCGTGTTCGATTGTGTGTGCGCCAATCAGGACGGGCAGAAGGTCATCACCGGAACCGCCGAAGTACTGGCGCCGACCGAAAAGATCAAGCGCCTGAAGGCCAATCTGCCGGACTTCAAGCTCTCCGAAACCAGAAAGGCGCGCTTCGAGCACCTGCTGGAGATCACCAGGGGACTGACCCCGATCTCGATGGCCGTGGCGCATCCCTGCGACGCCGAGTCGCTCAAGGGCGCGCTCCTGGCGCGCGATCGCGGCCTGATCGTGCCCACCCTGGTCGGCCCCGAAGAAAAGATTCGCCAGATTGCCGAAGCCAATCAACTCGATCTCTACGGCTGCACCCTGATCAACGTCCCGCACAGCCACGCCGCCGCCGAGACGGCGGTGTCGCTGGCGCGCGAAGGCCAGGTCGAGGCGCTGATGAAGGGCTCGCTGCATACCGACGAACTGATGGGCGAAGTAGTCGACAAGGCCACCGGCCTGCGCACCGAGCGCCGCATCAGCCATGTGTTCCTGATGGACGTGCCGACCTACCCGCGGCTGCTGTTCATCACCGATGCCGCGGTGAACGTCGCGCCCGACCTCGAAGACAAGGTGCACATCGTGCAGAACGCGATCGACCTGGCGCACATGCTGAAGATTCCCGACCCGAAGGTGGCGATCCTCGCCGCGGTGGAAACCGTCAATGTGAAGATGCAGGCCACGCTCGATGCCGCGGCGTTGTGCAAGATGGCCGATCGCGGTCAGATCACGGGCGGCCTGCTCGACGGCCCGCTGGCCTTCGACAATGCCATTTCGGTGGTCGCCGCGCGCACCAAGGGCATCAAGTCGGCAGTCGCAGGCCAGGCCGACATCCTGCTGGTGCCCGACATCGAATCCGGCAACATGCTGGCCAAGCAACTTGAATATCTCGCCGATGCGCTGACCTCGGGCATCGTGCTCGGCGCGCGGGTGCCGATCGTGCTGACCAGCCGCGCCGACTCCGCCGAGACGCGCACCGCCTCCACCGCCGTGGCGATGGTGATGGCGCACGCGAAGCGCAAGAAAACCTGACCAAAAGCCCCGAAAACACCATGGCCGACGCGATCCTCACCCTCAATGCCGGCTCGTCCTCGATCAAATTCGCGCTGTTTGCACGCGGCGCGACGATACCGCAGCAACCGGAACTGGTCGGCCTGATCGACGGCATCGGCGCCGTCGGCCAGCCGGCGCACTTCAAGGCGAAGGATGCCGGCGACCGCGTGCTGGACGACCTCGATCTCGATCTCGACGGCCCGGCCGAAACTCCGCACCAGGCGGCATTGGGCTTTCTGGTCGACTGGCTGCACCAGCGCGAGGCCGGCTGGCGCGTCTGCGGCGTCGGACACCGGGTGGTGCACGGGGCGCAGAAGTTCTCGCAACCGATGGTGCTCGACGCAGCCGTCGTCGATGCGCTGCGCGGCTTCATTCCGCTGGCGCCGCTGCACCAGCCGCACAATCTCGCCGGCATCGACGCGATGACGTCGGCCATGCCCGGCGTGCCGCAGATCGCCTGCTTCGACACGGCCTTTCACCGCAGCCAGCCCGAGGTCGCGCAGCTGTTCGCCCTGCCCCGCGCCATCACCGCGCAAGGCGTGCGCCGCTATGGTTTTCATGGCTTGTCCTACGAATACATCGCCGAGATTCTGCCGCAGCACCTCGATGCCGGGCGCGCCAGCGGGCGTGTCATCGTCGCGCATCTGGGCAATGGCGCCTCGATGTGCGCCATGAAGAACTTCCGGAGCCAGGCGTCGACCATGGGCTTCACCGCCGTCGATGGCCTGATGATGGGCACCCGCACCGGCAACCTCGACCCCGGCGTGCTGCTCTACCTGATGGACTACCGGAAGATGGACGCCAAGGCCCTGACCAAACTGCTCTACAAGGAATCCGGTCTGCTCGGCGTTTCCGGCATCAGCCAGGACATGCGTGTCCTGCTCGATTCCGCCGCGCCCGAGGCGCGCGAAGCGGTCGATCTGTTCTGCTACCGCGTCGTGCGTGAAATCGGCTCGCTGACAGCGGCGCTGGGAGGCCTGGATGCGCTGATCTTCACGGGCGGCATCGGCGAGCGCGGCGCCCCGGTGCGGGAACAGGTTTGCGCCCAACTCGGATGGCTGGGACTGAAGCTGGATTCCTCCGCCAATGCCGCGAATGACTCGAAAATTTCCGCGGCGGACAGCGAAATCGAGGTTCGCGTGATACCCACGAACGAGGAATGGATTATTGCGCGACACACGGCGGACCTCATCGCCTGAGCCGGCACTTGCCACGACTTCCAGTCGTAGCAGGCCTGTCAACCCCCTTGACAGTTCAAACGGTTTCCACCCAAGCAAAAAGCGCCCCAGGACACGCTGAAGCCAAGTCTTGAAAAGCAGCGCCATCCCCCTGTTTTTCCTTCCCTTTCGCTTGAGGAAAACATACTATATCTAGTAGGGCGCAGCGCGGACCGGTACTAGGGTGTTTTTTAACTTATTGTTTTTAATGTATAAAAATTTTTCACTTTCCACCAGTAAAACGCGGGGGTATGCTTCCCCGCTCCACGGCACCTTAATTGGACCTATTCTTCGGAAGAGACTATGACTACTACAAATAATAATACAGAGGAAACAACAGGTTACGAGCACACCGGACAGATGGGCCTGCCCTTGCCCCAAGAAATATCAGGCGAGGTTCTGCTCGAAAAGTATGCAAAGGGTACTGAACGCGACGTGCGCGACGTGCGCAGCCGCGTGGCCCGTGCGCTGGCCTCGATAGAAGTCGAGGAAAAGCGCAGTTTTTGGGAGGCACGCTTCCTCGAAGCGCAGGAAAACGGCTTCGTTCCCGCCGGCCGCATCAACTCCGCCGCCGGCACCGATCTGTGCGCCACGTTGATCAACTGCTTCGTGCAGCCGGTCGGCGATTCGATCTCCGAAATCGTCGATGGCCGCCCCGGCATCTACACCGCCCTGCTGCAGGCCGCCGAGACCATGCGCCGCGGCGGCGGCGTCGGCTACGACTTTTCTTCCATCCGCCCGATCGGCGCCCATGTCAAGGGCACGCAGTCGCGCGCTTCCGGCCCGGTCTCCTACATGCGCGTCTTCGACCGTTCCTGCGAGACCGTCGAATCCGCGGGTTCGCGCCGCGGCGCCCAGATGGGCGTGCTGCGCTGCGACCACCCGGATATCGAGGACTTCATCCATGCCAAGGATGCCGGCGACCTGACCAACTTCAACATCTCGGTGGGCGTCACCGATCCGTTCATGCAGGCCGTGGAGGCCGACGGCGAGATCGAACTGACGCACCGCGCCACCCCTTCGGCCGACATCAAGGCCGCCGGCGCCTACCAGCGCGGCGACGGCATGTGGGTCTACCGCAAGGTGCGCGCCCGCGACCTGTGGGAGCAGATCATGCGCTCCACCTATGATCACGCCGAGCCGGGCATCCTGTTCCTCGACCGCATGAACAAGGACAACAACCTTTACTACTGCGAGACCATCGAGGCCACCAACCCCTGCGCCGAACAGCCTCTGCCGCCCTACGGCTGCTGCTGCCTCGGCTCGATCAACCTGACGCTGTTCGTCAAGGATGCCTTCACCAGGAAGGCCAGTTTCGATTTCGCCGCCTTCGGCCGGGTCATCGACACCTCGGTGCGCATGCTCGACAACGTGCTCGACGCCACCCACTGGCCGCTCGAACAGCAGTTCAAGGAAGCGCAGAACAAGCGCCGCGTCGGCCTCGGCTTCACCGGCCTCGGCGACGCGCTGATCATGCTCAAGCTGCGCTACGACACCGACGCCGCGCGCGACATGGCAACGAAAATTTCCGAATACATGCGCGACCGCTCCTACCTGTATTCGTCGGAACTGGCCAAGGAGCGCGGCGCCTTCCCGCTGTTCAACGCCGACATGTATCTTTCCGGCGGCAATTTCGCCTCGCGCCTGCCGCAGGAGGTCAAGGACGCGATCCGCAAGAACGGCCTGCGCAATTCGCATCTGCTGTCGATCGCGCCCACCGGCACCATCAGCCTGGCCTTCGCCGACAACGCCTCGAACGGCATCGAGCCGCCCTTCTCCTGGGTCTACACGCGCAAAAAGCGCATGGCCGACGGCACGCACAAGGAATACGCGGTCGAGGACTACGCCTGGCGCCTCTACAAGCACCAGGGCGGCGACGTTTCCAAGCTGCCGGACTACTTCGTCACGGCGCTGGAAATCTCGGCCCAGGCCCACGAGCAGATGGTCGCCGCCGTCGCGCCCTATGTCGACACCTCGATCTCGAAGACGGTGAATGTGCCTGCCGACTATCCCTACTCGGAGTTCGAAGACCTCTACATGGTGGCATGGAAATCCGGGCTCAAGGGGCTGGCCACCTACCGTCCCAACTCGGTGCTGGGCAGCGTGCTCTCGGTCGGCAGCAGCACGCCGGCGGAAAGCGCCCAGAAGCAGCCGCAGGACGTCACCATCGATCACGCCAACCGCCGCCTGTCGATCGGCGCCCTGCCCGCTCCGGTGCTGGCTTCCCTGCGCTGGCCGGGCCGCCCGCGCATGGCCGACGGCAACGCGGCATGGACCTACATGATCGAAGCCCCGCACGGCGAGTTCGCCCTCTTCGTCGGCCAGATCGAAAACGATTACGGACGCGAAGTCCCGTTCGAAGTCTGGGTCAATGGCGCCGAGCAGCCGCGCGGCATCGGCGCCGTGGCCAAGACCCTGTCGATGGACATGCGCGCCAACGACAAGGCCTGGCTCAAGCTCAAGCTCGATGCCCTGGCCAAGACGCAGGACGACGACTCCTTCGAACTGCCGCTGCCGCCCAACGGCGAACGCAAGCTGGTTCCCGGCGTGGTCTCGGCGCTGGCCCAGGTGGTGCGCTATCGCTGCGAGAAACTCGGCGCGCTGGAAGGCACCGAAGCCACGCCGGTCATCGATTGCATGTTCAGCCGCGACGAACCCAAGACCGGCACCGACGGCACGCTGTCATGGACGGTCGATGTGGTCAATCCGGCCGCCGGCGAAGAGTTCGTGCTGGGCCTCAAGGAAATCACCCTGCCCGACGGCGTCACGCGGCCCTACTCGGTGTGGCTTTCCGGCCACTATCCGCGCGCGCTGGACGGCCTGACGCGCCTGCTCTCGCTCGACATGCGCGTGCTCGACCCGGCCTGGATCGGCATGAAGCTCCGGAAGCTGCTCAACTACGCCGAGCCGCTGGGCGATTTCATGGCTCGCGTGCCCGGCTCCAACAAGCAGCAGAACTGGCCCTCGACGGTCGCCTACATCGCGCGCCTGATCATGCATCGCTACGCCATGCTGCGCATCCTCGACGAGAACGGCTATCCGACGCGCGAAATGGGCATCCTCGAAGTTCCCGAGCAGAAGAGCGGCGGCGTCAAGGTGATGCAGGGCTCGCTGTGCGGCGAATGCGGCAACTACACCGTGATCCGCAAGGACGGCTGCGACTTCTGCTCCGCCTGCGGCGCGGTGGGAACCTGCGGCTGAAAAATCCGAAACCGCTCCTTTCGCCGCCACGGGCTGCACTTCCATCGGCATCGGAGCGACGGCCACCGCTGGTTTTCGCTTGAAAGTCCCGGGAGTTTGCTCCCGGGACATCCGCGCCCCGGCGGTCTGGCGCAAACGCAATCGTATGCTAGTCGGGCTCGGCAGACGGCTTGTCGCGCATCAGTTGCAGTATCAGCCACACTCCGATCAGAGCATTGCCAATCGCGACGCCCGCCAGCAGCAACGACACAGCCGGCGCCAACGCGTAGGTTCGCGCCACCCAAGCCAGCAGCGTCGACAGCAGGTTGAACGCGACCATCAGCCAAAACGCTGGATTGCGCGGCTGATAGAGTCGCCCGAACTTCATGCGGCCTCTCGCAACGCGTCCAGCCGCTGCATCCACGCCAGCACTTCGCGCACGGTTTCCGCTGGGCGTTCGAAGGGAAACAGATGCGTGCCCTCGAGCCAGCTCACGCGCCCTTGCGTGATGCGGTGCGTGGCGGCGAGCCCGACCTGGCGGACCTCGCGCGAACGCGTGCCGCCGACGAAGGCCACCGGCCCGCCCGGCGGATGCAGGCGCAGATAGGACACCAAACGGTGCGGAACCGTCGAGTAGATTTCGGCTTCGATCTCTGGCCTGAACTTGAGCCGGCGAACGGTGCCGGCGCTGTCCGCCGGATCCCGCTCGGTGCCGAAGTGGATGTAGTCGTTGAGGACCTCGGGATGCCAGCGCGCGAACATCGGCTTCGCCGCGAAATGCCGGCGCACCTCGCCGAGATTCGGCCAGCGGTCGCGGCGCTTCACCGCCACCGATGCGGGCGACACCCGGCGCATCTGGCCGGCTGCCTTGACCATGCTGATCAGGCCGGATTTCCAGCCATAGACCACGGGCGAATCGAGCAGGATGATGCCGCGCACGCGCTCCGGGCGCTGGCCGGCCGCGAGCAGGCTCAGGTAGCCGCCCATCGAATGCCCGACCAGCCAGAGGCGGGGCCCGGGCAGGCTGTCGATCAGCGTGGTCAGCTGATGCGTCATGCCGCGCCAGCTGCGATCGACGGGGAAGCGCTCGTCGTGGCCGAAATGCTCGACGGCGGCCACCTCATGACCCGCCGCACGCCAGCCTTCGAAAAGCTGGCGATAGGTGCTGGCGCTGTAGCTGTTGCCGTGGGAAAAAACGATCATTTGAGAAACAGGTTCAAGCGACAAGGGAAGCAAGGTTGCCGGCGGTCATTTGAGCGGCATAGGCGCGTTTCTGAGGCGCCGAGAGCTGCTTGATGCGGTACTCGGCCTTCGACGCCGCCGAGCGGTCCGCATGCGCTTCCGCAGCGAGCATGCGCAGCGGCGGATGCATTCGCATGCAGCGCGCGCCCCGGCCCTCCAGGTGGGCCTTGAAGCGTGACGCCAGATCGACGGTAATCCCCGTGTAGAGGCTGCCGTCGCTGCATTCGATCAGATAGACGAACCAGGTCTTGCCGGACGACATCGGTTCAGGTCAGCAGCGGATGCATCCAGACGAACAGGGACTGCCCCTGCGACTCGGCCAGCCGCGCCAGGTCGGCGAGCTCCATCACCAGCGCCTGCACTTCCTCGGCCTCCCACTGTTCCATTTCATATTCTTCGGTGGCCGCCAATTCGTCCGCAACCAGTTCCAGCGCGTCCTCGTCCAGGGTGGCGAGGCGTTCCAGCACCTCGTCGGCAAGGCGCAGCACGATCGCGCCCTCGTCCGTCGCGTAGACGGGCTCGTAGCCGCCGACGGCTTCTCCGAATTCGTCACCGGTGAGCAGGCAATGCAGCGTGGCTATCTTGGCCGTGTCGATGCCGCGCCGCTCGATCCCGCTCCAGTCGTCGACGGGTCGCAGCGACTCGCCGATGGCGGCTATTTCATCTTCCTCGGCGGCGACGATGTTGGTCAGCATTCCCAAGCGGTGGCTCCTAATTGCAGTGGGGGCCGATCATAGCGGAAACCGGCGGGGACATCAGCGCCGCCGCCGGCCCCCGGCGATACGGACCGGACTCGGCGGCAGGCCCAATGCCTGCCTTGACAGGCGATCGGCCTCGCCGTTGCGATGACGCGGAATCCAGACCAGCTGCACGTCCTCGAACCGGCGCAGCGATTCGCGGGCAGCGGCGATCAGGGGCAGCAGCCGGGCGATCTGCGTGCTTTCCGGCCCGCGCACATAACGCAGCGCAACGTCGCCGTCACCGCGCAGCACCAGCCGGCGGGCGCCGGCTGCGGCGGCCATTTCCAGCGCCGCGCCCAGCGCATGCAGTTCGGCCTCGTTGTTGCAGCCGGAACAGCCGGCCAGCGCAGACTTTTCGGAGCGCTCGCCCGCAGGCGAGACGAGGACGACGCCGACGGCGATCTTTCCCGGATTGGGCAGCGCGGCGCCGTCGAACCAGGCGTGCCAGTAATCTTCGGTGCCTATGTCGGGCTCAGAACAGGCTGGCGACGACGAAGCGATCCCGCGCCGCAAGCTTTTCGAGGCCCTTCACGACTTCCAGCGAAGCGCCCCATTTCATGATGTGGGCCAAAAAAGTGGTCATCGCCTGCGACAGCGCATAGCCCGTTTCATGCCACTCCTGGCGGAACTCGTCGAAGCGGACCGTCTGTGCCGACAGCCTGCCGCTTTTCATCGGCACCAGCGTGACGCTGTCGCCCCGATGGCGGATCACGATGGCGGTAGTGCGTTTCCCGTTGATGACGACCACATGCATCTCCCTGTGCGGCTGACCGGGTAGAGACTAAATCCGGCGCATGCCGAATGAGACTTGGAAAAACAGTCCTTTTTGGCGCCAGCTTTCAGCCCTTGGCCTCCAGCGCCTCCCAGCGCGCAAGGGCAGCATCGATCTCGGCATCGACCTTGGCCAGCCTCGCCTGCAGGTCGCGCACGACCTCCGCCGGTCCCTGATAGAAGGCCGGATCGGCCAGCCGGCCGTGCAGCGCTGCCTGCTCGGTTTCCAGCGTGGCGATGCGGTCGGGCAGTTGTTCCAGCTCGCGCTGTTCCTTGAAGCTGAGCTTTTTCCGCTCGGGCGGCTTGGCTTTCGCCGTGTCGCCGGCGTCTACTCTTGCGGCCGGCCTGGCATCGGGACCGCCCGTGGCGTCGAAGCGCGCCGCGCCGCCGGCCGGCCGCTGGCGCAGCCAATCCGTGTAGCCGCCGACGTATTCCTTCCATGTGCCGCCGCCTTCGCTGGCGATGGTCTGCGTCACCACGTTGTCGAGAAAGGCCCGGTCATGGCTGACCAGGAACACCGTGCCGCTGTAGTCCTGCAGCAGGGCTTCGAGCAATTCCAGGGTTTCGATGTCGAGGTCGTTGGTCGGCTCGTCCAGCACCAGCACGTTCGCCGGCCGCGCGAACAGCCGCGCCAGCAGCAAGCGGTTGCGCTCGCCGCCGGAAAGCGACTTCACCGGCGAACGCGCGCGCTGCGGAGCGAACAGGAAGTCTTCCAGGTAGCCGATCACATGCTTCTTCGTGCCGCCGATCTCGACGTAGTCGGAGCCGGGGCTGATCACTTCACACAACGGTGCTGCGGGATCGAGCTGGGTGCGGAACTGGTCGAAGTAGGCGACCTCGATCCGGCTGCCGAGCTGGACCTTACCGGCATCGGGCTCGATCTGCCCGAGGATAAGCCGCAGCAGCGTGGTCTTGCCGGTGCCGTTGGCGCCGATCAGGCCGACCTTGTCGCCGCGCTGGATGCGGCACGAGAAGTCGCGCACCACGACTTTTTCACCCGCGGTTGTCACAAATCGCTTGCTGACATTTTCGAGTTCGGCCACCAGTTTGCCCGAAGCGTCGCCGCGCACCACGCGGAAATCCACCTTGCCCAGCTGCTCGCGCCGCGCCGCCCGCGCCGCGCGCAAGTGCTCGAGGCGCTGGACGCGACCGACGCTGCGCGTGCGCCGCGCCTCGACGCCCTTGCGGATCCAGATTTCCTCCTGCGCCAGCATCTTGTCGGCGCGCGCATTGGCCAGCGCCTCTTCGTTGAGCATGAATTCCTTGCGCTCCTGATAGGCCGCGAAGCTGCCGGGAAAACTCACCAGCCGGCCGCGATCAAGCTCGATGATGCGGGTCGCCACGTTGTCGAGGAACACCCGGTCGTGGGTGATGAGCATGACGGCCCCCTGATAGCCGCGCAACAGTTCCTCCAGCCAGAGTATCCCGTCGACGTCGAGGTGGTTGGTCGGCTCGTCGAGCAGCAGCAGTTCCGGCTCGGCCACCAGCGCGCGGGCCAGGGCGACGCGCTTCTTTCCGCCGCCAGAAAGTGTATCGACATGGGTATCGCCATCCAGCGCAAGGCGCGAAATGGCCTGCTCGACGCGCGAATTCAGGGTCCAGCCGTCATTGGCTTCCAGTTGCGCCTGCAGCGCCTCAAGGCGATCCATGGTCGCCGTGTCGCCAGCGCCGACTTTGTGGGTCACCTCGTGGTACTCGGCGAGCACACGGGCCACCTCGCCCAGCCCGGCGGCGACAGCTTCGAACACCGTATCGTGGCTGGCGAATTCCGGCTCCTGCGGCACATAGGCGATGGAGAGGCCGGGCTCCCGCCAGACTTCGCCGTCATCGAGCGAACCCAGGCCGGCGAGCGCCTTCAGCAGGCTCGATTTGCCGCTGCCGTTGCGGCCGATGAGTCCGACGCGCTCGCCGGCGTCGATCTGCATCGCCGCGTGGTCGAGAAGGGCGACATGCCCGTAGGCGAGACAGGCGCGATCGAGGGAAATGACGGGCATGGAAAAGAGGGCGGGAAAGAGGCAGGAGCAGGGGTGCCGGATTATAGGCGCGCAGGGTAAAATTCGCGCCTCGCGCCCTTGTAGCTCAGTGGATAGAGCGACCGCCTCCTAAGCGGTAGGTCTCAGGTTCGATTCCTGACTTGGGCGCCACGGATTCAAAGACTTGGGCTCGCTTCGGCGGGCCATTTTCTTTCCCCTATCGGGTGAGAAAATCAAGGTACATCGACTTGGCCCACGCTTCGTCTTCGCCTCGCGGCTGCGGATCGAAATGCTGACGCACGCTTTGCGCGATGAGCCCGTCGCCGCGCAGCCGGTATTCGGCATCGATGCGGACACTTTCCATCGGGTCGACATCCGCGAAGACATGGCAGACGCTGTCCGGCAGGATCGGCTGCGACAAGCTGCCGCGGGCGCGGCCGGCGATCTCGCGCGCGGCGATGCGCCCCAGGCGATTGGCCAGATGGCCGCTCTTCGGGTAGTGGCCGAACAGAGGCGATACCTTGTCGATCAGGTCGCCGACCGGAAATACCCGATCGTCATCGATGGCGTGCAGACGCAGCGGATCGACCGCCGCCCAGCCGGTCGGCTTGCCGTCATCGCCGCGTGCCGCCAGCCCGGCCTGCCACACCAGATCGCCGGCCTGCTGCGGGGCCATCAGGATGCCATCGTCGAAATGCAGATCGTCGAACTCGGTGACGATCTTTCTGTTGAACGGATCGACGGATTTCACCTTGGCGTGGGTCAGGTGCAGGATCCGGTCCTTGTAGCGATCGGCAAAGACGCGGTTGAAGGCCTGCATGCCGGGCCCCGGGTCGACGATGACCAGCCGCCCCTTGATCTTTTTCTGTTTGAACAGCCAGGCGATCATCACCGCGCGTTCATAGGGCGCCGGTGGACAGCGGTACGGCGCCGGTGGAATGGTCATGACGAAATCGCCGCCCCGGAAACCGTCCAGCTTCTGCTTCAGCGCATCGAGTTCGCCGGTGACGAATCCCGCCGGATATAGCTTCTGTGCTTCCGCGGCGGCACGACGGTCGTCGCCGAACCAGGGCGCATAGTCGTAGCGAATGCCGACGGCGAGCACCAGCCAGTCATAGGCGAGCGTGCCGCCCCGGGTGACGACGAGCCGCTGCTCGCGGTCGATGGCGATCACCTCGGCCTGAATGACTCTGTAGCCCCAGGCGCGGGCGACGCCGGCATAGTCATGGCTGCGTCCGCTTTCCTGTCCCAGCCCGACCAGCCATTTGTTGCTCAGCGGTAGCGAGCGGAATGCCGCGCTTCGTTCCACCAGCACCACTTCGAGTTCCGGAGCCAGTTCGCGCAGGTGGCGGGCCGCCGCAAGGCCGCCCCAGCCGCCGCCGACGATGACCACGCGTCGCGCGCGGCCGCGCGGCAGCAGTTCGCCGAGCGCGGCGCCGGCGATCCTGGACGCGCCCAGGGCGGCTCCTGCAGCAAGGAAATGACGGCGGCTGAACGTTTTCATTCGACAAGACACCTGAACGGGCGGGCCGCAAAAGCGACCCGATCCGGAAGCGTGGCTGATAAGATTCTAGGGTAAGCGTATTATCGAAAGAAATAACTAATCGAAACCATGAAGGCATTGGTATCGGTTGCAGCGACCGGCAGTCCTGGCCTGCCGGTCTGCGCCTTGTTGAATGGGGATATTTTCTTCGCCGCATCATGATTGCCGACCGATCGACCATCGAAGACGAACTCGCCTTGGCACAGGCTGATGCCCGCGACATGAAGCGCACGGTGGTCGCCTTGCGCGCGGAACTCGAGGCCGCCCATGCCGAGGTTCAGGCCGCGACTTTGCGCGCCACGCAGGCCAGCGCCGCGGAGATCGCGCAATTGAAGGCCACCGTCGGCGTGCTGCGCGACGAACTCGAGCACGCCCGCGTCGAGCGCGAGAAGGCCGTCCAGCAGGAACGGGTTGCCGCCACTCAGGAAGCGCAGATGCTCAAGGCCACGGCCGCCGCCTTGCGCGAGGAACTCGAACGGGCGCGCGTCGAACGCGACCATGCGGTGCAGCAGGAACGCGTCGCCGGACACAACGAAATGCAGCAGTTGAAGGCCACCTCGTCCGCCCTGCGCGACGAGCTGGAAAAGGCCCATGCCGACACCGACAATGCGGTGCGCGCGGCGCTGGTCAGCGCGCAAGGCGAGATCTCGCAACTGCGGCAGACCGTCAGCGGCCTGCGCGAGAGCCTGGAACTGGCGCATATCGACAAGGCGAATTCGGTCAATCGCGAGCGCACCCTGTTCGCCGACGAAGGCGCCCAGCTGCAGCGCACCATTCAGGCCCTGCGCGACCAGATCGAAGCCGCGCGCCATACCCCGTCATGAACGCCGTCGACCCGCCCGTCGAAGCCGCCGCCGCGAAGAAGAAGCCGGCCGACCGCGACCCGGAAGGCCGCCGCCGCGTACGCCATCTCGAACTGCTGCTTGAGGTGACGCGCCGCATGGCGAGCTACGGCACGCTCGACGAAGTGCTGCAGGCGCTGGTGGAGATGACCACCACCGAACTGAACGCCGAGCGCGGCTCGCTGTTCCTCAACGACCCCGACACCAACGAGCTGTACTCGCGGGTGGCGCAGGGCAACATCCAGCGCGAGATCCGCATCCTCAACACCAGCGGCATCGCCGGCTATGTGTACACCGCGGGCGAGGCGCTGATCATCCACGACGCCTACGCCGACGACCGCTTCAACCGCTCGATCGACGAGCAGACCGGCTTCACCACGCGCAACATCCTCTGCGTGCCGATCAAGACCGTGAAGGGCGAGATCATCGGCGTGGCGCAGACGCTCAACAAGCGCACCGGGAAATTCACCAGGCACGACCTCAACCTGCTCGAAGCCATGACCAGCCAGGGCACGCTGGCGCTGCAAAGCGCGCAATTCATCGAGCGCATGCAGGCCATCCGCCGGCAGGAAATGGAGTTCATCGACGTCGTTTCCGAAGTCACCGCCGACATCAAGCTGGGATCGCTGCTGCAGAAGGTCATGGGCGAGGCCACGCGCCTGCTGAATGCCGAGCGCTCGACGCTGTTCCTCAACGACGAGAAGACCAGCGAACTCTGGTCGGAGGTGGGCCAGGGCCTGGAATCGGTGCAGATCCGCCTGCCCAATCACCTGGGCATCGCCGGCGCGGTGTTCACCCAGGGCAAGGCGATCAACATCCCCTACGCCTACGCCGATCTGCGCTTCAATCCGGCCTTCGACAAGAAGACCGGCTACTTCACCCGCTCGATACTCTGCGTGCCCATCGTGAACAAGCACGGCAAGGTGATCGGCGTCACGCAGGTGCTCAACAAGCGCGGCGGCCCCTTCACCGGCGAGGATGAATCACGCCTGCGCGCCTTTACCGCACAGATTTCGATCGCGCTGGAAAACGCCAAACTGTTCGCCGACGTGCAGAACATGAAGAACTACAACGAGGCGATGCTGGAGTCGATGTCGAATGCGGTGATCACGCTCGACGAGACGGAGAAGATCGCCACCTGCAACGCCGCCGGGCTGCGCATCCTGCGCGTGAATGCGGCACAGATCCTGCAAAAACCCGCAGCGGAATTCTTCGCCGGCAACAACGCCTGGATTCCGGAGAAGCTGAAGCGCGTCGCCGATACGCAATCCACCGAAGTCATCATGGAAGCCGAGCTGATCGTCGGCGAAGACAAGCTGTCGGTGAATCTCACGGCGCTGCCGCTGCTTTCGATGGAGAAGAAGCGCATCGGTTCGATGCTGATGCTGGAGGACATTTCCAACGAGAAGCGGCTCAAATCCACCATGTCGCGCTACATGGACCCGGGCATCGCCGACCAGATGCTGGCGTCCGGCGCCGAGAGCCTCGGCGGCAAGAGCGTGATGGCGACCATCCTGTTCTCCGACGTGCGCGGCTTCACCACCATCACCGAGGCGCTCGGCGCCCAGGGCACGGTGGCGCTGCTCAACGAATACTTCACGCTGATGGTCGATTGCATCCAGCGCGAGGAAGGCATGCTGGACAAGTTCATCGGCGACGCCGTGATGGCCGCCTTCGGCATCCCGATCGGCCACGACGACGACGCCGACCGCGCCGTGCGCACGGCCATCGCCATGATCCGCGAGTTGTGGGCCTGGAACAAGGGTCGCGTGAACGAAGGCAAGATGCCCGTCGATATCGGCATCGGGCTCAACACCGACAACGTGGTGTCGGGCAACATCGGCTCGAAGAAGCGCATGGACTACACCATCATCGGCGACGGGGTGAACCTCGCCGCCCGGCTCGAATCGGCCTGCAAGCAGTACGGCACCCACATCCTCGTCAGCGAATTCACCTACAAGGCGCTGAAGGCGACCTACTTCAGCCGCGAGCTCGACCTGGTGGTGGTCAAGGGCAAGACCAAGCCCGTCGCCATTTATGAAATCCTCGATTACCACACGGAAGAAAGCTATCCGCAGATGATCGATGCGCTACGTCACTTCAAGTCCGGACTGGTGAAATACCGGCAGCAGAAGTGGAACGATGCCAAGGCCGAGTTCGGCGAAGTGCTGGCCATCAACGAGCGCGACAAGGCCGCGAAGATGTACATCGAACGCTGCGACCACTTCCTCGCCAGTCCGCCGGGAGAAGAGTGGGACGGCGTCTGGGTGATGGAATCGAAATAGCCCGCGTGCGCGGGAACAGGCCTGGCGCTACTTGACGCGAGTGAGCACAGGCCGCCCGGAAGGACGCTCGGGAGTCGACGCCGGTGATACGGCGGATGCATCGTCCAGGCTCGCTGCCGGTGCCGCATCTTCGACGGCCTCGCCTGCCGGCGTTTCGGTGACTTCGAAGGCCATGCCCTCGCCGTTCTCGCTGGCGTAGATCGCCGCAATCCGCGCGATGGGCACCACGACCGGGAAGGCGCGCCCGCCGAAACGGGCCTGAAAGGTGATTTCCTCGTTGCCCATCAGCAACTGATGGGTTGCCTCGGCGCCGACGTTGAGGACGATTTCGCCGTCCTTGACGAATTCGCGCGGGACGCGCGTCGTCGCATCGACCTTGACCGCCAGATAGGGAGTGAAGCCCTGATCCGCGCACCATTCATGGATGGCGCGGATCAGGTAGGGCTTGGTTGACTGCATGGGGCTTGCGCCGAGATGAATCAAACTACGCGCGCGGGGGACACGCCTTAACGGCGCATCATCTTTTCGGTCGGCGTCAGCGCGTCGATGAAACCCTGGCGCGAGAAGATGCGCTCGGCGAACTTCATCAGCGGCGCGGCACTCTTCGGCAGTTCGATGCCGTAATGGTCGAGGCGCCACAACAGCGGTGCGATGGCCACGTCGAGCATCGAGAAATCGTCGCCCAGCAGGAACTTCTGCTTGTTGAACATCGGCGCCAGCTCGACCAGACGGTCGCGAATGTGGCCCCGCGACTTGTCGGCCGACTTGAGGTTCTTTTCCAGCGCATCGATGTAGCTGAACAACTCGTGTTCCATCGTGAACAGCAGCTGCCGTGCCTTGGCCCGCGTTTGCGGATCCGGCGGCATCAGTTGCGGATGCGGGAAGCGCTCGTCGATATATTCATTGATGATGTTCGACTCGTAGAGCACCAGATCGCGATCAACCAGTACCGGAACGCGGTTGTACGGGTTGATGATGGCGATATCTTCAGGCTTGTTGAAGAGATCGACGTCGATCACCTGGAAGTCCATCTGCTTCTCGTACAGGACGATGCGGCAGCGATGGCTGAACGGACACGTAGTGCCCGAATACAGGTTCATCATGGCGCTGGTGCCCCAGGAATAGTCGGCATCACGCACCACTTTGCGGACGGGTGGTGCGTTCATTTCTCGATGCCCCATAGTTTGCATTCACTAGTTGGTTTAATGGACATCTTTCCAGTACTCGCGTTTCAGCGCGTACGCAAAGACGAAGATTACTGCCAGGAAAATCAATACGATCACGCCGAGCTGCTTGCGGAATTCCGCCATCGGCTCGCCCATGTAGTTGAGATAGGCAACCAGATCGCCCACCGCCGCGTCGAACTCCTGCGGCTTGAGCTTGCCCGGTTTGGCCAGCGTCAACTTGTGGTCTGCGCCCATTACCTGCTCGCCTTGCAGTTCCCAGAGCACGTGCGGCATGCCGACGTTTTCGAAAACCACGTTGTTCCACCCGCTCGGACGCTTCTCGTCGCGATAGAAGGTGCGCAAATAGGTGTAAAGCCAGTCCGCGCCGCTGCCGAACTCCGAAGCTCGCGCCCGCGCGATCACGGTCAGATCGGGAGGAGCGGCGCCGAACCAGACCTTGGCTTCGGCGCGCTGCATGGCAATCTTCATGGGCTCGCCGACCTTCTCGGCGGTGAACATGAGGTTGTCCTTGATCTGGGCGTCGCTGAGACCGATGTCCTTCAGGCGGTTGTAGCGCATGTAGGACGCCGAATGGCAGTTCAGGCAGTAGTTGACGAAGATCTTGGCGCCGTTTTGCAGGGCGGCCATGTCGTTGGCCTTGTCCGGAGCCCGGTCGAGATGCAACGTGGGACCCGCGGCGAATGCCAGAACCGGCGCAAACAGGATTGCGGTAAGGAATTTCTTCATTTCATCGTCACCCGATCCGGTTCCGGCTTGCACCGATCCAGGGAAGACCAAATCGGCATCGTCAGGAAAAACAGGAAGTAATACACGCTGAGCAGTTGTGCGATCGGCGCGCCGGGGATGAAGCCGAAGAACTTGTAGGCGGGATCCTTGGTACCGAGGAAACCGAGGATGAAGAAGCCGACGACCCAGATCGAGAGCAGCCACTTGGTGATCGGCCCGCGATAACGGATCGACTTCACCGGGCTGCGGTCAAGCCAAGGCAGGAAAGCGAAGATCAACGTGCCGGCGCCCATGGCAACGACGCCCCAGAACTTCGCATCGATGCCGAACAGCGGATAGGTCACCGCGCGCAGCAGCGAATAATAGGGCGTGAAGTACCAGACCGGCGCGATGTGCGGCGGTGTCACCAGCGGGTCGGCCGGGAAGAAGTTGTTGTATTCGAGGAAGTAGCCGCCACCTTCGGGCATGAAGAAGACGATGACCGAGAACACCATGAGGAATACCACGACGCCGACGATATCCTTGACCGAGTAGTAGGGATGGAAGGGAATGCCGTCGAGCGGAATGCCGTTCGCATCCTTTTTCTTCTTGATCTCGATGCCGTCCGGGTTGTTCGAACCGACCTCATGGAGCGCGATGATGTGCGCTCCCACCAAGCCCAGCAACACAAGCGGCATGGCGATGACGTGGAAGGCAAAGAAACGGTTCAGCGTGGCGTCGCCGACCACGTAGTCGCCGCGCAGCCATATCGAAAGATCGTTACCGATCAACGGGATCGCCGAGAACAGGTTGACAATGACCTGCGCGCCCCAGAAGGACATCTGTCCCCAGGGCAGCAGGTAGCCGAAGAAGGCTTCGCCCATCAGGCAGAGGAAGATGCCGATGCCGAACAGCCAGATCAATTCGCGCGGCTTGCGGTAGGAACCGTAGAGCAGGCCGCGGAACATGTGCAGATAGACGACGAGGAAGAAGGCCGAGGCCCCGGTCGAGTGCATGTAGCGGATCAGCCAGCCCCAGGACACGTCGCGCATGATGTACTCGACGCTGGCAAAGGCGACGGGCACGCCCGAGGCATTCAGCGCGGCATCCGGCTTGTAGTGCATGGTGAGGAAGATGCCGGTGACAATCTGGATCACCAGCACCAGCATGGCCAGCGAGCCGAAGAAGTACCAGAAGTTGAAGTTCTTCGGCGCGTAGTACTCGGACAGATGGGCCTTCCAGTTCGACGTCAGCGGAAAGCGCTCGTCGACCCAATTCAGCGTGCCCTGCAATATGGCGTTCACTTTGCTCATCGCATCAGGCCTTCTTTTCTTCGCCAATGATCAGCTTGGCATCGCCAAGATACATGTGCGGAGGAATTTCGAGATTGTCCGGCGCCGGCTTGCTCTTGTAAACGCGCCCGGCGAGGTCGAAGGTGGAACCGTGACAGGGGCAGATGAAGCCGCCCGGCCAGTCGGCCTCGATGCCCGACTCGGCGCCGGTCTTGAACTTCTCGGTCGGCGAGCAGCCGAGGTGGGTGCAGATGCCGACCGCCACGAGAATTTCGGGCTTGATCGAGCGGGTTTCGTTCTTCGCATAGTCGGGCTGCATGTTCTTTTCCGACTTCGGATCGGCCAGCTTGTCGCTGATCTTTGTCAGGGATTCAAGCTGTTCCTTGGTGCGATTGATGATCCAGACCGGCTTGCCGCGCCACTCGACAGTTTTCATCTCACCGGGAGCGAGTTGGCTGATATCCACTTCGACAGGCGCACCGGCAGCCTTCGCGCGCTCGGAAGGCAGCATGCTCGCCACGAAGGGCACCGCCACCGCAACCCCGGCCACTCCGCCTGCGGCTGCCGTGGCAACCAGCAGACGCCGTCGACCGCAATCGACTGTATCGTCACAACTCATGGTGTAAGTCCCTGAATGCTCAAATGCGAATTCGAAAACGAAGTTTCAATAAAACGAAGTTTCAATAAAACGAAGTTTCAGTGAAGGCTGACGTCGGTTCCATCGACGTCAAGCGCAGCGGCCGCAACTAAAAGACGACAATTGTAGCGAATCTCGCACGGCGATTAAAGCCCTGAACTAAGCCAACTTATCGGCGCTGACCGATGCAACACAATAATCTGCTTATAATCAATCAGATAACTCCATCACGCCGCAGGCCCAGCAGGTCATCGGAGGTATAGCCGAGCCGACCGAGTACCGATTCCGTGTGCTCCCCGAGCGCCGGACCCAGCCAGCGGGTCTCGCCTGGCGTCAGCGACAGCTTGGGCACGATGCCCGGAACATGAAACTCTTTTCCATCAGGGAGTTGCGCCGGTTCAAGCATTTTCCGGGCAAGGAACTGGGGGTCGCGGAACATGTCTGCCGCCGAATAGATCGGGCTGGCCGGAACCTGGGCTTCCGCGGCGGTGCGCAAGACGGCGTCCGCATCGTTGGCGGCGACCCAGGCGTCGATGACGCCGTAGATTTCCCCTGCCCGCGCATCCCGACCCGCGTTGGTGGCGAATTGGGGGTCATCCGCCAGATCCGCACGACCGATGGCCAGCATCAGCCGGCGGAAAATTGCATCGCCGTTGGCGCCGATGATCAGGTGCTTGCCGTCCTTCGTCGTATGCGTGTTCGACGGCGTGATGCCGGGCATGACATTACCGGTGCGCTCGCGGATGAAGCCGAAGACGTCGAACTCCGGCACCAGGCTTTCCATCATGGCGAACACCGCTTCGTACAAGGCGACATCGACCACCTGCCCTGCCCCGCCATTGACCTCGCGGTGACGCAGCGCCATCAGGGCGCCCAGCGCACCCCACAGCGCCGCGATCGAATCGCCGATGGAAACGCCGGTCTTGACCGGCGGCCGGTCGGCGAAACCCGTGACGTAGCGCAGGCCGCCCATCGATTCACCTATCGCGCCGAAGCCCGGCTGGGCGGCCTTCGGTCCGGTCTGGCCGAAGCCGGAAAGGCGCACCATGACCAGGCCCGGATTGATCGCGGAGAGCGCATCCCAGCCCAGGCCGAGTTTTTCCATGACGCCGGGCCGGAAATTCTCGACCACGATATCCGCTTCAGCCACGAGTCTTCTCGCGATCTCGATACCTTCCGGATGCTTGAGGTTCAGCGTCACCGACTGCTTGTTGCGCGACTGGACGAACCACCACAGCGAGGTATCGCCGTCCGCGGTCGGATACAGCTTGCGCCACTTGCGCAGGGGATCGCCCTCGCCCGGCGCTTCGATCTTGACCACCTCGGCGCCGAACTCGGCGAGGATGCGCGAACAGAAGGGCCCGGCAATCAGGGTGCCGAATTCGACGACTGTTACGCCGGCAAGAGGCTTCGCGCTGTCAGTCAAACGAAGTCGCGCCTCTCGCGCAGGGCCTGCGCCACCGTCGCCGCGTCGGAAAACTCCAGTTCACCGCCCACCGGCAGGCCGCGCGCGATGCGGCTGACCTTGAGCCCGCGCGTATGCAGCAACTCGGAGAGGTAATGCGCGGTGGCCTCGCCCTCGTTGGTGAAATTGGTGGCGAGGATCACTTCCTTGACCATGCCGTCCGTGGCGCGCGCAAACAGGCGCTCGAAGGCGAGCTCCTTCGGCCCGACGCCGTCGAGCGGAGAGAGCCGGCCCATCAGCACGTAATACAGCCCGTTGTAGGCATGCGTCTCCTCCATGCTGATCGCATCGATCGGCATTTCGACGATGCACAGCTGCGACGCATCGCGGCGCGAGGAGAGGCAGCGTTCGCAGATCTCCGCTTCGGTGAAATTGTTGCAGCGCGCGCAGTGATGCAGCAACCGCAGCGCGGCATCGAGCCCGCGCGCCAGCCGTTCGGCCCCGCGCCGGTCGCGCTGCAGCAGGTGATAGGCCATGCGCTGCGCCGACTTGGGGCCCACTCCGGGAAGGCAGCGCAATGCCTCGATGAGTTCATCGAGGCTAGACGCCACGTCTAGCCTCGATGAACCCATCCAAACGACAGCCTCCCCCTCTCCCCCTCCCGGGGAGGGGGTTACTCAATTGTTCGCTTCGCTCGAAATCACGGGTCACGTCTGCCACCGCCGGTTCGCTGGCTGTCAGAACGGCAGTTTCATGCCGGGTGGCAGATTAAGTCCGGCGGTGAAGCCGCCCATCTTTTCGGCGGTGGTCGTCTCGACGCGCCGATTGGCATCGTTCATGGCGGCGGCAATCAGGTCTTCGAGCATTTCCTTGTCGTCCATCACCGACGGATCGATGGTGACGCGCTTCACGTCGTGCTTGCAGGTCATCACCACTTTCACGGCGCCGGCACCCGACTGGCCTTCCACTTCGACCTCCGCCAGCTGTGCCTGGGCCTTCTCCATGTTGGCCTGCATCTGCTGCGCCTGTTTCATCAATCCGGCTATGCCACCCTTCATCATCTTTCCGTACTCCTTAAACGGGTTTGATCGTTGATTCGTCGATGCTCGCGTCGAACAGGTCCACCACATCGCGCACGAAGGGATCCCGTTCGATCGATGCGATGGCGCGTTCCTGGCGTTCGCGCTGCTGGTTGCGGCTGCGCTCGGCAGGCGTTTCGCTGGCCACTTCCGCGACATCTATTTCGAGCCGCAACGGCCGGCCGCAGGCCGTCTGCAGTTCGCTTTGCAGCTTGTCCTGCTGCGGCTTGCCGAGCAGATGCTTGTGCACCGGCGACAGGCGCAAGCGGATCGCCGATTCGGTGCGCTCCGACAACTCGCAATGCTGGGCCAATTGTTTGGCCATGCCGCTCAGGGGCAGGCGCGCCACCAGCGCATGCCAGTCGTCATCCGCCGCTGAAGACTTCCCGACCGCGGGAGCGGGCGGCGCAGGCGCCGGCTGAACCGGACGCGCCTCGGGAGTAGACGCCGGCGGTACGGCGGCCTGGGGCCGGCTCGCGGCAGCCGCCGGTGCGACAGGCGGCGCCGTGCGCACGGGGGCCGTGGGCGGCCTCGGTTTTGCCGCCGGAGCCGCCGCCGCGCTGACCGTACCGGCGCGCTCCGGCCGGAACGCGTGCAGCCGCAGCAAGGTCATGACGAAGCCGGAATAGTCGTCGGGCGCCAGCGACAGTTCGTCACGGCCGTGAATGGCGATCTGGTAGGCCAGCTGCAGGTACTCGGCGTCGAGCGCCTGCGCATAGTGTTCGAGGCGGCTGCGCTCGGTTTCGTCGAGCAGGGCTTGGGGAGCGAACTGGATCAGGGCGATGCGGTGGAACAGCGTGGCCAGTTCCTGCAGGCCGCCGTCGAAGGACAGGCTGCGCGCATCCATCAGCTTGGCCACTTCGAGCATGGCCTGCACGTCCTGCGCGACGAGGCCGTCGAGCAGCGCAAACAGATGCTCGTCGCCGACCGTGCCGAGCATGGCGCGCACGGCCTCGTCTTCGACCTTCCCCGCGCCGTGGGCGATGGCCTGATCGAGCAGGGAGAGCGCATCGCGCATGCTGCCGGCGGCGCCCTTGGCCAGATGGCGCAGGGCGGCCGGCTCGAAGGCCACGCCCTCGGCCTCCAGCACCCGCGACAGGTGGTCGACGATATGTGTCAGCGGCATCTGCTTCAGGTTGAACTGCAGGCAGCGCGACAGAACCGTGACGGGAATCTTTTGCGGATCGGTGGTGGCGAGAATGAACTTGACGTGCTCGGGCGGCTCTTCCAGCGTCTTCAGCATCGCGTTGAAGGCGTGGCCGGAGAGCTGATGGACTTCGTCGATCACATACACCTTGTAACGGCCGATGGTCGGCGCGTAGGTGGCGCGCTCGAGCAACTGGGTCATGTCATCGACGCCGCGATTCGAGGCCGCATCGAGCTCGATGTAATCGACGAAACGGCCGCTGTCGATCGCCGTGCAGGCGGAACAGACGCCGCAAGGGGTGGAACCGACGCCGGCTTCGCAGTTCAGGGCCTTGGCCATGATGCGCGCCAGCGTGGTCTTGCCGACGCCGCGCGTGCCGGTAAACAGATAGGCGTGATGGAGACGGTTCTGGTCCAGCGCATGGGTCAGCGCCCGCACGACATGCTCCTGGCCGACCAGGGTAGCGAAGGACTTGGGGCGCCACTTGCGGGCGAGGACCTGATAGCTCATGGCGCGATTTTATCAGGCCGCTCAGGACAAACGGGGCAGCCTTCAAGCAAAGGCCGCCCCGCGTGGCGTCAGATCAGCACGTCTATCCCTTGCGCGGTTCCGCGGCCTTGGGGGCGCCCTGCCCTTCGGGCTGCGGCGGACCGCGACGGGGAGCGCGCTGATAGCGGCCAGCGCTGCTGAAATGCTTGTCCGCGGCGGCCTTTTGCTCCGGCGTCAAGGCGGCGTAGAGGCGAGTGAAGGATTCGTTGACCGACTCCATCGCGGCAAGGCGCTGCTTCATGCCGTCCTGCATCTGCGCCAAACGTTCCGGCGCGGTAACCGGCTTGTCGCTCTGCATGCGCTCGCGCATGGCCTGGAAGCCCTTGCCCGCCTCGGCCTTCGACTTCTCGGCGAACGCCTGCCAGAGCGGCTCCTGCTCGGCAGTGACTTTAAGGTCGGCCTTGAGCCGGGTCAGCCGCTGATCGGCCCGGGCGCCCGGATCCATCATGCCGCCCTTCATACCGCTGCGCATCATGCCCGGCCGGCCGTCGGGGCCGCAACCCGGACCTTGCGCATAGGCGACGCCGAACATGACGGCGCTGGCGGCGAGAAAGCCCGCAATAATTTTTCGATTCAGTTTCATGGTGTGCTCCTGTCGTGAATGCCTCATGGCAGGCTGCATTTCATCCGATGGCTGTAAGCCGGATGTGACAGAGGGACGAAGTTTGTAAGGGAAGATTACGAAACGGCGTCGGACGGGATGGGGTGCGGCGAGCCTGACCCCCGGCACTTGCGGAAAACGGCTGTGGCTGCTTCCTTCCGGACCTGACCAGGTTCACCACCCCGCAATGCGGGGAGACCCGCCGCGAAACGAATTTTATCAGCGCGGCGCACTGCCAGGTGATTTCCATCGCCGTATTGCCAGCGTCTACTGTCCTCAGCCGCCGCCGCGCTGGTAGTACAGCGCAAAGCGGCGCATGAATGCATCCTGCGCCGCCGGGTCGAGGCCATCGAACGCGATCTCGACGCGATGGCGCTCCAGCCGCACCAGTCCGATCGTCAGCGGCGAAATCGGCGTCAGGCGGATGGACCAGCCGCGGCCGCAAAACCCGCCGTCGATTTCGCGAACCTCCGCCTCTCCGGTCGCTTGCGGCAGCACGCGGACAAAATCTTCGCGCGTGGTCGTCGCGTCGTAAGCCAGGGGGAATTTCATCCGCCGGCGACGGGCGGCCAGATGGCCAATGTTTCCCCGTCGCGCAGTGTGCGGCCGGCACGCTCCGCGGGCGGAATGAAGCTGCCGTCGATCAGGACCAGATGCACCAGCTTCAGCGGCAGGTTGAAGCGCTCGATGATCTGCGCCACCGTGGTGGCATTGTCGATTTCGAGCGTAAGCGCATTGGTTCTTTTCGCCTCCTGCGGAAGATAATCCTGCAGGGCGGCAAAGAGCTTGAAGGTGATCTTGATTTCAGCCTCTCCGTTCTACGCCGACTGGAAACGGCGTCAGCCTGCCTTGAAACCCGGCCTTCATGCCTGTTTCTCGGCCGTTGCCAGATACGCCTCCATGAACAGCGACGGATCCGCCAGCAGGCGCTCGCGCCACGGGCCGAGTTTCACCTTGCTCTGAATCAGGCCGCGCAGCACGCCGACGTT
Organism: Sulfuritalea sp.; assembly: GCA_030247575.1. Lineage (GTDB taxonomy): Bacteria > Pseudomonadota > Gammaproteobacteria > Burkholderiales > Rhodocyclaceae > Sulfuritalea. The sequence goes on from JAOTRV010000014.1 coordinate 49,820, forward strand.
TTCCGTGAAGCCGACCATCGTCGCGCCGATCAGGTGGTCGCCGCCGAATTGCAGCGACAAATAACGGTGGTTGGCGGCATCCACCTGCTCGACGCCCTGCCCGTCCGGCTCGCCCTGCCACTGGCCGAAGGAACAGGAGATCAGACCCATCGTGTCGAGCACATTGATCGCCAGGCTGCCGATGAACGGGGTATCGCCTCCGGTCATATTGACCGCGGCGATGCGTGCCTGTTCCACCGCGTTGGGCTGGATGGCGTTGATCTGGTACTTGCCGTAAAGACGGTCGCGCGACTCCGCCGCGTCGCCCGCCGCATAGATTCCTGGCACATTGGTGCGCAGATGTTCGTCGACGATGATCCCGTCTTCGATGGCGACGCCGCTGCCGGCGAGGAAGTCGATGTCCGGCTTGACGCCGACCACGCTCAAATATATGTCCGCCGGCAAAATTTCGCCGGTCGTCAGCGTCACCTTGAGGGCCTCTCCATCGCGCTCGATGCGTGCCGTCTGGGTCTTGCCCATGATGCGGACACCCTGCTTTTCGCACCAGCTCGCGATCATTTCGCTGGCCTTCGGCGGCATCATGCGCGACACCATGCGTCCGCTGCGCACCAGGATGGTCAGTTGGGCGCCGCGCGACACCAGGCTCTGGATGATGATGCTGCCGACGAAGCCCGCGCCCATCTGCACGATGCGTGTTCCGGGGTGGATTTCGGCCGCTATGGCGCGCGCGTCGGCGAGCGTCCAGCAATGATGCACCCCGGGCAGGTCGATGCCCTCGATGTTCTCGTGGCTCGGCACGGAGCCGGTCGCGATCAGCAGGCGGTCGTAGGGAATCGTGCGGCCGTCGTCCAGCCGCACGCTGCGGCCCGCCGTGTCCACCGCCGCGGCGCGCCCCTTCTTGATGTCGATGCGCAGGCTGCGGTAATGCTGCGGATCGTGCCGCAGGCGCGTGCCCTCCTCGCCGATCTTCCTCGCCAGCAGGTAGGGGATCGCCATGCGCGCATACGGCGTCTCGCCTTCGCCGTCCAGCACCGTAATGGCGGCTTGCGCGTCCAGTTTGCGCAGCGTCTCGGCTGCGGCGATGCCGGCGGCACCGGCGCCGATGATGACGTGCCTCATATGACTTCTCCTGCCATCGACCGGATTAGCTGCGCCACCCGCTCAGGCGACCTTCTGCGCCTGCGAGACATAGGCGGCCATGAACTGGGTCGGGTCCTTCAGCAGTTTCTCCTTCCAGGGGCCCAGGCGCATGCGGCCCTGCACCAGCCCGCGCAGGGCGCCGACGTGGTCGGTGCGGCCGATGCTGGTGGCTCCCACAATCACGTCGTCCTTGAACTGCAGCGATAGGTAGCGGCAATTCTTCTCGTCCGCCTGCTCGACGCTTTCCCCGCCCTCCGCGCCCCACCACTGGCCGAAGGACGTAGAAATCATGCCCAGCGTGTCCAGCACGTTGATCGCCAGCGCGCCCTGGAAGCGCGCTTCGCCGCCGGCCATGTTGATCGCGGCGACGCGCGCCTGGTCGGCCGCATTGGGCTGGATGGCGTTGAGTTCGCGTTCGCCGGTATGAAAGCCCGACGCCTCGGTGACATCGCCGGCCGCATAGATGTTGCGCACGTCGGTGCGCATGTGCTCATCGACATGAACCCCGTGGCCGGTCGCGATGCCGCTGCCGGCGAGGAAGGCGACATTGGGCCGGACGCCGGCAGCGCAGATGATCACGTCCGTCTCGATCGTGGCGCCGTCGGAGAGCGTCGCCACCAGCGCATCGCCCTTGGCGACGATCTTCGTCACACCGGCATTGACATGCACCGAAACACCCTTCTTTTCAACCCAGTGGCGAATCATGGTGCCCGCCTTGGCGGTCATCATGCGCGGCACCATGCGGTCGCCCATCTCGACCACGGTCAGCTTGACCCCGCGGGAACACAGCGCCTCCATGATGATGCAACCGATGAAGCCGGCGCCGATCTGCAACACGCGGCTGCCGGGCGCGGCGCGCTCGGCAATGGCCCGCGCGTCGGCCAGCGTCCAGCAGGTATGCACGCCGGGCAGGTCGATGCCCGGCAAGGGCGGACGCACCGGGTGGCAGCCGCTGGCGACCAGCAATCGGTCGTAGCCGAGTTCGCTGTCGTCGGCGAAGACGACGGTCTGGCTTTCCGGCTCGACGCGCACCACGCTGCCCTGCCGCAGGTGGATGCCGTGGCGCTCGTAGTGGTCGCCGGCCTTGCGCAGGTGCGTGCCCTGATCGGGAATGCTGCCGTTCAGGAAATAGGGTATCGCCATACGCGAATAGGGTGCCTCGGCCTCTTCACCGATCAACGTGATGTGGGCCTGGGGATCGTAGCGACGCAAGGTCTCGGCGGCGACGACGCCGGCCGGTCCATTGCCGATGATGACGTGTTTCATGGCGGAGTCCTCAAAGAAAAGAACGCCAAGACAGCTCACGGGCTGCCTTGGCGTCAGATGCCGGGTCTAGAGTCCCAGACGCGCCAGGGTTTCCTTGTCGGGCACGCCGGCCGCGTCCCAGCCCCGCAGTTTGTAGTACTCCGGGACCATCTTGTCGATGCCGCTGACAAGGCCCTTGGCCGGACCGCTCTGCGCCGGCTCGGTCTTCAGCCGCGCCGGCAGATCGTCGTCCTTGGCGGTAAAGCCAGCCGCATTGTTGAACACGCGCTCCATGTTCCAGATCCGCGCGCCGAGCTCGGCCAGGCGCTCGACCGACCAGCCGGCTTCACCGCCTTCGCAGGCGGCGTCGATCTGCGGCGCCAGGTCGTTCAGCGACCAGGCGAAGGTGGTGAAAACGCAGGTGCCCGACGAATCGAAGGCGGCCGTCGCATCCTGGAACGCCATGACCAGCGCCGGCTTGCCTTCCGTCACCAGCGGATCGGTCTTGACCGGAATGCCGAGTACTTCCGACGCCACGGTGTAGGAACGCAGATGGCAGGCGCCGCGATTGGAGGTCGCGTAGGTCAGACCCATGCCCTGGATGCCGCGCGGATCGTAGGCCGGGAACTCCTGACTCTTGACCGACATCGACAATTCGGGATGGCCGTATTTCGCGGTCAGGCGTGCAGAACCAAGGGCCATTTCCTTGCCGAAGCCGCGTCCTTCCGCCGTCATGTGCGCGATCTCGAGCAAGGCTTGGGCCGAACCGAAGGGCGATTCGATGCCGATCTGCTCCTTGGTCAGCACGCCCATCGTGTAGAGCTCCATTACCGCACCGACGGTGGCGCCGAAGGTGATCGGGTCCATGCCGTCTTCATTGCAGATCATGTTGGCGACGGTCAGCGCATCGAGATCATCCACGCCGTCGGCGGCGCCCAGCGACCAGGCCGCCTCGTATTCGAGCCCGCCCGTGGCGCCCCAGTACTTCGGGCTGTTGACCACGCTCCAGTGGTTCTTGTCCACTTGCGAAATGCGCCCACAGGCGATGGTGCAGCCGAAGCAGGCGGCATTGGTGAGCAGGTTGGCCTTGCCGTCGGAAAGCCGCTTCTCGTGCATCGCCTCGGCCGAAATCTTGCGCGCGCCCTCGAACTGCACATCCTTGGCGTTGCGGGTAGGCAGTGCGCCCATTTCGTTGATGACGTTCATCAGCACCTGGGTGCCATAGGTCGGCAGGCCCTGTCCGGTGACGGCGTTGTCGGCCAGCACCTTCTTCGCCGCCGTGGTGGCGGTCATGAAGGCCTTGAAGTCGCGAATTCCGGAAACGCCGACGGTGCCGCGCACCGCAACCGCCTTGAGGTTCTTCGAACCCATGACGGTGCCGACGCCGGAACGACCGGCCGCACGATGCAGATCATTGACGATGCAGGCATAGAGGACGCCGTTCTCGCCGGCGCGACCGATCGAGCAAACGCGGACCTGCGGATCGTGGTGGCTGGACTTGATGATCTCTTCGGTATCCCATGTCGTCTTGCCCCACAGGTGCGAGGCATCACGCAATTCCGCGACATCGTCCTGGATCGAGAGGTAGACCGGTTTCGGCGACTTGCCCTCGAAGATGATCATGTCCCAGCCGGCCATCTTGAGTTCGGCGCCGATGTAGCCGCCGGAATTCGAGCAGGCGATGGCGCCGGTGAGCGCCCCCTTGGTGATGACCGAATAGCGGCCGCCGGTGGAAGCCATGGTGCCGGTCAGCGGCCCGGTAGCCATGATCAGCTTGTTGGCAGGCGACAGGGGATCGACCTTGGGGTCGACTTCCTCGACGAAATACTTGGTGGCCAGACCGCGCTGGCCGAGGTATTGCTGAGCCCACTCCATGTTGAGGGGTTCGGATTTGCAGGTGCCCTTGCTCAGGTCAACGCGGAGGATTTTTCGTGCCCATCCCATGTCAGTCTCCTTAAGCGCTGGCGCGCGATTGAGTGTTGGTCTTGCCGGCCCACTGGCGCATCTTTTCGAGCCCGGTCCAGTCGGCATCGACGTAGGTGATGGCAGCGGTCGGACAGGCCGTGACGCAGGCGGGATCGCCGCCGCAGAGGTCGCATTTCTGCACCTTCCCCGAGTCGGCCACGTAATTGATGGTGCCGAAGGGACAGGCGATGGTGCATACCTTGCAGCCGACGCAGACATCCTTGTGCACCACCTTGGCGCCGGTGGCGGCGTCGATGCGTATGGCATCAACCGGACAGGCATTCAGGCACCAGGCTTCGGCGCACTGGGTGCAGGTGTAGGGCACCTTGCGTCCTTCATGTTCGAAATTGAAGACCTTGATGCGCGACTTGGCGATGTTGAACACGCCATGGTTCTCGTAGGAACAGGCCATTTCGCATTGCAGGCAGCCTGTACATTTGCTGGGGTCGATGTGCAACGATTTCTGCATGATGCCTCCTGTCGTGATTGCGGCTACTGCGCTTGGCGCCCGGGGCGGCCGACATTGCTCTTGCTTGAAATTCCGTTCGGGTTGCGACCGGTATATGCGAACGCGTTCCTATTCTATGCCGCGATAAATCTTGATATACGAAATTTCGATGCTGCAGAGCAGCATCCGTTGATTCACGCCAGCAGAAACTCCCGAACCGGCGCGACTTGCGCCGTATCCATCAGCATCGGCGCGTGGCCGACGCCCGGCACTTCGATCAGTTTGGCGCGCGGTCCGCGCTGACACATTTGCAATGCTGCATCATGCGGCAGCAAATCCGATGTCGCACCGCGCAGCAGCAGTGTCGGGCAGGGGATCGCGTCGTAAACCGGCCATATTTCAACGTCCTTGCCGCCGCTGGTCGCGAAGGCGTCGCGAAATGGCTGGGCAATACCCGGGTCGTAAGCGAATTCCACCTTGCCGTCGGCGGCAGTGCGCGTCGTATGCAGCGTCAGATGCCGCCATTGCTCATCGTTCAAACTGCCGAAGGTCGACGAAACGAAGCGGACGAAGGCCTCCGCCTGCTCGATGCTGTCGAAGCGCGGTGCCTGCCCGAGATAGGTTCCGATCCGCTCCAGCGACGCCGCGGTGATCACCGGGCCGACATCGTTGAGCACCAGCCGGGCGATCGGAGTTTCCGGCTGGCTGGCGAGCGCCATGCCGATCAAGCCGCCCATCGATGTCCCGACCCAATCCACCGCCTCTGCATTCAGCTTGGCCAGCAGCGTCGTCATGTCGGCGCAATACTGCGACAGCGCGTACAGCGACTTGTTGCGCAGCCAGTCGCTGCGCCCGCGCCCGACCACGTCCGGGCAGACCACGCGATACTCGTCCGCCATCGCCTGCGCGAAAAAGTCGAAGTCGCGCGAACAGCGCGTGAGCCCATGCACGCAGACCAGCACCTTCGGATTCGCCGCATCGCCCCACTCCACATAGGCCATGTGATGAAAGCCCGCCGCACTGAGACACTTCACTTTTCCTTCACGCATTTCCAAACTTCCTCTTCAAAATTTGCGGGCAGGGCCCGCCATAAATAGTCACCCCCTTCTTGGAAGGGGGTCGGGGGGGCGCGAGCGCCCCCATGGGGAATTAATGAGCCATCCCCCCAACCCCCTTACCGTGGAAGGGGGTGACAAAGTCACTGCGGGGCGGGAATCCGCCCCTCACCGTGGTACCAAAGCCGACTCCTGCATTGCGGCAATCTGCTCGCGCAGTTCGAGAATGCGTTCCTCCCAATAGCGATTCGTGGCGAACCAGGGAAACGCGGCGGGAAACGCCGGATCGGTCCAGCGCCGTGCCAGCCACGCCGAATGATGCATAAGGCGCAGCGTGCGCAGTGCCTCGACCAATTGCAGCTCGCGATCGTCGAATTCGCGAAAAGTCTCGTAGCCGGCCAGCACGTGGCCGAACTGCAGCCCCATCTCCTCGGCGTCGCCGGAGAGCAGCATCCACAGATCCTGTATCGCCGGCCCCATGCGGGCATCGTCGAAGTCGACAAAATGCGGGCCGTCCTGCGTCCATAGCACGTTGCCGGCGTGGCAGTCGCCGTGCAGCCGCAGATGGGCGACCTGCCCGGCACGGGCGTAGCAGTGACGCACGCCCTCCAGCGCCTGATCGGCGACGCCCTGCCAGACCGGCTCCAGTTCCGGCGGAATCACATGGTGCGACAGCAGCCAGTCGCGCGAATCGACGCCGAAACGCTGCATGTCCAGCGTCTCGCGCACCGCGAAGGGCTCGCGCACACCGACGATGTGGATGCGCGCCATGAGCCGCCCCATCCATTCCAGTATCTCCGGCTCGGCGAATTCCGGCGCCCGCCCACCCTGTCGCGGAAAAAGCGAAAAGCGGAAACCGCCATGGACGAACAAGGTCTTGCCTCCGATCGCCAAGGGCGCCACTACCGGCAGCTCGTCCGCCACCATGGCCGCACTGAAGGCATGCTCCTCCGCGATCTGCGCGTCACTCCAGCGCCCGGGCCGGTAGAACTTGGCGATCAGGGGCGGACTGTCTTCGATGCCGATCTGCCAGACCCGGTTCTCGTAGCTGTTGAGCGCCAGCAGGCCGCCGTCGCAGCGGTAGCCAAGGCTTTCCACCGCATCGAGAATGCGCTCGGGCCCGAGGCCGGCAAAGGGAATGGAGTCACTGTGAATCATGGTGCGGATTATCGTCTACCGTGCGTGCCAATAGCGGCGCCGCTCCTCGCGTTCGTGGCGGAAGGCGATGCCGGCGCTGCCCAGGCCGATCCGCACCGCGCCGTCGGCGTCCGTGCGATGCAGCCGCGCGCCGCTTTGCACATAGCGCGCCACCACTTCATCCCTGGGATGGCCAAAGCGGTTGCGATAGCCGACGGGGAAGATCACGTCGCGTGCAGCAACCGCGGCGATGAATCCCGGCGTCGATGAGGTCTTGCTGCCGTGGTGCGGCACTGTCATCACGTCGGCGGGCAGCTCGCCGGCATGCTGCTGGAGCAGCGCGATTTCCGATACCGCCTCGATGTCCGAGGTCAGCAACAGCGACTTGCCGCCTGCCGTTATGCGCAGCACGCAACTCAGATCGTTGGTCTTGCGCGAGAGCGGATCGGCGCCAGGATGCAGCATGTCGAGGCGCACGCCGTCCCAGTTCCAGCCATCGCCATCGCGGCAGGGCTCCTGCGGCACGGGCTGCGCCGACAAGGCGTGCTCGAACGGCAGCGAACTTTTCAGCATCGCCACGGGAAGGGCCGCCAGCACCGACGCCGCGCCGCCCTCGTGATCCTTGTCGGCATGGCTGATCACCAGCGCATCGAGGCGGCGCACGCCCATCGCCCGCAGGTAGGGCGCGATGATCCGGTTGCCGCTGTCGGCATCGGCCGAGAAGGCCGGTCCGGCGTCGAACAGCAGGTCATGCGTGGCCGTCTGCACATGCACCGCAAGCCCCTGGCCGACATCCAGCACCGTGATTTCCGCCGCGCCGGCTTGAGGACGCGGCGGCACCACGGTCAGCAGCGGCAGAAATGCCAGCACCCCGAGCCAGCGCGCCGGGAAGCCGCGCGGCAGCAGCAGCCAGACGCCGCCGGCCAGCGCCAGCAGCACCGCCCACGGCGACGGCGCGGCCTGCTGCCACATGGCGAGCGGCAGTCCGGCGAGCCAGTCGATGCAGGTCATCATCCACGCGGTGACGAGATGTGCCAGCGACAACAACGGATCGAGCAGAGGCAGCGTCCCGAGCAGCGCCAACGGCGTGATGACGAAACTGACCAGCGGAATCGCCACGGCATTGGCCAGCGGCGAGACCAGCGAGAACTGCTGGAACAGGGCCAGCAGCGCCGGCAGCATGCCCAGCGTGACGGCCCATTGCGCGCGCGCCCATTCGACCCACCAGCGCGCCGGGCCGAGCCGCCCGCCGCCGACCAGGAACAACAGCGCCACCGCGCCGAAGGAAAGCCAGAAACCGGCCGCCAGCACCGCCCACGGATCAAGCAGCAACACCAGCAGCAAGGCCAGCAGCAGCACGCGCGACGCCGCCACTTCGCGGCGCGACAGTTGGGCGACGGCCACCACGCCGAGCATGTAGAGCGTGCGCTGCGCCGGCACGGCAAAACCGGCCAGCAGGCAATACAGGAATGCCGCGACGAAGCCGCCGGCCGCAGCTGCCTGCTGGGCCGGCAGGCGCAAGGGCAATCGCGCCGAACGCCGCCACAACCAGCCGGTCAGCGCATAGGCCAGCCCGGCGAACATGGTCACATGCAGACCGGAAATGCTCATCAAATGCGTGATCCCGGTGCGCGCGAAGCTTTGCCACAGTCCGGCATCGATCGACTGCTGGTCGCCGACCGCCAGTGCGACCAGAATCCCGGCATAGGGCGCCTCGGGCAGCGCCGCGCGGAAGCGGTCGCGAATGTTCTCGCGCAACATTTCCACTGCATAGGCTGCCCGCCACACCTGCGCATCGACGCGCTCGGCGCTGCGCGGGCGCACATAACCGGTGGCGCGGATGCCGCGCTCGAACAGCCATGCCTCGTAATCGAAGCCATGCGGATTGAGGTTGCCGTGCGGCCGCTTCAGCCGCACCGTAAAGCGCCAGCGCTCTCCGGCGCGGACGGGAATCAGTGCCGGCGCCTCGTCGTCCGCGTCGTCGCGGCCGCGATACCAGGCCAGGGAAATATGCGGCGGCACGCCGGGCGCCGCCCGTTCGACATCGAACTCGAAGCGCACGCCGCGCTCAAGCGTTTGCGGCAGGCCGGCGACGACGCCGGTCAACTCGATATCGCGGCCCTCGAGCGCCGCCGGCAGCTCCTGGGCCAGACGCAGATGGGCGAAACCGCCGGCCCAGACGAAACCAAGGGCTGCGGCAACGGATGCCAGCAGCACCGCCGCACCGGCGCGCCGTAGCGCCAGCGTCGACTCCCGCAACCGACCTTGCAGCGCCAGCATCAGCAACGCCCCTGAGCCCAGGCCGGCCAGCCATGTCGCCTGCGGCAGCGCCGACTGCTGCTGCAACAGCCAGACACCGCAAGCGAAAGCCAGGACAAAAAGGCGCATGGCAGGGATTATGTCCCCGGTTTGCGCCGGGGACGGTATCCCCTTGTGGGGTATGTCCCCGGTTTGCGCCGGGGACGGTATCTCCTTGCGGGACAGGTCATGCGCCCGGCATCAGCAGGCGAACAGGCGCGCCCTGACAGGTCATGCGCCTTCGGCGTGCCGCCGAATCCGCGCTAACGCGGCTTGCGTTTCGAAAAGACGAGTTTTTCGATCGTGGCGTCGCCGCTCTCGCCCTTCTTGTAGAAAACCACGACGTCGTAGTTCTTCGAGGTCCGGTACATCCGTTCCTCTTCCATGGCTTTCAGCGAGGAGAAGACCATCGGCAGCAGGCCGAAAAGAAAGCGCGTGCGCTGCGGCGTCGTCTCGACCTGCTTGAACTCGACGTTGCCTTCTTCCGCCACCGCCACCAGCCACTTGTCCATGCGGCCTGGAATGCTGCTCAGGCTGACCTTGCTGGTGACATCGACCTCGACCCGTTCCCCGCCGGCCTGCAATTCCTTGGCCAGACGCCTGTCGAACAGCGCGGAATCGAGAAAGGTCACCGGCCCCTTGGCGGCCAGCAGATCCTCTTCCCCTTTCTGCTGGGCAAAAGGGGCGCCGGACAGCAGGAACACCAACGCAAAGATCAGGCTTTTCATCGAGGCTCTCCGCAATGAGACATGGCTATCCTATAAGCTTTCGAGCCTCGGGGACTGGATTCAAATCAATATCGGAGCAGTACGGCAAGCCTGTCCGGCCCGGCCGGATTCCCCACCGCCAGGCGGACAGCGCTTGGGCAGACGCCTTCAGTGCAGCGCCACGCTGATCTCGGCAAAGGTATGGGCAATTTCCGGGACCTCTACCGGCTCGCCCAGCTGACGGGCAATCTGGGAGCAGGAGAACAGCCCGCGCAGGATCTGGCGACCGGCGGCATCCTCATCCACCACCGCAGCATGCTGGCGGCCATTGGCCTTCAGCGTCGCCACCACATGGCCGACATGCGCATACAGCACGTCGTCCATGCTGATGACTTCGAGCCTGCTCTCGGGCGTCATGATGTCGCGCACCAGGGCGTCGGTGCGCGAGATGCCGCGCGAGGTGACGCACTGCAGCGTCTTCTCGCCGACCAGATCGTTGGAAGTGATGATGCCGAGAACGTGATTCTCCTCGTTCATCACCAGCAGCAAGTGCACCTTGCGCCGGCGCATGACGCGGGCGGCGGTATCGACGCTGACATCCGGGTCGATGGTGAAGGCGGTCACCTTCTGGAAATCGGTCATGACCGCCAGTGCGGGGTCGTCGAGCGTGACCCGGGGCGGCAGTACCTGAGACGGACTATGAACGCTGGTACGCGGCTGCAGCGGGCGATTGGGCAAAGCGGAATACTGGCGCATCCTGTTTCCTCCTTTGTATCGTTGCGGGCCCGTCTCTGCGGACAGGTTCGGCGCATTCTTCGCTTCCCGCATCGGCACTGTCAAAACCATAATTTCTATGAGCCCATTGATCCGCGCGCAAATTCCGGCGACCCGGCAATAGGCGATAATCGATGCGATAGTCACAGGAGCTGTCATGAGTTGCGTCATTCCCCCAGCCCCGATTCCCGCCGTTCCCGTCGCCGGCAGCGCGGATGGCCGCGGCGAGCTGTCGCTCCGCATCGTCTGAGACGAAACGAAAAGCCGTCGGCACCGCACATGCGCCATCGCATCCGCAATCTCCTGCCCGACCACGACGCGATCCGCGGCAACCGCTGGCTGGCGCCGTTCGAAAACACGCTGCTGCATCCGCGGCTGTGGCACCTCAATCGCCGCTCCGCCGCCGGCGCGGTGGCAGCGGGCCTGTTCTGCGGGCTGATACCGGGACCGCTGCAGATGCTGGGCGCGGCGATCTGCGCCCTCGTTTTCCGCGTCAATCTGCCGCTGGCGATGCTGACCACGCTGTACACCAACCCCGTCACCATCATCCCGCTCTACATCGTCGCCTACACCATCGGCCAATGGGTGTTGCCCGGCGCGCACGAGCACTTCGTCGCGCCGCCGGAACCCGGCGACGCCGGCCTGATCGTCTGGACGCGCGCATTGATCGACTGGATGATCGGCCTCGGCGCGCCGCTGGCCTTGGGCCTGGTGCTGCTCGCCGCCGGACTGGCACTGGCCGGCTACGTACTGATCCGCGTCACCTGGCGGATCTACCTGGTACGCGTCTGGCATGATCGGCGCCGACGGCACGGCACCGCCTGAATCGCAACGACCGCTAGGCCAGCACGCCGTCCTGCAGCCGCATGACTCTGGCCGCCTTCGCCGCCAGATCGAGGTCGTGGGTCACCAGCACCAGCGCCGCATGGTGCTCGCGGCACAGTTCCAGCAGCAGGCCGAACACCGCATTGGCCGCGCTGCGATCGAGGTTGCCGGTCGGCTCATCCGCCAAGAGACACGCAGGCTCGGTGACCAAGGCGCGGGCCACCGCCACGCGCTGCCGTTCGCCGCCCGAAAGTTCGCCGGGCCGGTGGGTCAGCCGATGACCGAGACCGACCCGCTCCAATACCGCGGCGGCCCGACGCTCCGCCTCGGCGCGCGGCAGGCGCCGGATCAGCAGCGGCATGGCCACGTTTTCCACGGCGGTGAACTCCATCAGCAGATGGTGGAACTGATAGACGAAGCCCAGCGCCTGGTTGCGCAAAGTCCCGCGCTCCGCCTCGCCGATCTGCGCCAGATCCCTGCCCTGCAGCAGAACCTTGCCCGCCGTCGGATTGTCCAATCCGCCGAGCAGATGCAGCAGCGTGCTCTTGCCCGAACCGCTGGCGCCGACGATGGCCACCGTATCGCCGGCGTCGACTCTCAGATCGACGCCGGTGAGCACTGCCACCTCGGCCGCCCCTTGGCGGAATACCTTGCTCAGGCCGCTGCATTCGAGCACAACGTCCGAGCCGCGCAGCGGCGAACCACCGTCACCCCCTTCCCTGGGAAGGGGGCTGGGGGAAAGGCCCACCCATTCCCCAGAGGGGCGCTTGCGCGCCCCTTCCCCGGGAAGGGGGTCGGGGGGATGGCCAAGCGTGTCACTCATAGCGCAGCGCCTCCGCCGGTTGCGTGCGCGAGGCGCGCCAGCTCGGATAGAGCGTCGCCAGCAGCGTGAGGACGAAGGAAACCACGGCGATGGTGCCGACATCGGACCAGTGCAAATCGGAAGGCAGGTCACTGATGTAATACACGTCCTTGGCCAGAAACTTGAGCCCGAGCAGGCTTTCCAGCGCCGGCACCACGACGTCGATATTGAGCGCCAGCGCCACGCCCCCGGCAATGCCGGCAGCCAGACCCACGGCGCCGATCAGCGTGCCCTGCACGATGAAAATGGCCATGATGCTTTGCGGACTCGCGCCCAGGGTGCGCAGGATCGCGATGTCGGCGCGCTTGTCGGTGACCGCCATGACGAGGGTCGACACAATATTGAAGGCGGCGACGGCGACGATCAGCAGCAGGATCAGGAACATCATGCGTTTTTCGATTTCCACGGCGCGAAAGAAATTGGCGTGGCTGCGCGTCCAGTCGCTGACCCAGGCATCCATGTCGAGATAGCGCAGCAGCTCACGGCCGATCTGCGGCGCGGCGAAGATGTCGTCGACCTTGAGCCGCACGCCGGAGACCCGTTCGTCCATGCGATACAGCTTCTGTGCATCGGCCATGTGGATCAGGCCGAGGCCGGAATCGAATTCGAACATGCCGGCTTCGAAAATCCCCACCACGCGGAACTGCTTGACGCGCGGCAGGATCGCCGCAGGCGTCACCAAGCCCTGCGGCGCCAGCAGGGTGACCTTGTCGCCGGCTCTGGCGCGCAGCGCACGCGCCAGTTCGCTGCCGAGCACGATGCCGAATTCGCCCGGCAACAGCTGCGAAAGTTTTCCCGCCTTCATGTGGCGGGCGAAATCCGCCACCTTGTCCTCGGCCTCGGGCAGGATGCCGCGCACCATGACGCCGCGCACCTGGCCGTCGAAGCTCAGCATGCCCTGGGCCTGCACGTAGGGCGCGGCGGCCTTGACCCGCGGGTGCCGCGCCACGCCCTGCACCACCTTGCTCCAGTCGGCCAGCTCGCCGCTTTCGCTGCTGACCTGGACGTGGGAGACGACGCCGAGAATCCGCTCGCGCAGCTCCTTCTGGAAGCCGTTCATCACCGACAGCACGACGATCAGCGCCGCCACCCCGAGCGCCAGCCCGAGCATGGAAATCAGCGCGATGAAGGAAATAAATCGATTGGCGACGCCTTCGCGCGGCTGGGCCCGCGTGTAGCGCAAACCGATGAGGAGTTCGTAGTTCATTCGTCAAATTGGGTCGGCGCAGCATGTTAACATGCGTCCATGCTGACGCTCATCGTGCCTGGCCTCATCTGGACGCGCCAGGCGCTCGCGGATCTCACCTTTGACCTGCCCCTGCCCGCCTTTGCCACCTTCCTCGGGCGCGGCCGGTTGCGTCATCGTCCGCCGCAGGATAGCGCCGCCCTCCTCGCCGAATTCACCGGCCTCGCCGCTCCGCTGCCCGCCGCCGCCTTGCGCTGGCTTGCGTTGCAGGAGCATCCCGGCGAAACGGAATGGCTTTGTCTCGACCCGGTGCAACTGCGCTTCCAGGAACGCACCGTGATCGTCGATGATCCGCTCCGGCTCGAGCTCAGCGACGAAGAGGCCGCCGCGCTCGCCGTGTCGCTGGCGTCTACTCTTGCGGAACTGGGCGAATTGACAGTGATCTCGCCGCATGCCTGGAATCTGCGCCTCGCGGCCGCTGCCCCGCCGTTTCAGGCTCTGGCCGACGCCGCCGGGCGTTCTGTCTCCGGGCTGCCGCTCGACCCCGCCTACGCGCCCTGGCGCCACGCCCTCAACGAAGCGCAGATGATCCTGCATGCCCATCCGGTGAATCAGGCGCGCGCCGCAGCCGGCAGGCCCGTGGTGAATTCGCTCTGGCCCTGGGGCGGCGGCCGCCTGCCTGAATTCGGCAAGCGCGCCGACAGCGGCCGGCATGACGCGCTGTGGAGCAACGACCCCGTCGCACAGGGCATCGCGCGCCTGCTGCGGATCGACGGCGACGCCTTGCCGGCACGCTTCGGCCGCGCCACCGCACGCGCGCCGCTGGCGGTCCACAACGCGCTGGAGCAACCGGCACGCAGCGGCGACGCGCTGGTCTGGCGCGAGCAACTGGAGCGGCTCGAAGCCGACTGGCTGGTTCCCGCGCTCGACGCGCTGCGCGGCGGACGGCTCGACGCCTTGCGCCTACTGGCCCCCGGCGATCTCGGTGCGGCCGAACTGCATGTCGGGCGCGGCGATCTGTGGAAGTTCTGGCGCAAGCCGCGCGCATTGGCGGAGCTGGCACCGCCATGACGCATGCAACCCGCATCACCGTGCGCGACGTTCCGCCGCGCGCCACCTGGACGCTCGAACAGGGCGGCCTGCATCCGCTGCTGGCGCGACTCTATGCCGCGCGCGGCATTCGCAGCATGGACGAACTCGATACGCGCAGCAGCGCCCTGCTTGCCCCGGACAAGCTCAAGGGCGCCGCCGAGGCGGCGACGCTGCTGGCCGATGCCATCGCCGCCGGGCGCAGGATCCTGATCGTCGCCGACTACGACTGCGACGGCGCTACCGCCTGCGCCGTCGGCCTGCGCGCGCTGCGCATGATGGGCGCCACGGTCGATTACCTGGTGCCCGACCGCTTCACGCTCGGCTACGGGCTCTCGATCGAGGTCGCGCAGCTCGCAGCGGCGCGTCGGCCCGATCTGGTGATCACCGTCGACAACGGCATCGCCAGCGTGGAAGGCGTGGCCGAGCTCAAGCGCCTGGGCATCGCGACGCTGATCACCGACCATCATCTGCCGGGCGACGAACTTCCCGCCGCCGACGTGATAGTGAACCCCAACCAGCCCGGCTGCGATTTTCCGAGCAAGGCGCTGGCCGGCGTCGGCGTGATGTTCTACGTCGCACTGGCCTTGCGCGCCGAACTGCGCCGCCGCGGCGCCTATGCCAGCGCGCCCGAGCCGAACCTGGCCGGCCTGCTCGACCTGGTGGCGCTCGGCACGGTCGCCGACGTGGTGGCGCTGGACCGCAACAACCGCATCCTCGTCGCGCAGGGCCTGGCGCGCATTCGCGGCGGCCAGATGCAGGCCGGCGTGCGCGCGCTGTTTGCCGTCGCCGGTCGCGAACCGGCCCGCGCCGCCACCTTCGATCTCGGCTTCGCCCTCGGCCCGCGCCTCAACGCCGCCGGCCGCCTGGCCGACATGTCGCTGGGCATCGAATGCCTGGTCACCGACGATGCCAATCGCGCCATGAACATCGCCCAGCAACTGGACGCCATCAACCGCGAGCGGCGGGTGATCGAATCCGACATGCGCGAGGATGCCGAACTGCTGCTGGCCACGCTCGACGCGGGAAACCGCGCCAGCCTGACGCTGTTCGATCCCGGCTGGCATCAGGGCGTGATCGGCATCCTGGCCGGCCGCGTCAAGGAAAAGCTGCACCGGCCGACCTTCGCCTTCGCCCGCGGCAATGAAGGCGAGCTGAAAGCCTCCGGCCGCTCGATTCCCGGCCTGCACCTGCGCGATGCGCTGGACCTGGTCGCCAAGCGGCATCCGGGATTGCTGCTGCGCTTCGGCGGCCACGCGGCAGCGGCCGGTCTGACGCTGGCCGAAGATCGCCTTGCCGAATTCGAAGCCGGCTTCGAAACGGTCTGCCGCGAACTGCTCTCGCCGGCCGAGCTGATGCGCACGCTGGAAACCGACGGCCCGCTCGAATCCGGCTATTTTTCGCTCGAGGCCGTGCGCCTGATGCAACAGGAGGTCTGGGGCCAGGCCTTTCCGGCGCCGGTGTTCGCCGACAGCTTCGAGGTGCTCAACCAGCGCATCCTGAAAGACAAGCATCTCAAGCTCAAGCTGCAAAAAGGCGGCCAGCGCTTCGACGCGATCCAGTTCAACTTTTCCGACGGGTTTGCCGACAATGTGCCCGGGCGCATCCGCGCCGCCTTCCGCGTCGATATCAACGAATGGAACGGCACGCAGACCGTGCAGTTGATGCTGGAACATTTCGAAACGGCCTGAAGCGCCGGCCGCCGCGCCAACCGCGCTATGCGATCAGGGACCGCGCTCCCTGCAGCAGCTCCGCCGCCCCGGGCTTGCCGAACAGGTTGCCCTGGTAGGCGTGACAGCCCTGCCGCGCCAGAAATTCGCGCTGCCCCTCGGATTCCACACCCTCGGCGATCACTTCCAGGCCCAGGCTCTGCCCCAGGGCGATGATGGTGCGGACGATCGCCGCATCGTTGCCATCGGTGAGCACGTCGCGCACGAACGAAGCATCGATCTTCAATTGCGCCAGGGGCAGGCGCTTGAGGTAGGACAGCGACGAATAGCCGACACCGAAATCGTCGAGGGCAAAGCTGATTCCTTCGGCCTTCAGCACGGCCATCTTGCCGATGATGTCCTTCATGTCGTGCAGCAACAGGCTCTCCGTGACCTCCAGCTTGAGCTTGTGCGGATCGGCGCCGGTCTCGTGCAGTATCGCAAGCACCTGCTCGACGAAATCGCGCTGGTAGAACTGGCGCCCACTGACATTCACCGCGACCGTGAGATGGGCCATCGCGGGCTGCTGCGCCCAGGCCAGCAGCTGCCGGCAGGCCGTTTCCAGAACCCAGTGGCCGAGGGGCAGGATCATCCCGCTGTCCTCCGCCAGGGAAATGAACTCGCCGGGAAGCACCAGGCCGCGCCGCGAATGCTGCCAGCGCACCAGCGCTTCGGCGCCGGTCATGCGGCCTTCGGCGTCGAATTGCGGCTGATAGTGAAGCAGGAACTGGCCATCGCGTATCGCCGCGCGCAGGTCGGCGTTCAGCGTGGCGCGGGCCGTGACCACCGCCTGCATGTCGGGGTCGAAGAAGCGCAGCGTGTTGCGGCCCGCCGCCTTGGCTTGGTACATGGCCGTGTCGGCGCGCTTCATCAGCTCCTCGACCGACAGCGAGTGGTCGCGGAACAGCGCAATCCCGATGCTGGCCGTGCAGTGGTAGCTGCGCGTGTCGCTGTCGCCGCCGACCAGGCTCAGGTCGAACAAATAAGGCTGGTTGAGCGCCGCCTGAATCTTTACCGCCACGCTCTCTGCCTGCATCGCGGCAACGGCTTCGGCATCGAGATCCTCCAGAATCACCACGAACTCGTCGCCACCCAGCCGCGCCACGGTATCGCCTTCGCGGATGCAGGACTCGATGCGGGAGGCCACTTCGATCAGGAACTGGTCGCCCACGGCATGCCCCAGCGTGTCGTTGAGGGTCTTGAAGTCGTCCAGATCGAACAGCATCAATGCCCCGTGGCGACTGTGCCGTGCGCTGCCGGTCAGGGCGCGCTCGAGCCGGTCATGCATCAGGCGCCGGTTGGGCAGTCGCGTCAGCGGATCGTAGAACGCCAGACTCCGGATTTCGTCCTCGGCCGCCTTGCGCCGCGTCGCGTCGGTGAAGGTGACCACGGCGCCGATGATTTCCCCGTCGCGCCGGATCGGGTGCGCACCGTAGCGCACCGGGAAGCTGCTGCCGTCGGCGCGCAAGAACACTTCATCATCCGCCCAGACCTCGACGCCCGTTTCGAGTACGCCGCACAACGCACAGGAATCTGCCGGATGCGGCGAGCCGTCGGGCTTGCGGAAGTGGGTCGTGGCATGCATGTTGCGGCCGAGCAGGTCATGCTCGCTGCCCCAGCCCAGCATGCGCAGCCCGGCCGGATTGCAGAAGGTGCAACGGCCGTCCAGATCGATGCCGTAGATCGCTTCGCCGGTCGAATTCAGCAGCAGCCGCAGCTTTTCCTCGCTCTCCCGCTGCGCGGCTTGCTGGCGCGCCAGGACCTTCTCCGCCTGCTTGCGCTCGGTGACGTCGATCAGGCTGCTGCGGATCAGCCGATGACCGGCTGAGGGCAGGCGGACCATCCGCATTTCACAGCGCACGATCCGGCCCCGCGCCGTGCGGATGGTGCGCTCATGGAAGACTTCCTCGCCGGCCAAGGCCCGCGCGAGCATCTCCTGCACATTTTCCGCCGCGGTCTTGCCGTGGAAGCGGCCGGGCGGATAGAACCTGTCCGGGCCGCCGCCAAGCAGTTCCTCGCGCGAGCACTCGTACAGCTTTTCCGCCTGCGCGTTGGCGTCCACGAACCGGTCCAGATCCATGTCGTACACCGTGATGGCGTCCGGCGCCTGCTCCACCAGCACCCTGAAGCGGGCCTCGCTCTGGCGCAGCGACGCGGTCATTTCCCGCGCCAGGCGCAGGGCCCGGTCGCGGGTGGTGGCCAGCGACCATATGATGCTGAACAAGAGCAAGCTGGTCAGCAGGCCTCCCGCCAGCACCTGGGTCGAGCGCCCCGCATCAGCCCGCGCTTCGAGCTCCGGCCGGCTGGCGAACTCGAGCGTCCAGGTGCGCCCTCCGACCATCATGGGTTCCCGGTAGACCAGTTTCGCGGCCTCCGGGCGGGCGTCCCCGGCGCTGCGATAGAACAGGCTTTGCGGACCCTGATCGGCGCCATCGTGGATATCGATGGATACGGCCCGGGGCCTTCCCTTGAACAGATCTTCCATCAGGATCGGCATGCGAAAGGGACTGAGCACGTAGCCATAGACCTCGCCGCCCGACTTCGCAAGCACCGGCAGGTACATGATGAACGCCGGGGGCGGATTGCTTTTCTCGTCGATTATCAGCACGGTCCTGCGCGTGATCATCGGCTCGCCGGTATCGCGCGCCCTTTCCATGGTCTCGCGCCGATCGGCGTCCTGCCACATGTCGTAGCCGACCGCCTTGACGTTGAGCCCGACATAGGGCTCTGCATAGACGTTGACGACATAGCGGTCGCGGCGACCCGGCGGTCGCACGGCGAAATCCGGCATGCCGTTGCGGTGGGTCTCGCGCACCAGCGCGTCGAGCTCGGCAGCGCTGACGGCGCGCGCAAACACCATCGCCTGCATCGCGGGATAGTCACGCCCCAGCCTGAGTCCGGCCACGAATTGCCGCCAGTCGTCGCGGGTCACCTCGTCGCTGCCCGCAAACAATGCCGCGGCGCTGCGCAAGGTCTGCGTATAGCCGACGATGCGCGTGTTGAGGTCGGCGCGCAACTGGCTGACTTCGGCGTCGAACTCGCGACGCATCTCCCTTTCGACGGCCTGCTGCGTATAGCGCCAGGCGACAAGCGTCAGCGCCAGCGAACTGGCAAGCGCTATCCAGGCCGGCCAGAGGCCCGCCCGGAATGGAAACAAGCGCGTTTTCGCTGCGGAGGGCGCGGCTGTCGGCATCGGTGGGATATCGCAGAATCGTAGCGACGCCGATGTTACACCGCGACCCGATGACATGCGCTATCAGTAAGGGTATTTACGCTGCAGCGCAGCATCCTATCGGCGGCGTTGGCCCGTTGATGCCCGCCCGGCCTCGCCCTCCGGCAGCAGCAAACCTGCCCGGCATCCTGATTCCCGCCCTCCTCCGGCAGATGGAAATCTCACTGTCTGCGGCACCGGATCGCCGTCGCGCCAGCGTCGACTCTTTGCCGGCACCGGCGCGGCGCATCGTCCTTTGGGAACACCCTGCCGCCACGTATAATCGCGGCCCTTCGCCCCGATATCCCCGCCGCCGTGTCCCACCTAGATCTAGAAACCGCCCGTCGCCGCACCTTCGCCATCATTTCGCACCCCGACGCGGGCAAGACCACGCTGACCGAAAAGCTGCTCTGGTTCGGCGGTGCCATCCAGGTCGCCGGCGAAGTGCGTGCGAGGAAGGCCTCGCGCCACGCCACCTCGGACTGGATGGAGCTCGAAAAGCAGCGCGGCATCTCGGTCACCAGCTCGGTGATGCAGTTCCCCTACCGCGAGTACATGGTCAACCTGCTCGACACGCCGGGCCACGAGGACTTTTCGGAAGATACCTACCGCACCTTGACGGCGGTCGATTCGGCGGTGATGGTGATCGACTCGGTGAACGGCGTCGAAGCCCAGACCATCAAGCTGCTGAACGTCTGCCGCCTGCGCGACACGCCGATCCTGACCTTCATCAACAAGCTCGACCGCGAAGGCCGTCCGCCGATCGAACTGCTCGACGAAATCGAATCGGTGCTGGAAATCCAGTGCGCGCCGATGACCTGGCCGATCAGCATGGGCAAGCGCTTTCGCGGCGTGTACCACCTCTACGACGACAGCATCAGCTTCTTCGACCCGCAGGCCGAGAAAGGCACGGCCGAAGTCATCAAGGGCCTCGACAACCCGCGCCTCGACGAACTGATCCCCGACCAGGCCGAGGAACTGCGCATGGAAGTCGAACTGGTGCGCGGCGCCTCCCACAGCTTCGACCGCGAGGCCTACCTCGCCGGCAAGCAGACGCCGGTGTTCTTCGGCTCGGCGATCAACAACTTCGGCGTGCAGTCGCTGCTCGACGCCGTGGTCGACCTGTCGCCGCCGCCGCAGCCGCGCGCCACCGAAACCCGCCTGGTGCAGCCCGCCGAGCCGAAGTTCACCGGCTTCGTGTTCAAGATCCAGGCCAACATGGACCCCAAGCACCGCGACCGCATCGCTTTCGTCCGCGTCTGCTCGGGCAGGTTCGAACGCGGCATCAAGCTGCGCCAGCGCTCGACCGGCAAGACGCTGGCGGTGAACAATGCCATCACCTTCATGGCCCAGGACCGCACCACCACCGACGAAGCCTGGCCGGGCGACATCCTCGGCATTCCCAATCACGGCACGGTGCTGCTCGGCGACGCCTTCAGCGAAGGCGAGGACCTCAAGTTCACCGGCATCCCCTGCTTCGCGCCGGAACATTTCCGCCGCGCCCAGATCCGCAATCCGCTGAAAATGAAGCAATTGCAGAAGGGCCTGCAGCAACTCGCCGAAGAGGGCGCGACCCAGCTCTTCAAACCGATTCACAGCAACGACCTGATCCTCGGCGCGGTCGGCACGCTGCAGTTCGACGTGGTCGCCCATCGCCTCGAATTCGAGTACGGCGTCGATGTCATGTTCGAGCCCTACCCCGTCGCCACGGCGCGCTGGCTGCGCGGCAACGACCAGGCAATTCGCGCCCTGGCCGACAAATCGGGTGTCAATGTGGCGCTCGACGGAGCCGGCGACTACGTCTACCTGGCGCCCAACCGCGTCAATCTGCAGATGACGCAGGAACGCCACCCGGAAGTGAAGTTCCTCGAAACCCGCGAGATTCATTAGGACCGGGGCAGCCCCGGCAGCTGGCTTCAGCCCTTCTTCGGCTGCGCGAATCCGGCCAGGTACAACACCCTCCGCACATAGCCCTGCGTTTCGCGGAAGGGCGGAATGCCGCCGTGGCGCTCGACCGCGCCCTCGCCCGAGTTGTAGGCGGCGACGACCAGCGTCCAGTCGCCGCCAAAGCGCGCCTGCAGCCATTTCAGATAGGCCAGTCCGCCCATGATGTTCGATTGCGGATCGAAGGGATGCCGGACACCGAAGCGCTCCTGCGTCGCCGGTATCAGTTGCATCACGCCTTGCGCGTTTTTCGGCGAGACTGCCCGCGAATCCAGGTTCGATTCGGTCAGCGCGACTGCCAGAGCGATGCGCACATCGATGCCGTAGTGACCTGCGTAACGGCGGATCAGGTCGGCGATCTTGCGTTTCGCCGAAGGCAGCGCCGACAGATAGCCATCGAGATCGAAGTGTCCCGCCGCCAGGCTGGCTTCGAAATTGCCGCAGTCATCGGCAAGCGGCGCGCTGCCGGCATCGCGGTCGTGGTGATCGATGGCCTCGCGATGGCCGAGTCGCGCCGCAAGGGCGAAATAGGCATTCGCCAGCGCCGGATTGCGGACAAAAACAGGCCCCTTGGCAAGAATCCGGCCGATGCGAAAGTATCCCTCGGCGCTGCCCATGGCGCCGGCGTCGCAATAGAGGGCCAGGGCCAGCCGCACATCCTTCTTTAGGCCGGCGCCGGTTTCGGCAGCCAAGCCCTGTTCCAGTGCCGCCACTACGCGCGGCGCCTCCAAGTCGATGGCGTCGGCGCGCGCCGCCGACGCCGGCAACAGCACCGCCAGAACCGACAGCAGGCGCAGGCAGAGCACCCACCCGCGGCGGCTACTCGCAGACGATCGACAACTCACTGCTGCAGCCTGGCCTCTTCGACGAGCACCTTGTAGGCATAGCCGGAACCGAAGTCCTTGTCGGTGCGCACCACGCCCTTCACCACGACGACGTCACCGACTTTGGTCTGATCGGTGGTCGTCACCAGCAGATCGTTGGAATTGTCCGCCGCCGAGCCCGACCCGTCGCGCAAATGAATCCAGTTCTTGCCCATGATCATCGGCGAGTACTTGACCACCTTGGCCCGGATCAGGACCGTCTTGTCCTTGAGTTCGCCGCTCTTCGTCACGACTTCGGCCACGGTTCTCGCGTCCGGCCCGCCGGCCTTCGACACCTTGACGTCACCCGCATGGTCGGCCTTCGCCACGCCCGAATGCGCGGCCGCCATCCCGCCCGCGGCGCCCGTGCCGGCAAGATTGCCGAACGCGATCTTCGGGAAGCTTCTCTTCAGCGCCTTGCTCTCGAAATTGTTCATGACCATCACGTCTTCGATCGTGACCTTGGCCCCCTTCTTCAACGGCGCCCTGCCGACCGCGGCCCACATTTCGCCGTCCGCGGTCTTGAGGCGCAGATAGGTATAGGCATCGACATCCTTGACTTCCAGAACCTCCCCCTTGAGCACAGCCGCCGCGCGCGCCGCCGCCTGATCGGCACTCCAGCCAACGCTGGCGCAAAGAAGCATAAATACAGCAACAAAGAATTTCATGAATGCCTGTCCCTTCTGGAAAATGATGCTTGGCGATCCGGATACCCGCATTCTACCGGCAGCCCGGAGATACCCCGGTTCCGCCACCGGCAACTCAGACCGGCAGCGCGGTTTCGTATTTCAATTCGCGCAGGACCACGCTGGTGCGCACATTGGCCACGCCCGGCAGGGTGAGCAATACCTGGTTGAGGAAGGCATCGAAAGCCTTGATGTCGGGGGCGACGACCTTCAGCAGGTAATCCGCTTCGCCGGTCGCGCTGAAGCACTCGATGACTTCCGGACAGTCCGCAATCGCGGTTTCGAATTCCTCGATGGCGCCCCTGACATGCCGCTGCAGGTTGACGCTGACGAGACAGCAGACATGCAGCCCGAGCTTCTCGCGATCGAGCAGTACCGTATAACGCCGCACCAACCCGCTCTCCTCCATCTCCCGAACGCGCCGCCAGCAGGGCGTGGCGGAAAGGCCGACGCGCGCAGACAGATCCTGCATCGAGCGGCGCGAATCGAGCTGCAGTTCGCGCAGGAGCTTCTTCGAATAGTCGTCGAGTGCATTCATTTCACAATTCTCCATTATTGAAAACGTTTGTTTTCATTCGTTTTCTTTTCAAGGAACAAAAGGTAACACTTTCTCGCGACCGCTGCCTAAAGTTAGGCCCGATGGCGGCAACGTATCGCCATCCACAGGCAACACCGGAGGAGAGACCATGAACAGCATCGCAGCCATGCCGCTGGCGAACGGCGGCTATCGCCTCGAAGACTCGCTGCAGGCCGACAGCGGACGGATATTCCTGACCGGCACCCAGGCCCTGGTGCGCCTGCCGCTGATGCAGCGCCAGCTTGATGTCGAAGCGGGGCTCGATACGGCAGGCTTCATCAGCGGCTACCGCGGCTCGCCGCTCGGCGCCTACGACCAGGCCCTGTGGCGCGCCGGCGCGCAACTGACGGCGGCGAACATCCGCTTCCTGCCGGCGATCAACGAGGAAGCCGGCGCCACCGCCGTGCTCGGGAGCCAGCAGGTGGAAAGCGATCCGCAACGCACGGTGGGCGGCGTATTCGCGCTCTGGTACGGCAAGGGGCCGGGTGTCGATCGCGCCGCAGACGCGCTGCATCATGGCAATGCCTACGGCTCTTCGCCGACCGGCGGCGTGCTGGTGGTGGCCGGCGACGATCATGGCTGCGTTTCGTCCTCGATGTCGCACCAGAGCGACTTCGTCATGCAGGCCTGGAGCATGCCGGTGGTGAATCCGGCCAACGTGGCCGAGATGCTGGAGTTCGGCCTCTACGGCTGGGCGCTGTCGCGCTATTCCGGCGCCTGGGTCGGCTTCAAGGCGATTTCGGAAACCGTCGAAAGCGCGATGACGGTCGACCTCGACGCCATCAAGCCGCGATTCACCGCGCCCGCAGGCTTCGTCGCGCCGCCCGGCGGCCTGCATTTCCGCCCCAACGACACGCCCAGCCCGACCATCGAGTTGCGCCTCGCCGCCAAGCTCGACGCCGTGCGCCATTTCGCGCGGGCCAATTCGATCGACAAGCTGATCTGCCCGAGCCCGACGGCCGACATCGGCATCGTCACCTGCGGCAAGGCGCATCTCGACCTGATGGAAACCTTCCGCCGCCTCGGCCTGTCGCTGCCGGAGCTCGATGCGCAGGGCGTGCGCATCTACAAGGTCGGCCTCAGCTTTCCGCTGGAGACCGGGCGCATCGACGAATTCTGCGCGGACCTCAAGGAAGTCCTGGTAGTCGAGGAAAAGGGTGCCGTGGTGGAGCAGCAGCTGCGCAACCAGTTCTACAACCGGCCCGAGGCGCAACGTCCGCGCATCATCGGCAAGACCGACACACAGGGCGTCGCGCTGCTCGCCGCAACCGGGGAACTGCGCCCGTCGCGGGTCATGCCGGTGGTGGCCAACTGGCTCGCCGGCCACAAGCCGGCGCTCGACCGCCGCGAGCTGGTGGTCGATTTCACCGCCCCCGCGGTGCTGTCCAACATCGCGGATGCGGTCAAGCGGATTCCCTACTTCTGCTCGGGCTGCCCGCACAACAGATCGACCCGCGTCCCCGAAGGATCGACGGCCGCGCCGGGCATCGGCTGCCACTACATGGCCTCGTGGATGGACCGCGACACTGCCGGCGCGATCCACATGGGCGGCGAAGGCGTGGACTGGGCCGCGCACAGCCTGTTCACCAAACGCCGCCACATGTTCCAGAACCTCGGCGACGGCACCTATTTCCACTCCGGCATCCTCGCCATCCGCCAGGCCATTGCCGCCAAGGCCGACATCACCTACAAGATCCTCTACAACGACGCGGTGGCGATGACCGGCGGCCAGCCGCCCGACGGGGCGATTTCGGTGGCGCAGATGGCGCGCCAGGTGGAGGCCGAAGGCGCGCGCCGCGTCGTCATCGTCAGCGACGCGCCGGAAAAATATCGCGGGCAGGAGGGCGACTTCCCCCGTGGAACGAGCTTCCATCACCGCGCCGAACTCGACCGCGTGCAGCGCGAACTGCGCGAAGTGCCCGGCGTCACGGTGCTGATCTACGAACAGGTCTGCGCCGCGGAGAATCGCCGGCGGCGCAAGAAGGGACAGTCGACGCCGGCAGCACGGCGAATATTCATCAACGCCGAAGTCTGCGAGGGCTGCGGCGACTGCGGCAAGAAGTCGAACTGCCTGTCGGTGCTGCCGCTGGAAACGCCGCTCGGGCGCAAGCGCGTGATCGACCAGGCCGCCTGCAACCAGGACTATTCCTGCGTCGATGGCTTCTGTCCGAGCTTCGTCTCGGTCATCGGCGGCAAACCACGTCGCGCTGCTATGACCAACCTGGAGCAGTTGCGCCAGGCCGCCAACAGCCTGCCCTTGCCGGAAATCCGACTGGCCGACGCGCCCTACGACATTCTGGTCACCGGCGTGGGCGGCACCGGTGTGGTGACCATCGGCGCCCTGATCACCATGGCCGCGCACCTCGACGGCCACAGCGCCTCGGTGCTCGACTTCATGGGCTTTGCGCAGAAAGGCGGCGCCGTGCTTTCCTTCGTGCGCCTGGCTGCGCATCCCGAACTGCTGAACCAGGCGCGCATCGACACCCAGCAGGCCGACATGATGCTCGCCTGCGACATGGTGGTCGGCGCCAGCGAAGCCGCGCTGCAAACCGTGCGCCGGGGACGCACCCGGCTGGTGGTCAACAGCCACGAAATCCCGACCGATGTCTTCGTCAGGAATCCCGATGCCACGCTGCATGCCGCCGAACTGCTGGACAAGCTGCGCTTCGCCGCGGGCGCCGAACAGATGAGCGTTTGCGATGCCAACGCGCTGGCCGCGCGCCTGCTAGGCGACGCCGTCGGCGCCAACATCCTGCTGATGGGCCATGCCTGGCAACAGGGCCTGATCCCGGTCTCGCTGGCGGCGATCGAGCGCGCCATCGAACTCAACAAGGTGGCGGTGGACATGAACCGCCTCGCTTTCCATATCGGCCGCCTCGCCGCCGCCGATTCCCCGGCCCTGTCGCAGTTCATCGGCAGTGAAGCGGCAGCGGACGACAGCCTCGCCGCGCTGATCGAGGCGCGCGTCGCCCATCTCACGGCTTATCAGAATGCCGCTTATGCGCAGCCCTATCGCCAACTGGTGGAACGCGTGATGCAGGCCGAACAGGCCATGGCCGGCAGCGACCCGGCGCTGCCGCTGAGCCGGGCCGTGGCGAAGAACTACGCCAAGCTGCTGAGCCCGAAGGACGAGTACGAAGTCGCCCGCCTGTACACCGATGGCGCCTTCAAGAAATCACTCGAAGCAGCTTTCGAAGGCGGCTACCGCCTGCAGTTCCACCTCGCCCCGCCGCTGCCGGGCGGGCTCGACGCCAATGGGGCACCCAAGAAGCGCACTTACGGCCAATGGCTGCTGCCCGTGCTGAAGCTGCTGGCCAAGGGCCGCCGACTGCGCGGCAGCCGGTTCGATGTTTTCGGCTACGGCAGCGAGCGGCGCCTCGAGCGCCAGCTTGCTTCCGACTATGCGCGGATGATCGAAAATTCTCTGGCGCAGCTCGATGCGCCAAGACTCCCTGCCCTGCTGGAACTCGCCTCGCTGCCGGAACGGATACGCGGCTACGGACACGTCAAGCTTGCTGGCGTGGAAAAAGCCAAGGCGCGCGAAAGGGAGTTGCTGGCCGCGCTGTGAGGTGCTGTTAAAGTCCCGCCCTGACGAAGCGCAATTCTTCAGGAGACACGCATGGGCGGAATGTTGATCATCGGGGCCGGCCTGGCCGGGCTCACTGTGGCGGAGACGCTGCGCGCGGAAGGCTACGAAGGCAGCATCACGCTGCTCGGCGACGAAGCGCATGCGCCCTACCAGCGCCCACCGCTGTCCAAGGGCTTTCTGCTGGGCGAAACCGGCGAAGCGCAACTGATGATGCGCCCCGCGGAAGTCATGGCGAAGAAGAACATCGCGCTGAGAGTAGACGCCGGCGCCACGGCGATCGACCGCGCCGCGAAGCAGGTCACACTCACCGACGGCTCGACGCTGGCCTACGACGGCCTCGCGCTGTGCACCGGCTCGCGCCTGCGGCCGCTGCCGCTGGCCGGCGCCGACTGGCAGGGCGTGCACGGCCTGCGCTCGCTCGACGACGCGAAAGCCATCGCGGCGGCGCTGGAGACGGCGCAGAACGTGGTCATCATCGGCGGCGGCTTCATCGGCCTCGAAGTCGCCGCCGTCGCCCGCAAGAAGGACAAGAAGGTCGCCGTGCTGGAAGCGGCCGACCGCCTCATGGCGCGCGTCGTGCCGCCGCTGATTTCGCAGTTCTACCTCGACCTGCACACCCGCCATGGCGTCGAAGTGGTGCTGGGCGCCGCAGTTTCCCAACTGGTGTCCGAGTCGGTTTCGGAACTGCGCGGCCATGACGGCAGAATCGCCGCGGTAAGGACCAAGGACGGCCGCGAGTTTCCCGCCGACCTGGTGCTGGTCGGCATCGGCGTCATCGCCAACGCCGAGCTGGCCCGGGCTGCGGGCCTCGCAGTCGATGGCGGCATCGTGGTCGATGCCTGCGGCCGCAGCTCCGACCCGGCCATCGTCGCCGCCGGCGACTGCACCGTGCGACGCCTGGAAGACGGCAGCCTGCGCCGGCTCGAATCCGTGCAGAACGCGCTGGAGCAGGGCAAGTCCGCCGCCCTTG
Source organism: Sulfuritalea sp. (assembly GCA_030247575.1). Lineage (GTDB taxonomy): Bacteria > Pseudomonadota > Gammaproteobacteria > Burkholderiales > Rhodocyclaceae > Sulfuritalea. The sequence continues at coordinate 78,100 of JAOTRV010000014.1, forward strand.
CGCTGCTCGGCCGCGAACGTCCCTTCACCGCGGCGCCGTGGTTCTGGTCCGATCAGTACGACGTCAAGCTTCAGATGCTGGGCCTGACGGCCGGCTTCGACCAAATGGTCACGCGCGGCGACGCCGCGACGCAGAAGTTTTCCGTCTACTACTACCTGGCCGGCAGGCTGATCGCGATCGACTCGCTCAATCAGCCGGGCGACCACATGACCGGCCGCAAGCTGTTCGACAAGGGCATCTCGCCGACGCCGGAGCAGGCGGCCGATCCGGCGTTCGACCTTGCTTCGCTGCTGGCCTGAATCGCGGCCCCGCTGCGGCCGCTGCGGTTGTCTCGAAGCCGTGCCCGGCTTATAGTTGAGCAATGAGCAAAGGGCACATTATCCCTATCGTCAGAGCGGTCAGGGCTACGCTGCCGCCGGGCCGCGACCTTGCCGCGCCGCCCGAGGGCGAACTGACAGACCAGCGCGGCCGGCGCGTGCGCGACCTGCGCATCTCGGTCACCGACCGCTGCAATTTCCGTTGCGTGTATTGCATGCCGAAGGAAGTGTTCGGCGACGATTACGCCTTCCTGCCGCGCCAGCAGCTGCTCTCCTTCGAGGAAATCGTCCGCGTCGCAAAAATCTTCGTCGATCAGGGTGTCGAGAAGATCCGCATCACCGGCGGCGAGCCTCTGCTGCGCCGGCATATCGAGAACCTGATCGGGCAACTGGCGAAGCTGCCCGTGGAACTGACGCTGACCACCAACGGCTCGCTGCTGGCGAAGAAGGCGCGGGCGCTGAAGGATGCCGGCCTCACCCGCGTCACGGTCAGCCTCGACGGCATCGACGACGCCGTCTTCAAGCGCATGAACGACGTCGATTTCGCGGTCGGCGACGTGCTCGACGGCATCGCCGCCGCCGCGGCCGTCGGCCTGGCGCCGGTCAAGGTGAATTGTGTGGTCAAGCGCGGCAGCAACGACGACCAGATCCTGCCGCTGGTGCGCCACTTCCGCCACAGCGGCCACATCCTGCGCTTCATCGAGTACATGGACGTCGGCAGCTCGAACGGCTGGCGCATGGACGAAGTGCTGCCCTCCGCCGACGTCATCGCCCGCATCGCCGCCGAGTTTCCGCTCGAAGCCATCGACGCCAACTATGCCGGCGAAGTGGCCGAGCGCTGGCGCTACAAGGACGGCAGCGGCGAGATCGGCGTCATCTCATCCGTGACCCAGGCCTTCTGTTCCAGCTGCACCCGCATCCGCCTGTCCACCGAGGGCCAGCTCTACACCTGTCTCTTCGCCCAAGCCGGCCACGACCTGCGCGCCCTGCTGCGTCATGGCGCCGGCGACGAGGCGCTGCGCCGTGAAATCGCCGCCGTCTGGCGCAGCCGCGACGACCGCTATTCGGAAATCCGCACCGCCGCCACCGCCGCAGTTGCCAGCGCCACCGGCCGCGGCAAGATCGAAATGTCCTATATCGGCGGTTAGACTCCACGCAAATTCCGCTGCTTCGCCCTACGTCATGACCTCCGTCCTCCAGACCCTGTCCTGCGCCGACAATTACGACCCGAACTCGCTGCACGTCGATCGCGCGCGCGAGCTGATACTCGACCTCCTGAGCCCCGTCACCGGCCACGAGCGAGTGTTCGTGCGCCAGGCGCTGGATCGCGTGCTGGCCGAGGACGTCATCTCGCCGATCGACGTGCCGAGCCACGACAACTCGGCCATGGACGGCTGGGCCGTGCGCTTCGACGATCTTGCCACCAGCGGTGAGACGCGCCTGAACAACATCGGCACCGCCTTCGCCGGGCGTGCCTTCGACGGCAAAGTCGGCGCCGGCGAGACGGTGAGGATCATGACCGGCGCGATCCTGCCGCAAGCTGTCGACTGCGTGGTAATCCAGGAAGTGGTTCGCGTCGAAGGTGATGCGGTCATCATCCCGCCCGGCCAGCGCCGCGAGCAGAACACCCGCCGCGCCGGCGAAGACCTGCAGGCCGGTCGCCCCGCGATACCCGCCGGCAGGAAGCTGCGCCCGGCCGAGATCGGCATCATCGCGTCGCTGGGCATCGGCGAAGTCTCGGTGCGCCGCCGCGTGCGCGTCGCGCTGTTTTCCACCGGCGACGAGTTGTGTTCGATCGGCGCTCCGTTGAGTGAAGGCGCCGTGTATGACAGCAACCGCTACACGCTGTGGGGCATGCTCACGCGGCTCGGCTGCGACGTGATCGACATGGGCGTCGTCAGGGACGATCCGGCCGCGCTCGAAGCGGCCTTCCGCGAAGCGGCCGCCTGCGCCGACGCGATCATCACCAGCGGCGGCGTCTCGGTCGGCGAAGCCGACTTCATCAAACAGTTGATGACCCAGCTCGGCGAAGTGGCGTTCTGGAAAATCGCCATGAAGCCCGGCCGCCCGATGGCCTTCGGCCGCATTCAACCGGATGGCGCCGATCGCCCCGGCGCCTGGCTGTTCGGCCTGCCGGGCAATCCGGTGGCGGTGATGGTGACGTTCTACCAGTTCGTGCGGCCGGCAATCCTCAAGCTGGCCGGCCTCGATCCCGTTCCGTCCTTCCAGGCCTTTCCCGCGCGCTGCGTGGAGGCCATGAAGAAGGGCCGCGGCCGCACCGAATTCCAGCGCGGCATCCTTTTCCGGGAAAACGGCGAGTGGTGCGTGCGCCCGACCGGCGCGCAGGGCTCGGGCGTGCTGCGTTCGATGGCCGATGCCGACTGCTTCATCGTGCTCGAACACGAGCGCGGGACAGTAGACGCCGGCGACACGGTGAATGTGCAGTTGATGAACGGGCTGGTCTAGGCTCGCGGCCTCTTGCGGCCGCTCATTCGGCAACTTCGGCGGCGCGCACCTGCCCCGCGACGCGGTTGAGCCCGACGTTGAGCTCGGCCAGCCGCGCACCCATCGCCACCACGACCGACTGCCCCGGCGCCAACGTGCCGGACAGCGAATACTCCCGGTAGAAACTGCCGTTCTGCACGCCGCCGGCGACGCGCAGATTGCGCAGCGCGACCGGGCTGCGATTGGTCACGCGCAGGCCTAGATTGCCGCTGTTGTCCGCCACCGGCACGACCTGGACATAGTTGCCCGGATTGCGCGGCAGGTCGAGGCGGGCCAGCGACGCACCGGCGCGCTTGCCGACCTCCGAATCCGAGTCGGCGGCCAGTCGGAAGTGTTCGATGGCCTTCGCGCGATCGTTGGCGCCCTGCGCCAGGTTGCCCAGCATGTAATGGGCGGCGGCGGTCGGCAGCAGCGCGTTGGCGCGCTCGAGGTCGGCTTGCGCCCCGGGCTTGTTGCCGAGGTGGTTGCGCGTGATGCCGCGGTTCAGGTAGTAGGCGTAGTAATCGTCGTTGCGTTTGATCGCCTCGCCGTACTCGTGTTCGGCCTCCGCCGCGCGGCCGAGCTTCCTCAGGGCGTCGCCGCGCAGGGCATGGAACATCGCCTCGCGCGGCTCCAGCCTGATCGCCTGATCGGCCTTCGCCAGAGCCTGCGCCGGGTCCTTATCGAGCGCCTTGCGGCCTTCGTCATGCGCCGCATAGGCCGGCTTCGACTTGATCAGGAAGGCCAGCTTGCGTTTGTAGACATCCTCGCCGCGGAACAGATTGCCAGGCAGGCTTGCGGCCATTTTCCGGTTGGCGTCGACGCGCTCCTGCGACGGCGGATGGGTGGCGAACATCCCCGTCAGCCAGTTGGACTTCTTCTCGCCCGACAGGCGCACGAAGGTTTCCTGCAATTCCACCGCCGCCTTCGGGTCGTAGCCGGCGCGCAGCATGTAGCTCATTCCGTAATGATCGGCTTCCAGTTCGTGTTCGCGGCTGAAGCGCAAGTGGATCAGCGTCGCGCCGCCCTGGGCCGCGAAGTCGACCAGATTGGAATAATTCTTGTCGGCGCTTAGCACCGAGATGATCGTCGCTCCGGCGGCCAGCAGCGTTCCCCGCTCCACCGAACGGGCGCCATGGCGCGCGGCGGCGTGTACGATTTCGTGCGACAGCACCGCAGCCAGTTCGGCCTCGCTCTTCAGCTCGGTCAGCAGTCCGCGATTGATCGCCAGCTTGCCGCCCGGCAGGGCCCAGGCATTCGGCACCGAGTCATTGATGATGGTGAACTCGAAGGGCAGGTTCGGCCGGTCGCTGACCTTGACCAGCTTCTGCCCCACCTCATTGACATAGGCCGTCAGCGCCGGATCGAGGATGAACTTGCCGCCGGCCTCCTGCTGATTCGCCGCATATTGCTTGGCCCCCATGCTGATTTCCTGCTGCTCCGAGACGAAACTCAGCTCGGACTTCTTCGTCACCGGATTGGTGGCGCAGCCAGCCAGAAGCGCGGCCAGCAGCAAGCCGGTGCACAGCGAGCGGACGAGATCGGAGACAGATGTGTTCATAAGCGGCGGACCCGGAAAGAAAAGCGCGGCGCGCAGAGCAATCATTGTAACTCCGCGCGATTTGCTATCCTGCGCGCTCACGCATTTGCCATGGAACTTCGATGCCAGCACCCATCAAGAACATCCTGATCGTCGGCGGCGGCACCGCCGGTTGGGTCGCTGCGACCTTCCTCAACCGCTACCTCGACCCCGCCTTGTGCCGCATCACCCTGGTCGAATCCGAGACGATCGGCACCATCGGCGTCGGCGAAGCCACGGTGCCGCCGCTGGTCGCCTTCCTGCGCGCGATGGGCATCGACGAGGCGGCCTTCATGCGCGCCACCAGCGCCACCTACAAGCTCGGCATCAAGTTCATCGACTGGCAGCACGGCGGGCAGCACGGCGGGCATCACGGCGTTGACGAAGCCTGGCATCCCTTCGGCTACGTCGGCGCGCCGCAGATCGGCGGCCTGCCGCTGTTCCACCACTGGCTGCGCGAGCGCCAGGCCGGCCGCGAGGCTTCGCCTTACGTCTCGTACTCGCTGCAGGCCCTGCTCGGCGACATGCATCGCGGGCCGCATCCGCTCGAGGGCGACCCGCGGGCGCGCTCGGCGATCATCCAGCAGGGCGCCTACGCCTACCACCTCGACGCGCGCGCCTTCGCCGGCTTCCTGCGCGACGTGGCGACCGGCCGCGGCGTGCGCCATCTGATCGACGACGTGTGCGACGTCGGCCTCGACGCGCGCGGCTTCATCAGCCGTGTGGATACCGCCGCCAGCGGCGCCCTGCACGCCGACCTGTTCATCGATTGCAGCGGCTTCGCCGCGCGGCTGATCGAGGGCAGCCTCGGCGATCGCTTCATCGACTGGGGCGACCAGCTGCTGTGCGACAGCGCCGCCGTGCTGCCCCTGCCGCACGACGACGACTTCCATCCCTACACCCGCTCCACCGCGCTCAAGGCCGGCTGGTGCTGGCGCATTCCCCTGCGCCACCGCGCCGGCAACGGCTACGTCTATTCCAGCCGCTTCCTCTCGAAGGAGCAGGCCGCCGAAGAATTGAAAGCCCATCTCGGCGCGCCGGACGCCGCCCCGATGCACCTGGCGATGAAGGTCGGCCGCCGCGAGAATTTCTGGGTCAGGAACTGCGTCGCCATCGGCCTCTCCGCCGGCTTCCTCGAACCGCTCGAATCCACCGGCATCTATCTCGCGCAAAAGAGCGTCGAGCTGCTGCTCGACTGCTTCCCCGACACCGGCTTCGACCCGGTGCTGATCCGCCAGTACAACCGCAAGGTCGCCCGCGAATACGACGAATCGCGCGATTTCATCGTCCTCCACTACCTGCTCGGCCGGCGCGACGACACCGGGTTCTGGCGCGCCGCACGTGCCGTGACGCCATCCGATGCGCTGGCAGGAACGCTGGAACTCTACGACCGCACCGGCCTCGTCGAATGGCAGCGCAATTCGCTGTTCGTCGACACCAGCTTTTATTCGCTCGCCACGGGCTTCGGCCGCCTGCCGCAGACCCCGCACGCCATGGCCGCGCAGATGGACGGCGAACGCGCCTGGCAGGCCATGCAGCAGATCAAGGCCGCCAACCTTCAACTCGCGCAGGCGCTGCCCGACCACGGCGAGCTGATCCGCAAGCTGCACTCGCGCTAGTCGCGCCCTAAACCGTCCCCATCCAGAACGCGACGTCCATCTTGAGGAACTCGTCCCACGGCATGTAGTGGGAACCGTCGCAGGAGAAGGTCAGGCCGACCATGCCGTTGAACAGGTTCAGCGTGCCGGTGCGCAGATAGAAAGTCTCGTCGATAAAACGCAGCGAGCTCAGCGTGTCGAGGATGGCGCGGATGCGCTCCTTCGGCACCAGCGCATCGGCCGGATAGGCGTGCTTCGGATAGGCGAGGCAGGTGTCCGGATCGACCAGCGCATGGATATCGAACAGGCGGTAGCGGTAGGGATCGTCGAGCATCCAATACACCGCGCGGCTGCTCGAGAAGTGCAGCATGATGTGGTACATGCCGTGATCGACCATCAGCTCCTCGACGACGCCGAGCACGGTCTTCAACTGGCGATCCATCTCGCTTTCGCTGCGGGTCTGGTGGAAGACCTGGCTGCGGATCGACGGATCGCCGCGCAGTTGCCGCCACTGGCGCTTTTCCTCGAAACGCTCGCGCGTCAGCGGCAGGTCGTGGAGATAGAAATCGGCGCCGAGAAAGCCGAGCGCGGCACCGGCGGCGCTGCGCACCAGCTGGATGGCGGTCAGCCCGGGGCGCCGGTCGCGCAGGGTGATGTAGGAGCGCGAAAGCAAAAAACCCGTGGCCGGCTGGGATTCGCGCATGTAGGGCCGATGCGAGCGGTCGCAGCCGAAATCGGCCTCGTTGATGCCGCCGGCGCCGACATTGTCGGAAATCTGCACGCCGTCGATATTCATGGCGTAAAGATAGCGGCAATGGGGCACCCCGGGAAACAGGCGGGCCAGCTCGGCATCGAGGCGCGCGGTCGCCCCAGGGGGCCGCCACGGCCTGCGCCGCGCAACGCAACGGCTCCTCGATGATTTTCTTCAGTGCCGCGCGTTGCAGGGCAACGCCTTCCTGCAGTGTGGTGCCGCCGTTCAGCATGGCTGCGAGCTTACCCATCGGATGTTCCCAGTTTGTGAATTCTACGCGTGGTGGGCATTCCTCTGTCTCGCCGCATTCGCCAATGAGCGCACTTGACATACCATTATTGGTATATGCATAATAAAGCATGTGGCAGATCGAAGAACACCGTCGCGTCGACAAGCAACTCTCGGCTTCCACACTTATTGAGGTTCTGAAACGCTACGAGATATGGAAAGACATTGCCAGAGTGTCGGAGCCACCCGGATTGCGAGCCATCAAGGGGTTTCACGACGAAGCTCTGTCGGGTGAATGGAAAGGCCATCGGTCTTCCCGACTCGGCCTTGAGTGGCGGGTGATTTACCGGGTTGTCGCCAATGTGTTGCTGATCCAGGTTGTGCAAGTGACCGCCCACGATTACAGGAGACCATGAAATGAAAGACTTCCGTCCGGCGAAAAAACGAGCCGAGATCTCTGTGGGCGAGTCTGCTCGTATCCTGCGCGAACTCCAGGAACTCACACAGAGCCAGCTTTCCGAACTCACGGGTATTCCTCAAGCCACCATTTCGGCCATCGAGAACGGTCGAGTGAATCTGGGTGTGGAGCGCGCGAAGGTTCTTGCTCGCGCCCTCAAATGCCATCCCGCCGTGCTGGTGTTTCCCGGCTGGGAGCTTCCGCTTGAGCGTGCAGCGTAGGTTTGCAAAGCGATTTGGCGTCGCGACTTGGAGCGATTTGGGATCGGCTTCTCGTTATTAAGCCGGCCGCAACTTGCTTGAACGTTCGCCCTGAGCTTGTCGAAGGGCGCGCAGGGCTTCGACAGGCTCAGCCCGAACGGCAGTTCCAAGCTCACTGATGCCGGATCAATAACTAATATTGCAGCGTGAATCGCCGTCTCACCAGCACCGACTTTCGCCCTACTCCGTCCGCAAGGCCTCGACCGGATCGAGAAGCGCCGCGCGCCGCGCCGGCAGCACGCCGGCGGCCAGCCCGATGGCGGCAGCCAGCGTCTCGGCCAGCACCACGAAGGACAGCGGCGTATGCACCGGCAGGGCAGGGACGAAGAAGCTGATGGTCTGCGCCAGGCCGATGCCGAGCAGCAGGCCGACCAAGCCGCCGATCGCGGCGAGCGCCACGGCCTCGCCGAGGAACAGGCCGAGGATGGTCTGCCGCCGCGCGCCGAGCGCGACCAGCAGGCCGATCTCGTTGGTGCGCTCGGTGACGGCGATGGTCATGATGGTGACGATGCCGACGCCGCCGACCAGCAGCGAGATGCCGCCCAGCGCGCCGACGGCCATGGTCAGCACGTCGAGAATGTTCGACAGCGTGCTCATCATTTCTTCCTGGCTGATGATGGTGACATCGTCGCGGCCGTGGCGGGCCTTGATCACTTCCCTGGCGGCAACCACCACGCTCGCCGCAGGCACCCCTTCGGCCACGGAGAGGTTGATTTCGTTGAGGCCTTCGCGATTGAACAGCTCGAGGGCGCGCGCCGCCGGAATGTAAGCCGTGTCGTCGAGATCGATGCCGAGAAACTGGCCCTTCGCCTCCATGACGCCGATCACGCGGAACTGCAGGCCGCCGATGCGCACCCGCGCCCCCAGCGCATTCTCGGCGCCGAACAGTTCGTTCTTCAGCTTGGGGCCGAGCACCACCTGGGCGCGCGCGGCGCCGGCCTCCTCGTCGGGCAGAAACAGGCCGCTGCGCACCTTGGCCCGGAACACCACGAGCAGGCCGGGCCCGACGCCGTAGACCGAAACGCGCCGCACGCGGCCGTTGCCGGCGACTTCGGCATTGCCGAACACGCTGGGGGTGACGGCGACCACATTGGGCAGGCGCTTCAGCGCCTCGGCATCTTCCAGCGACAGCGGCCGCGCGCTGCTCGGCAGGCCGGTCGTGGCGCCGCCGGTCTTGGTGCGGCCGGGATGGACGCCGATCACGTTGGTGCCGAACTGGGTGAACTCGGCCAGCACGTAGCGATGGATGCCCTCGCCGATCGAGGTCAGCAGGATCACCGCGGCGATGCCGACCGCGATGCCGAGCAGCGTCAGGAAGCTGCGCAGGCGCTGCGAGCTGATGGCGCGGATGGCGAGGGCGAGGGAGTCGGTGAGCAGCATTACCGGCCCTCCGCCGGGCCGCCCCAAGGGGGGCCGAAGCGTGACCTATGGAAGCCGCAATGCGGCTGAACCTTGGTCCCCCCTTTCCTTGGGAAAGGGGCTGGGGGATAGGTAGTCATCGTCAATGCTTCATCAACGCCTGCACGGGATCAAGTCTTGCCGCCCGCCGCGCCGGCATGATGCCGAACAGCAGGCCGGTGCCGAGCGCGGTGCCCAGCGCCGCGACCACGGCCCAGTCCGGCGGATAGGCGGGAAACACCGGGTAAATCTGGCGCAGGACGAAGGCGCCGAACAGGCCGAGGCCGTAGCCGGTCAGCGCGCCGACCAGCGACAGCATCGCGGCCTCGGCGAGGAAGGCGTCGCGGATCGTCGCGGCGCGCGCGCCGAGCGCCTTGAGCAGGCCGATTTCGGCCGTGCGCTGGGTCACGGCCACCAGCATCACGTTCATGACCAGGATGCCGGCCACCGCCAGGCTGATGGCGGCGATGCCGGCCACCGCCGCCGTCAGTGCGCGCAGCAGCCGGTCGAAGGTGGCGAGCACCGCGTCCTGCGTGATCACCGTGATGTCTTCCTCGCCGCCATGGCGCGCCTTGAGCGCCGCCATCACCTCGCGCTTGACCGCCTCCAGCTCGTCGCGGCTCCTGGCCTCGATCAGGACGCGAAACAGGGTATTGGTGTTGAACAGGCTCTGGGCCACGCCGACCGGGACGAAGACGACTTCGTCGGTGTTCATGCCCAGTCCCTGCCCGACCGACTTGAGCACGCCGACGATGCGCAGGCGCCGGTCCCCGAGGCGGATCAGCTCCCCCACCGCCGAACGGCCGCCGAAGATCTCCTCCTGGATCTTGGAACCGATCACGGCCACCGGCGCCCCGCGGTTCCAGTCGGCTGCCGGCAGGAACCGGCCCGCCGCCATCTTGAAACTGCGGATGTCGATATAGGTCGAGGATGTGCCGGCCACCACGACTTCGCGCAGCCGCCCGTTGGCGTTGATCTCCGAGTTTCCCGCCGTCAGCGGCGCCACGCGCCGTACCGAGGGCAGCCGGGTCAGCGCGAACGCATCGTCCACCGTCAGGTCGCGCGGCGTGGTGGTCAGCGCATTGGCCGGACTGAAGCCGCCGGTGGCCGAGCGCCCGGGCAGGACGATGACGAGGTTGCTGCCCAGCGAGGAGAACTGATTGACGACATAGCGCCGCGCGCCGTCGCCCAGCGCGGTCAGCACCACCACGGCGGCGACGCCGATGGCCATGGCCAGCACCGACAGCGAGGTGCGCAGCGGATAGCCCGCCGCCGCATCGCGGGCAAAGCGCAGGACGTCGGCATTACGCATGGTGCGATCCCCTGAACTCGTCCCCGGATCGAGTCCGGGGCAGGCTATTCCGGCGGAAGCCGGAATCCAGTTCGTGAATGCATTGTCGGTTCCCCGCGAGCCGATCGGCCTCCTGGATTCCGGCTTCCGCCGGAATGACGGGAGTGTCGTTTGCGGACGTTCGCATTCACGTCGCCACGGAAGGTCGCGCACTGTCGCTCTTGAGCGCCCCGTCTTCCATCAGCAACTGGCGACGCGCGCGGCTGCCGATCTTCTGGTCGTGGGTGACGATGATCAGCGTCATGCCGCGCCCGTTGAGCGTTTCGAGCAGATGAATCACGTCGTCGCCGGTGGCGCGGTCGAGGTTGCCGGTCGGCTCGTCGGCCAGCAGCACCGCCGGCTGCATGATGGTGGCGCGGGCGATGGCGACGCGCTGCCGCTGGCCGCCGGACAGCTGGTCGGGGCGATGGTCGGCGCGCGGCGCCAGGCCGAAGTCGTTCAACGCCTGCGTCACCCGCTGCGCCCGCTCCGCCGCCGGGATGCCGGCCAGCATCATGGGCAGGCCGATGTTCTCCGCCGCGGTGAGGCGCGGCACCAGGTGAAAGCTCTGGAACACGAAGCCGATGCGCCGGCTGCGCACGGCGGCCTGCTCGTCCGGCGTCAGCGTGGTCACGTCGCGGCCTTCGAGGTGATACGAACCGGCGTTGGGCCGGTCGAGCAGGCCCAGCAGGTTGAGCAGCGTGGATTTCCCCGAACCGGAAGGCCCCATGATGGCCACGTATTCGCCGGCGTCGATGCCGACGTCGAGATGGGTCAGCGCATGCACCGTGCTGTCGCCGAGATGGAAGACGCGCTCGATGCCGGCCAGTTGGATGACGCTCATGCTCAGTGTCCAGCCCGGAAGCCGCGCAGCGGCTGAACTACAGTCACCCCTTTTCCCGGAAAAGGGGGCGGGGGTAAAGCCGTCATTTCGATTTTTCGTCCGCCGTGGCGCGGGCGCCGACTTTCACGCCCTCGCGCTCCAGCGAGGTGACGATGCGCTCGCCCTCGGCCAGGCCTTCGACGATTTCCGTGAACTCCCAGTTGGCGACGCCGGCCTTGACCTTGCGCTCTTCGAGCTTGCCGGTATCGGCATTCAGGATCATCACCCGGCTGCCCTCGATCAGCGCCGCCGTCGGCACGCGCAGCACATTGGGCCGCGTGTCGAGCACGATCTCGACGTCGGCGCTGTAGCCGACCAGCAGGCTCCCCGTCGCCGGCCTCTCGAAATCCACTTCGACATCGACCGTGCGGGCCTGCTTCTCCACGGCCAGCACATAGGGCGCCACGCGACGCACCTTGCCCTGCAGCGGCTGCTTGGGCATCGCATCGAGCGAGACGCGCACCGGCAGCCCGACCTTGATCCTGGGCGCATCGACTTCATCCATCGGTGCATTGATGTAGAGGCAGGAATCGTCGATCAGGTCGATGGCCGGCGGCGTCGGCACGCCCGGCGGCGAGGGCGTCGAATACTCGCCGAGCTCGCCGACGATATTCGCCACGATGCCGTCGAAGGGCGCATAAAGCGTCATGCGAGCCTGCTCGACCTTCGTCACACTGATCCGCGCTGCGGCCTGCACGACATCGGCACGCGCCGTGTCGCAGGCGGCACGGCGGGCGTCCGCCTCGCTGCGCGCGGAGTCCTCCCTGGCCTCGGAAACAAAGCCCCTGGTCCGCAGCGAAGTCTGCCGCTCGGCCTCACGCCCGGCACTGGCAGCCGTGGTACAGACCTCCTTCACGCGCTGCATCGCCGTGGTGCGCTGGGCTTCGGCCAGCGTCTGCTGCGCCTTCTGGTCGTCGTTCCACAGCTTCATCAGGAGCTGGCCCTTCTTCACCTTGTCGCCTTCCTTGACGCCGAGGAACTCGATGCGGCCGCCCATGATGGTGGACAGCTTGGTGCGCTGGCAGGCCTCGACCGTGCCGGCGCGGGTGTTGACCACCGTGGATTCGACGTTGCCGCGACTGACCGGTTTCAGCACCACGCTCACCGGCTTGGCGCGCGTGGTCCAGAAAAACCCGCCGGCCGCGAGGGCGAGAACAAGCAGAACAGGCAGGATGCGGCGCAGGAAAATGGATGTGTTCATGCAGCCGATTATGCCGTGTTTGCGGCTTCCACGGCTCAGCTCAGCGTGCCACCCGCACCGACTCTATCCACGGTTCCAGGCGTTGGCCAACGGCGAGCGTCACTTCGAAGTACGGACCTGGAGCATCGACCGTGCGCCTGACGGCGCGCAGCGCCGGTTCCAGCGTCGGGCGCATGGCATGCGGGACGTTGATCTGCGTCACGGCCAGCGCGCTGACATGGCCGGTAACCCGCGTTTTCTTGTCGTGCATCGTCAGCCGCGGACGCAGCGTGCCCTTGAGAATCAGATAGCGGCTGCGATCAGGGTATCTGGCGCGCAGGGCCTCGCGGTCGAGTCCGGCACCGATGGCAAAGAGCCGGCTATTCAGATTCTCCTCGCGCATCAGTTGCTCCTGCGCGCGCTTGGCCTTCGCAGCGAACTCCTTGCTGTCGGCGTTCGCCAGCTTCGCGGCTTCATGGCCGGCGGCGTTCTGCCGCGCCCGCTCCAGCGCCTTCTGCCAGGCCGGGCCGGCCAGTTCGAGCACCAGCAATACTTCGCGCGGCAACTGGCGCTCGAAGCGGCGGCGTCCCGCATCGGCATCCGCCAATGCGGCCGTATCGAAGCCGAGCGCAGCCATCTGCACTTCATCGAGCCATTCCGGCGTGCCGCCCCGGAAGCCCCCGCCGGAGTATTCGCCGGCGCTGGCGTCGTTGACCCGCCAGTTCAGCCCCACGGCCAGCCCGCTGTTCTCCTTGGCCATGCCCCAACCCCAGGGCATGTTCAGCTCGCGCTGCGAAAGCGTCAGGCGGCTTTCCGGCTCGCCGCTGCGATTGAGGTAGACGCCGGTCAGCGCCGCGGCGTTGGCCAGCAGGATCAAAAGTGCGCCGGCGGCGAGCGTCTTCCAGGGCGTGAGCTTCATCGCGCGCCCTCCGCGGCCTGGCCGACCCGGCGCAGGCGCTTCAGAACCAGCAGGATCAGGATCGCCACGAGACCGAGCACCAGGAAGAACAGGTACTTCGGCATGACGTCCCACCACCAGTCGAAGAACTTGGTGTAGAGAAAGATGACGAAGAAGGTGATGCCGGTGTTGACCGTATCCGGCCACTGCCGGCGCGCACCGGCCCAGATCGCCAGGGCGCTGGCGACGAATCCTGCAAGCTCGTAGCTGCGTTCGATGGTGCGCTGCTCGAGCTCGTAGCCGGCCAGATAGCTGCCATAGCCCCAGTGGCCGAGCACCAGCATCGGCACCAGCAGGCAGAGCAGGCCGAAGATGCGGTAAATCGACGCGAAGCCCGAAAGACGGCGGTGCGCGACCAGGGCCGGGATGGCGAACAGCAGCGCCGCGACGGGGAAGAAATTCTCCGGCCGCTCGCCGGAATGCAGCCAGTAGATGCCGCTCCATTCGCCGACGCGGGAGCCGACGAAGGCAATCACGCAGCAGATGCCCGCCGCCAGCAGGAGGCGCAGATCGCAGGCATAGGCCAGCAGGAAGGCCAGCGCGCCCCACGGGATCAGGGCGCGGTCGGTGGGCGTGATGTTGAATATCTGGCCGAGCATGGACAGGTTCAGCACGAAGCAGGCGAAGGCCACCAGCGCCGCCAGCTTGGTGAAATAGCCCGAGGCGTCGCGTGTCTGGATCCAGATCGCCAGCCCCATGCTGGCGAGCGCGGCGCCGAGCAGGATCGCGACCTGGGCGGTCTCGTCGAAGTGCCCCCAGAACTGGTGGAAAAGGAAGAACACGCTCGCCGCCAGCGCCAGCGCGCCGAGGAAGGACGCCACCCGCATGCCCAGCGAGAGCTGCTTGGCCTGAAGGTCGCGGTCGATGTCGAAGCGCCCGGCGAAACCGGCGAGCAGCGCCGCCTGGTGGTCGCGCACGGCCTGCCGCTGGGCCGGATCGAGCCGCAGCACACCCTCGGCTTCGAGCCGGGCCAGCTCCGTGTTGAAGATTCCGATCTCGTCGGCGCGCTGCTGCGCCTCGCTGCGCAGGGGGATGTTGGGGCTATCCATGGCGGTCGATTATGCCCCGTTTGTTATGATTCGCCATCCCACTCCCCGGTTCTGCTCCACGCCCTGCAATGATCAAAATCTACGGCATCAAGAATTGCGACACCATGAAGAAGGCCTTCGCCTGGTGCGATTCCAACGGCATCGGCTACGAATTCCACGACTACAAGATACAGGGCGTACCGCGCGAGCGGCTGGTGCATTGGTGCCGCACCCTGGGCTGGCAGGCGCTGGTCAATACCAAGGGTCCCACCTGGCGCAAGCTGACACCCGAACAGCAGGCCATCACGACGCAAGGCCAGGCCGTGGCGCTGATGATGGAACACTCCAGCGTGATCCGCCGGCCCGTGACGGAAAACGAGGCCGGGCAAGTTCTCGTCGGCTTCGACCCGACAGTATTCGACAGCTTCGTGCGCTGAGCGTCCAATGGATGCGGTTCATCCCTTCCTGCTGGAAGATCTCGACATCCGCGGTGCGCTGGCGCAGCTCGGCCCCTCCTGGGCGGCGATGACCGGGCGGCGCCGCTACGCGACGCCGGTGCGCGACCTGCTGGGCGAACTGGCCGCCGTCACGGCGTTGATGGGCAGCAACCTGAAGACGCCCGGGCGCCTGAGCTTCCAGTTGCAGGGCCACGGCCCGGTGTCGATGCTGGTGATGGACTGCAACGAGCAGCTGCAATTGCGCGGCATGGCCAAGAGCGAGCTGGCCGCCGACGCCGCGACCCACATCGCCGGCGTCGGCAGCCTGCTCGGCGACGGCCAATTGGTCCTGACGCTGCAGCCGAAAACGGCCGAGACGCCCTACCAGAGCGTGGTGCCGATCGTCGGCGGCACGCTGGCGCAGGTGTTCGAGAACTACCTGGCGCAATCCGAACAGCAGCCGACCCGCCTCTGGCTGGCGGCGACGGCCGACAGCGCCTGCGGCCTGTTCCTGCAAAAAATGCCGGACGCCGACCGGCGCGATGCGGACGGCTGGAACCGCATCGAGCAACTGGCCGGCACGGTGCGCCCCGAAGAGCTCGCGCTGGCGCCGGAAACACTGTTGACGCGGCTCTTCGGCGAAGAGAGCGTGCGCCTCTTCGCGCCGCGCCAGGCGAGCTGGCACTGTCCGCGCGACGAAGAAAAAGTGCGCAGCATGCTGCTCTCGCTGGGCCGCGAGGAGCTCGAAGCCATGCTGGCCGATGCCGAGATGATTTCCATCGAGGACGAAATCTGCGGCCACGAATACCGCTTCGGCCCCGAGATCGTCGACGAGCTGTTTCCGCCCGACGGGCGGCTGCTGCATTGAACATCAATCTCAGCGAGGAAGCCGGCGTCCGCTACCTGCATTTCGGATCGAGCTGGATACAGGGCGCGATGCGCATCGCGCGGCCCTTCGCGCTGGAACTGGACTACACCCGCGAGATGATGGTGCCGCTGCTGCTGCACGGCGACGACTGGCCGCGCAAGGTGCTGCAGGTCGGACTGGGCGCGGCATCGATCACCAAGTTTCTCTATCGTTGCCGGCCGCAGGCCAAGCTCACCGTGATCGAAATCGAGCCGCAGGTGGAGGCCGTCGCCCGGCAGTATTTCAAGCTGCCGGACGACCCCGCGCGCATCGACATCCGCTACGGCGACGGCGCCGACTTCATGGTCGAGTCGAAGCAGCGCTACGACCTGATCCTGATCGACGGCTTCGATGCCGAGGCGCGCACCGGCCGGCTCGACACCGTGCCCTTCTATCTCGACTGCCGTGCCCGGCTCGCCGACGGCGGCCTGCTGTGCGTGAACCTGCTGTCGCGGCGCAAGGATTTCG
This sequence comes from Sulfuritalea sp., assembly GCA_030247575.1. Classification (GTDB taxonomy): domain Bacteria; phylum Pseudomonadota; class Gammaproteobacteria; order Burkholderiales; family Rhodocyclaceae; genus Sulfuritalea. The sequence continues at coordinate 94,363 of JAOTRV010000014.1, forward strand.
GCAAGAGCGTCAAGCGCATCGCAGAAGCCTTCGACGGCCATGCCATCGCCTTTCCCTCCTGCGAGAGCGGCAATGCCATCGCCATCGCCTCGACCACCGTGTCGCCGGCGTCTACTCTCGACGAACTCAAGGCCGCGGCCAAACACCTGAAGCAGGAAAGCGGCCTCAACCTGCTGCCCACCCTCGCCCGCCTCGCCGAATCACGCCACCTGGCCGGCGGCGTGCTGCGCCTGTGAGCACGCCATGACGCAGGCGCACAAGGACCACCGCCGCGGCACGCTCTACATGCTGCTGGTGATCGCCATCTGGGGCGGCTTCCTGCCGGTCGGCAAATCGGCGCTGCAGGCGGTCGATCCCTACTGGCTCACGGCGATGCGCTTCGCCGCCGCGTCCCTGGTCTTCCTCGGCCTGCTCTGGGTGCGCGAAGGCGCGGCGGCCCTGCGCACCGAAGGCCACCTGTGGAAGATCGCCCTGTTCGGCAGCCTCGGCTTCGCCGGCTTCGGCGTCTGCCTGCTCGAAGGCCTCAAGCTGACGCGACCCGAAATCAGCGGCATGATCCTCGCGCTGGGGCCGATCCAGGTCGCGCTGTTCCAGTGGTGGCGCACGCAGCGCCGGCCCGACAACTTCACGCTCGGCGCCATCGCCCTCGCGCTGTTCGGCGAACTGTTCGTCATCACCGCGGGCGACGTGACGCGACTGGTCGGCGGCGACGCGCTGGGCAACGGCCTCGTCTTCCTCGCCTCGCTGTTCTGGACCGCCTACACCCTGGGCGGCCAGCAGTTCCCCGGCTGGTCGCCGGTGCGCTACAGCGCGCTCTCCTGCTCGCTCGGCCTCCTCGGCATCGCGGCCGCGCTGATCGTCGCCACGCTGGCCGGCCACAGCCAGCCGCCGACCACGGCGAAAATGATCGAGGTCTGGCCGCAGCTCACCTTCATCGTCTTCTGCGTCTCGGTGTTCGGCATCCTGTTCTGGAACATGGGCGTCGCCAAGCTCGGCCCCCTCTCCGCCGGCCTGTTCGCCAACTTCACCCCGGTCATCACCTACCTGATCGCCATCGCCCAGGGCCGCCGCCCGGAAGCGCTGGAACTGACGGGCGCCGCCATCGTCCTGATCGCCCTGATCGCCAACAACCGCCACCAGCGCAGCAAGGTCGGCCGGATCGAAGCCTGAGCGAAGAAGTCGGCGCCGGCGAGACGGCGAAATCCTGCTTGCGAAAATGCCGGATAAATCGTTTAATCCATTTCGGGTAGCCGGGGCGCGGTCCCGACTCCGGTTTCGGCAGTGACGGAATTGCTGACGTTTTAGGCCGTACTAAATTTTCTTAACAGATTGAATATTTGAAGAACTATTGAAATGTACGGCGCAGCTCCCGCGAAGGACAAACCGTCGTCCAAACTGCCGGCGAAATCGACTACGGCTTTCAAGCCGTTTCTTCGCTTCTATCACTCCGAGGCGCTACGCAAGAAGACACTGACGCTGCTCGGCACGATCGAGCGGGCCCGGGATGCCACCACGCACCGCGACGCACTCTCGAATCTCGTGATCGAGTTGACGGACAGCGGCATGGACTACTACTTCATCACACCGCTCAAGCTCGCCAAGCCGGGCTTTCTCGTCGAACAGTCGGCGAAGCTTGGATTGGCCGGCGTACAACAGGTCATGGGCTCGGTGGTGCGTCAGATCATCGGTCGCATGGACAGCCCGCAGTTGCTTTCCGTTTGCGGCTCCATCCGCCAGCTCATGCTCTGACCCGGAAGGCAGTCGCCCGGATGCCTTCGGCCCCAGGAATCGCTAAAAGAGTCAGCATCAATTAGTGCCGCTCACCGTGCCGCCAGCGCCGACTCTTGTCGAAAACTGGGGAGCGGCCAGACGCCAGAATTGACATACTGTAATCGTTCGATTACTATTTGTCCATGTTTTCAATCAAGCGGACAGACGAATTCAACGCATGGTTGCACGGCCTCAAGGACGGCATGACGCATCGCCGCCTGCTGGCCCGGTTGCGTAAGGCCGCACTGGGTAATCTGGGTGACGTGAAGCCGGTGGGTGAAGGCGTGTTCGAAATGCGGGAGCATTTCGGTCCGGGCTGGCGCATGTACTACGTGCAACGCGGCGTGACGCTGATTGTGATGCTGGGCGGCGGCGACAAATCGAAACAGGCCGCCGATATTGCCCATGCCATAAAGCAGGCCGCGACCATCGAGGAGTGATCCATGACCAAGAAAATCAGCATTGCCAATCTACCCGATTTTGATTTCTCCGAACATCTCGACAGCGATCAGGCGATGGCCGAGTACCTGACCGTGATTCTTGAAGAAAACGATCCTGCCTTGCTGGCGGCGGCGCTGGGCGACATCGCTCGCGCCCGTGGCATGAGCGAGATTGCCAAGGCATCCGGCATCACCCGCGAGGCGCTGTACAAGGCCTTGCGCCCCAATGCGCAGCCGCGTTTCGATACTGTTAATCGAGTGTGCGCGGCGCTTGGCGTCAAACTGGTGGCGCAGGTCACACGATGAATCAGGCCGTGAGACTCTCCACCACCGCCCTGCCCGCCGCGTAGCGCACGGCATCCTGCTGCCAGCGGCCGCTCGGCGTAAGCCGCGCCAGCCGCGCTGAGCGCACCGGGTCATGCGCCGGCTTCCAGTTGGCCAGCACCTGCGCCACCGCATCCGGCGCATTGCAGATCAGCAGCATGTCGCAGCCCGCCTTCCAGGCGGCATCGGCACGATGCACCATGTCGCCGGCAAAGCTGGCGCCTTCCATCGACAGGTCGTCGCTGAAGATGACGCCGTCGAAACCGAATTCCTTGCGCAATTTCTCCAGCCAGACCGGCGAGAAGCCGGCGGGGCGGCTGTCGACCTGCGGGTAGATCACATGCGCCGGCATCACGCCATCGAGCCTGAGTCGGCGGTAGGGTTCCAGGTCGGGCGCCATCTCGGCCAGGCTGCGTTCATCGACCGGGATCGCGAGGTGCGAATCGGCCGCGACCCAGCCGTGGCCGGGGAAATGCTTGCCGCAGCAGCCCATGCCGGCGGCGCGCAAGCCGTCGATCAGGGCGCCGGCCAGTTCGGCCACCGCCACCGGATCGCGGTGGAAGGCGCGATCGCCGATGACGCCGCTGGGGCCCCAGTCGAGGTCGAGCACCGGGGTGAAGGAAAGATCGACGCCGCAGGCACGCAGCTCGGCGGCCAGCAGGTAGCCGACGTCGGCGGCGGCTGTGCGCGCGGCGGCCGCATCGCGGTCCCACAGTTCGCCGAGGCGGCGCATCGCCGGCACATGCGTGAAGCCTTCGCGACAGCGCTGCACGCGCCCGCCTTCGTGGTCGATGGCGATCGGCAGCGCCGGCATGCGCAGGGCGTGGATCGCCGCGCACAGGGCCGCGAGTTGCTGCGTGTCGCGGTAGTTGCGCTTGAACAGGATCACACCGCCGACCAGCGGGTGCATCAGGCGTTCGCGTTCGAGGTCGGACAGTTCGAGTCCGGCGACATCGATCATCAGCGGGCCGAGGGGAAGTGTGGTCATCGTGTTTCCAGTATGACGAAGGCGACGGCGTAGTCCTGCTCGTCGCTGATGGAGAGATGGGCGGTCAGCCCGCGTTCGGCGAGGTGGGCGGCGAGCGCCGGCCCGAAAACAAAACCCGGCTTGCCGAGTTCGTCGTGGCCGACGGCGATCTCGGGCAGCAGCACGGGGGCGCGCACGCCGGTGCCGAGCGCCTTGCCCAGCGCTTCCTTGGCGGCGAAGCGCTTGGCGAGGAAGCGCGCCGGATCAAGACTATTGCGGCAGGCCTCGCGCTCGTCGGGCGCCAGCATTTTCTCCAGCCCGCGCTCGCCGTGGCGCTGCCAGTAGTCGGCCATGCGCGCAACGGCGACGATGTCGGTGCCGATGCCGTGGATCACTGGGTCGTCTCCGCCGGGCCGCCCCAAGGAGACGGCGAGCCAAACACACGGAGCGGGCAGCGCCCGCGAACCGGCGTCACCCCCGCCCAGGGGGCGGGGGCCGGGGGGTGGGTCGTTAACATTGCGCCTCGCGCATGAGACGCTTCATCTCGGCGACGGCTTCGCGCATGCCGACGAAGATCGCGCGGCTGACGATGGCGTGGCCGATGTGCAATTCGCGGATGCCGGGCAAGGCCGCCACGGGCTGCACGTTGAAGTAGTTGAGCGCGTGGCCGGCATTGAAGCGCATGCCGGCGGCGCGGATGGCCGCGCCGGCGACGCGGATCTTGTCCAGTTCGGCGAGCACCGGCGCGCTTTCGGCATCGCGGCCGTGGCTGTAGAAGGCATGGGCATAGGGCCCGGTGTGGATTTCGCAGACGCGCACGCCGATGCGGGCGGCGGCTTCGACCTGCGGCAGCTCGGCATCGATGAAGACGCTGGTGACGATGCCCTCGTGGGAGAGTCGCGCCACCACGTCGCGCAGGCGCGCTTCCTGGCCGGCCACGTCGAGCCCGCCTTCGGTGGTGATCTCGTGCCGGCCTTCGGGCACCAGCATGGCCATCTCGGGCTTGATGTGGCAGGCGATGCCGACCATCTCCCCGGTGGCCGCCATTTCGAGGTTGAGCTTGATATGGGTCAGCTCGCGCAGGCGCCGCACGTCGCGGTCCTGGATGTGGCGGCGATCTTCGCGCAGATGCACGGTGATGCCGTCGGCCCCGCCGAGGTGCGCTTCGACGGCCGCCCAGACCGGATCGGGATCGTGGATCTTGCGCGCCTCGCGCACCGTCGCCACGTGGTCGATATTTACGCCGAGTTCGATCATAGTTCCTGTAACTCCATGAAAACCCGCCGCGATTGCAGCGGTTTGCCGCCCAGATGATGGGCGATGAGCTGGCGCATGAGTTGCCGGCTTTCGAGCCGCGTGCGCGGATCGGCATAGTCGTCCGCCGCCATGTCGAGCAGGGTCTTGCCGCTGACGGCCGCCGTCTCGCCGGCGTCGACTCTGCGCACCGGGCCGCGCTCGATCAGGTAGGTGTATTCGCCTTCGGGCACCACCGGCCGGCCGGTTTCCATTTCGACGTCGAGCGTCAGGCCGTAGCCGAGTTCCTTCAACAGGGTCTTCTCGAAGCGGCGCAGTTCCGGCGCGTCGGCACCGCCAGCGGCCAGCGCGCGCAAGGCCGAGGCGTAGGCATCGAACAGCGCGCCGTGGGCATCCTCGCGCGGCAGCATTTTCAGCAGCAGTTCGTTGAGGTAGTAGCCGAGCAGCAGGCAGCGCCCGCCCAGCAGCGGCATGCCGCCGAGCCATTCGGCGCGGGCCAGGGTCTTGACCTCGCCGCCGCCGAACCAGCCCAGCTCCAGCGGCTGGAAAGACATAAGCATGCCGCGCATGGCGGAACGCGGCCGCCGCGCGCCGCGCGCCAGCAACGGCACGCGGCCGTGGTCGCGGGTGAACACGTCGACCACCAGGCTGGTTTCGCTGTAGGGATGCAGGTGCAGAACGTAGGCCGCCTGCCCGTCGACGCGCTTGCTCACGGCGTCAGTCGTAACCGAGTGATTTCAGCGCCCGCTCGTCGTCGGCCCAGCCGCCCTTGACCTTGACCCAGGTCTCGAGCCAGACCTTGCCGCCGAACAGGGTTTCCATTTCCTTGCGCGCGTCGGTCGAGATGCGCTTCATCCGCTCGCCGCCCTTGCCGATGACGATGGCGCGGTGCCCCGCCTTGTCCACGATCACCGCGGCGTGAATCCGCCGCAGCTCGCCTTCCTGTTCGAACTTCTCGATCTCGACGGCGATGCCGTAGGGCAGTTCCTCGCCGAGGTTGCGGAACAGCTTCTCGCGCAGGATCTCGGAGGCCATGAAGCGCTCGGAGCGGTCGGTGATGTCGTCGGCATCGAACACCGGCGGCGCCTCCGGCAGGTAGCGGGCGACGGTGGCCAGCAACTCGGCGGCGCCGAGGCCTTTTTCGGCCGACACCGGCACCAGTTCGGCGAACTCGTGCAGCGCGGAAACCTTGGCGATGAAGGGCAGCAGCGCGGCCTTGTCGGCCAGGCGGTCGATCTTGTTGATCACCAGCACCACCGGCGTGCCGGCCGGCAGCATGCGCAGGATCTCGCTTTCGCCCTGGCCCCAGTTGCCGGCTTCGACCACCAGCAGGATCACGTCGACGTCGGCGAAGGTGGAGGTCACGCTGCGGTTCATCAGCCGGTTGAGCGCGTTCTTGTGCGTCATCTGGAAGCCGGGGGTATCGACGAAGATGAACTGGGCATCGTCGGTGGTCAGCACGCCGTGGATGCGGTGGCGCGTGGTCTGCGCCTTCTTCGAGGTGATGCTGACCTTGGCGCCGACCAGGCGGTTGGTCAGGGTCGATTTGCCGACATTGGGCCGGCCGATGACGGCCAGGTAGCCGGTGCGGAATGCCTGGTTCATTGTTTGATCTCTGCCATGGCCCGCTGCGCGGCCTGCTGTTCGGCGATGCGGCGGCTGCCGCCGCTGCCCGTACTGCGGATGCCCAGTTCCGGGATGAGGCATTCGACTTCGAATTCCTGGGCATGCGCCTCGCCGCGCGTGGCGACCAGGCCATAGCGCGGCAGAGGCAGATGCCGCCCCTGCAGGACTTCCTGCAGGGCGGTTTTCGGATCCTTGCCGGGATTGCCGGGATCGATGCGGGCCATCGCCGGCTCGAACAGCCGGTCGATCACGGCGCGCGCCGCATCGAAGCCGGCATCGACATAGATCGCGCCGACGATCGCCTCCAGCGCATCGGCGAGAATCGACGGACGCCCGGGGCCGCCGCTTTTCAGTTCGCCTTCGCCGAGATGGAGAAAATCGCCGAGAGACAGACCGCGGGCGATGTCGGCCAGCGTTTCCTGCCGGACCAGGCTGGCGCGCAGGCGGGACAGTTCACCTTCCTTGAGCTCGCCGAAACGCCGGTACAGGTTTGCGGCGATGGTGCAATTCAGCACCGAGTCGCCGAGGAATTCGAGACGTTCGTTGTGGGAGGAACCGAAACTGCGGTGGGTGAGCGCCTGACGCAACAACTCCGGCCGGCCGAAGCCGTGCCCAAGGGCCGCCTCCAGACGCTGCGGCTTCATTGTTTGGCGCTGGTGGCCTCGAAGTCGTACAGGATGCTGACATTGGCGAACAAGGGCACCTTCTTTTCGTACTTGAAGGAGATCACCAGTTCGCCGCCTTCCTTGGTGATGTCCAGATCCGCCGGCGCAACGCTCTTGACATCATCCATGTCGGCGCGCCTGCCGTACGCGGCCCGCACTTGCGCCATCGTCGCGTCCTTGAGGCTGGCGTCGGTGGCGGTGCCCTTGATTGCCTTGACGGCGTTGCCGTACTCCATCCAGGGAGGCAATGCCTTCATCGCGAGCAGGGCTACCAGGGCAAGGGCCGCTCCGGTGAGCACGATAGCGTTCAGACTGACACCACGCTGAAATTTCATGTTACCCCCTAGCGAAACGAGCCGATCCGTTTCAGATCGCCGAAGTTGAACCAGATGAAGAAAGCCTTGCCGACCAGGTTTTCGTCCGGGACGAAGCCCCAGAATCGGCTGTCCTGCGAATTGTCGCGATTGTCGCCCATCATGAAATAGTGCCCGGGCGGCACCTCGCAACTGACGCCTTCGCTATTGTAGTGACATTTGTCCGCATGCGGAAAGCGGGTGATCTGCTGCACGAAGGGCGGCGCCTCGGGTTCGATCAGGATGTGGTGATCGACGCTGCCCAGGGTTTCGACGAAGCGCGGCGTGTAGAACAGCCGGTCGCGGTCGAGGTAATCGTCGGTCTTCTTCTGCGCGATCTCCCGGCCGTTGACGGTCAGCTTCTTGTTGCGATAGACGATCCTGTCGCCCGGCAGGCCGACCACGCGCTTGATGTAGTCGAGCGTCGGGTCCGGCGGCCAGCGGAACACCACGACGTCGCCGCGCTGCGGCGAGTTGAGCTCGACGACCTTCTTGTTGAGCACCGGCAGGCGGATGCCGTAGGTGTATTTATTCACCAGGATGAAATCGCCAACCAGCAGGGTCGGAATCATCGAGCCCGACGGAATCTTGAACGGCTCGACAAGAAACGAGCGCAGCAGGAACACGGCAAGGATCACGGGGAAAAAGCTGCCGCCATATTCGACCCACCACGGATCGGGGGCGTCGGCCGGGCGCTTCTTGCGCGCCCAGAAATGGTCGATGCACCAGACGATGCCGGTGGCGATCACGAGGATGAAGAGAATCAGGGCAAAGTTCATTTGTCACCCACGCGCAGCACGGCAAGAAAGGCTTCCTGCGGAATCTCGACGCTGCCGACCTGCTTCATGCGCTTCTTGCCGGCCTTCTGCTTCTCCAGCAGCTTCTTCTTGCGCGTGATGTCGCCGCCGTAGCACTTGGCCAGCACGTCCTTGCGCATGGCCTTGACGTTTTCGCGGGCAATGATGGTCGAGCCGATCGCGGCCTGGATGGCGACGTCGTACATCTGGCGCGGAATCAGTTCGCGCATCTTGGCGGCCAGTTCGCGGCCGCGATACGGCGCGTTGGCGCGATGCACGATCAGCGACAGGGCGTCGACCTTGTCGCCGTTGATCAGCACGTCGAGCTTGACCACATCGGCCGCCCGGTACTCCTTGAACTCGTAGTCGAGCGAGGCGTAGCCGCGCGAGACGGACTTCAGCTTGTCGAAGAAATCCATCACCACTTCGGCCATCGGCATGTCGTAGGTCAGTTGCACCTGGCGGCCGTGATAGGCCATGTTCACCTGCGAGCCGCGCTTCTGCTCGCACAGGGTGATCACCGCGCCGAGGTATTCCTGCGGCACGAAAATCTTGGTGGTGATGATGGGCTCGCGGATTTCCTCCATCTTCTGCACTTCCGGCAGCTTGGCCGGATTTTCCACCTGGATGGTGGTGCCGTCGCGCATCAGCACTTCGTACACCACGGTCGGCGCGGTGGTGATCAGGTCCTGGTCGAACTCGCGTTCCAGCCGTTCCTGCACGATTTCCATGTGCAGGAGGCCGAGGAAGCCGCAGCGGAAGCCGAAGCCGAGCGCCTGCGAAACTTCCGGCTCGTAGTGCAGCGAGGCATCGTTGAGCTTCAATTTCTCCAGCGAGTCGCGCAGGCTGTCGTACTGGTTCGATTCCACCGGGTAGAGGCCGGCGAACACCTGCGACTTGATTTCCTTGAAGCCGGCCAGCGGCTCGGTGGCGCGGCGATCGGCGATGGTCACCGTGTCGCCAACCTTGGCGGCATCGAGTTCCTTGATGCCGGAAATGATGAAGCCGACCTCGCCGGCG
>JAOTRV010000015.1 GCA_030247575.1 Sulfuritalea sp.
CTTCAAGTCTGGTGTCCATAGCGTCTCGGTCCCACCCCTTCCCATCCCGAACAGGACCGTGAAACGAGACCGCGCCGATGATATTGCACTTCACCGTGTGAGAAAGTAGGTCAACGCCAGACTCCCCCTAAAACCCCTCCCCGGATTGCCGGTGGAGGGGTTTTACTTTTGGGGGCACTCCTTCAACCGATCGCGGCGTCGCGCGCAGATTCGGGCGCGGAGGCAGTCCGACGGGTAGCTCGATGCGGCTGGCGACTGCTAAAATGCGTTCATGAAAACAAGCTTTCTGGAATTCGAACAGCCAATCGCGGAACTTGAAGCGAAGATCGAGCAACTGCGATTCGTGCAGGACGATTCGGCTGTCGACATATCGGAGGAGATTTCTCGTCTCGACGCCAAAAGCCAGAGTCTGACCAAGGAGATCTACGCCAAGCTCACTCCGTGGCAATGCGCCCTGGTGGCCCGGCATCCGCAGCGGCCATATACCCTCGATTACCTGAATCTGGTGTTCACCGACTTCGAGGAACTTCACGGCGACCGCAGTTACGCCGACGATCATGCCATTGTCGGCGGCCTGGCGCGATTCAACGGGCAGTCCTGCATGGTGATCGGACACCAGAAGGGCCGCGATACCAAAGAAAAAATCCAGCGGAACTTCGGCATGCCCCGCCCCGAAGGCTATCGCAAGGCCTTGCGCCTGATGCGTCTGGCGGAGAAGTTCGGAATCCCGATCTTCACGTTTGTAGACACCCCTGGCGCCTATCCTGGTATCGACGCAGAAGAACGAGGGCAGTCGGAAGCGATTGGCCGCAATCTGGCTGTCATGACCGAGTTGAAGGTGCCGCTGATTGCCACGGTAATTGGCGAAGGTGGATCGGGTGGCGCCTTGGCGATTGCTGTCGCAGATGTGGTTGCGATGCTCCAGTATTCGACGTATTCGGTCATCTCGCCGGAGGGCTGCGCCTCGATTTTGTGGAAGAGTGCCGAGCGCGCCGGCGAGGCTGCCGAGACCATGGGCATTACGGCACCCCGGCTCAAGTCGCTTGGATTGATCGACCGCATCATCAACGAGCCGGTCGGCGGCGCTCATCGTGACTATCGTCTTGTGGGACAGAACGTCAAAAAGTCCCTGCAGGAAGCCCTCAAGCAACTTGCCGGCTTGTCGACAAGCGAGCTCATCGAGCGGCGCTTCGAGCGCCTGATGAGTTATGGTCGATTCAAGGAACAAGCCATTCATTGAGCCCGTCTTGCGGGCGGTCGCCACCTGTCTGTCCCGCTACGCCAAGGCGGGAGACTCCATCGTCGTAGGCTTTTCCGGCGGGCTCGATTCGACGGTCCTGCTGCACGCCGCCAACTGCGTTGCGAAAGACACGGCATTGGCGATTTCGGCGCTCCACGTGCATCATGGGCTGCACAGCAATGCCGATGAGTGGGCCGACTCCTGTGCACGGGCTTGTCAGGAGTTGAGCGTTCCACTGACCGTGCTCAGGGTTGCGGTTCCGCGCAACACGGGTGAGGGCATCGAAGCGGCGGCGCGGCACGTGCGCCACAAGGCGCTGGCCGAGCAGCCCATCCGATGGATTCTTCTTGCCCACCACGCCGACGATCAGGCGGAAACTGTTCTGCATAATCTGTTGCGTGGCGCGGGCGTGCGCGGAGCCGCCGGCATGCCCGAGTCGCGCGGACGCGTGCTGCGCCCATTGTTGGGCCTGACACGCAACGAACTGCTCGCTTACGCGCGTGCTCACCGCGTAGTGTGGATCGAGGACGGCAGCAATGCCGATCGCCGATACACGCGAAATTTTCTGCGACACGAGGTTCTCCCGCTGCTTGCCTCGCGCTTCCCGAAGGCAGGCGAGCAGCTTGCCGGCGCAGCCGGCCGCTTCGGTGAAGCGGCAACCTTGCTTGACGATCTCGCTTTCTTGGATCTCGGCGCCAATCCACCTGCCTTTCCTCTGCCTCTGAGCCTGTTCCGTGATCTGCCTGAGGCTCGCGCCCGCAACCTGTTGCGCACCATGCTGGCCTGGCATGACGTCCAGGCCCCCGACGAGCGTCGCCTGACCGAGTTCGTGCGCCAGCTGCGAATGTCACGTAACGACCGGCATCCCCGAGTTGATCTCGCGTGCTATTCCCTTTGGTGCGAGGGAGGCAAGCTCTGCTTCAAACGTCCGGACTAACTCTCCGGCTTGTCGCCGAGCAGGCTGAGCAGCTGGGATAATTCGACGGCGGAGCGGACCTGCATCTTGTCGAAGATGCGGGAACGGTGGACCTCGACAGTGCGCATTGCAATTCCGAGTTCATCGGCGATGACCTTGTTCAGTTTGCCGGCCAGGATTCGCTGCATGATCTCCTGCTCGCGCCGGGTGAGTTGTGCCAGCCTTTCCCGCAACGCGTGGACCGAACCGTCCCTGGCGCTGCGCTGCGCATCGTGCGCGATGGCCGCCAGCACCTTGTCCACCAGTGCATTGTCGTCATAGGGTTTTTCGACAAAATCGAAGGCGCCGTCCTTCAAGGCCTGAACTGCCATCGGCACATCGCCGTGACCGGTGAGGAAGATCACGGGAAGACGGCAGCCCCTAGCCCGCAAGCGGTCGAACAGTTCGATCCCACTCATGCCTGGCATCCGCACATCCAGCAGGACGCAGCCGCAGAGATCACTACCGGCGAACGCAAGAAATTCTTGGGGGGACGCCCAGGTTTGTGACGGTACGCTGCGCGACTGCAGCAGCCATTGCAGTGCATCGCGTACCGCCGGGTCGTCGTCGACAATGTGCGTGGTGGCGACGCTACTCATTGGAGCGCCATCGGCAACAGAATGCGGAATATCGTTCCTCCTCCGGGATTGGACTCGAATGACAGTCGGCCCCGATGATTCTCCACCACGGAGCGACAGATTGCCAAGCCCATCCCCATTCCCTCGACCTTTGTTGTAAATAGCGGATCAAAAAGTTTGTCGGCAACCCCGGGATCGATTCCGCAACCCCAGTCGGCGATAGTCAGGAGGCCGTAGCCGTCGCTACAGCGGAGACCTATTTGAATTTGTCTTTGATCAGGGGGGGTTTCCTGCATCGACTCGACGGCATTGCGGACGAGGTTGAACAAGGCCTGTTCAAGTAGTACCGGATCCCCTTCGACGACATCCTGGGTTGCCAGATCGAGGGTTATGCGGATGCCCTGTTGGCGGATTTCTGCGTCCATCAGGGTCAGGGCCGCATCAATGTGCGCTCCAAGATGGACACGTTCGACGCGATTCTCGCTGTGGCGAGCAAGGCCGTAGACGCGGCGAATGACTTTGCCTGCGCGCTGCGCTTGGTCTACCGCCTTGTCCAGTGCCGGGACTATATCTGCGGTTGGCGCATGGTTGCGCAACATGTTGGCCGCTCCGGTGCAGTAGCTCGAGATCGCGGCCAGAGGCTGGTTCAGCTCATGCGCAATACTCGATGCCATCTCACCCATGGCGACGAGACGTGCGGTGGACTGAAGGCGGTCCTGCTGCTGGCGAACTCTTTCCTCAGCCAGTTTTCGCTCCGTGATATCCACTATTGATCCCATCCAGCCGGATTGCCGCCCATGAGCGTCGATCAGCGGAGCTTCGTGAATCAGCACGTCAATGACATCTCCGTTGCTGCGCTTGAGCTTCAATTCGAAACCCTCTTCGGGGCCCTCGCCGGCCAGAATGCGATCATGCATGCGGCGGGTTTCGTCCAACTGGCCGTCTGCCCAGTAGGGCATCGGTGGCCGGCAGCCTATCAGCTCTGCGGCAGACAAGCCGACCATACGACAGAAGGCCGGGTTCACATAGATGATTTCCCCATTCATGTTTTGCGCCCGCATGCCGGTGTCGAGGGAATCTTCCATTGCCTTACGGAAGGCGTGTTCCTGTCGCAGCTGCGCTTCCACAGTCTGGCGGCGCTGGACATGGCGACGCAGGATCCAGAGGCTCCAAAGCACGATCGTTGCAAGGATGATCAGGCTCGCCGACAGGACGATACTGGCCAGTGGCCGTGGTGCGTGGTAAGGCACTGCATGCAGGGCCAGCCCCCATCCTGGAGGATCAAAGGCGACCTGGTAGCCTGCTTCCGTAACCGCAGACTCAACCTTGGAGCGGCTTCCAAGGACAGAGCCGGAATCCCCGATGACGCTGATCCGATAGCGTTCCGCCAGCCACCATGGGACGCTGTCGCTCAGCAGATCACGAATGCGGTAAACGCCGACAGTCACGCCGACAATCCGGCCTTCGCGGGATACCGGAACGTGAACCTCGAACTGCCAGTCGTTGGTGAAGTAGGGATAGGGCCTGCTGTAGACCGGCTTCCCTAGCGAACGTGCCAGGAGAAGACTTTGGCGCGATGGAATGGTTTCTCCAGCGTCGCCAACCAGGCTGGGGTCCATGGTGATCGGATGCGCCAGCAACACGGCACCCTCCGGGTCCAACCAGATCAACTGCCGAAGGCCACTTTCGAAGCCGAACACGGTGCGGGTGAAGGATTCAAAGGCTGCGGCATTGGTTGTGTGGGGGCGATCAATGCGTCCCAGCAGCTCCTCGTTGCGGCTCAGGTGAAAACGCAGATTCTGTTCCAGCCACAGTATGTCGCTGATCAGCGTGGCGCGCCTTTCCTCCTTGTCGGCGCGATCGGACATCCAGAGCAGGAGCGCAACTCCGCCGACAAACAAAACAAATGCCAGTCGTGGCAATATCCAAAGCCAACGCCAGCGGCTGACGCGCTCTTTCGCAGGCGAAGGCGTTGAGGGTTCCATGCCGAGATGTTAGCCTGACTGATCGCCTTGGATGGGTGTTTGCGGAAACCCACAATGGTCAAGCTCAGGTCGGTTGCGGAGAATGCGTGACACCGCAGCGTGCGGAATGGCAACTTATTGCACATTATTTGACCCGGAGGATAAGAAATGAAAATTCGTACTGTATTTGTCGGCCTGGTGGCCGCGACATTCTCAATGATGGCCTTGGCGCAGGCGCCCATCGTGATCAAGTTCAGCCACGTTGTTGCTGCCGATACGCCCAAGGGCAAGGGTTCCGAGTTCTTCGCCAAGAGAGCCGGGGAACTGACCAAGGGCAGAGTCAAGGTCGAGGTCTTTGCCAACTCGACGCTTTACAAGGACAAGGAAGAGATGGAGGCGCTGCAGCTTGGCTCCGTGCAGATGCTGGCTCCCTCGCTGGCCAAGTTTGCCCCGCTTGGCGTCAAGGAGTTCGAACTGTTCGACCTGCCTTACCTGTTCGATGATTACAAGGAACTTCATCTCATTACCGAGGGTCCCGTCGGCAAGGCCTTGTTGCAGAAGCTCGAAACCCGTGGTCTGGTCGGGTTGGCCTATTGGGACAATGGTTTCAAGGTGATGAGCGCCAACAAGCCGCTGAACAATCCGGAGGACTACAAGGGCCTCAAGATGCGCATCCAGCCGTCGAACGTGCTCGATGCGCAGATGCGTGCGGTCGGTTCGATTCCGCAGAAGATGGCCTTTTCCGAGGTCTATCAGGCGCTGCAGACTGGCGTGGTCGATGGTACGGAGAATCCTCCTTCCAATCTCTATACTCAAAAGATGCATGAGGTGCAGAAGCATGTCTCGGTGACCAACCACGGCTATCTCGGCTACGCGGTGATCACCAACAAGAAGTTCTGGGACGGCCTGCCCGCCGACATTCGCGGCCAGCTCGAACAGGCGATGAAGGAGGCGACCAAGTACGCCAACGATATCGCCAAGGAAGATAACGACAAATCGCTCGAGGAAGTCCGCAAGTCGGGCAAGAGCCAGATTTACGTGCCGACTGCGGCTCAAAAGCTGGCGCTGAAGAAGGCAATGGTCAAGGTGCACCAGGAAATGGCCGGCCGTATCGGCAAGGAAAATATCGACGCCATCTACAAGGCCACCAACTTCGATCCGTCGAAGCTTTGATCTGAAAAGTGCAAGACAGTGGGGGCTGCGGCCCCCGCTTTTTTCAGGGGGCATCCGCCATGAAGTATCTCGATCATCTCGAGGAATGGATCATCACCTTCCTGATCGGCGCAGCGACGCTGATCATCTTTGTCGCGGTCATGCACCGCTATGCGGCGGGCTTGTCGATTCCTGGAGTCCAGGACTGGCTGCTTCAGATCAATCTGACCTGGGCGCAGGAACTGTGCATCATCATGTTCGTCTGGATGGCCAAGTTCGGCGCCGCTTATGGCGTGAGGACCGGCATCCACGTCGGGGTCGATGTACTGATCAACAGCCTGTCGGGTCGGATGCGCGCCAAGTTCATCGTCTTCGGCCTGCTGGCCGGAGCTCTGTTCACCGGCATCATTGCTACCCTGGGGGCACACTTCGTCTGGGAGAACGGCGCACATTACGCTGTGTTCAACACACTCGGCATCGCCACCAAAGACTTGTACCCCGGACCGACCACGCCCGACCTGGAATGGCCGACATGGATGGTGTATTCGGCGATCCCGCTGGGGTCTTCCCTGATGTGTTTCCGGTTCCTGCAGGTGACGGTGAGCTTCATCCGCACGGGCGAACTGCCGCATCACGAACACGGCCACGTCGACGGTATCGAAGAGGAAGAGATTCCCATCGAGCTCAATCCCTACAGCATGGATGACAACTTGCACATGCACGACCTCAAATACGGCAAGCGCCATCCGGAAGGCAAAGTCGACGCTGGCGGTACGGTGGATGATCAGGGAGAGCAAAGATGAGCGCTTTGATCATTTTCGCGCTGCTCACGATCCTGATGCTGTCGGGAATGCCGGTCTCGATTTCTCTCGGCCTCACCGTCCTGACTTTCCTGTTCGGCTTTACCCAAGTACCGCTGGAAGCTGTGGCACTCAAGTTGTTTACCGGCATCGAGAAGTTCGAGATCATGGCGATTCCTTTCTTCATCCTCGCCGGAAATTTCCTGACCCACGGTGGCGTGGCCAAGCGCATGATTTACTTTGCAACTTCCATGGTCGGCCATCTGCGCGGCGGCCTTGGCTTGAGTTCCGTGTTCGCCTGCGCCCTGTTTGCCGCCGTTTCCGGTTCATCGCCGGCAACCGTGGTGGCCATCGGGTCGATTCTCCTGCCGGCAATGGTGCGGGCCGGCTACCCGAAAAAGTTCGGTGTCGGCGTGATCGCTTCGTCCGGCGGCCTCGGCATCCTGATTCCGCCGTCGATCGTGATGGTGATGTACGCCGTGTCGACCAACAGTTCGATCGGGGCACTGTTCATGGCGGGGGTGGTTCCCGGTTTGCTGCTTTCCCTGTTCCTCGGCACCGTTACTTGGTATGTGGCCCGCAAGGGCAATTATCCCCGCGAGCAACCACGGTCCTGGGGGCAACGCTGGGATGCGTTCCGCAAGGCAGTCTGGGGCTTGCTGCTGATCGTGGTTGTGATGGGGGGCATTTACGGCGGACTATTCACGCCGACCGAGGCAGCGGCCATGAGCGCCGTATACGCTTTCTTCATCGCGGTGTTCGTCTATAAAGACCTGGGGATGAAAGATGTACCTCGGGTTCTGCTCAACTCGGCGAACATGAGCGCGATGCTCCTCTACATCATCACCAATGCGGTACTGTTCTCCTTCATCCTGACCAACGAGCAGATTCCGCAGGGCATCGCCGACTGGCTGACGCATTCGGGGGTCGGCATGATCGGCTTCCTGATTGCGGTAAACGTCCTGTTGCTGGTCATGGGCAGCTTCATGGAGCCTTCGTCGATCATCCTGATCACGGCGCCGATCCTGTTCCCGATCGCGATGAAACTTGGCATCGATCCGATCCATTTCGGTGTGATGATCACGGTAAACATGGAAATCGGGATGATTACTCCGCCAGTGGGACTCAATCTGTATGTGGCCAGCGGAATCGCCAAGATGGGCCTCACGGATTGCTCCAAGGCGGTCTGGCCCTGGCTGTTGACCATGCTGGTCTACCTCATGATCATCACCTACGTGCCGGCGGTCTCGACCTGGCTACCAAAGACCCTGGGCATGATGTAGGCGGTTCGTGGTGCGGCGACAAGGGCCCGGTGATGCCGGGCCCTTGTCTTTTTGACGCGCGGAAGCGATGTCGGGCCGGTGCGGCCGGGCAAACTGGGATAAAATTCATTGTTAGCTTTTTGTCTGAAAAGCACTTGTAGTTCAACCTGTTCTGGAGAAAGTAATGGCTGTCGAACGCACCCTGTCGATCATCAAGCCCGATGCAGTTGCAAAGAATGTGATCGGCAAGATTTATTCCCGTTTCGAGACCAACGGTCTCAAGATCGTTGCCGCGCGCATGATCCACCTCTCGCGCCAAGACGCTGAGGGTTTCTACGCAGTGCACAAGGAGCGTCCCTTCTTCAAGGATCTGGTTGAGTTCATGATTTCCGGTCCGGTCATGGTTCAGGTGCTGGAAGGCGAGGGCGCCATCGCCAAGAACCGCGACCTGATGGGGGCCACCGATCCAAAAAAGGCCGCAGCAGGCACCATCCGCGCCGATTTCGCCGACAGCATCGATGCCAACGCCGTGCATGGCTCCGATGCCGCGGAAACCGCCGCGGTCGAGATCGCCTATTTCTTCCCCGCGCTGAACGTCTATTCGCGCTAAGAGTCGATGCCGGTAAATCTCCTCGATTTCGACGCTGAAGGCCTGACCGCCTGGTTCGCGCAGCAGGGCGAAAAGCCTTTCCGCGCGCGCCAGGTGCTGCGCTGGATACATCATTTCGGGGAAAGCGACTTCAACGCGATGACCGACATCGCCAAGTCCCTGCGCGAGAAGTTGATCGCGACTGCCACCGTCTCGCCACCGTCTACTATTAGCGACAAGCTGTCGGACGACGGCACGCGCAAGTTCCTGTTCGATGTCGGCAACCGCAACGCGGTGGAAACCGTCTTTATCCCCGAGGATGACCGCGGCACGCTTTGCATCTCGTCCCAGGCAGGTTGCGCGCTCGAATGTGCTTTTTGCTCCACGGGCCGCCAGGGCTTCAACAGAAACCTGAAGACATCGGAGATCATCGGCCAGCTCTGGCAGGCGAACCGTGCGTTGGGCCATGCACCGGCGAGCGGAAACAGCGGCGAACGAATCATCAGCAATGTAGTGCTGATGGGCATGGGCGAGCCGCTGGCGAACTTTGACAGCCTGGTTCCGGCGCTGCGCCTGATGCTGGACGACAACGCTTACGGCTTGTCGCGGCGGCGCGTTACGGTATCCACCTCTGGCATCGTGCCGGCCATGGATCGGCTTGCTGCGGCTTGCCCGGTGGCTCTGGCGGTTTCGCTGCATGCGCCGACCGACGGCCTGCGCGACAAACTGGTGCCCATCAATCGCAAGTATCCGCTGGCCGAGCTCATGGCCGCCTGCCAGCGTTATCTGGCGCACGCGCCGCGCGATTTCATCACCTTCGAATACGTGATGCTCGACGGCGTCAATGACAGCGATGCCGATGCGCATGCGCTGCTGCATCTTGTGCGCGATGTTCCGTGCAAGTTCAACCTGATTCCCTTCAATCCTTTCCCCACCTCGGGCTTCCATCGCTCGCCCGCCGAGCGGGTCAGGCGCTTTGCCTCGATCCTGATCAATGGTGGCATCGTCACCACGACGCGCAAGACGCGCGGCGATGACATCGATGCGGCTTGCGGGCAGCTGGCGGGCAAGGTTCAGGATAGATCGAAGCGCACATTGCCGGCTGCAGACGCGGTCCGCGTCGCGGGCGCAGCCGCCGGATCGGCTGATATCTCTGCTGGAGTCGAACTGCATTTATGAACAAGACGAGTGTTGCGCTATGGATGGTGCTTCTGCTGGGCGGGTGTACCGCGACAGGGTCCGGTTCCGGGCAGGGCGCCCAGCAGGCGGTCTCGGCGCAGCCGGCGGAAGGAGAGCAGCAGCAGCGCGCAAAGGTGCATACCGAACTGGGGTCGCTCTACATGCTCGACGGCCGGTTCGCGATTGCGCTCGAAGAGGCGCGCATCGCACTCTCGGCGGATTCGAACTACGCGCCGGCCTACAATCTGCTGGCCCTGACCCACATGGGGCTCAATGAGGCACGGCTGGCCGAGGACAATTTTCAAAGGGCGCTCAGCCTGGCGCCGGGTGACCCTGAAATCAACAACAACTACGGCTGGTTCCTTTGTCAGAACGGCCGCGAACAGAATTCGATCGCCTACTTGATGAAGGCGGCGAAGAATCCGCTCTATACGACGCCAACCAGGCCCTTCACCAATGCCGGCATATGTTCCATACGTCTGAAGGACGACAAGGCCGCCGAGGACTATCTGGCGACCGCCTTGCGCCTGTCGCCGACCAACACGCAGGCACTGTTCTGGCTGGCAGATATTGCCTACCGTCAGGGACGTCTTAGCGAGGCGCGGCAGTGGATCACGGATATCGAGAAGATGGTCGAGCCGACTCCCGAGGTGATGTGGCTGGCCTTGCGCATCGAGCGAAAATTGGGTAACCGTGAGGCCGAGGCCCGCTATGCGTCGCAGCTGCGACGCCGGTTTCCGGGCTCTCCGGAGCAACGTCTGCTGACTCAGGGAAAATATGAGTGAAGCGCGGGTGACCGAAGACCTCGGCATCGAAGCCATCGAGGCCGTTCCGGCAGAGGCGACAGGAGAGACCGAAGCCGTCGAGCCGATCGAGGCGACCACGCCGGGCTCCGTGCTGCGCCGGGCAAGGGAGGCGCGCGGGCAGTCGATCTCCGACGTGGTGCAGGTGATCCGATTCAGCGCACGCCAGATCGAGGCGCTGGAGCGCGATGACTACGCCAGCTTGCCAGGCTCGACGGCCGTGCGCGGCTTGGTGCGCAACTATGCCAAGTTCCTCAAGCTCGACGCCGCGCCCCTGCTGGCCCAGCTTGAACCGGCCGTGCCGGTGCCCGAAGCTGATGTACGGCCGCCGACCAACATGGGTGAAGCAGAACAGCAGGGTATCGTCGAGCGGGTTCCGCTGAAGGGCATCGCTGTCGCCGCGGCCATTATGCTGCTGGCCCTGGTCGGCTACTGGTACTACTCCGGCTTGGCCGGCGATGCGAGCCCGACCGGCCGTTTGACCGGCGTGATGGGCAGGGCCGACGTGGTTGCAGCCGGTCCGGTCGCCGCTCCTGCAGTCGTGCCTGTCCCGGCGGCGGCACCGACGGTGGTCACCGTCAATGAGCCGGCCAATGCCGGTGTCGAAGCGAGTGCGCCACCTTTCGCTGGCCTGCGTGTCGAATTCGATGATTTGTCGTGGATCGAGATCCGCGACGCGACACAGAAGGTTGTCTTCGTCGGTGAATATCCCGCGGGAACCCGGCAGAATGTGGAGGGCAAGGCGCCCTTCCAGGTGTGGATCGGCAGGGCATCGGCTGTGCGCGTGTTCATGGGCGAGCGCAGCATCGATCTAAAACCCTACACTCGCGAAGAAGTCGCCCGGTTCAACCTGGAATGAGCGAGATGTCCCGAGGACTGTCCGCGCGGCGCGCAAGTCGTCTCGCCATGGTGGCGAAAGTCGGCGTTGGCGGCACGGCGCCGATCGCCATCCAGTCGATGACCAACACCGATACCGAAGATGTTTTTGCGACCTCGATGCAGGTGGCCCAACTGGCACGTGCCGGTTCGGAACTGGTGCGCATCACGGTCAATACGCGTGAGGCGGCCGCTGCGGTGCCGAAGATTCGGGACCGTTTGGCGCAAATGAACGTCGATGTGCCGCTGATCGGCGATTTCCATTTCAATGGCCACAAGCTGCTGACCGAGCATCCGGCCTGTGCCGAGGCCCTGGCCAAGCTGCGCATCAATCCGGGCAATGTCGGCAAGGGTGCGCGGCGCGACGAGCAGTTTGCACAGTTGATCGAGATCGCCTGCCGGTTCGACAAGCCGGTTCGCATCGGAGTGAATTGGGGCAGCCTCGATCAGGCCCTGCTGGCCCGCATCATGGACGAGAACGCCAAACGTCCGGAGCCGAAGGACGCCACCGAGATCATGCGCGAAGCGATGGTGACATCCGCCCTCGAATCGGCGGCGCAGGCCGAGCAGCTCGGTCTGGCCGGCGATCGCATTGTGTTGTCGTGCAAGGTCTCCGGCGTGCAGGATCTGATCGCGATATACCGCGAGCTCGCGGTGCGCTGCGACTACCCGCTGCATCTGGGCCTGACCGAGGCCGGGATGGGCAGCAAGGGCATCGTCGCTTCGACCGCGGCGCTCAGCGTGCTGTTGCAGGATGGCATCGGCGACACGATACGCGTTTCCCTCACGCCCGAGCCCAACGGCGACCGCAAACGCGAAGTGATCGTCGCCCAGGAAATCCTGCAAACCATGGGCCTGCGCGCCTTCACGCCGCTCGTCGCGGCCTGCCCCGGCTGCGGACGCACCACCAGCACCGTGTTCCAGGAGCTGGCGCAGGACATCCAGAACTACGTGCGCGAGCGCATGCCGGAATGGCGCCTGGCAAGAGTGGGCGTCGAGAACATGACATTGGCCGTCATGGGCTGCGTGGTGAACGGCCCCGGCGAGAGCAAGCACGCCAGCATCGGCATTTCGCTGCCGGGCACCGGCGAGGCGCCGGTGGCGCCGGTGTATGTTGATGGCGAGCGCGTCGTTACCCTGCGCGGCGACAACATTGCCGCCGAATTCCGTCAGATCGTCGACGACTATGTGTCAAAGAAATATCCGGAAAGAACCAGTCATTGACATTGATCGTGACAGGGGCGGAGCCACCGTGCCGGTCGCGATAGAGAAACCATGAGCCAGACACTGCAAGCCATCCGCGGCATGAATGACATTCTGCCGGTCGAAGCCGAACTCTGGGAGCAGTTCGAAGAGGCCGTGCGCGACTGGTTGCACGCCTATGGCTACCGCCCGATCCGCATGCCGATGGTCGAGCCGACGCCGCTGTTCGCGCGCGCGATCGGCGAAGTGACCGACATCGTCGAGAAGGAAATGTATTCCTTCGAGGATGCACTGAACGGAGAGAATCTCACCTTGCGCCCCGAAGGCACGGCATCTTGCGTGCGTGCCGTGCTGCAGCACAACCTGCTCTACGATGGCCCCAAGCGTCTCTGGTACATGGGGCCGATGTTCCGTCACGAACGGCCGCAGAAAGGCCGCTATCGCCAGTTTCACCAGGTCGGTGTCGAAGCCATGGGCTTCGCCGGGCCCGACATCGATGCCGAACAGATCGCGATGTGCGCCCGCCTGTGGGACGATCTGGGGCTGGAAGGCATTCGCCTCGAAATCAACTCGCTTGGACAGAGTCAGGAGCGCGCGCGCCACCGTGCCGATCTGCTGGCCTACTTCGAAAGTCATCATGGGGAGCTCGATGCCGATGCCCGGCATCGCCTGCACAGCAATCCGCTGCGCATCCTGGATACCAAGAATCCGGGGATGCAGGTTCTGGTCGAGGCGGCGCCGAAGCTGATCGACTATCTCGGCGAAGAATCGCTCAAGCATTTCGAGGGCGTCCAGCAGTTGCTCAAGGATGCCGTGATTCCGTATCGGATCAACCCGCGCCTGGTACGCGGGCTCGACTACTACAACCTGACCGTGTTCGAATGGGTCACCGATCAACTGGGCGCACAAGGCACGGTATGCGCCGGCGGCCGCTACGACGGCCTGGTCGCGCAACTCGGCGGCAAGCCAGCGCCGGCCTGCGGTTTCGCCATGGGCATCGAGCGTCTGCTCGCGCTGTGGGAGGATCAGGGCCATCGCCATGAAGCCCCGGCGCCCGATGCCTACCTCGTACACCAGGGCGAGGCCGCGGGGCGTTTTGCCTTTCGCGTCGCCGAAGCCCTGCGCAGTGCCGGATTCGCGATCCATCTGCATTGCGGCGGCGGCAGTTTCAAATCACAAATGAAAAAGGCCGACAGTTCCGGCGCGCAGATTGCACTGATAGTCGGCGATGACGAGGCGGCGGCCAATGAGGTGAGCGTGAAACCGTTACGCGCGGGCTTCGATCAGCCGGCAGCGCAGGTCCGCGTGAGTTTCGATGTACTGGCCGATCATCTCGGCGATATTCTTTTCCCCATGGAAGACGACAATGGCAACCTATGACCTGGAAGAACAGGAACAGCTCGACGAGCTGAAGACCTGGTGGAAGATGTACGGCAACTTGGTGACCGGGGTTCTGGTCGCGGTGGCGTTGGCGGTCGCCGGGTGGCAGGGCTGGAACTGGTGGCAACGCCAGCAGTCGGTACAGGCATCGGCGATCTTCTCCAGCCTGCAGACTGCGGCGGCACAGAAGGACGCCAAACGCGCGCGCGAACTGGCCGGCGAATTGATCGACAAGTACTCAATCACGGCCTACGCCGGCATGGGAGCCTTGCTGGCTGCGCGTGCGCAGGTCGATGCGGGCGATGCGAAAAATGCCCGCTTGCAATTGACCTGGGCGGCGGAGAACGCCAAGGATCCCGGCCTGCGTGAGCTCGCCCGGTTACGTCTCGCTGCGGTGATGCTCGACGAAAAGGCCTACGACGATGCCCTGAAGCAACTTGCCGCCGAGCCGGCTGCCGGATTTGCGCCTCGCTTCGCCGATCTGCGCGGCGATGTCTTTGCCGCTCAGGGCAAAACCGCAGAGGCGCGTAACGCCTATGATCTGGCGCTGCAAAAATTCGACGCCTTGAGCAAGGACGATGAAGCCAGGCAGCGTGGCGGCTATAGGGAAGTCATCCAGTCCAAGCGCGACGCACTCGGGGCGGCCAAGTGACAGCCTTGTCACTGCGTGCGGCGGCTGCCGCTTCCATGCTCTTGCTCGGTGCGTGCTCGACGGTCGAGAAGCTTAATCCTTTCGGGCCCAGCGCACCCAAGGTCAAGCCGACGGAGCTTGGCGTGATTCAGCCGACTGCGGAGCTCAAGACCTTGTGGCAAGCGAACGTCGGCAGCGCCGGCGAATTCACGTTCTCGCCCGCCGTGGTGGGCGATAGCGTCTATGCAGCGGCCCGTGATGGTACCGTGGCCCGCTTCGACGGCGGGCGCCAAATCTGGCGGATTGCCGCCGGCCAGCCGATTTCGGGGGGCGTCGGCAGCGATGGCAAGCTGGTTGTGGTCGGGACGCCCAAGGGAGAAGTCCTGGCTTTCGAGGCGGCGACGGGTCGCGAGACATGGAAGGCGCGCGTGAGTTCCGAAGTGCTGGCCGCGCCGGCGGTGGCCGAAGGGCTGGCGATCATTCGGTCGGGTGATTCGCGCATCTTCGGTTTTGACGCGGTGGACGGCAAGCGCCGCTGGGTCTATCAGCGCAGCACGCCTGCGCTTTCGCTGCGCTCGAATGTCGGCGTGCTGCCGGCAGGGAGGGTGACGCTGGCCGGCTTCCCCGGCGGCAAGCTGGTTGCCATCGCCAACAACAACGGTGCCGCGGTGTGGGAAGTGACGGTCGCCCTGCCCAAGGGTGCGACCGAATTGGAACGCGTCGCCGACGTCACCAGCTCGCCGGTGGTGAGCGGCAGCATGGTCTGCGCTGCAGCGTTCCAGGGGCGCGTTGCCTGTTTTGACAGCAACAGCGGAAATACCATCTGGTCGCGCGACATGTCTTCCAGCGCCGGTCTCGATATCGACAGCCGCTACGTCTATGTTGCCGACGACAAGGGAGCAGTGCATGCGCTGGATGCCCGCAGCGGCGCCAGCATCTGGAAACAGGACAAGCTGACCCTGCGGGATTTGTCACGTCCGGTGGTATTGGGCAATCGGGTTGCAGTAGCGGACTATCAGGGCGTGGTGCATCTGCTGCGCCGCGAGGACGGCGCGTTTGCTGCACGAGCCAATACGGATGGCAGCGCCGTACGGGCCGAACCTGCGCATCTTGGCGCGGGCCTGCTGGTGCAGACCGCGAAGGGCGGCTTGTATGCGCTGGAAGCCCGCTAGGCGCCGGTCAATCCCGCATGCACATCAACCCTTGGGTCCCCGCTGCGCGGGATTAGGATGAAGCCAACTCTGGTGATTGTCGGCCGGCCGAATGTCGGCAAGTCGACTCTTTTCAACCGTCTCACGCGCTCGCGCGATGCGCTGGTGGCCGATCAGCCGGGCCTGACCCGGGATCGCCATTACGGGCATGGCCGCTTGGGAAACAAGCCCTATCTGGTAGTTGATACCGGTGGTTTCGAGCCGCAGGCGAAGGAAGGTATCGTGCAGGAGATGGCACGCCAGGCCGAGGCGGCGATCGCCGAAGCCGATGTGCTGATCTTCGTTGTCGACGTGCGTACCGGTCTGACATCGCAGGACAAGGTGATTGCCGATCTGCTGCGCAAGAGCGGACGACCGGTGTTGCTCGCCGCGAACAAGGGCGAAGGCATGGATCGCGCGGTGGTCGCAGCCGAGTTCTACGAGCTCGGTTGCGGAGCTCCCTGCGTGATTTCTTCCGCCCATGGCGAGGGCGTGCGCGAACTGGTCGAACTGGCGCTGGCGCCATTCCCCGAAGAGAGCGAGGCGGACGATGGCGAGGCCGGGCCCCGGGTTGCCATCGCCGGCCGCCCCAACGTCGGCAAGAGCACGCTGGTGAATACACTGCTCGGCGAAGAGCGCATGATCGCCTTCGACATGCCCGGCACCACACGCGATGCCATCGAGGTGCCGTTCGAGCGTAGCGGTCACGCCTACACCCTGATTGATACGGCAGGTTTGCGGCGCAAGGGGCGCGTGTTCGAGACTATTGAAAAGTTCTCGGTGATCAAGACCCTGCAGGCCGTGGAGGAAGCCAATGTGGTGGTGTTGATGGTCGATGCCACCCAGGAGATCTCGGATCAGGACGCACACATCGCCGGCTTCGTCATCGACGCGGGGCGTGCCTTGGTGGTCGCTGTGAACAAATGGGATGCGGTGGACGATTACCGTCGCGAGCAGATCAAGCAGGACATTGCGCGCAAACTGAACTTCCTCGGGTTTGCCCGTGTGCATTACGTTTCGGCACTGAAGGGTCAGGGCATCGCCGGCATCCTGTCCTCGGTGGACAAGGCCTATGCCGCGGCAATGGCCAAGCTTTCCACGCCGAAGCTCACCCGTGTGCTGATCGGCGCTGTGGAAAAACAGACTCCGCCACGGCATGGCGCCTTTCGTCCCAAGTTGCGCTATGCCCATCAGGGTGGCAGCAATCCGCCGATCATCGTCATCCACGGCAATGCCCTGGAGCACATTCCGGATTCCTATACCCGCTATCTGGAGCGCTACTTCCTCGAGGCCTTCAAGCTGCAGGGCACACCACTGCGCATTCAGTACAAGACTACCAAGAATCCGTATATCGATCGATAAGTCGGCCCCGATGGCGCGGCGCCGCGAAATCGATTACAGTATTTGGTCCAATAATCGGCAGTCGGGAACAAAGTTTCATTCAGTAAAAGCTGACGCCATGCTCATCGGTGTTCAGCGCAGTCCATAACTAAAAAGGATCACCAACCATGAGTAATAAAGGGCAAATGCTACAAGACCCGTTTCTGAACACCTTGCGTCGTGAGCACGTTCAGGTTTCCATCTATCTCGTCAATGGCATCAAGTTGCAGGGGCAGATCGAATCCTTCGACCAGTATGTTGTTCTGCTCAAGAATACGGTGACCCAGATGGTGTACAAACACGCCATTTCGACAGTCGTTCCTGCGCGCCCCGTCAATTTTGCCCAAGAGGCCGAAGCCGATTGACCGCTTTTTGCCGCTGCCGGCGGCTGTCGTGAGGGTAATGCGCTGATGTTCGAGCGTCCCGCCAGCGATGAGAAGGCGGTTCTGGTGCAACTTGATTTCGGCGAAGGGGACTTCGCCGAGCGTCTTTCCGAGTTCAATCTGCTGGTTGGCAGCGCCGGTGCGCGTCCGCTGGCTGTAATTTCCGGCCGGCGGGCGAGGCCCGACCCCGCGCTTTTTGCCGGCAAGGGCAAGGTGGCCGAGATCGGCGATGCCGTGCGGCTGCACGAAGCCGGCGTTGTCTTGTTCAACCATGAACTGTCGCCAGGGCAGCAACGCAATCTGGAGCGCATCCTCGAGTGCCGCGTGGTTGACCGCACCAGTCTGATTCTCGACATCTTCGCCTTGCGTGCCAAAAGCCATGAGGGCAAGCTTCAGGTCGAGCTTGCCCAGCTCCAGCATCTCGCCACGCGACTGGTGCGAGGCTGGACACACCTCGAGCGCCAGAAGGGCGGTATCGGCTTGCGCGGACCTGGCGAAAAGCAGCTTGAAACGGACCGCCGCCTGCTGGGCAAGCGCGTATCTTTGCTCAAGGACCGCCTGAAGCAACTGGAACGCCAGCGCAAGGTACGCCGGCGTGCGCGGATCCGTGGCGAAGTGTTGGCGATTTCAATCGTGGGCTACACCAATGCCGGGAAGAGCACGCTTTTCAATGCCCTGACAAGGGCTGGGGCTTATGCGGCCGACCAGCTTTTCGCCACGCTCGATACTACCTCGCGCCGGCTGTTTGTCGACGGCGCCGGACCGATCGTGCTGTCCGATACGGTCGGTTTCATTCGCGATCTGCCGCATGATCTCGTGGCGGCTTTTCAGGCCACGCTGGAAGAAACGGCGCAAGCCGATCTGCTGTTGCATGCCGTCGATTCCGCCAGCGCCGATCGAGACCAGCAGATGGATGCGGTGGTCTCGGTATTGAAGGAGATCGGGGCGCTCGACGTACCGCAGATTCTGGTGTGGAACAAGGTCGACCTGACCGCGGCCAGTCCCGGAATCGAGCGTGACGACTGTGGTAACATTTCATGCGTTCGCTTGAGTGCCCGAACCGGGGCAGGGGTATCTTTGCTGCGCGAGGCTATTGCTGAAGTGGCAAGTCGGCATAATGAACTTCCTGCTGCCCTGGCCTGACAAATCCTTGACGCCTTTCCCCTTCTTTTACTACCCAAACCAAAAAACGTGATCGCTGGAATACTCATGTCTCTCAACGACCACGGCTGGGGCAACCAGCCCGGTGGCGGCAAGCGCGGTGGCGGCAATCAAGGCCCCCCCGATCTCGAAGAACTCTGGCGCGATTTCAACCGCCGCTTGTCCGGTCTGTTCGGCAGGAAGGGCGGGAGTGGCGGTGACAGCGGCGGTGGCGACGCGGGGAACCGGATGCCATCGATCAGCCCGCGACAGTTCGGCGGCGGCATCGGTCTGATACTGATTCTGGTCGCGGTGGTCTGGCTGGGCAGCAGCTTCTATATCGTCGACGCCTCCCAGCGCGGCGTGGTGCTCCAGTTCGGCCGCTTCAAGGAAGCCACGGAGCCCGGCTTGCGCTGGCGCCTGCCGTGGCCGATCCAGAGCCATGAAATCGTCAATCTGACAGGGGTGCGGACGGTCGAAGTCGGCTACCGCGGTTCGGACAAAAACAAGGTGTTGAAAGAGGCGCTGATGCTGACCGACGATGAAAACATCGTCATGGTGCAGTTTGCGGTGCAGTACCTGCTCAGGGATCCCAAGGCCTATCTGTTCAACAACCGCCATCCCGATGATGCCGTCATGCAAGCGGCGGAAACCGCGATCCGCGAGGTCGTCGGCAAGAACAAGATGGACTTCGTGCTCTACGAAGGGCGTGACCAGATCGCAGCGAATACGCAGAAGCTGATCCAGGAGATTCTCGATCGCTACGACACGGGGATTCAGGTCCGTTCGGTCAACATGCAGAGTACCCAGCCGCCGGAACAGGTGCAGGCCGCCTTCGACGATGCCGTCAAGGCGGGGCAGGACCGTGAGCGGCACAAGAACGAGGGCCAAGCCTACGCCAACGATGTGATTCCCCGGGCGCGCGGCGCCGCTTCGCGGCTGATGGAGGAAGCGACCGGTTACCGGCAGCGCATCATCGTCACTGCCGAAGGCGATGCTTCGCGCTTCAAGCAGATTCTTGCCGAATACAGCAAGGCACCGGAAGTGACGCGCAGCCGCATGTATCTTGAAACCGTGCAGCAAATCTATGCCAATACCAGCAAGGTGATGCTGGACGCCAAGGGATCGGGCAACCTGCTTTATCTTCCGTTGGACAGACTGATGCAGGTGACAGGGGCCAACCCTGCGGCACCGGCGGCAGCGGAGCCGACGCTGGCACCGCGTCCCGCTGCATCCGGATCTCCGGCTGTAACGTCGGAGGCGCCGCCGCAGACCGAGCGTGCCGCGCCGGGTGATGCACGCGTGCGCGGCAACCTGGGTTCGCGCGAACGGGGAGAACGCTAATGCAGCGCCATTTGTCTTTCGTCGCCTCGTTCATCTTCGGCCTCCTGGCGCTGTTTGCGATGACGATTTTTACGGTCGATCAGCGCCAATTCGCAATCATCTTTCAGCTCGGTGAGATCAAGGAGGTTGTATCCGAGCCGGGTCTGGCGTTCAAGTGGCCGCTGATCCAGAACGTTCGAATTTTCGACAAGCGCATTCTGACGATGGATACCCCCGAGCCGGAGCGTTTCCTGACGGCTGAAAAGAAACCGGTGCTGGTGGATTCCTTCGTCAAATGGCGCATCCATGACGTCAAGCAGTACTACGTTTCGGTCGGTGGCGACGAAACCCTGGCGCGAACGCGCCTTGCACAGACAGTCAATGCGGGGCTGCGTGAAGAATTCGGCCGGCGCACGGTGCATGACGTGGTTTCCGGCGCGCGGGACGACATCATGGTTGTCGTCAAGAAGAAAGCGGATGCGGACATGCGCACCATCGGCGTGGAAATTGTCGATGTGCGACTCAAACGTGTCGACCTGCCGCCGGAAGTCTCCGAGTCGGTCTATCGACGCATGGAAACCGAGCGCAAACGTGTGGCCAATGAATTGCGTTCCGAAGGTGCCGCGGAGGCCGAGAAGATCAAGGCCAATGCGGATCGTCAACGCGAGGTTATTCTGGCTGAGGCTTATCGTGACGCACAGAAGATAAAGGGCGAAGGCGATGCCAAGGGTGCGGCGATCTATGCTCGCGCCTTCGGCGAGAACCCCGAGTTCTACGCTTTCTATCGCAGTCTTGAGGCCTATCGCGGCAGCTTCAAGAACAAGAGCGACCTCATGGTGATCGAACCCAATTCCGAGTTCTTCAAGTACCTGAAGAACAGCGGCAAGGTCAAGTAATTCGGGTCGGTGCCGGTTTGAAATGCTCAATATCCTGCTGCTGGCTTTTGCCCTGATGCTGGTGATCGAAGGTCTCCTGCCATTTCTCGCGCCGCGCATATGGCGGGAAACCTTTCGTCGCGTGACTGAACTGACCGACGGGCAGATCCGCTTCGTCGGCTTGTCTTCGATGCTGGTCGGAGTCGTGTTGTTGACGGTGTTCCGCTGAACGACATGGCAAATCAGCGCTGGCTTCTGCCCGAAGCGATTGAAGACGTCCTCCCTCGCGACGCGACGCGTATCGAGGTGTTGCGGCGCAGCCTGCTGGACGAATTCTCCCGTCATGGCTATGATTTTGTCATTCCGCCGCTGCTGGAATACGTTGAATCGCTGCTCACCGGCAGCGGCCACGATCTCGATCTGCGCACTTTCAAGCTGGTGGACCAGCTCTCCGGGCGCAGCATGGGCGTGCGCGCCGATATTACGCCGCAAGTGGCGCGCATCGACGCTCATCTGCTCAATCGCAAGGGCGTCACACGGCTGTGCTACTGCGGCAGTGCGTTGCATACCCTGCCGGCCGGCTTCAATGCGACGCGCGAGCCCCTGCAAATCGGCGCTGAGCTCTACGGTCATGCCGGACTCGAGGCGGACATCGAGACGATTCGCCTGTTGGCCGCCGCACTGGGCCTGTGCGACATCACCGCATCGCGTTTCGACCTCGGCCATGTTGCCGTTTTTCGCGCGCTCGCCAAGCACGCCGCTCTGTCGGCGGAAGCCGAAGAAGAGCTTTTCGACGCCCTACAAGGCAAGGATGTGCCGACGGTGCGCGAACTTGTCGCCGACCTTGCCGATCCGGTTCGCTCGGCGCTGCTGGCGCTGCCGGAACTGTACGGCGATCGGGGGGTTCTGGATCGTGCGGCAAAGATCCTGCCTGGCTTTCCGGAGATCACGGCGGCGCTGTCCGACCTTCGACGTCTCGCCGATGCACTTGCTGACTTGCCCCTGAGTTTCGATCTGGCGGACTTGCGTGGTTACCACTATCACAGCGGCGTTGCCTTCGCTGCCTATTGCGCCGGCAGTCCCGGCGCCGTGGCGCTGGGTGGCCGTTATGACGATTTCGGCCGGGCTTACGGTCGCGCCCGTGCGGCCACCGGCTTTTCCATGGATTTGCGCGAACTGGCGCGGCTGTCCCCGAGCGGCGAAGCGTGCGGTGCGATTCTGGCTCCATGGCCCGAGGATGATGCCCTGCACGCCGAGGCCTTGCGCCTGCGCGCACAGGGTGAGCGCGTGGTGCTGGCTCTGCCGGGACACGGCGGCACGTGGCGCGAAGCTGGCTGCGACCGGATACTGGTGCGCCGCGGCGACAACTGGATAATCGAATCCCTGAAGGAAGACTGAAATGGCAAAGAATGTCGTAGTTGTCGGCACCCAATGGGGCGACGAGGGCAAGGGCAAGATCGTCGATTGGCTGACGGATCATTCGCAGGGCGTGGTGCGCTTCCAGGGCGGACACAACGCCGGCCACACGCTGGTTATCGGCGGCAAGAAGACCGTGCTGCATTTGGTGCCGTCCGGAATCCTGCGTGCGGGCGTTACCTGCTATATCGGCAACGGTGTCGTGCTGTCGCCCGAGGCGCTGATGAAGGAACTCGACGAGCTTCAGGCGGCCGGGATCGATGCCGAGACGCGGTTGAGGATATCCGAAGCCTGCCCACTGATTCTTCCCTACCATCAGGCAATGGATGTCGCGCGCGAAGTCGCGCGCGGCAGCAACAAGATCGGCACCACCGGGCGCGGCATCGGCCCAGCCTATGAGGACAAGGTGGCGCGGCGCGGCATCCGCCTGCAGGATTTGACCAAGCCCAAGCGTTTTGCCGAACGGCTGGGCGAGATCCTCGAGTACCACAACTTTGTGCTGAAGAACTTCCATGGCGCGCAGCCGGTCGATTTCCAGCAGGTCTACGACGGCGCCATGGCCATTGCCCCGCGCCTGACCCGTATGATTGCCGATGTTCCTCGTGCGCTCTATGACGCCCATAGAGGCGGCGCCAATCTGCTGTTCGAGGGCGCCCAAGGCACCTTGCTCGACATCGATCACGGCACCTACCCCTTCGTCACCTCATCCAACTGCGTTGCCGGAGCGGCGGCAGCCGGCGCCGGAGTCGGCCCGGGCATGTTGCATTACATCCTGGGCATCACCAAGGCCTATACCACCCGTGTCGGCGGCGGCCCCTTCCCGACCGAGCTGTACGACGCCGTGGACAAGCAGGATCCGGTGGGCAAGCACATGGCCACCAAGGGCCATGAATTCGGCGCCACGACCGGACGTGCACGGCGCTGCGGCTGGTTCGACGCTGCTGCGTTGAAGCGCTCGATCCAAATCAACGGAATTTCGGGTCTCTGCATCACCAAACTGGATGTGCTGGACGGCGTCGAGGAACTCAAGATTTGCACCGGTTATCGCCTGAACGGCAGCGTTTCGGACATCCTGCCGGTCGGCGCCGATGATCTCGCCTGTTGCGAGCCCATTTATGAGTCGCTGCCCGGCTGGAAGGGCAGCACCGTCGGTGTCAAGACGCTGGATGGCCTGCCGGCCGAGGCTCGCGCCTACATCAAGCGCATGGAACAGCTTTGCGATGTGCCGGTCGACATGATTTCCACCGGGCCGGATCGCGAAGAGACTATCGTATTGCGACATCCCTTCGAGTAAAAGACGCCGGGAAAAGAAAAGGCCGCTAGGATTCTCCTGGCGGCCTTTGCTCTTTTCATTTTTCGCGTACCATGCTTGGTGCCCAGGAAGGGACTCGAACCCCCACGCCTCGCAGCGCTAGTACCTGAAACTAGTGCGTCTACCAATTCCGCCACCTGGGCAGGCGCGAAACGAGGCGCGAATTCTAAAGGAAAAAATCAGATTGTCAAACAAGCCGCATCGCACCCATAAGCTTTCGAAAATTCGACGCGCCGATCCGCAGTTCGAGCGCGAGAAAGCCCAATACGAACACCCTCTGCCCAGCCGCGAATACATCCTGCAAACACTGGCGACGCAGGGTGCGCCGCTGGAGTTCGGGCGTCTTGTCGAACTGCTCGACATCCAGCCGTTCGAGCTTGAGCCGTTCCAGCGGCGTTTGGGAGCCATGGCGCGCGATGCGCAGTTGATGCAGAACCGGCGCGGGGATTGGCTGATCCCGGACAAGGCCGACCTGGTGCGCGGCCGCATTGCCGGCCATCCCGACGGCTTCGGCTTTCTGATTCCCGACGAAGGTGGTCCCGATCTGTTCCTCTCCGCCAAGGAAATGGACAAGGTTCTGCACGGCGACAAGGCCATCGCCCGGGTCATCGGCGTTGATCGCAAGGGGCGGCCGGAAGGCAAGATCGTCGAAGTGACGGAGCACGTGAACCGGTTCGTGGTCGGACGCGTGGTCGAGGAGCATGGCGTGCGCTTCGTCGTCGCCGAAAACAAGCGCATCAGCCAGGACATTCTGCTGGCGCCTCCCGAGAAAGGCGCGAAAAAAGTACTCAAGGTACAGTCCGGGCAGGTGGTGATGATCGAGTTGATCGAGCAACCGAGCAAGCATGCCCAGCCCATCGGGCGCCTGATCGAAGTGCTCGGCAACTATGCCGACCCCGGCATGGAAATCGAAATTGCGCTGCGCAAGCACGAACTGCCCTACGAGTTCTCGGCCGGAGCCCTGGCCGAAACAAAGAAGCTGCCGGATGCGGTGCGCAAATCGGACTGGAAGGGCCGCGAAGATGTCACCGGCCTGCCGCTGGTAACCATCGACAGCGAGACGGCGCGGGACTTCGATGACGCGGTGTTCTGCGAACGTCAGGGCAAGGGCTTTCGTCTCGTCGTGGCGATTGCCGACGTTTCGCACTATGTGGCAGCAGGTGACGCGCTCGACGCGGATGCCTACGCTCGCGGCAACTCGGTGTATTTCCCGCGGCGCGTGATTCCCATGCTGCCGGAAAAGCTCTCCAACGGCCTGTGCTCACTCAATCCGCACGTCGAGCGGCTGTGCATGGTATGCGACATGGCGATCAATGCCACGGGGGCGATCAGTCGCTACCGCTTCTATCCGGCAGTAATGTATTCGCACGCGCGGCTGACCTACACCGAAGTTGCCGCGGCACTCTACGACAAGGATGCAGACGCGCGTACCCGGCTCTGGCCGCTGCTGCCGCACTTGGAAACGCTGGACGTACTCTATCGGCAATTGGCCAAACAACGCGTCAAGCGCGGGGCCATCGATTTCGAGACGGTCGAAACGCGCATGATTTTCGATGACCACGGCAAGATCGAGCGCATCGAACCCTACGAGCGCAACGAGGCACACAAACTGATCGAGGAATGCATGCTGGCGGCCAACGTCTGCGCCTCGGAATTTCTGCGCGAACGGGAGCATCCGGCCCTCTATCGTGTGCATGAGGGTCCGACGCCCGAGCGCCTGGAAAAGCTGCGTGATTTTCTCGGTACTTTCGGCTTTCACCTGGGCGGCGGCGATGCGCCCAAGGCGCAGGACTATGCCGGGCTGCTGGAAAAGGTCGGCCAGCGGCCGGACCGGCAGTTGCTGCAGACGGTGATGCTGCGATCACTGCGTCAGGCGATTTACAGCCCCGACAATGTCGGACATTTCGGCCTCGCCTACGAGAGTTATACGCACTTCACCTCGCCGATCCGCCGCTATCCGGATCTGCTGGTGCATCGCGCGATAAAGTCGGCGCTGACGACACGGCACTACCAGCCCGGCAACTGGGAGGAAATCGGCCTGCACTGTTCGGCGACCGAACGGCGGGCGGATGAGGCGACACGCGACGTCGAGGACTGGCTCAAGTGCTTCTACATGAAGGACCGGGTCGGAGAAATCTTCGAGGGCAGCATTTCCTCCGTGGTGCCCTTCGGCATCTTCGTTGCGCTGGATGGCGTGTTTGTCGAAGGCCTGGTGCATGTATCCGAACTCGGGCATGACTATTTCCATTTCGACGAGAAATCCCACGCCATGGTCGGCGAGCGCAGCGGCCGGCGTTTCCGCCTCGCCGACCGGGTGCGCGTACAGCTGACGCGGGTCGACATGGAGGCCAACAAGATCGACTTTCGTCTCGCCGACGAAGCTCCGGCGCGCGCCAGGACGCGACGTTGATTTAGATTTGAGATAAGTTGGTCCTATCCATCCTTACAGGCGATTTCTCCATGTATTCAGGAGTTCTGGATTTTCCCTGGTGGGGCCATGTTGTCGTTACGCTGGTGCTGACTCACGTCACCATCGCCGGGGTCACGATCTTCCTGCATCGCCATCAGGCGCATCGCGCACTGGAACTCGGTTCTGTCCCCAGTCATTTTTTCCGGCTCTGGCTGTGGCTTACCACCGGAATGGTAACCAAGGAGTGGGCGGCGATTCACCGCAAACATCACGCCAAGTGCGAGACGCCGGCCGATCCGCACAGTCCGCAGGTATTCGGTCTCAATCGCGTCCTATGGACCGGGGTGTTCCTGTATGTGAAGGAATCACGCAATCCGGACACCATGGAACGCTACGGCCACGGCACGCCTGATGACTGGCTGGAGCGGAAGCTCTACGCACCTTGGCACAAGCTGGGCATCGCCATCATGCTCGGTATCGATGTCGCCCTGTTCGGCGTCTGGACGGGGATGCTGATCTGGGGCGTACAGATGATCTGGATTCCCTTCTGGGCAGCCGGTGTGGTCAACGGTGTCGGCCACTTCTGGGGCTACAGAAATTTCGCCTGCGCGGACGCCTCGAAGAATTTCTTTCCGCTGGGGATCCTGATCGGCGGCGAGGAACTGCACAACAACCATCACGCATTTGCCACTTCGGCCAGGCTATCCAGCAAGTGGTACGAATTCGACATCGGCTGGCTGTATATCCGCCTGATGGAGATGATGGGCCTGGCGCGGGTAAAGAAGCTCGCGCCGACGCCGCGACTTGGGGCGCTGCGCCCCACCATCGATCTGGACATGCTGCAGGCGGTAGTCACGCATCGTTACGACGTACTGGCGAAATATCTCAAGAGCTTGCGTCAGCTTGCCGCCGAGGAGTTTGCCCAACTGCGGGTCGATGCCGGCGAAAGCCGC
Organism: Sulfuritalea sp.; assembly: GCA_030247575.1. Classification (GTDB taxonomy): domain Bacteria; phylum Pseudomonadota; class Gammaproteobacteria; order Burkholderiales; family Rhodocyclaceae; genus Sulfuritalea. Next base: position 26,995 of record JAOTRV010000015.1, read on the forward strand.
CTGGTGAGGCGTCTGCTGGGTGAGGATGGTGCGACGCTGCCAGCGTCCCAGAAAGAGCGCCTGGCGGCCTTGCTTGCCCAAAGCGAGGCCTTGGCCAAGGCCTATGCCATGCGTGCCGAACTGGAGGCGCTGTGGGCTCGTTCCTCGGCTTCGCACGACCAGCTGGTGAAGCAGTTGCAGGACTGGGTCGCACGCGCCGAGCAGAGCGGCATCCGCCAGCTCGAGGAATTTTCGCGGCGCCTGCGTTGCTACGCTGTCTGAATTTTGGGAATCAAAGCAACAAAAAACCCGCCGCCGGCGGGTTTTTTGTTGGGGTGTGAGCCGGCCTACTTCAGCTTCACTTCCTTGTAGGCGACATGCTTGCGCGCCTTGGGGTCATACTTGGAAAATTCCAGCTTTCCCGGGGTAGTCTTCTTGTTCTTCGTAGTGGTGTAGAAGTGTCCCGTACCGGCTGTGGATTCCAGCTTGATCTTTTCGCGTCCGCCCTTGGCCATGATGCTTTCTCCTGTTAGACGCGCTCGCCGCGCTCACGCAGCTCGGCGAGGACAACGTCGATGCCCTTCTTGTCGATGGTGCGCAGACCGGCGTTTGACACGCGCAGGCTGACCCAGCGGTTTTCGGTTTCGATCCAGAAGCGGCGGCTGTGCAGGTTAGGCAGAAAGCGACGCTTGGTCTTGTTGTTGGCGTGGGACACATTGTTCCCTACCATCGGGGCCTTGCCCGTCACTTGACATACGCGAGACATGTGATGCTCCTGAATGCTGATTTAGCAAAGCGCGCTAGTTTACCAAACATTCGCTTGAAAACTCAATCCTTTTGTCAAATCAAGCCGCGTTCAGCGAATGACAACGGATCTGCGCTTCCCGTCACGATGAAATGGTCCAGCAGCTTTACGTCGATCAGCGCCAGGGCCTGCTTTAGTGACGAAGTGAGTACTTCGTCGGCGCGTGAGGGTTCGGCGAGGCCGGAGGGGTGGTTGTGGGCCAGGATTACGGCGCCGGCATTGTGCAGCAGCGCCCGCTTGACGACTTCCCGCGGATAAACGCTGGTTTGCGTCAGCGTTCCGCGGAACAGCTCCTCGCTGGCGATCAGCCGGTTCTGGGCATCCAGCCACAGGGCGACGAAGACCTCGTGCTGCAGGTTGCCTAGCCAAAGGCGCAGCCAGTCGCGCACCGCTTGAGGCGAGGCCAGCGCATCCTTCAGTTTCAGCGGCCCGGCGAGCGCGCGGCGGGCAAGCTCCATCGTGGCGGCGAGCTGTGCGGCTTTGGCGGGTCCGATTCCGGGAAGACGGGCGAGGTCCTTGGTGCCGGCGGCGGCAAGGCGGGCCAGGTCGCCATCGAAGCTGGCCAGCAGTTCGCGGGCCAGATCCACCGCGCTTTTGCCGCGTATACCGACGCGCAAAAAGATCGCCAGCAGCTCAGCGTCCGACAGGGCCGCTGCGCCTTGCTGGGCCAGTCGCTCGCGCGGGCGTTCTGCCGCGGGCCAATCGCGTATGGCCATGGTTTAGAATCCCCGCTTGATTGCCGATTGGCGGGATTTTAATGTCATGAATGAATTTCAGGGCAAACGCATCGTGTTGGGCGTGACAGGTGGCGTGGCGGCCTACAAGGCAGCTGAGCTGGCGCGCCTGCTGGCCAAGGCCGGCGCAGAAGTGGATGTCGTCCTGACCGCTGCTGGCGCGCAGTTCGTCGGCGCGGCAACTTTCCAGGCACTCACCGGCCGCCGCGTCTGGCAGGCGCTGTGGGACGAGCGCATGGACAACGGCATGGCTCACATCGATCTGACGCGCGGCGCGGCCGCCCTGCTGGTGGCCCCGGCGACGGCGGACTTTCTCGCCAAGCTGGCGCATGGCTTTGCCGATGACCTGCTCTCCACGCTTTGCCTGGCGCGGGATTGTCCCCTGCTGGTGGCCCCCGCCATGAACCGGCAGATGTGGGAAAACCCGGCGACGCAACGCAATGTCGCGCAACTGCGTGCCGATGGCGCGAGCATTCTCGGTCCCGCGCATGGAGAACAAGCCTGCGGTGAGGTGGGCGAGGGACGCATGCTCGAAGCTGCCGAACTGTTCGATGACCTGTATGCCTCCCTGCAAGCCAAGCCTCTTGCCGGCAAGCGTGTCCTGCTGACCGCGGGGCCGACCTTCGAAGCGCTTGATCCGGTGCGCGGCCTCACCAACTCCAGCTCGGGCAAAATGGGGTTTGCCTTGGCGCGGGCTTGTGCCGAGGCGGGCGCGGAGGTGACGCTGGTCGCCGGTCCGGTTGCGCTGCCCACGCCCCGCGGCGTGCATCGCGTGGATGTGCAGAGCGCTCTGCAGATGCGCGAGGCGGTGATGCAGGCACTGCCGGGGCAGAGCGTATTCATCGGCGTTGCAGCAGTAGCCGATTACCGGCCGCGGCAGGCCGCCGCGCACAAGATCAAGAAGGGCTCCGGCAGCCTTGCGCTGGAACTCGAAGCTAATCCGGACATCCTCGCCGAAGTGGCGGCGCGGCCCGCCGCGCCGTTTTGCGTCGGATTCGCTGCCGAGAGCCGGGATCTTGCCGCCTACGCGGAAGGCAAGCGCGTGGCGAAAAAACTCGGGCTGGTGGTGGGCAATCTGGTGCAGGACGGGCTGGGCGGTGATACCAACGCCGTTACCCTGTTCGACGCGGCCGGTGCGCATGTCCTGCCGCCCGCGGAAAAGACCGAGGTCGCGCGCCGGATCGTCGTGCATCTCGCCAGTCTCATGGAGAAGCCGCGTGGCAAGCATTGACCTCAAGATACTCGACGCCCGCCTGAAGGACGATCGATACGCCCCGAATTACGCTACGCCAGGAGCAGCGGGTATCGACTTGCGTGCCTGCATCGAGACGGTGATCAAGATTCATCCGGGTGAGACCATCCTGGTCCCGACCGGGATGGCCATTCACCTTTCCGATCCGTCGCTGGCCGCGATGATCCTGCCGCGCTCGGGTCTGGGACACAAGCACGGCATCGTGCTCGGCAATCTGGTGGGGCTGATCGATTCCGATTACCAGGGCGAGCTTTTCGTCTCGACCTGGAATCGCGGCCACGAGACCTTCACGCTGAATCCGCTGGATCGCCTGGCCCAGCTCGTGGTGGTGCCGGTGGTGCAGGTGGCGTTCAATGTCGTGGACGAGTTTCCTGCCAGCGACCGCGGCGCGGGCGGTTTCGGCAGCACGGGCGTCTCCGGATAGATTTCCGGCCAGACAGGAAGGCAAGCGCATGATCACTTATGCCAAGCTGTCCCTGATGTCCGTCGGCGTCATGCTCTCGGCGCAAGTCCTTGCCGCGCCACCTGCCGCTGCAGGGTCGCCGCGCATCGCCGAGATCATCGCGTCACGTTGCGCCTTGTGTCACGGGCCGGAAGGCGAAAGCGCCAGCGCGGTGTATCCGCGTCTTGCCGCACAGCATCCGGACTACATTTCCAAGCAGTTGAAGGATTTCCGCGACGGCCGGCGCAAGAGCGAGACCATGGCGGAGATGGCAAGAGGCTTGCAGGACGAGGAGATCGCCGGTCTGGCGGCCTTTTTTGCCAGCCGGAAGGCGGCATCCCGCCAGCCGGGCGACGCCGACTTCGCGGCCGTCGGCAAGTTCATTTTCCAGCGCGGAAATTCCTACTCCGGAGTGCCGGCCTGCGCTTCCTGTCATGGCGCCAACGGGCACGGAACACACCAACTTCCCCGTCTGGCCGGCCAGCATCCGGCCTACCTCGAAATCCAGCTGAAGGAATTCAGCAAGCGGGAACGGACCAACGACAACGCCGTGATGCATACGGTTGCGGCGAAACTGACGGAACTCGAAACGCGCGCTGTCGCCATCTATATCGGCGGCCTGCAATAGGCTTTCCTGCCGTTCCGCCAGCGTCGACTTCTGGCAGAGCAAAAAACAAACCCCGCCTAAGCGGGGTTTGTTTTTTGCAGCGGAACGCGGCAATCAAGTCGACATTTCGGTGAGGATGTTCCGCAACCAGCTTTCGGCATAAATTGCTTCGACCTCGGAGAGATCGGGCGAGACCGCGACCGATCCGGGCACTCCTTCGATCACCTGCTTCTCCGCATTCACCTTGTAGACGCCGGTCACGCTGACCGCTTCCTTGGCGGAAAGGTAGCTGTAGCACGTGTTGATGGCGGACATTTCGGTGATCTCCTTGCCGTTCATCAGCGCCACGATGTTGGTGGCGCAGACCTTGGCTTCCGAGTTCGCCGAGTACCCCGACTTCGGCATGGCGCCGGCTATCGAGGAATCGCCGATGACATGGATGTCCTTGTGCAGGGTCGACTCGAACGTCGTCGGATTGACCGGACACCACTTCTTGTCCGTACCCACGAGGCCTGCAGCGTGAGCGATCAGGCCAGCCTTCTGCGGCGGGATGATGTTGATGACGTCGCCTTTGACCTCTTCGAGGCCCTCGATCATCACGGACATTTTGCCGGCGTCCACTTCCGTAACCTTCTTGGCCGCGCGGTAGTCGATGATGCCCTCGTAGTGCTTCTTCCAGCCCTTGAGGAAGAGGCCCTTCTTGGAGACTATGTCCGGATTGGCGTCGAGAATGATGACCTTGGAGCCGGGCTTGTGCTGCTTCAGGTACATCGCGATCATGCTGGCCCGCTCGTAGGGTCCGGGCGGGCAGCGGAACGGCGCCAGGGGGATGGAAATGATCACGTTGCCGCCGGGCTTCATCGCCTCGAGCTGTTTGCGCAGCAGGACGGTCTGCGGGCCGGCCTTCCATGCGTGTGGCATGACTTCCATGGCGGCGGCGTCGTAGCCCTTCATTTCGTCGAGTCGGAAATCGATGCCGGGGGAGACCACGAGGCGGTCATAGGCAATCGTACCCTTGGAGGTCGTTACCGACTTCGCGGCCGGGTCGATGCCGGTGACTTCCGCCTGCACGACCTTGACGCCGTGATTCGCGGCGAGCTTGTCGTACTTGATGGTCAGGGAGTTGAGATCAGGGAGCATGCCGCCGAGATAGAGATTGCTGAACGGGCACGATACGAAATGATCGTTGCGCTCGATCAGGACCACTTCAATGCTCTTGTCCATCATGCGGACGTACTTGGCGGCGATCGTGCCGCCGTAGCCGCCGCCGATGACGACGACGCGCTTGCCCGTCTTGGGCATTATTTCAGCAGCACGACCGATCAGCGGCAGACCCGCCGCGCCGGCGCCGGCGCCTACCAACTTGAGGAAACTTCTGCGATCCAGTGTCATGTCATGTTCTCCCTTATTTCACGCTGGCGTAGAAGTGAAGCAGAGCTTCCAGGTCGGCGGCCGAAAGCGGCTTGACCTTCTCTGCCATTTTTTCCGGCATCTTGCGCTTGCCGGACTGGTACTCGGCCATCTGCATTTGCAGGTACGGCAGCCACTGGCTCGCCATCACCGGCGTGTCGTCCTTGCCTTCCTTGCCGTCCTCGATGTGGCAGCGGCCGCAATTGGATTCCTGCAGGCTGGCGCCCTTGGCGATCTTCGCCTTGTCGAGCGTCTGATTCGTGGCATGGAGCTTCTGCTTGGAGAAGAACTCGGCCATGGCGGCGAAGTCCGCGTCGGTATAACCCTTGGCCAGACGGCCCATGACGGTTGCGGGACGCTCGCCGCTCTTGAATTTCTTCATCGCCTCGACGATGGCTTCCTTCGACTGGCTGGCGAGACTCGGCATGCTCGGACCTGCACTGCCGCCGTTGGTGCCGTGGCAGCCGGCACAGGCATTGGCCAGCATCGCCGGCGAGGGCGGTGCTGCCTGGGCCAGCGCGGACATCGCAAGGACGCCGGTTGCCAGCGCCCATCCTTTCCATATCATCGTCATGCTCTTTTCCTCCTTGGTGTTGATGTAAGTAGTGCCTGCAAAAACGATTTATTGCTTTTGTACGTCGATGTAGTTCTTGACGCCCGGATTGGGCTTGTCGAGGCCGAACTGATAGCCCAGCGACACGTAGTGGAAACGGGCGTTGGTGAAGTCCTCGTGAATCGCGAAGCCGAAGTTATACACCTTATCGGCAGTAATGACATGGTCGCCCTTGCCGCCGCCGGCCAAGGCCCGCTCGAAGGTCACGACCCACTTGTTGCCCTCTTTCCTGCCTTCGGCCTTGAGCTGGCTCTTGCCGCCGGTCATGTGACGTTCGCTGTCGACCCAGCCGTCGACCGGCTTTTCACCCTTGCCGCTGCGGTACTGGATCAGGTCCATGAACTTGCCGCTGGCGAGGTCGGCGCCGGTGATGTATTTCGTCTTCTTGTCGTCCTTGGCTTCCTTCATGGTGCGCAGGTCGACGTGGCAGGTGGCCCAGCAGCCGTTCTGGTCGCTGCCTTCGACCGTACCGCCGCCGTCGAACATCATGGTGAGCTTGACTTCGTGTTTCGGATCCATCTTCTTGTCGCTGTTCTTCGGCGGCACCCACTCGAAGCGGAAATAAATCTTGCTGTCGTCATGAGTGGTCTGGAACGTCACCGGGATGAATCCCACCTTGCCCGCGGGCGGATTCGGCTCCATCACGGTCTTGGAAACGCCCACCGGCTTGCCGGCAACGATGGCCGCGCCGACTTCATTGGCGTCGCCTTCATGGCACTTGGCGCAGGCGCGCTTCTTTTCGATGATGTCTGCCGCGGATGAATGGTCGGCCTTGTTCATCACCCATTCGAGGCCGGCCTGGCCGGGATAGAAGACCTTGATCTGGCGAGTCGGAACCTTGCTCCAGTCAAGCGCCGTGATCGCGCTGGCGGACGGGGCGGCGGCACTCACTGCTTCGGCCTTCGGTGCAGCCTCGGTCTTCGCCGCCGGCTTTTCCGGCGCAGCGGGTTGAACTGCCGGCGCAGCAGAGGCAACTGTGGCGGGTGCGGCGGGGGCCGGCGCGGCGCCCTTGTCTTCGGCTTTGGCTGGCGCGGCCGCTGGTGCGGTTGCCTGCGTCGGCGGCGCGCTTTCCTGAGCTGCGGCAACCTTGCCCTGCTCCTTTTCGAGCAGGTGGTGCACGGGCTTGTGCGCTATGCCCTTGTGGCAGTCGATGCAGGTCTTGCCATCCTGGATCGCGCCTTCATGCTTGACGGCGGAGCGATCCTTCTGCTTCGTCGTGTCCATCTTGTCGAACTTGTGGCAATTACGGCATTCCTTGGAATCCGTTTCCTTCATGTGCGCCCACACGCGCTTGGCCATGGTCAGGCGATAGGCCTCGAACTTCTCCGGCGTGTCGATGGTGCCCAGGATTTGACCGATGACGTCCTTGGAAGCGAAGACCTTCTGCGTCAGCTTGCGCGCGTAGTCGAAGGGTTCCTTGCTGCTGGCGACGTGGCAGTCGGCACAACCGACGCTGGTGCCCGTACGGTTGCTGTAATGCACCGTCTTCTTGAGTTCCTCGTAGGGGGTCTGCATGGTGTGGCAGGAGAGGCAGAACTCGGTGCGGTTGGTCCACTCGACACCGGTGTTGAGCAGACCCCAAATGCCGATGCCGCCGATCACCCCGATCACGATCATGCGCAACATCGAGCATTTCGGCGGCCTGAGAAGACGTTCGAAGAATCCTTCCTTGCCTTCGGCGTTCTGAGCTTCGTCTGCCATTGTTCAAATCCAAATTTCCGTTGGCCGCAATCGGCACAGCGTTTGATTTCGAGTCAATGGAAATGGCAAGCGCGCAGAGCATCCACCAAACGACAAACGCCCGTCCGTCAAGAACCGGCGCCTCCTCCCGCCCAACCAATCCCCTCCACCGCAACGATTCATTAACATCACTGTTGCTTGCGCGGGAATTATTGCAGGCTGCGCCCGCTTGAGCCAGCAAAAAATGTGATTACCCTATCGAGCAGTTTATTTTGAGGCTTCATTATTCGCAGCCTATGGCTGATGAGGCAGGGTTTGTGCAACGCGCGGACCTGGATATGCCGAGACGAAAATTGCCATATCGCCAGCGTCGACTTTTTATGCAACGGCATCAGCGCAGCCAGCGCATCAGCGGCGGTATCAGCCACGGCAGCAATGCAGCGGTCAGCAGGCCGTTCAGTCCCATGGCCAGGGCTGCGAATGCACCGGCCTGTTCGCTGACCTGGAACGCGCGCGCCGTGCCGATGCCATGGGACGCAATCCCGATGGCGAAACCGCGCACGGCGTGGTCCTCGATTCCGAGCAGCGCATAGAGGCTGCGGGCGCCGACGGCGCCAAGGATGCCGGTGAGGATGACAAGTACTGCCGTTAGCGAAGGCAGGCCGCCGATACGCTCGGCGATGCCCATCGCGATGGGCGTGGTGACCGACTTCGGCGCCAGTGATATCAGGGTGACGTCGCTGGCGCCGAGGAGATGGCCGATCAGCACCGCCGAGCAGGCGGCGGTGAGTGAACCGGCCAGCAGCGCCATGAGCAGCGGTATGGCCAGGCGCCGCAGGCGGCCGAGCTGGGCATGGAGCGGAATGGCCAAAGCGACGGTGGCGGGACCGAGCAGGAAATGAACGAACTGGGCGCCGTCGAAATAGGTGCGATACGGCGTGCCGGTAGCCCAGAGTATTGTCACCAGTGCGGTGACGGCCAGCAGCACCGGGTTGGCCAGCGGATGTCCGTCGCAGCGCTTGCTCACCAGCACGGCGCCCTGATAGGCCAGCAGCGTGAGGGTGAGGCCGAGCAGGGGCGAGGCACCGAGGTAGACCCAGAGTTCGCTGAGGTTTCCACCCAGGAGCGGGCTCATCGCTGGCGCTCCGTATCGGCATGCGCCGGTTCATGGCGGGTCAGCGCGCGCAGCACCAGCGCGCTGACGGCGATGGTGATGAAAGTGCTCGCAACGAGCGCGACAAGGATGGGCAGCCATTCGTCCGCCATGCGCTGGAAATGGAGCGTGACGCCGACGCCGGCCGGCACGAAGAGCAGCGAGAAATGCTGCAACAGGTTCTGCGCGGTTTCGCGCAATTCAGGGGATGGCCCGCCGCGCCGCGCCAATGCGGCGAACAGCAGGGCCATGCCGATCACCGGCCCGGGCACCGGCAGCTTGAAAAACAGCGCGATCGCCTCGCCCGCGAGTTGGAAGAGCAACAGCAGTGTGACTGCATTCAGCATGACGGTTCCTCCAAAGCAAAGCGGCGCACAGGTTACCCCGTGCGCCGTCGATGGTATTGCCGACGCCGTGTCGCCGGCGTCTACTGTCTACTCCATTGCCTCGTAGAGCGGCAGCGTGAGGAACTCGGGATAGTTGTCGGCCAACGACATTTCCTCGAAGATTCTTGCCGCCTGGTCGTAGGTTTCGGTCTTTTCGCCCTGGGCGGTCACGGTAGCCTTCACCTTCGCCAGTTCCTCGGGAATGAAGCCGCGCACCATGTCGGCGGTGACCTTGCGGCCGTCGTCGAGCTTGCCCTTGGGCGAGACGACCCATTGCCAGACCTGCGAGCGGCTGATTTCAGCCGTGGCGGCGTCTTCCATCAGGTTGTGGATGGGCACGCAGCCGTTGCCGGCGAGCCAGCTGCCGAGGTAATGGATGCCGACGTTGATGTTGTTGCGCACGCCGGCTTCGGTGATGGGCTGCTCGGGCTGGAAGTTGAGCCAGTCCTTCGGGCCGAAGTTTTCGTCGCGCTGCTTTTCCCACTGGTTGGGACGCTCGCCCAGCACCTTCTGGAATTCTTCCGCCGCGATCGGCACCAGTCCCGGGTGGGCCACCCAGCCACCGTCGAAACCGTCGTTGGCATCGCGGGTCTTGTCGTGGCGAATGCCGGCCAGCGCCTTTTCATTGGCCACGGGGTCGTTCTTGATCGGGATCAGCGCGCTCATGCCGCCGATGGCAGGCGCGCCGCGCTTGTGGCAGGCCTTGACCAGCGCCAGCGCGTAGCTGCGCATGAAGGGCACTTCCATGGTGATGGCGCCGCGATTGGCGAGGCAGAAATCCTTGTTGCGCTTGAATTTCTTGATGCAGGAGAAGATGTAGTCCCAGCGTCCCGCATTGAGGCCGGCGCTGTGCTGGCGCAGTTCGTACAGAATCTCCTCGAGTTCGAAGGTGGCGAGGATGGTTTCGATCAGCACGGTGGCCTTGATCGTGCCCTGCGGCAGGCCGATCTCGTCTTGCGCCATGACGAAGATGTCGTTCCATAGCCGCGCTTCGAGATGGCTTTCCATCTTCGGCAGATAGAAGAAGGGGCCGGCGCCACGCGCGATCTGTTCCTTGGCGTTGTGGAACAGAAACAGGGAGAAATCGAAGATGCCGCCGGAAACGCGCTGGCCGTCGATCAGCACATGCTTTTCATCCAGATGCCAGCCGCGCGGACGCACCTGCAGCGTGGCGATCTTGTCGTTGAGCTTGTACTCCTTGCCGGCTTCGTTCTTGAAGCTGAGTTCTCGGCGAATGGCCTTGTAGAGGTTCACCTGGCCCTGGATCTGGTTGTCCCACTTCGGGCTGTTGGAGTCCTCGAAGTCGGTCATGTAGGAATCGGCGCCGGAGTTGTAGGCGTTGATGATCATCTTGGCTTCGACCGGGCCGGTGATCTCGGTGCGACGGCGCTCCAGGGCTTTCGGCAGCGGCGCGATCTTCCAGTCGCCCTCGCGGATGTGCTTGGTTTCTGACAGGAAATCAGGCATCTCGCCAGCATCGATGCGCGCCTGGCGCGCGACACGGGCCTTGAGCAGTTCCTGGCGGCGCGGCTCGAAGGCGCGGTGCAGTTTGGCGACCAGCGCCAAGGCTTCTGGCGTAAGAATCTTCGCGTAGTCGGCGGTGATGGGGGCGTTGATCTGAACGCCAGCGGGCAGGCTCATGAGGGACTCCTTGGTATGGGTTGCGGCAATGCGTGAATTGTATTCTTGCCTAATCGGATACAGAAGCTATGATTCGATCAATTGATTAGTGACCAATAGTATCGAATGGATCAGTTCAAACAGATTTCTGCCTTTGTCGGCGTCGCAAGTCGCGGCAGTATGTCGGCCACTGCTCGTGCCGAGGGTGTGACCCCGGCCATCATCGGCCGGCGTCTCGATGCGCTGGAAGAGCGCCTCGGCGTCAAGCTGCTGTTGCGCACCACGCGGCGGATTTCGCTCACCTTCGAGGGTGCGGCCTTTCTCGAGGATTGCCAGCGCATCTTGCGCGAATTGGCAGATGCCGAGGGGGCGGTGAGCCTGGGCGGCATCCGTCCCGGCGGACACTTGAAGATATCGGCGCCGGCGGGTTTCGGTAGGCGTCACGTGGCGCCGTTGCTCAAGCGCTTCGTCGAAGGCAATCCGGACGTGACGGTAAGTCTCGATTTGTCCGACCGGCTGGTTGATTTGGTGGAGGAGAACGTCGATTGCGCCATACGGATCGGCGATCTGGCCGATTCGAGCCTGATCAGCATCCGGCTGGGCGAAATGCAGCGCGTGGTGGTCGCCTGCCCGGCCTACATCGCGAAATTCGGCGTACCCTCAGCGCCGTCTTCTCTGGCCGAGCACAACTGTCTGTCGCTGCGGCAGCAACGCGGCTGGACGCTACGCGTCGACGGCGAGGTGCGGGTGGTGAAGGTGAGCGGCAACTTCGAATGCAACGATGGCGCGGTGCTGCACGACTGGGCGCTGGCGGGCAAGGGCTTGGCCTGGCGCTCGTTGTGGGAAGTCGGGGCCGATATCGCGGCCGGGCGGCTGGTGACGGTACTCGACGACTTTGCCGCGCAGGCAGTGGGAATTCATGCCGTCGTGCCGCAGCGTCGCCATCTGCCGCTGCGCGTCAGGCTGTTTATTGACCTGCTGAAGGCCAACTGGCGCGATCCGGGCTACTGGGCAGCATCGACAGGCGTCTGACCGGTCGCTGGTGCCCAAACGCTTACGGCAAGACCTGTTGCAGGAATCCGTCGAACTGCCGGATCCAATCTTCCCGGCCGAAGACGAAACCGTCATTGTGGCTGCCCTCCAGCTCGAGAAACCGTTTCGGTGGCCGAGCGGCTTCGAACAGGCGTCGGCCGTGGATGTAGGGAATGATGTCGTCGTTGCGGCTGTGGATCACCAGAAGCGGGCATGTAATTTCCTTCAGGCGCGCCAGGCTGTCATAGCGGATGTGGGCGAGCCAGCGTACCGGCAGCAGCGGATACAGTTCGGCGCCCAAGTCGGGAACGGAGGTGAAGGTCGAGGCCAGCACCAGCGCTGCAGGGCGCGTCTTTGCCGCCAGTTGAGCGGCCACGCCGCCGCCCAATGACTCGCCGAAGAGGACGATGCGGCCGGCAGGAAACCCGAGTACTTGTGTCGCATGGAGCCACGCCGCATCGGCATCGCGATACGTGCCTTGCTCGGACGGGCTGCCGCTGCTCTTGCCGTAGCCGCGGTAATCCAAGATCAGCGTCGCCAGGCCGAGGTCATGAAACATGCGCAGATAGTCGAGCCGATGAGCGATGTTGCCGGCATTGCCGTGGAAGAAGACCACGAGGCCGCGCGCCGAACGCTGCGTGGCGGCCGGCACAAACCAGCCGTCGAGGTTTTCGCCATCCTCAGTTGTCAGCTTCAGCGGGGTAAATGGCAGACCGATGCTGGCCGGGCTGGCGCGGTAGTCGCGATCGATCTCGGGAAGGAAAACCATGGAACCCTGCTTGAAATAGATCAGGGCCATCACGCCGAGATAAATCAGCAGAATGATCTGGAGTGCCGACCATAGCATCGAGGAAATCTTTCTGGGGCGCCGAGCGGTCATCAATGGATCACATTCAGGCGGGTCTTCGCAGGCCAATCGGGTGACTACTCTAACCCACAAAAAAATGCCGCACCGGGAGACCGGTGCGGCATTCTTGCGAGTGCTGGCCGCTTGCTGCTTAGTGGAACTGCTCTTCTTCGGTCGAGCCGGTCAGCGCCTTGACGCTGGACGAGCCGCCTTGAATGACGGTAGTGACATCGTCGAAGTAGCCCACGCCGACTTCCTGCTGGTGCGAGACGAAGGTGTAGCCCTGTTCGCGTGCCTTGAATTCCGGCTCCTGCACCATCTCGACATAGTGCTTCATGCCTTCGCCGCGGGCGTAGGCGTGAGCAAATTCAAACGTGTTGAACCAGTTGATATGGATGCCGGCCAGCGTGATGAACTGGTATTTGTAGCCCATCGCGGAGAGCTCGTCCTGGAACTTGGCGATGGTCTTGTCGTCGAGGTTCTTTTTCCAGTTGAAGGACGGCGAGCAGTTGTAGGACAGCAGCTTGCCAGGACATTCCTTGAGTACGGCCTGGGCGAATTCGCGGGCGAAGCCGATGTCGGGCTTGCCCGTCTCGCACCAGACGAGGTCGGCATAGGGCGCGTAGGCGACGCCACGGCTGATGGACTGCTCGAGGCCGTTCTTGACGCGGTAGAAACCTTCCTGCGTGCGCTCGCCAGTGATGAAGGGCTTGTCGTTGGCATCGTAGTCGGAGGTCAGCAGGTTGGCGGCCTCGGCGTCGGTGCGGGCCAGCACGATGGTCGACACACCCATGACGTCCGCGGCAAAACGCGCGGCGGTGAGCTTTTCGACGGCTTCCTGGGTCGGCACGAGCACCTTGCCCCCCATGTGGCCACACTTCTTGACAGCGGCGAGTTGGTCTTCGAAATGCACACCGGCGGCGCCGGAAGCGATCATGTTCTTCATCAGTTCGAAGGCGTTGAGTACACCGCCGAAGCCGGCTTCCGCGTCGGCCACTATCGGCAGGAAGAAGTCGACGTATTCCTTGCTGCCCGGCTCAATACCGCGCGACCACTGGATTTCATCGGCGCGCTTGAAGGTGTTGTTGATGCGGCGGACCATGGTCGGTACCGAGTCATACGCATACAGCGACTGGTCGGGGTACATTGTTTCGGAGGTGTTGCCGTCGGCAGCGACCTGCCAGCCCGACAGATAGACGGCCTCCAAGCCAGCCTTGGCCTGTTGCATGGCCTGACCTGCCGTAATCGCGCCGAAGGCATTTACGTAACCCTTCTTGGCTCCGCCGTTGACCAGGGCCCACAGCTTTTCGGCACCGCGTTTGGCGAGCGTGTGCTCGATTTGAACGGAACCGCGCAGGCGCACTACGTCCTCGGCGCTGTAGCCGCGCTTGACACCTTTCCAGCGGGGGTTTTCTTTCCAGTCCTTTTCCAGGGCTGCGACTTGTGCTTTGCGATCGGTCATGTTCAATCCTCTGAATGGGCGTTGTCGAATGGGGTGCTCCAAGACGGAGCGGTATCGACAGTATAAAGAGGATTTTGCGTTGCAGCAATAGTCTTATATAAGACTAAGGCAAATTTTTTACTGTTATTTAACAGTCAGCTAAGCTGAAAATTTCATAATACGGCAAACTATTCCTTACAATAAAACAGCCTAGCTGTTTTGATATATGTCTTATATAAGACTTTGCTAGTGGAGGGCGGTTGCGCTGACGATGACGCCGTCTTCGTCCGCATACAGCCATTCTCCAGGAACGAAGGTAACCCCGCCGAAAGTCACGGCGATGTTCTCCTCGCCGACATTCTTCTTGATGGTCTTCAGCGGATGAGTGTCGAGAGCAAGAACGCCGATATCCATTTCGCCGATGGCCCGGGAATCCCGGATGCAGCCATAGACGACCACGCCGGACCAGCCATTCTTGAGGCCCAACTCCGCGAGCTGATCGCCGACCAGTGCCCTGCGCAGGCTGCCGCCGCCATCGATCACCAGTACCCGGTGCTCCCCGGGTGATGCGAGGATTTTTCTGACCAGCGAGTTGTCTTCGAAAAGTTTCAGGGTTGCGATGCGCCCATGAAAGGCTCTGCGGCCGCCAAAGCTGTTGAACATCGGCTCGACTACGCGAACCCGACCTTCGTGAGCGTCGCAGAGATCTGTTGTGAGCAAGTCCATGATTCCGTCGTTATGAAAAATAAATAATTGATCCTGCGCGGTACAGCAATGCCGGCGGCGTCGAGTTCAAATTGTCGAGGCAACGGGCGGCATGCTGGCTTCTTCTTCGAAGCTGAGCGTGACCTTTTCGTGCTCGTCAAGGTCGATGGTGACGCGGCCTCCGTGAACCAGCCTGCCGAACAGCAGTTCGTCAGCCAGCGCGGAGCGGACGGTGTCCTGGATCAGGCGTGCCATTGGTCGCGCTCCCATCAGGGGATCGAAGCCCTTTTCGGCCAGCCAGGCGCGCAAGGCGTCGGTGAAGATGGCTTCGACCTTTTTCTCGTGCAATTGGCCTTCAAGCTGCATGAGGAACTTGTCCACCACGCGCAGGATGATTTCGGCATCGAGCGCACGGAAGGAAATGATCGCGTCGAGCCGGTTGCGGAACTCCGGCGTGAACATGCGCTTGATGTCGGCCATTTCGTCGCCCTGGCCCTTGTTCGCGGTGAAACCGATACTGGTCTTCTGCAGAGCTTCCGCGCCAGCATTGGTCGTCATGACGATCACCACATTGCGGAAATCCGCCTTGCGGCCGTTGTTGTCGGTCAAGGTGCCGTGGTCCATCACCTGCAGCAGAATATTGAATACTTCCGGATGGGCCTTTTCGATCTCGTCGAGCAGAAGCACGGCGTGCGGCTTCTTGGTCACGGCTTCGGTGAGAAGTCCGCCCTGATCGAAGCCGACGTAACCCGGCGGTGCACCGATCAGCCGGCTCACGGCATGGCGTTCCATATACTCCGACATGTCGAAGCGAATCAACTCGATGCCCATGCCGTAGGCCAGTTGACGGGCAACTTCAGTTTTGCCGACTCCGGTCGGTCCGGAGAACAGGAAGCAGCCGATGGGCTTCTGCGGGTCACCCAGTCCCGAACGCGACATCTTGATTGCCTTGGCCAGAGCGTCGATCGCGGCTTCCTGGCCGAAAACCATGTTCTTCAGGTCGCGGTCGAGATTCTTCAGCGCCGAGCGATCGTCCGCAGACACATGCTGCGGCGGGATGCGCGCAATCTTCGCGACGATATCCTCGATCTCGAGTTTGCCGATGGTTTTCTTCTGCTTCGACTTCGGCAGGATGCGCTGGGCCGCGCCAGCCTCGTCGATCACGTCGATCGCCTTGTCCGGCAGGTGGCGGTCGTTGATGTACTTGGCCGCAAGTTCGGCCGCGCTGGATATGGCAGCCGCGGAATACTTGACGCCGTGATGCTCCTCGAAGCGGGATTTGAGGCCGCGCAGTATCGAGACGGTTTCATCCACGGACGGCTCATTGACATCGACCTTCTGGAAGCGCCGCGACAATGCATGGTCCTTTTCGAATACGCCGCGGAATTCCGTATAGGTCGTGGCGCCGATGCACTTGAGCGCGCCGGATGACAGCGCCGGCTTGAGCAGATTCGAGGCGTCCATGGTTCCGCCCGATGCCGCGCCGGCACCGATCAGCGTGTGAATCTCGTCAATGAACAGGATCGCGTTCGGGTTATCGGCCAACTGCTTGAGCACACCCTTCAGGCGTTGTTCGAAGTCGCCGCGATACTTGGTGCCGGCAAGCAGGGCTCCCATGTCCAGGCAATATACGGTGGCATTGGCGAGAATCTCGGGCACGCGCCCTTCAACGATGTGGCGGGCCAGCCCTTCCGCTATTGCGGTCTTGCCGACGCCTGCTTCGCCGACCAGAAGCGGGTTGTTCTTGCGCCGGCGGCACAGGGTCTGGATGACCCGTTCCAGTTCCTTGTCGCGGCCGATGAGCGGGTCGATCTTGCCGGTCAGTGCCAGTTGGTTGAGGTTCTGGGTGAAGTTCTCCAGTGCGCCGCCCTTTTCCTGCGACTCAACCTCGGTCTCGGCCGGTTCTTCCTTGCCTTTTCCTTGCGGCGTCTTGGTGATGCCGTGGGAAATGAAGTTCACCACGTCCAGACGCGTGACGTTCTGGCGTTGCAGGAAAAAGACAGCATGCGAATCTTTCTCGCCGAAGATTGCCACCAACACGTTCGCTCCCGTGACCTCCTTCTTTCCGGAGGATTGCACATGAAGGATCGCGCGCTGGATCACGCGCTGGAAGCCAAGCGTAGGCTGCGTGTCGATTTCTTCACTGCCCGCTACTGTCGGCGTGTGTTCATTGATGAAGGTCAGCAATTCCTTGCGGAGACCTTCAATGTCCGCTGCACAGGCACGCAGCACCTCGGCGGCGGAGGGATTGTCCAGCAGCGCCAGCAAGAGGTGCTCGACGGTGATGAATTCGTGGCGCTTCTGCCGGGCTTCGACAAAGGCCATGTGCAGGCTGACTTCGAGTTCCTGGGCAATCATCAGTTTTCCTCCATCACGCAAGCCAGCGGATGCTGGTGCCGACGCGCATATGCACTAACCTGCTCAACCTTGGTCGCCGCTACATCGTGAGGATACACTCCGCAGGCGCCCTTGCCTTCACGATGCACCTTGAGCATGACCTGCGTCGATTGCTCCCGCGACAAACCAAAAAACTTTTCCAACACAACCACGACGAAATCCATCGGCGTGAAGTCGTCGTTGAGCAACAGCACTTTGTACATCGGTGGCGGCTTCGTGCGGCTTTGCTCCGGTGCCAGTGCGGCGCTACCGTCCGTCCCGACTTGCTTGCGTGTAACCATGACTCGATTCTAATGTGATTCCTGCATAGTTCAACACCACGAAAAAGAGGGGAATAGTGTGCCGATGGAACCACATTTTGGGCTGATTGTTCAATATGCAAGGGAGGGGCATGTGCGATGCAGCATCGAAAGTTGTTGACGCTGCTTGACAATGTGCGTAAAACGCGAAACGTGTTTAGTTCAAATTCCCCCGCAGTGACCTTCGGTCGTCTCACAGTCTGTCAAAACGCAGCTCCTCTGAATCGCCGCTTGGCCCCCTCTGCACTCCCGAACTTGAACCCCAAACATGCCCCGGCCGGGGTGCGGTGTTTTGCAGCCCGCAGCGGTGGCCGATTTGTTCGTTTTTGATTAAGGAAAAAGTTACATGGCAACTGGTACAGTTAAGTGGTTCAACGACGCCAAGGGTTTTGGTTTTATCACCCCGGATGACGGCAGCGAAGATCTGTTCGCGCATTTCTCGGCCATCAACATGGCTGGATTCAAGTCCCTGAAGGAAGGCGACAAGGTGACTTTTGACGTGGTGCAAGGCCCCAAAGGCAAGCAGGCGTCGAACATTCAGAAGCCTTGATGTCCTTGATCTTTCCGTAGTCGGGTAATTCCGGTTCCGGAAAAACAAAGCCCGCCGTAAGGCGGGCTTTTTTTCGGCTGCTCGCTTTGCGACTTACATGCGATCGACCATTGCCTGGCCGAATGCCGAGCATTTCACTTCCTTGGCACCTTCCATCAGGCGGGCAAAGTCATAGGTGACGACCTTGTCGCCAATGGCCGCTTCCATGGACTTGATGATCAGATCTGCCGCCTCGGTCCAGCCCATGTGGCGCAACATCATTTCGGCGGAGAGGATCAATGATCCGGGGTTCACGTAATCCTTGCCGGCGTATTTGGGCGCGGTGCCGTGAGTCGCCTCGAAACAGGCGTACAGATCCGAAATATTGGCACCCGGGGCAATACCGATGCCGCCAACCTGGGCTGCAAGGGCATCTGAAATGTAGTCGCCATTCAGGTTGAGGGTGGCGATGACGTCATACTCGGCGGGACGGAGCAGTATCTGCTGCAGGAAGGCATCGGCAATGGCATCCTTGACGATGATGCCGTTGGGCAACTTGAGCCACGGGCCGCCGTCGATTTCCACACCCTTGAATTCGTTCTTCGCCAGTGCGTAGGCCCAGTCACGGAAGCCGCCTTCCGTGTACTTCATGATGTTGCCCTTGTGCACAATCGTTACCGACTTGCGCTTGTTGGCGATGGCGTAGTTGACGGCGGCGCGCATCAAACGCTCGGTTCCTTCGCGCGAGACCGGCTTGATGCCGATACCGGACGTGTTCGGGAAGCGGATTTTCGTCACCCCCATGTCTTCCTGAAGGAACTTGATCAGTTTCTTGGCCGGTGCCGACTCGGCTTGCCATTCGATGCCGCAGTAGATGTCTTCCGTGTTCTCGCGGAAGATCACCATGTCGGTTTTGCTCGGGTCCTTGAGCGGCGAGGGAATGCCCCTGAAGTAGCGGACCGGGCGCACACACTGGTACAGATCCATTTCCTGCCGCAATGCGACGTTGAGCGAACGGATGCCGCCGCCCACCGGGGTGGTCAGCGGCCCCTTGATGGAGACCGAATATTCCTTGCAGGCGGTGATGGTTTCCGCCGGCAGCCAGACGTCGGGGCCATAAAGACGGGTAGCCTTTTCTCCTGCATACACCTCCATCCACGAAATCTTGCGCTTGCCGCCGTAGGACTTCAGGACGGCAGCGTCCACCACTTTTTGCATGACTGGCGTGATGTCGACGCCAATGCCATCGCCCTCGATGAAGGGAATGATGGGATTGTCGGGAATTGGCTGGCCGGGGATGATTTTCTGGCCTTGTGCGGGTACCTTTATAAGGGAAGTGCTCATGCCTGCTCCGTGATTAGTGTGTTGAGAATCGAGAGGAATGCGGGAGATATCGCCGGCAATTATCCTCCAAAACGCATCACGTTGCGGGCGTCGTCGGTGTCAGGTGAATGCGGTGCCCGCTGTTAGAATCCGGACGATCCATCTTGCCCGGACTCAGCACTATGGCCGCTGGCCCTTCCGATGACCTGATCGCCGAATCCATTGCCAATGTGCTTGTCGCTGGTTTCGACAAGCACTATCGCCGGTTTCATGAGAGTTCGGCCCTTGCCAAGGCGCGCTTCGATCAGGAGCGCTGGCAGGAAGTGCAGCAAGCGGTGCGGGATCGCATCCAGTTCTATGATGATCGCGTCAGGGAAACCACGGAACTGCTCCATCGGGAGTTCAATGCGGACAGCCTGAGCGACGTCGTGTGGCAACAGGCCAAGCTTCAATACATCGGCTTGTTGACCAACCACAAGCAGCCCGAGCTGGCGGAAACGTTTTTCAATTCGGTGTTCTGTCAGATTTTGCACCGCACCTATTTTCACAACGATTTCATTTTTGTGCGGCCGGCGGTGTCCACCGAATACATCGAGTCCGATCCGCCGACCTACCGTTGCTACTACCCGAACGAGGCCGGGTTCCGCGCGTCGATTCGCCAGGTGTTCGTCGATTTCGACTGGGCCCGCGAGTTCGAGGACCTCGATCGCGACGTGGATTTCATAGTGCGCAGCATCGAATCTCATCTGGGCGCGATGCCGGCGCGCGAGGCCAACTTCCAGATACAGGTGCTCAATTCAGCCTTCTATCGGAACAAGGGCGCCTATGTGATCGGCAAGGCGGTCAATGGTGCCCTCGAGTATCCGTTTACCGTTCCGGTGCTGCATTCGGCGTCGGGCAAACTCTGCCTTGACACGATCATTCTCGACGCATGGCGGATCGGGGTGTTGTTCTCCCTGTCGCGCGCCTATTTCATGGTGGATATGGAAGTTCCCTCCGGGTATGTCCAGTTTTTGCGTTCGATCATGCCCAGGAAGCCGCGCTCAGAGCTTTACACCATGCTCGGGCTGGGCAAGCAGGGCAAGACCATGTTCTTCCGCGACCTTATATTCCATCTGCATCATTCGGCGGACCAGTTCATCATTGCGCCGGGCATACCCGGTCTGGTCATGCTGGTGTTTACCCTGCCTTCCTACCCTTATGTGTTCAAGGTCATCAAGGATGTCTTCGGCAGTTCGAAGGAGGTCGATCACGATACCGTACGGCGCAAGTATCAGCTGGTGAAACAGGTCGACCGCGTGGGGCGCATGGCCGACACGCTGGAGTTTTCGAAGGTTGCACTGCCGCGCAAGCGCTTCTCCCAGGAACTGATCGATGAGCTGTACAAGGAGGTGCCGTCGCTGATGGAAGAGGATGGCGATGATCTGGTGATCACGCATCTTTACATCGAGCGGCGCATGGAGCCGCTCAACATCTATCTCGAGAAGGCCGAAAAGGCGGGACGCGACGACCTGGTGGAGCATGCGGTGCAGGAATACGGCAATGCCATTCGCGAACTTGCCATCGCCAATATCTTCCCCGGCGACATGCTGTGGAAGAACTTCGGCGTCACCAGCTACGGTCGTGTGGTGTTTTATGACTACGACGAAATCGAGTACATGACCGACTGCAATTTCCGCCGCATTCCTCCACCGCCGGATTTCGAGGCTGAAATGTCTGGGGAACCCTGGTATTCCGTATCGAGGCTGGATATCTTCCCCGAGGAATTCAAGACCTTCCTGCTGGTGTCCGAGCGGATTCGCGAAGCTTTCATGCGTCATCATCCCGATCTGTTTGATGCGGAGTTCTGGCAAAACACCCAGGAATTGATCCGCAAGGGCGAGATGCAGGATTTCTTCCCCTATCCCGAGTCCCTTCGCTTCTGCAATACCTTCGGCAACGGTTGTCCGGGGTGAGCCGCCTCATCCTGTTCAACAAGCCGTATGGCGTGCTGACCCAGTTTACCGATGCCGATGGGCGCCCCACCCTCGCCGATTACATTCCAATTCGCAGCGTCTATGCCGCCGGTCGCCTGGATGCCGATTCGGAAGGCTTGGTCGTATTGACCAATGATGGCAGTTTGCAGGCGCGCATTGCCAACCCGAGACACAAGATGGCAAAGCTGTACCGGGTGCAGGTCGAAGGCGAGCCCACGGAAGCTGTCCTGCAGAAACTCATGGCCGGGGTGGATTTGGGCGATTTCATCACGCGTCCCTGCCAAGTGCGCCATATCGCCGAACCCGACGGGCTCTGGCAGCGAACTCCCCCGATCCGCTATCGTGCGGCTATTCCGACGACTTGGCTCGAGCTGGTCTTGCAGGAAGGGAAAAACCGTCAAGTCAGGCGCATGACGGCGCGCGTGGGATTTCCGACTCTCAGGCTGATCCGCTGGGCGGTTGGCGACTGGACCTTGGCTGGCCTCGGCCCGGGGCAGTGGCGTGAACTTGAAGTTTCCGGTCAACCAGATCCCAAGCAGCGCGTTAATGTTGCTAACGCCACGAAAAGACGCGGTGTTAGAAATATTCTACCTATACACAAACGAAAGGAATCACGATGAACAAGCTCCTCGCTACCCTGGTTGCCGGCCTGATCGCCACCTCCGCTTTCGCCGCCGATGCTCCGAAGGCTGCTACTCCGGCCACCCCGGCCACCCCGGCTGCCAAGGCTGCTCCGGCTGCTGCTCCCGCTGCTGCCGCTGCTCCGGCCGCTGCTGCCGCTCCGGCTGCTGAGAAGAAGGCTGAAGCCGCTCCGGCCAAGGCTGAAAAGAAGGCCAAGAAGGCCAAGAAGGCCAAGAAGGCTGAAGCCGCCAAGTAATTCCGCGGTTTTTGAAAGAAAATGGCAGGGGAACCTGCCATTTTTTTCGTCTATAGCCTGGAGATCAGAAGCTAAGCTTTTGATCACGTACGAGTTTCAGGTTCGGGAAAGTCGGCAGGGGTCCGCTTTCGGCGCCAGACTTCGGTCGGCTCATGGCGAGTTCCCCTGGATAGTTGCCGAAGGAGGTGTATCGTGTTTTTCAGGACAATGCTGCTCGCGGTATCGCTTACAGTCGCCTCGCCGGGGTGGGCTCAACAGCCGCAGTTGCCCTTGCTCGAGTTGTTTGCCGGAATGCATCGAATCGAAGCCGAGGTCGCGGCGACTTCCGAAAGCCGACAACTAGGAATGATGCAACGTACGATGATGGCACCGCAGCACGGCATGCTGTTTGTATTCCCCGAGGTCGCGGCCCACTGCATGTGGATGCGCAATACGCTCTTGCCGCTGTCGGTAGCCTTTCTCGACGAAAAGGGCAGAATCATCAATATCGAAGACATGCAGCCAAAAACCGAAGAACACCATTGCGCCAGGAAACCCGCGCGCTATGCACTCGAAATGAATTTGGGCTGGTTCAAGAGCCGTGGTTTGAGCGCGGGATTTGCCATCACGGGCATCGAGAAAGCACCTCCAGGCCGATAAAACGCCGTGTCGATGGCGGCCGTGGCGGCGGCATGCGACCGGCATCCTGGCAACGGCGTTGCCGGGACGACACGACTTTCAGTAGTGGGGCGGAATATCGTCGCGCAGATTCCGCGGCTCGCTGGGTGCGGCCGGTTGCATCAACTGATACAGCTCGCGGATCTGCGCCTGCAACAGGTCCATCTGTTGCTGCTGCCGGAAGACAATCCGGTTGAGTTCTTCCAGATGATCTTCGTTGAGGCCGAGCTTGATTTCGAGTTCGGTGATCCTGGATTCCATGCCGAATTTCCAGTCATCAAATGGCGAAGGGCGCGTTGCGGGCGCCCTTCGCCTGTTACGACCTCAGTCGCGCGACATCGCTTCGCTCAGGCGAAATTCTTTGCGGCGAAGTCCCAGTTGGCCAGCGAGCTCAGAAAGGTCTCGACAAACTTGGGTCGGGCGTTGCGGTAGTCGATGTAATACGCATGCTCCCAAACGTCGATGGTCAGCAGGGCCTTGTTTTCGGTGTTCAGCGGTGTGCCGGCGCCCGAGGTATTGACGATGTCGACGGAACCATCCGGCTTCTTCACCAGCCAGGTCCAGCCGGAGCCGAAATTGCCGACGGCCGAGGTCTGGAAGGCCTTCTTGAATTCGTCTAAGCTGCCCCATTTCTTGTCGATTGCCGCAGCCAGGGCGCCCGTCGGCGTGCCGCCACCGCCGACTTTCATGCTGTTCCAGAAGAAACTGTGATTCCAGACCTGGGCCGAGTTGTTGAAAATGCCGCCGGCCGGCGCCTTCTTGATGATGGCCTCGAGGTCGAGACTCTCGTACTCGGTGCCCTTGATCAGGTTGTTGAGATTGGTCGCATAAGCCTGATGATGCTTGCCGTAGTGATATTCAAAGGTTTCCTTCGAAATGTGCGGCGCGAGAGCATCCATTGCGTACGGCAGGGAGGGGAGGGTGTGTTCCATTATGGTTCTCCTGTTACTGTGGGGTGATGGGGTTCAAAGTTGACTATTATAGTCAAGAATATATCAGGTAACAATTCAGGGATGGTCCGGAGTACTCGCAAGGATGCTGGCTTGGGCTTCTCCGTGTGCCAAGTGAAGGCTTACGGTCTGGCCGGCATGCAGGCTGGCGGCATCCGTCACCAGGCGGCCGCTGGCATCACGGACGATGGAAAAACCGCGGGCCAGCGTCGCATGCGGATTCAGGTGACCGAGGGCTGCCGCGGCGCTGTCGAGCGCGCCCAGGCGCGTCTGTTGCTGATGCCGGATTGCGGCGCGCAGACGCTGCCCCAGCAAAACGATGTACCCGCTGCGTCTCTCCGTGCGCGGAGCTGCCCGGCCCAGCCCGAGGGCGGCGCGGCTCAGGCGCTCGCGATGTATGCGGAGCGTGCGGGCGAGTGAGGAATCGAGTTGCGAGCCCAGAAGTGCAAGGCGGTCGCGCTCTTGTCGCAGTCGTGTCGCCGGATGAATCAGGCGCAGCGACAGGTGATCCAATCCCTGCTGCTGCCGGGCGACACGGTATTGCATGGCCCGGCGCAGCGTCGTTCCGAGATCCGCAAGTTCGCCTGCCGCCTCGGACCATCCTTGCGTGGCCAGTTCGGCGGCAGCGGTAGGCGTCGCGGCGCGCAGGTCGCTGACGTAATCGGTGATCGTGGTATCGGTCTCGTGGCCGACGCCACTGATGACCGGCAGGGGGCAGGCGATAATCGCGCGTGCGACGACTTCCTCGTTGAAGGCCCAGATATCCTCGATGCTGCCGCCGCCGCGCACGATCAGCAGCAGATCGCATTCGTTCCTTTGGCCTGCGACGGCAATCGCCTTGGCGATATCCTCGGCAGCACTGTCGCCCTGAACCAGCGTCGGGTACAGAATTGCGTCGAGGTGCGGCGCGCGGCGCTGCAGGGCCGCCAGTACGTCGCGCAGGGCAGCGGCGCGTGGCGAACTGATGATCCCGATGTGATGCGGAAAGCGGGGCAAAGGCCGCTTGCGCTCTGCGGCGAACAATCCCTCGGCTTCCAGCCGTGCCTTCAATCGTGCGAAGGCTTCGAACAGACGACCCAGTCCGGCGCGGCGCAGCGTTTCGATATTGAGCTGGAAGTCGCCGCGCGGCTCGTAGAGCGACACCAAAGCACGCGCTTCGACCTGCTGACCGTTTTCCAGGCGCCAGGGAATCGATTGCGCACGCGAGCGGAACATTACGCAACGCGCTTGGGCGCTTTCGTCTTTCAGCGAGAAGTAGATGTGACCGGAGGCGGCCCGCGTCAGGTTCGAAACTTCTCCTGCCACCCAAAGCAGCGGGAACTCCCGTTCCAGGCTCAGGCGCGCAAGCCGGTTGAGTTCGCTGATGCTGACGACAGTTGCGGGATCGAGCATGGACTGGGCGGTCTGGGGCGGAATATGTCGAAAAAATTCTACACCATCCACATGGTGCGCCATGAGCGCCGGCAATGCCCCGGAAACCGCGCTCCTGCTGGGTGTGCACCATAACTCCCTGATTAATCGTTCAGTTTCGGTTGATCTCAAATTGGTCAAAAAAACGAAAACCCTTGCGAGAGACTCACTTAGCTCGTTTGCGGCATGATGACCCACAAAGTTATCCACAGAATTTGTGGATAAGCCGGCCGACGAATCCGGAGAGGGTCACAGGGACCCGTCCGGCGAACGGAAATTTTCGATGCTTCGACACGGCAGCGCAGCAAGGACAATGGGATCAGCGACGGGTTTTGCTCCGGATGGAGATTGCGGATGCTCCTGGCGAAAATCGTGCAATCCGGGTTTGATGGCGCTCAGTAATGACGGATGAATAGCGGCCCCGCCGCGGATTTCTCCGGTGCCTCCGTTTGTATTGCCGAATCTGCCCACTCGGGCTAAAGTTCGCGCTTTACCGCTTACCGGAGTCGTCCCCGTGTTTTCAATAATTCAGGCTGCCGGCTGGCCCATCTGGCCCCTGCTGCTCGCTTCCGTAATCGCTGTCGCACTCATCATCGAGCGCGCGACGACCCTGCGCCGCACCAAGATCGTCCCCGCCGGATTGCTACAAAGTGCGATCGCGGACTACCACAAGAACGGAGTTGGCGAGGCTCAGATGGCCCGTCTCGAGGCGCATTCGCCGCTGGGTCGGGTTCTCGCCGCAGGCATGCGCAATGCCAAGAGCTCGCGCCTGATCATGAAGGAGGCGATCGAGGAAGCCGGGCGCGGGGTAGCCCATGATCTCGAACGATTTCTGACCACGTTGGGCACCATCGCCTCGATCGCCCCGCTGATGGGGCTCTTCGGCACGGTGGTGGGGATGATCGAGATCTTCGGTTCGCCGACGTCCTCCGGCAACAATCCACAAGCTCTGGCGCATGGCATTTCGGTCGCGCTCTACAACACCGGTTTCGGACTGATCATCGCCATTCCGAGCATGATCTTCTACCGCCACTTCCGGGCGCAGGTCGATGGATTTCTGGTCGAGATGGAACAGGAAGCGGTGAAGCTGGTCGAGATCCTGCAAGGCGAGCGCAAGTAAGGGCAGCGTGCGATGAACTTTCAGCGAGGACGGCAGCGGGAAGAACTCGAGATCAACCTGATCCCGATGATCGACGTGCTTTTGGTGATCCTGATCTTTCTCATGATCACCACCACCTATTCCAAGTTTTCCGGGCTCGAGATCAACCTGCCCACGGCCGATGCGCCGCAGAACAAGGAACAGCCGAACGAGATCAATGTCGTGGTCACGGCGGCCGGCGAGGTTACGGTGAACAATACGGCGGTAGGCACCCGCGACATCGAATCGATCGCCACCGCAATGAAGCGTTTGGCCGGCGCCGGCAAGGAACCGGTGGTCATCATCAATGCCGATGCCAAGGCCGCGCATCAGAGCGTCATCGACGTCATGCAGGCGGCCCAGCAGGCCGGGTTGTCACACATTTCCTTTGCCACCCAGCAGGCACAACGCTGAACCCGGCGGACTGGTCGCCGCCTGGCGGCGGCGTGGTCCGCTGGCCTGTCTGCTGTTTCCCTTTTCACTGCTGTTCATGGCAGTCGTCGCCTTGCGGCGGGGCCTGTACCGCGCCGGTCTTCTTGATCGCGAACGTTTGCCGGTGCCCGTTGTCGTCGTCGGCAACATCACGGTCGGCGGCACCGGCAAGACTCCGCTCGTGATTTATCTGGCATCTGCGCTGCGGGTGCTGGGGCGCCACCCCGGCATTGTCAGTCGCGGCTATCGCGGCGAAGCCGCGCGGGTGGCTGAGGCAATGGTCGACAGCGATCCCGGCGAGGTGGGCGATGAACCCCTGCTGCTGGCCCTGCGCAGCGGCTGCCCGGTGTTCGTCGGCCGGGATCGGGTGGCGGCGGCCCGCGCCCTGCTCGCAAGGCATCCCGAATGCGATGTGATTCTTGCCGATGACGGCTTGCAGCACTACCGTCTGGCTCGCGACGTTGAGATCGCCCTGTTCGATCAGCGCGGGGTGATGAACGGCTGGCCTTTGCCCGCGGGGCCTTTGCGGGAACCGGTCTCCCGCCTGGCGCAGGTGGACGCGGTGCTTCTCAACGGAATCGCCGTGCCGCCAGCGTCTACTCTTGATCGCCCGGTTTTTGCGATGCGCTTGCTGGGAGAAAGCTTTCATCGTCTCGATGATCCGGGCATTCGCTGCAGCGCTGCCGACCTTGCCGGTGAGGCACTGCATGCCGTGGCCGGCATCGGCGCCCCGCAGCGCTTTTTCGAACAGCTCGGTGGCATGGGCTTGAGCTTTGCCGAACACGCCTTCGCCGATCATCACAACTTCCGCGAGGCCGATCTCGCCTTTGACGGCGACGCCATCCTGACGACGGAAAAGGATGCCGTAAAATTGGCCCGACTTCACGTGCCTCTGCCCGTGTGGGTGTTGCCCGTGACCGCCGAGGTCAGCCCCGATCTTGCCGCATTTGTTCTGGAGAAGCTCAATGGACAGCCGTCTGCTTGAAATACTTGTTTGCCCGGTTTGCAAGGGCCCTCTGGAAAACCGCAAGGCGGCGTCGGAACTGGTCTGCAAGGCCTGCAAGCTGGCCTATCCGGTCAAGGACGATATTCCGGTAATGCTGGAGGATGAGGCCCGGCAACTGGGTGCCGAAGAAGCCTGATGAGCATTCGCGTCGTCATCCCGGCGCGCTATGCCTCGACGCGCCTGCCGGGAAAGCCGCTGGCCGATATTGCCGGCCAGCCGATGATCGTGCGCGTGGCGGCCGCGGCACGACGCGCCCGGACCGATGGCGTCTGGGTCGCCACCGATGACGAGCGGATTGCCGCTGCAGTTCGCCAACACGGCTTCGATGCGGTGATGACTCGCGCGGACCACGCCAGCGGCACCGACCGCATCGCCGAAGTGGCCGACCAACTGAATTGGGATGACGCCGACATCGTGGTCAATGTGCAGGGCGACGAGCCGCTGCTCGATCCCATGCTGGTCGAGACCGTGGCCGCTGCCTTGCGCGGCGATCCCGATGCGGCCATGGCCACCGCCGCTCATCCCTTGACGGCAGCCGAGGATTTCTTCAATCCCAACGTGGTCAAGGTCGTCTGCGATGTGCGCGGCCGCGCCCTGTATTTCAGCCGTGCGCCCATTCCCTGGGACCGGGACCGGTTCGCCGAAGGGCGCGCTGCATTGCCGCCAAATCTTCCCGCTCAGCGCCACATCGGCCTTTACGCCTATCGCGTGGATTTTCTGCGACGGTTCGGGCTACTCGCTCCCTCGCCGCTCGAACGCTGTGAGTCGCTGGAGCAGTTGCGTGCGCTCTGGCACGGCTACCCGATACAGGTCGTCAGCATTGATCACCCCCCGGCGCCGGGCGTCGACACTCCGGAAGATCTGCAGCGGGTGCGACGCTTGTTTGACGCCGGCGAGGATTCGGAGTAAGTTTTGCCGACAATAAAAATTACTTTTAAATCAGCAAGATAAACTTTATTTTGGGAGGCAGACATGAAATTGATTCTGTTGGGTGGGCCGGGCGCCGGCAAGGGAACGCAAGCTGGGTTTATCACGGAAAAATACGGCATCCCCCAGATATCAACCGGCGACATGCTGCGCGCAGCGGTCAAGGCCGGCTCACCGATGGGTCTGGAAGCCAAGAAAGTCATGGATGCCGGAGGCCTGGTATCCGACGACATCATCCTTGGCCTGATCGCCGAGCGACTGAAGCAGCCGGATTGCGCGAAGGGTTTTCTGTTCGATGGCTTTCCGCGCACCATCCCGCAGGCTGAAGCCTTGCGTGCGCAAGGTGTCGAACTGGACTACGTGCTCGAAATCGATGTCAGCGACGAGGAAATCATCAAGCGCATGAGCGGACGTCGCGTCCATCCGGGGTCGGGACGAACCTATCACATCGTGTTCAATCCGCCCAAGGCTGAAGGCAGGGACGACGCCACTGGCGAGCCGTTGATCCAGCGCGACGACGACAAGGAAGAAACCGTCAGGAAACGGCTGGCCGTGTATCACAGCCAGACCCAGCCACTGATTGAGTACTATTCGAAGTGGTCCGCTTCCGGAGCCAAGGGCGCGCCCAGGCACCGCAAGGTTTCCGGAGTCGGTTCACTGAACTCGATCAAAAGTGCGGTTTTTGCCGCGTTGAGTTGACGACTTCCCAAGTCCCCTTTACGGAGCGTGAGTGTCCATGGCCGATCAGATCCGACGCATAGCTGTCTGTACCGGCGGTGGAGACGCCCCGGGCCTCAATGCCGTTATCCGGGCCGTGGTCGTCTCCGCCGCCAATCGGGGCTGGGAGTGCTACGGCATACACGACGGCTTTAACGGCATTCTTTTTCCCGAGCGCTATCCCGAGGGCGGCGTATATCGCCTGACGCGGGAGAAGGTGCGCGGCATCGGCCATCTGGGCGGTACGATTCTGGGCACCACGAACAAGGGCAACCCGCTGCACTTCCCGATGAAGATGCCTGATGGCAGCATGAAAGACACTGACCGTACGGGTGAGATCCTCGAATTCTTCGCCAGAAAGGAACTCGATGCCCTCGTTTCGATCGGTGGCGACGGTTCGCTCACCATTGCCAATGCCCTTCATCAAAAGGGCTTGCGAGTGGTCGGGGTGCCGAAGACCATCGATAACGATCTGGACAAGACCTTCACCACCTTCGGTTTCGATTCCGCCGTTACTTTTGCCACGGAGTGTATCGATCGCCTGCACAGCACTGCCCAAAGCCATCAGCGCGTGATGGTGGTCGAGGTCATGGGCCGCTATGCAGGCTGGATTGCGCTGCATGCCGGCATTGCGGGCAGCGCCCATGCCATCCTGATCCCCGAGATTCCTTTCGACGTGGATAAGATCGCCACAAAGATCAGGGCGCGGGACGGCGAGGGGCGAATGTATTCCATCGTCGTGGTGGCCGAGGGGGCCGAGCCCATCCACGGTCATCGGGAAATCCTGGCACCTGCCGAGATCGGGCACGCGGAACGCCTGGGCGGCGTCGGCGAGCGAGTGGCGAAGGCCCTCGGTGAACGGACCGGCAAGGATGTTCGCGTGGTCGTGCTGGGCCATCTGCTGCGCGGAGGCAGCCCGACCTCGTTCGATCGTCTTGCCGCCATGCGTTTCGGTACTGCGGCGGTCAGAGGCCTGGAAGAGGGGCAGTCCGGCGTCATGGTGGCGCTCGCCTTCCCGAATGTGAACTACGTTGCGCTGGCGGAGGTGGCCGGACGCATGAAGGGTGTTCCTCTCGACTGCGACACGCTGCAGACCGGCAGGGATGTGGGAATCTGCTTCGGCGACTGATCCCCGCCGGCGTCCTGCCTAACCGGCAGGATTCAGGATCTTGGCGACCTTGTTGAGCCGCAGGCGATAGGCGTCCGGCATGCCGGAACCGAGCAAGGGGCGCAGATAGAGACGGAAAGCGTCGGTGACATCGGTGCCGCTGGCGGCGATGAATTCGTCTTCCATGATCCGAGTTTTTCCTGCCACGGCCTCCAGCGGAACCAGCTGGTAATCGACCGAGTAAAAGCCGGTGCGTTTGATCGCGACCGATCCGTCGCGATCGCCCCACATCGCGTATTGCACGGCCTTTTCGCCGACTTCGCGGGCCTCGCGTTGGTCGACGTCCGAAACGCAGCCCATAAACGAGCGTTGCAGGTAGCCGAAGGTGTCGCCGCGCACACGCTTGATGCCGAGGCTGGCCTTGATCTGGTCGCACAGCAGGTCGGCCAGCGCGCCGGTGCCGGAAAGCTGAACGTTGCCGTGCGCATCCTTTTCGACCTGGGACGACAGCTGTGTAATGATCGGCGTTCCCTTGTTGTCGTGAATGCCCTCGGAAGCGGCGATGACGCAGCGGCCATGCCTGTCGTAGGTGGCCTTGACGTCGGCCAGAAATTTTTCGACACTGAAGGTGCGTTCCGGAAGGTAGATCAGATGGGGGCCGTCGTCGGGAAACTTCTTGCCCAGCGCTGCTGCGGCCGTCAGAAAACCGGCATGCCGGCCCATCACCACCGCAAGATAAACCCCCGGCAGCGCCGAGTTGTCCAGATTGGCTCCCATGAAGGCCTGAGCGACGAAGCGGGCCGCCGACGGAAAGCCCGGCGTATGGTCGTTGCCCACCAGATCATTGTCGATGGTCTTGGGAATGTGGATGCAGCGCAGTGGATATTGGGCGCGCTTTGCCTCTTCGCTGACGATCCGCACCGTGTCGGAAGAGTCGTTGCCGCCGATGTAGAAGAAGTAGCCGATGCCGTGCGCCTTGAGAACCTTGAAAATCTCCTGGCAATATTTCAGATCGGGTTTGTCGCGGGTCGACCCGAGTGCGGACGATGGCGTGTTGGCCACCATCTCTATGTTGTGGCTGGTTTCCTGGGTCAGGTCGAGAAATTCTTCATCGATGATGCCCGATACGCCGTGATACGCGCCATACACCAGTTCGACGTTGCGGAACTTGCGGGCCTCCATGACCACGCCGGCCATCGATTGATTGATGACGGCGGTCGGTCCTCCGCCCTGGGCGACTAAAACCTTTCCGTGCGGCATGATCAGGCGTTCCTTTCGATTGATCAGACGGGATTGACGATTCCGAAACGAGCGAACGGGTCTTCAGCGTTGAAACCAGAAAGCAAACCAACTTGTATTTTGAAACCTACTATATCGCTCATTGTCTGCCGTCGGCATCCATCGATCGGATTTGACCATCAACCGGATTTCTTGGACAACGGGCGAAGAGCGCGCCAATGCCCGAAAAATCCGTCAAGTCCGAGACAATAGAAGTTGTTGCGCCGACAGGTAAGTGGGGACAGGCGCGTGATAAAATGATTCGTTGTATCCATTAAAACTCGGGGAGATCTTATGTCAGCAGGACTGATGTTTGCGCTGGTCTGTGCGGTGGCGGCAATCGCTTACGGCTGGATCATGAGCCAGTGGATTCTGGCGCAACCGGCGGGCAACGACCGCATGAAGGAAATCGCAGCGGCCGTTCAGGAGGGCGCCCAAGCCTACCTCAATCGCCAATACACGACGATCGGCATTGTCGGCGCGGTGCTGGCCGTTCTGATCCTGGTGTTTCTCGGGGCGAAGACGGCGATTGGTTTCGTGATCGGCGCCGTGTTGTCCGGTGCCGCCGGCTACATCGGCATGAACGTTTCGGTTCGCGCCAACGTCCGCACGGCGCAGGCGGCAACCGTCGGCCTGAACGAGGCGCTCAACGTCGCCTTCAAGGGCGGCGCCATCACCGGCATGCTGGTGGTCGGTCTCGGCCTGCTGGGTGTTGCCGGCTATTACACGGTCCTCAAGATGATGGGCGGCTCCGCCGTCAAGATGGAAGACGTCATCCATCCGCTGATCGGCCTTGGGTTCGGCTCCTCCCTGATCTCGATTTTCGCCCGTCTTGGCGGCGGCATCTTCACCAAGGGCGCCGACGTCGGTGCTGACCTGGTGGGCAAGGTGGAAGCCGGCATTCCCGAGGATGATCCGCGCAACCCCGCCGTGATCGCCGACAACGTCGGCGACAACGTCGGCGACTGCGCCGGCATGGCGGCCGACCTGTTCGAGACTTACGCGGTGACGACGGTGGCGACCATGCTGCTCGGAGCGCTGCTGTTCAAGGCGAATGGAGCGGCGGCCGAGGCGGCCGTGCTTTATCCGCTGGTACTGGGCGGATTCTCGATCATTGCCTCGATCGTCGGCGTGATGTTCGTCAAGACCTCGCCGGGAGCCAAGATCATGAACGCTCTCTACAAGGGCTTGATCGTTGCCGGAGTGCTGGCGCTGGTGGCGTTCTACCCGCTGACGACCTGGATCGTCGGCGCCGGCCTGCCGACCGATGATGGCAAGACGATTTCGGCGATGGCGCTCTACGGCGCCGCCGTGATCGGCCTCGTCCTGACCGGTCTGATGGTCTACATCACCGAGTACTACACCGGCACGGAGTTCAAGCCGGTGCAGCACGTCGCCGAAGCCTCGACCACCGGTCACGGCACCAACATCATCGCCGGTCTCGGCGTTTCGATGAAGGCAACCGCCTGGCCGGTTCTGTCGGTGTGCGCCGCGATCTGGGCCTCGTACGCGCTGGGTGGCCTCTACGGCATCGCCATCGCCGCCACCTCGATGCTGTCGATGGCCGGCATCGTTGTCGCGCTCGACGCTTACGGTCCGATCACCGACAACGCTGGCGGCATCGCCGAGATGTCGGAGCTGCCGCCTTCGGTGCGCGCCATCACCGATCCGCTCGATGCCGTGGGCAACACCACCAAGGCCGTGACCAAGGGTTACGCCATCGGCTCCGCCGGCCTTGCCGCGCTGGTGCTGTTTGCCGACTTCACGCACGGCCTGGAATCGCTCAAGCCGGGCATCAAGTTCGCCTTCGACCTGTCCGATCCGGCTGTCATCATCGGCCTCTTCGTTGGCGGCATGGTGCCCTACCTTTTTGCCGCGATGGGCATGGAAGCGGTGGGCCGCGCCGCCGGTTCCGTGGTTGTCGAAGTGCGTCGCCAGTTCAAGGAGATCAAGGGCATCATGGAAGGCACGGCCAAGCCGGAATACGGCACCTGCGTCGACATGCTGACCAAGGCCGCGATCAAGGAAATGATGATCCCGTCGCTGCTGCCGGTGCTGGTTCCGGTGGTGGTCGCCGTTGTCATGAACTTCCTCATGCCCCCGCTGAACGGTGTGGGAGCAGGCGTTCGCGCCCTCGGCGGCGTGCTGATGGGCACCATCGTCACCGGCCTGTTCGTCGCCATTTCGATGACCACCGGCGGCGGTTGCTGGGATAACGCCAAGAAGTACATCGAGGACGGTCACTTCGGCGGCAAGGGTTCCGAGGCGCACAAGGCGGCCGTGACCGGTGACACCGTGGGCGATCCGTACAAGGATACGGCCGGCCCGGCGGTGAATCCGCTGATCAAGATCATCAATATCGTGGCTCTGCTGATCCTGCCGCTGGTGGTGTGATTCTTCACGACATGTTTGACCGAACGGGCAGCCTGCGGGCTGCCCGTTTTTTGTTCACGCTGATCATCGTCGCCGGTGCGGCGTCGGCCCGCGGGCAGGCAGAACAACCGGAAGCCGCCAGCGGTTTTGCGCCGCGCCCCGCGGTGGTCGGCAAGGGTTTCATGGCCGTCACCGCCAGCGCCTACGCTACCGACGCCGCTGCGGAAATCCTCCAACTCGGCGGCAATGCGCTGGACGCGGCGATCGCCGCGCAATGGGTGTTGAATCTGGTCGAACCGCAATCGTCCGGCATCGGTGGCGGCGGATTCATGCTGCACTGGGATGCCACGCGGCGCCAAGTATCGGCTTGGGATGGCCGCGAGATCGCTCCCCGTGGCGCCAGCGCTGACTATGCCAAGCGGCCCGATGGCAGTCCGGCGAAGTTTTCCGAAATTTTGGCGACGGGCAGGGCAGTCGGCGTGCCCGGCCTGGTCGCCATGCTCGAAGCGGCGCATCGCCGCCACGGCAAGCTGCAATGGGAGCGTCTCTTCCGTCCGGCGATCCGTCTTGCCGAAACCGGCTTTGCGATCTCGCCGCGCCTGCATCTGCTGTTGCGCGACGATTCGCTGCTGCGCCTCGATGCGGCGGCGCGAGCGCTCTACTATCGCGAGAACGGCGATGCAAAAGCGGTCGGTGAAATCCTGCGCAATCCGGATCTTGCCGCAACGCTGCGCAGCATTGCGGCGGGTGGGGCCGATGCCCTGCATCACGGCGCAGCGGCAGGTCGTATCGCTGCGGCGTTGGCGCAACGCGGGGGCATGCTCACGGTGCACGACATGCGCGACTACAAGCCCGTGCAGCGAACCGCGGTGTGCGGTCGCTATCGCCGGTGGAGCATCTGCGGCATGCCACCTCCTTCATCCGGGGGCATCGGTGTCCTGCAACTGCTGGGGCTGCTGGAACGCAGCGGACCTTCGTCGGGCGATCCCGCATCGCCGGATGCCGCGCATCTGCTGGCCGAAGCGGGGAGGCTTGCCTATGCCGACCGGGCCCGCTATCTGGCCGACCCGGATTTCGTCGCGGTGCCCATGCGCGAACTGCTGCAGCCGGAGTATCTGGCGCGGCGTGCAGGCTTGATCGATGCGCGGCGCAGCATGGGCATCGCGCCGCCGGGAACACTTCCGGCCGGTCGCGCCCAGGCCGACGATGACGCGCCGGAACTGCCTGCGACCACGCATGTTTCGATCGTCGATCGGGCAGGCAACGCGATCGCCCTGACGAGTTCGATCGAAAGCGCTTTTGGCAGCCGGATCCAGGTCGACGGCTTCCTGCTCAACAATCAACTCACCGATTTTTCCCGTGCCGCGGAGCGCGACGGTAGGCCGGTGGCCAATCGCCTGGAGCCGGGCAAGCGCCCCCTGTCTTCGATGGCGCCCACGCTCGTCTTCGATGCCGGCGGAAGGCTGGTTGCCGTGCTGGGTTCGCCCGGCGGCAGCCGGATCATCAATTACGTGGCGCGCACTCTCGCCGCGCTGCTCGATGGAGGGCTCGAGCCGGCAGCCGCGGTGGCACTGCCCCACGTCGGCAGCCGCAACGGCGCCACGGAAATCGAGCGAGGCCGCGTCTCTGACGCGCTGGCGCTGGAACTGGAAAGGCGCGGCCACGAACTGCAACGCGTCGACATGACCAGCGGCCTGCATCTGATCGTGCGTACCGCCGACGGCTGGATCGGCGCAGTGGATCCGCGTCGTGAAGGCGTCGCCTGCGGGGACTGATCAACCCGCCCTGCGGCGGAAGTCTTTGAGCCGGAAACCGAGCAGCCACAGGGTGGCGAAGTAGGCGGCGATCCCGCCGACGACCACGCCTGCCAGCCGCAGCACGCGCTGACTGCCGCTCATCGTCAGCCAGGCGGCATCCCTGTCGGCGGCAAACCACAACACGGCGCCCAGAACCGTCAGCGCGGCAAGAAGCTTCAGCATGAACGCGCCCCAGCCCGCCAGAGGCTGATAGGCGCCGCGCTGGCGCAGGCCGCGCCAGAGCATGGCGGCGTTGAAGCAGGAGGCCAGGCCGATCGACAGCGCCAGGCCGGCATGCTTGAGCCAGCCGATGAAGGCGATGTTCATCATCTGCGTCAGTGCCAGCGTGATCAGGGCGATTTTCACCGGAGTGCGGATGTCCTGCCTGGCGTAGAAGCCGGGCGCCAGCACCTTGACCAGAATCAGGCCGGTCAGGCCGACCGAATAGGCGACGAGAGCTTCGCGGCTGCGCAACACGTCGGCGGCGGCAAATGCGCCGTACTGGAACAGGGTCGACAGCAGCGGGGTGGCCAGCATCGCCAGCGCCAGCGACGCAGGCAGGGTCAGCATCAGGGTCAGGCGCAGGCCCCAGTCGAGCAATGCCGAAAAATCCTCCGTCCTGCCGGCGGCATGGGTTTTCGCCAGACTCGGCAGCAGGATGGTGCCGAGCGCCGCTCCGAGCAGCCCGGCGGGGAACTCCATCATGCGGTCCGCGTAGTAGAGCCATGACACGCTGCCGCTTTCGAGGAATGAGGCGAAGATGGTATTGATCAGCAGGCTGATCTGGGACACCGATACACCCAGCACCGCCGGCGCCATCAAATGGAAGATTCTGCGCACGCCCTCGTCGCGCCAGACCGGGTCGAAGCGCGGCAGCATGCCTATCTTGGCCAGGGCGGGAAGCTGGATTCCCAGTTGCAGCGCGCCGCCGAGAAAAACCGCCCAGGCCAGCGCCATCACGGGCGGATCGAACCAGGGCGCGGCGAAGAGCGCCATGCCGATGAAGGACAGGTTGAGCAGGACCGGCGTGAAGGCCGGAAGGGCGAACCGGCTCCATGTGTTGAGGATGCCGGCGGCCATCGCCACCAGCGACATGAACAGGATGTAGGGAAAGGTGATGCGCGTCAGCTCGACCGTCAGCTGGAATTTTTCGGCATCGGCGGCGAAGCCGGGTGCCGTGACGGCGATCAGCAGCGGTGCCGCCGCCATCCCGAGCGCGCTGACCGCGATCAGGATCAAGAACAACACGCTGGCGACGCGATCGATCAGGGTTTTCGTTTCGCTTTCGCCCCGCCGGCTGCGGTATTCGGCAAGGATCGGAACGAATGCCTGGGAGAATGCCCCCTCGGCGAACAGGCGGCGCAGCAGGTTGGGCAGCCGGAAGGCGACGAAGAAGGCGTCGGTCATCATGCCGGCGCCGAAGCTGCGGGCAATGACGAAGTCGCGGACGAAGCCCAGAATTCGGGACAGCAGGGTCATCCCGCTGACGGTGGCCAAGGCACGGAGCAGATTCATTGCCGCTATGGTATCCGGATGTGGCTTACAGAAGCCGCTTGCAATGAGGGGAAGACCCCCTTATAATCTCGCCCTTTCCCCAGTTCTACCGGATACCGAAATGGCCA
Organism: Sulfuritalea sp.; assembly: GCA_030247575.1. GTDB lineage: Bacteria > Pseudomonadota > Gammaproteobacteria > Burkholderiales > Rhodocyclaceae > Sulfuritalea. Next base: position 64,516 of record JAOTRV010000015.1, read on the forward strand.
ATACCGCCCAAGCCCGCAAGCGTGCCCGTCAAGCGACCGAGCAGCGCGCTCACAACATGAGCCTGCGTTCGACCTTGCGCACCGCCATCAAGAAGGTGCGCAAGGCGATCGACACCGGCGACAAGGCCGCTGCCCAGGCAGTGTTCAAGGAATCGCAGCCGATCATCGATTCGATCGCGGACAAGGACATTGTGCACAAGAATCTCGCCGCGCGTTCGAAAAGCCGTCTCTCGGCAGCAATCAAGGCGCTCTAAGCCCCGCACGCTGCAACACGCTCCAGACCAAAAGGCTGCCTTCCCAGGCAGCCTTTTTTGTTTGGTGCGTCGGCTTCGCAATGCCGCTTTTTGTGCGCAACTGCGTAGGAAGTCACGATTTGCATAGTACTTTTTGAAATATTTAGCTAAATTAGTTAAATAGGTTGAGTTTGCCGAAGTCACTACATATAATCATCAGACGTCATTGAAGTGAAAGGGGTTTCATGCAATCCCATCAGTTCATTAAATATGCATTTCGTATCCGCACCCGCCAGGGCGTGGTTGTGGACAATTTGATGATTCATGGCCGCGACGAGCACGAGGCCCAGCGCAAGCTGCGGCAGGTCTATCACGGCTGCCAGATCATCGAATGCATTTGCCACCACGGCAGCGTACGCGTGCCGGTGGCCAGCTTCGAGGAAGTCGCGAACCTCATCGTTCGCTGAAGCTTCACCGAGTCGCAGCCAAGTCCCGGCTGCCATGAGTGCCTGCCGTCAGAGAAAACGCGCGGCCCGCAATTCCCCCATCAACGCCAGGTAGTCCTGCGCACCACGGCTGGTCGGGCTGTGGCAGAAGATATCCAGACTCAGGGCGGGCGCTTCGGCGATCGCCACGTTTTCCGAAATCACCGTTTCGCAAAGTTCGGCCCCGAACTGCGCGCGCAGACGTTCCTGGACGTCGAAGCTCATCTTGCGGCGCCGGTCGAAGCGGGTCAGCAGGTAGCGACGCTCGATGCGCCGCTTGAGCACGGGTTCCAGCGCTTTCAGCGTGTGTTCGATCTGCAGGGCGCCGCGCAGGGAGAGATAGTCCGATGCCACGGGAACCAGTATCCGGTCCGAGGCAAAGATCGCGTTGAGGGATAGCACGCCCAGAAACGGACAGCAATCGATGACGGCCATGCTTTCGCCGCCCAGGGTTTCGTGCGTCTGCAGGCCCGTGTTGAGCCTGTTGAGAATGACCGGCCCCTTGCCGAATATCGAATCGACCTTGATCAGTTCTCCGTGCGCCGGAACGAGACGGCCTACGCCTTCCCAGGCGACGGCCAGTTCCTCCAGCGGCCGGTTGTCTTGGTAGAGCGCAAACACGCTGTGATGGGCTTCGCCCTGCGCCTTGCCGTGGATAGCCGTCAAGTGCGCCTGCGGATCGAGATCGATCAACAGCGTGGGCGTGGAATCGCGCGCCAGCGCGGCGGCCAGATTCAACGCCGTGGTGGTCTTGCCGACGCCGCCCTTCTGATTGAAAACCGCCATCCTCATCGCCGGATCCTTCGCCGCCAACTCTGTACAAGGGCCTGTTTTTCAACTAGTATAGAGCCGTTATCAAGCACGGCGGCCGCGTTGCTCTTCGGCCGCCGTATGTTTTTTTGCGTTGAGATTTTAGTTGCGGTCGCGGCGTTTAACGCCGATCAGGCCGGCGTTACCCTACACAGAAACTACGTTTTCGCGGAGTGCTTCCATGCCGCATCTGATGAATACCTACGGGCGGCTGCCGGTCGCCTTTTCCCACGGTCAGGGTTGCCGGCTGTTCGACGAGCAGGGCAAGTCCTACCTGGATGCCCTCGCCGGCATAGCGGTGAATACGCTGGGCCACAATCATCCGCGCCTGGTGAAGGCGTTGAGTGAGCAGGTCTCCCGTCTCATCCACGTCTCGAACCTGTATCGCATCACCCAGGCCGAGGAGGCGTCCGATCGCCTCGCCGCGATCTCGCGCATGGACGAGGTGTTTTTCTGCAATTCGGGCTGCGAGGCCAACGAAGCCGCGATCAAGCTCGCGCGCATGTACGGGCACCAGCAGGGCATCGAACAACCCGCCATCATAGTCATGGAACAGGCCTTCCACGGCCGCACGCTGGCGACGCTGTCCGCCACCGGCAACCGCAAGGTGCAGGCCGGCTTCGAGCCGCTGGTCTCGGGGTTCGTCCGGGTGCCGTTCGACGACCTCGCCGCCATCGAGCAGGTTGCCGCGCGCAATCCGAACGTCGTTGCCGTGCTGTTCGAGCCGATTCAGGGCGAGGGCGGCATCAACCTCGCGCACAATGATTTCATGCGTTCGTTGCGGGAGATTTGCGACCGTAAGAACTGGCTGTTCATGGTCGACGAAGTGCAGTGCGGCCTCGGTCGCACCGGCGTCTGGTTCGCCCATCAGCACGCCGGCATCGTTCCGGATGTCATGACTCTGGCGAAGGGCCTGGCTTCCGGCGTGCCGATCGGCGCCTGCCTCGCCGCAGGACGTGCCGCGGGCGTATTCAAGCCGGGCAATCACGGCTCCACCTTCGGCGGCAATCCGCTGGCCTGCGCTGCGGCGCTGACCACGCTCGACGTGATCGAGGCCGATGGCCTGATGGCGCGCGCGGACACGCTGGGCAAGGCGATTCGCGACGGACTGCGCAGCGGTCTGGCGGGCACTCCCGGCTTCGTCGAGGTGCGCGGCGATGGCCTGATGATCGGCGTCGAGCTGGATCGTCCCTGCGGCGACCTGGTAACGCTCGGCCTCGATGCCGGCCTGCTGATCAACGTCACCGCCGGCAATGTGGTGCGCCTGTTGCCGGCGCTGGTGATGAGCGACGCCGAAGGCGCGGAACTGGTTGCCGCGCTGGTGTCGCTGATCAAGAAGTTTCTCGGAGCCTGACCATGGCGGCGCCGCGGCATTTCCTGCAGCTGAAGGACCTTTCCCGCGAAGAGCTCGATCACGTTTTCGAGCGCACCCGCTCGATCAAGGCGCGCTTCAAGGCCTACCAGCGCTACTGGCCCCTGCAGGACCGCACCCTGGTGATGATCTTCGAGAAGGCCAGCACCCGCACGCGCCTGTCCTTCGAGGCCGGCATGCAGCAGCTGGGCGGCTCCGCGATCTATCTGAACACGCGCGATTCGCAGCTCGGACGCGGCGAACCGGTCGAGGATGCGGCGCAGGTGATCTCGCGCATGAGCGACATCGTCATGATCCGCACCTTCGAGCAGGAGATCATCGAGCGCTTCGCCAGCCACTCGCGGGTGCCGGTGATCAACGGCCTGACCAACGAATACCACCCCTGCCAGATCCTCGCCGACATCTTCACCTTCATCGAACAGCGCGGCCCGATCCAGGGCCGCACCGTGGCGTGGATCGGCGATTCGAACAATGTCTGCAACACCTGGCTGCAGGCCGCCGAGGTGTTCGACTTCAATGTCCATGTGTCGACGCCGCCCGGCTACGAGGTCGAGGCCGAGCGCGCCGGACTCTATGGCACGGACCATTTCGAGCAGTTCGCCGACCCGATGGATGCGGCGCGCGGGGCCGATCTGGTGACGACCGACGTCTGGACCTCGATGGGCTTCGAGGCCGAGAACGACGAGCGGCTGCGCGACTTCGCCGACTGGCAGGTCGATGCCGACATGATGCGCGCCGCAAAACCGGAAGCCGTGTTCATGCACTGCCTGCCGGCGCATCGCGGCGAGGAAGTCGCCGCCGAGGTGATCGACGGCGCGCAAAGCGTGGTGTGGGACGAGGCCGAGAACCGGCTGCACGTGCAGAAGGCGTTGATGGAATTCCTGCTCCTGGGCAGGGTGGATGATTGAAGGAAAAACGATGAAACAGACAAAGAAGGCCGCCAAGGCCGAGACCAACAAGGTTGTCCTCGCCTATTCGGGCGGGCTGGACACCTCGGTGATCCTGAAGTGGCTGCAGGACACCTACAACTGCGAGGTGGTGACCTTCACCGCCGACCTGGGGCAGGGCGAGGAACTCGAACCGGCGCGCGCCAAGGCGCTGAAGATGGGCATCAAGCCGAAGAACATCTTCATCGACGATCTGCGCGAGGAGTTCGTTCGCGACTTCGTGTTTCCGATGTTCCGCTGCAACACCGTCTATGAAGGCGAGTACCTGCTCGGCACCTCGATCGCGCGGCCGCTGATCGCCAAGCGGCTGGTCGAGATCGCCAAAAAGACCGGCGCCAATGCGATTTCCCACGGCGCCACCGGCAAGGGCAACGACCAGGTGCGCTTCGAGCTCGGCGCCTATGCCCTGATGCCCAATGTCAAGGTCATCGCGCCGTGGCGCGAATGGGATCTGCTTTCGCGCGAGAAGCTGATGGCCTACGCCGAAAAGCACGGCATCCCGGTCGAGATGAAGCACAAGAAGGGCGGCTCGCCCTATTCCATGGACGCCAACCTGCTGCACATTTCCTACGAAGGGCGCCATCTCGAAAACCCCGGCGCCGAAGCCGAGGAATCGATGTGGCGCTGGACCGTGTCGCCGGAGAAGGCGCCGGACAAGGCCGAGTACCTGGACCTCGAATTCAGGAAGGGCGATCTGGTCGCCATCAACGGCAAGAAGATGAAGGCCCACGAACTGCTGGCCACGCTCAACCAGATTGGCGGCAGGCACGGCATCGGCCGCCTCGACCTGGTCGAGAACCGCTACGTCGGCATGAAGTCGCGCGGCTGCTACGAAACCCCGGGCGGCAGCATCCTGCTCCGCGCCCACCGTGCCATCGAGTCCGTCTGCCTCGACCGCGAAGAGGCGCACCTCAAGGACGATCTGATGCCGCGCTACGCCAGCCTGATCTACAACGGCTACTGGTGGAGCCCGGAACGCCGCGCCCTGCAGGCGCTGATCGACCACACCCAGCAGAACGTCAATGGCTGGGTGCGTCTCAAGCTCTACAAGGGCAACGTGATCGTGGTCAGCCGCGACTCGAAATCCGACTCGCTGTTTGACCCGACCATCGCCACCTTCGAGGACGACGCCGGCGCCTACAACCAGAAGGACGCCCACGGCTTCATCCGCCTCAATGCCCTGCGTCTGCGCATCGGCGCCAACCGGTCGGAGAGCAAGGCAGGCAAGAGGAAGGGCTGAAGCGGTATCGAGAGCAATAAGGGAACCCGCCGATGTTCGGCATTTCCGAGGAGCAACTGGCAGAGTTCGGCATGACCTTCGGCCTTGGCGCCTTCATGCTCTACATGCTGTTCATCATCGGCGAGCTGGCCTGGAAATCCAAGGCCGGCAAGCTCGGAACCTTCATTCTCTTCTTCGTGCTGGCGTTCGGCATGGTCGGCTTTGTGGCCAAATTCATCATCCAGAAAATGTGGGGAATCTGAAATGCCAGAAGTGAAAAATGAGTTCGATAACGTCTCCGTGGTCAAGAAGGCCAACGTTTATTTCGACGGCAAGTGCATCAGCCATACGGTGCAGCTGCCCGACGGCACCAGGAAGAGCGTCGGCGTGATCCTGCCGTCGACCCTGACCTTCAACACCGGCGTGGCGGAAATCATGGAGTGCGTTTCTGGCGTCTGCCGCTATCGCATCAAGGGCGAAGACTGGCAGAGCAGCGGCGCCGGCCAGAGCTTCAAGGTGCCGGGCAACTCGAGCTTCGAGATCGAAGTCAGCGGCGAGCCCTACCACTACGTTTGTCATTTCGCCTGATCACGGGAGAGCGGCATGCCTTCATTCGACATCACTTCCGAAGCCGATCTGGTGGCCCTGAAGAACGCCGTGGATGTGGCCGGGCGCCACATCGGCAACCGCTATGACTTCAAGGGCACCTCGGCGCGCGCCGAGCTGAACGAGAAGGACAAGACCATCACCATCCACGGCGATTCCGAGTTCCAGCTCGGCCAGGTCAAGGACATCCTGTTCCCCGAAATGGAGAAGAAGGAACGCGAAAGCACCAAGCGCCTCGACCACGGACCGGTGCAGTCGGTGGGCGGCAACAAGTCGAAGCAGGTGCTCACGATCAAGGTCGGCATCGAGCAGGAACTGGCGAAGAAGATCGTCAAGCTGATCAAGGACAGCAAGCTCAAGGTCCAGGCCAGCATTCAGGGCGACGCCGTGCGCGTCACCGGCGCCAAGCGCGACCTGCTGCAGGAAGTCATCGCGCTGGTGAAGAAGACCATCACCGACTTTCCCCTGCAGTACGGCAATTTCCGCGACTGAGTCTGCGCGGCGCCGTGCCGCCGGCGTCTACTCTCAGTCCCGGCGCAGGCCTTCGATCCAGCGGCTGTAGAGCCGGTCGGCCACCGCGCGCATCGCCATGATCCGCGCATCGATGTTTTCCTCCATCTGCGCCGGTGTCTGCACCGAGGCCGAGGGCGGAACCCCTTCTGCCGCCCACTGCAGGCACCAGCTGCGAATCATCGAGTCGGTCATCTCGACGTGGCATTGCATGGCGAGGTGCGGGCCGCGCACGAAGGCCTCGTTGGCGCAGTAGGCGCTTTGCAATATGCGGTTGGCGCCTGGCGGGATCGTGAAGGTCTCGCCATGCCAGTGGAAGGCCTCGAAGCGCGGTACGTCGCCCAGCCACTTGCCTGCCAGCTGCGCCGCATCGGCAGGTGCCTCGACCAGCCCCCAGCCGATTTCCTTGACCGGGTTGCGGCCTACCGTGCCGCCGAAGGCCTTGGCCATGAGTTGCCCGCCGAGGCAATGGCCGACCACCGGGATTCCGGCGGCGTCGGCCTTGCGGATCAGTTCCAGCGTTGCGGCGATCCAGGGCAGATCGTCGTTCACGCTCATCGGCCCGCCCATGAAGCACAATCCCGAAAAATCCTCGGCTGCAGACGGCGGCAACACGCCCTCATCGACCTTGAACAGCGTCCAGGGCAGGGAATGGCGGTCGAGGAATGTGGCAAAATAGCCCGGTCCCTCGCCGGGACTATGACGGAATATAGCGATCGGTTTCATGCCGGAGTCCTTAGTTAGTGCAGGCCCGAATTCTAGCGGAGGCTTGCTGTCCCTGATGCGTCGTCGATTCAGCGAAGGCGCTGTCGCGCCTCCGGTGACCGAATCGTCGTTCACCGAGGGCAAGGATTTGACGCCGGCCGCCGTCCTCGTGCCGGTGATCATGCGCGAGACCGGGCCGACCATGCTGCTGACCCAGCGCACCGCGCATCTGCGCGACCATGCCGGACAGGTGAGCTTCCCCGGCGGCCGCTGCGAAGAGAGCGACCCGTCGGCCGAGGCTACCGCCTTGCGCGAAGCCGAGGAGGAAGTCGGCCTTGCGCATTCCCAGATCGAAGTCCTCGGCCGCCTGCCCGAATATCGCACCGGCACCGGTTTCGTCATCACGCCGGTGGTGGGTCTGGTGACGCCGCCGCTGAACCTGAAACTGGACGATTTCGAAGTGGCCGAAGTCTTCGAGCCGCCGCTCGACTTCCTGCTCGACAGCGCCAATCACCAGCGCCACACCATCGAGGTGCGCGGCACGATGCACGAGTACTGGGCCATGCCCTGGCAGGGCTACTACATCTGGGGCGCGACCGCCGGCATGCTGGTGACCCTGTATCGCTTCTTGTACTCCGAGGCCGCGGCATGAGCGCGCCCCGCCGGGCCGCCCCAAGGGGCGCGCAGCCAGCATTCGGAGCCGCGCAGCGGCGAACCGCCGTCACCCCTTGCCTTGGGGCGAAGGCAGGGTTTCGCGGAGCATTGCTCCGCGCTGCCGCAGCCGGCCGGCTATGCAGAGCCGGCCGTGGGGTCGGGGCTGGGGAGAGGGTAGTCTGGTGACCCTGATCTCCATCGTCATCGCCCTGGTCCTCGAACAGGTCCACGCGCTCTCGGTGCAGCACGCCGTGCGCGAGCCGCTGGCGCGGATGGCGGCCTTGCTCGAGGACAAGTTCAACGACGGCGGCCGCAGCCATGGCGCGATCGCCTGGGGGCTCGGCGTCGCGCTGCCGGCAACCCTGCTGTCGGTGCTGCATGCGTTCCTGTTGTATTTTCAGCCGCTGCTGGCCTTCCTGCTGGGCATCGGGGTTCTCTACCTGACCATGGGCTTCCGCCAGTTCAGCCATTACTTCACCGACATTCATCTGGCCCTGCGGCTCGGCGAAGTCGAAAAGGCACGCGAACTCCTCGCGCAATGGCGTGGGCGTTCCGGCGACCGCCTCACGACGAGCGAGGTGGCGCGGCTCGCCATCGAGCAGGCCCTGCTCTCCTCGCACCGGCATGTGTTTGCCCCGCTGCTCTGGTTCGCGGTGCTGGGGCCGGCGGGAGCCTTGTTCTACCGCCTGGCCCATTCCTTCGACGAGTTCTGGGGTGAGCGCAGCGAGCTGGAGTTCGGCGAGTTCGGCCAGTTCGCGCACCAGGCGTTCGAGTTCATCGACTGGGTGCCCCTGCGGGTGACCGCCGCCGCGTTCGCCGTGGTGGGCGATTTCGAGGATGCGGTGCATTGCTGGCGCACCCAGGCCGACCGGTGGCCCGATGGCGGCTCCGGTATACTGCTGGCCAGTGGTGCAGGCGCCCTGGGCGTGCGTCTCGGGATGCCGGTACACGACGTAACTCAAGACACGGGCGACGCTAGCGATCGGCCGGAACTGGGATTGGGGGAGGACGCCGATCCCGACTTCATGCAGAGCACCATAGGCCTCGTCTGGCGCAGTCTCGTGCTCGGTTTGGCGGTGCTGGCCCTGATCTGGGTTTCCGGTTGGGTCGGCGGTTGATTTTCTATAAGGAGTTTCGTAATGGCTGACAAGAGAGAAGTCGTTGTACTGAGTGCCGTGCGTGCCGCGGTCGGCACCTTCATGGGTTCGCTGTCCGGCATGGAGCCCGCCGAACTGGGCGGTCTCGTCGTCAAGGAGGCCATCGCCCGTTCCGGCGTCGATCCCAAGGCGATTACCTTCGCCACCGTCGGCAACGTGATCCCCACCGAAGTCCGTTACCCCTATGTCGCGCGCAATGCCACGATCCAGGGCGGCATGAGCATGGAATCGGTCACCTTCGCCGTGAATCGGCTGTGCGGCTCCTCGCAGCAGGCGGTGGTCAGCTCGGCACAGGCGATCTTGCTCGGCGATGCCGACTTCGCCATCGGCGGCGGAGTGGAGAGCATGTCGCGCGGCGCCTACCTGTCGCCGGCGATGCGTTCCGGCGCGCGCATGGGCGACACCAAGATGATCGACGCCATGGTCGCCGCGCTGACCGATCCGTTCGGCGCCGGCCACATGGGCATGACCGCCGAGAACCTGGCCAAGAAGCACGGCTTCACGCGCGAGATGCAGGACGAGTTCGCCTGCGAATCGCAGCGCCGCGCCGCCGCCGCCGTCGCCGCCGGCTACTTCAAGGAACAGATCGTGCCGATCACCATCAAGTCGCGCAAGGGCGACGTGGTGTTCGACACCGACGAGCACATCAAGGCCAACACCACCATGGAATCGCTGGCCAAGATGAAGCCGGCCTTCGACAAGGCCGGCACCGTCACCGCCGGCAATGCTTCCGGCATCAACGACGGCGCCGCCTTCCTGGTGCTGGCCGATGCCGCCAAGGCGGCCGCCGGCGGCCACAAGCCGATGGCCCGCCTGGTGTCCTACGGTATCGGCGGCGTGTCGCACGAAGTCATGGGCGAAGGCCCGATCCCGTCGACCCTCATCGCGCTGGCCAAAGCCGGCCTCAAGATCGCCGATATCGGCGTCGTCGAGTCCAACGAAGCCTTCGCCGCCCAGTCGCTGACCGTGGCCAAGGTGCTCGGCCTCGACCCGGCGAAGACCAACCCGAACGGCGGCGCAATCGCCATCGGCCACCCGATCGGCGCCTCCGGCGCGGTGATCATCACCAAGGCCCTCTACGAAGCCAAGCGCGTCGGCAGCAAGTACTGCCTCGCCACCATGTGCATCGGCGGCGGCCAGGGCATCACCACGATCTGGGAAATGATCTGATCGCGTTCTTCCCGCTGCAAGAAAAAGCCCGGCACTGCCGGGCTTTTTTATGTCCGCGCTGACGGCGCGGACGGTATCCCCTGGCGGGATCATTCGGTGTCCGCCGGATCGCCGTATCACCAGCGCCTGCTTTCAGAACCCCGCCATGCGCGCCAGCGCCTTCTGGTCCGCGAAGGCGGGCAGGGCGCCGATGCCGGCCGCCATGTTGTCCTCCAGATGCTCGATGCGGCTGCTCGCCGGAATCGCGCAAGTCACCGCCGGATGCGCCAGTATCCAGCGCAGGAACAGCTGCGCCCATGTGCGGCAGTCCAGCGCAGCCGCCTCGGCCGGCAGCGCGAGGCCCTTCACCGCGGAGAACAGCGCGCCCTCGGCGAACGGCCGGTTGACGATCACCGCCACGCCGCGCTCGGCCGCCAGCGGCAGCAGGCGCCGCGCCGATTCCTGCTCGGCCAGCGAATAGTTGATCTGCAGGAAGTCGAGCGGCTCGCGGCGCAGGACGTCCTCGACGTCCGCATAGGCGCTCGAACTGTAGTGGGTGATGCCCAGATAGCGGATTCTCCCGGCCGCCTTCCATTCGCGCAGCACCGGCAGGTGCGTCTTCCAGTCCTGCAGGTTGTGGATCTGCATCAGTTCGATGCGCGGGCTTTTCAGGCGCCGCAGCGATGCTTCCATCTGCGCGATGCCGGCCGCCTTGCCGCTGGTCCACACCTTGGTGGCGAGGAACAGCCGCTCGCGCAGCCGGCGCGCGCCGGCGAGGTCGCCCACCACCGATTCCGAACTGCCGTACATCGGGCTGCTGTCGATCACCTCGCCCCCGAGTTCCACGAAGCGCGACAGCAGCCGGCCGAGATTGTCGCGCGCCGTCGCGTCGCCGCCGACGTCGAAAGTCTGCCAGGTGCCCAGGCCGATCACCGCGAGGCGGTGGCCATCGGCAGGGATGATCCGCGTCGCCGGGGAGGGCGTGGCGGCATTGGCGAGCGGCGGCATCATGGCGAGTCCCGAAAGGGCGAGGCTGCGGTGGAGAAAGTCGCGGCGCGAGGGCATGGGAAGGCGGGTGAAGCGTTCAGGTGCTGTCGGGGGTTGTGGATGAAACGGCTCGGTCCCGAATTAGCTTAAACGAGATTGTTCGCTTCTCAAAAGTCGACGCTGACAGGACGGCGAATGCGGGAGCGTCGATGCCATTTCGGATGCGGCTGCGGTCGAGAAATGAAGGTGCGGGCAGATATTTCAATGCCGACCCGTTTCGCTGCGGGGCGGACGCAAGGCAGACCGCTAGCCGGCCGCCTTGAATGCCTCGTGGAACTCGACGCTTCCCCGGGGTATGTGGAAAGGTGGCTATGCAGCCACCGCCTACAACTCCGATCTAGCGCGGGCCAACTCTACAACTATTGGTCAGAGTCATTTGAACCAAATGGCTCAGCATCACATCCATTCTTTGCCCTCCCCGGCGAACAAGTAAGGCCCCCGACTGCCGCCTCGCTGGACGAGGTGCATCGGTCATCCTGCAAGATGAATTCGCGGCCGGCACGGCATCGCGGCGTGATGCCGCCCGCCTCCCGGTTCTTGCGCGATCGGGCGCCGCGCCCGCGAGGATGCGGGCGCGGCAATCCCCTTATTTGAACTTGTAGTAGGCCTGGTTCAGCCAGGCAGCGACGTGGGCTTCCTCTTCGGGAAACCACTTCGCATTGGTCTGCGCGCTGCAGGCGGCGACGCGCTGGCCGAGCGCGCGCGCATCGTTGATCAGACGCGGCTTGCGGGTGTACATCGCGGAGCCGTCGCCGCCCAGCAGCTTGACGTGGCAGGCGACGCACTGCTTGTCGTGCAGCGGCTTGCCCAGTTTCGGGTCGGCCGCGGCCCGGGCCGGCAGGGAAAGCAGCAGGCATAGCAATGGCAGCAGGATACGCATGGCATTTCTCCCGGGATGAGTTGCGGCGGCAACTACTGCAGGTAGGTGATTTCCATTTCCGAGTCGAGGCCGGTCACCATGTCGAGGATTTCCTCGGTGAACTGCTCGTCCTCGTCGCTCCAGGTGGCGTCGGGCGCCTCGGATGCGGTGACCAGCGGCGTGATGTCGAAATCGACGAAGCGGTCGCCGACCTTGAGCACGAAGATGCCGGAAGAGTGCTCGACCAGTTCCCAATCATCCGGAATTTCAAGCTCGCAATGCAGTTCAAGCGACAGTTTTTTCATCGGGTTCTCCGGGTTCAGGTTTATAGACACGCATCCTAATGCATCCGGCCGCGACGGGGTAGGATGATGGGTCCGAAAGCAAGCTCATTCGACCCCATTCGCGCCATGATCCAACCCCCAATCGCAAACGCCGCATGCGGCCTTCCAATCGCATACGTCGCATCCGCCCTTCCTCTTTTGATAGACGATGCCGCCGTGCGCCGCCATCTCTCGCTCGACGCCCTGCTGCCCGCCATCGAGCAGGCACTGATCGACCTTTCCGCCGGCCGCGTGGTGCAGCCGCTGCGCACCGTGCTGGAACTGCCAGGCCCGGGCAGCCTGCTGTTCGTCAAGCCGGCGCTGGCCGGCAACGCGCTGGCGACCAAGCTGATCACCCAGGTGCCGGACAACGCCGCGCGCGGCCTGCCGACCATGATCGCCACCGTGCTGCTGCTCGATCCGCAGACCGGCCGCCCGCTGGCGGTGATCGACGCGACCTGGCTGACCGAACTGCGCACCGCCGCCGTCTCGGCGGTGGCCACCCGCGCGCTGCGCGACCAGCGGCCCAAGCGCGTGGCGATCCTCGGTTCGGGCGCGCTGGCGCGCAGCCATGCGCTGGCCCTGCGCGCCGTCGTGCCGCTGCGCGACATCCGCGTCTGGAGCCCCACCCGCGCCAATGCCGAGCGCTGCGCCGCCGACATCGACGGCAGCGCCAGCCCCGACGCGGAGCATGCCGTGCGCGATGCCGACATCGTGGTGACCGTGACCAATGCCAGCGCGCCGGTGCTGCTGGGCCGCTGGCTCAAGCCCGGCGCGCTGGTGCATGCGGTCGGCGCGCCGCGCCCCGGCTGGCGCGAGCTGGACGACGAAGCCATGGCCAACTACCTGATCGCCGACAACCGCGTGGCGGCCGAGACCGAAGCGGGCGACGTGATTCTTTCGGGCGCCAAGGTGCAGTGCGAAATCGGCGAGGTGCTGGCCGGCAAGGTGGCGGTGCCGCCCGGCGTCACCGTGGTATTCAAGGCGCTCGGCCAGGCCGTCGAGGACGCGGTCGCGGCGCAGCTGGTGTATGCAGCCGTCACGGCCGCATAATAGACCACGCGTCAGTTAACTTGAAACCACCGTTCGGGCTGAGCCTGTCGAAGCCCTGCGCGCCCTTCCTTCGACAGGCTCAGGACGATCGGAAAGACAAGCCCAGGGCGAACGTTCACGTAGGCCGCCGCCGGCAGGCTAATGCATGGTGCGCCGCGAGCGCTGCCAGGCGATGACGGCCTGATTGGCGTGGGCGAACATCGGCTCGGAGATTTCGCGCGGCAGGTTCTGGCGCAGCGCGGTGAAGAGCGCCGCGTTGGTTTCCCGTGCCAGTTCCGTGCTGGCCGCGGCCTCGCTCAGGCAGCGCAGCTGGATGGTCGCCAGCGCGTCGGCCGCCAGGCGCCAGCCGAGCGTCGGCATCTGCTGCACCAGCGCCGCCAGCATGCCGCCCAGCGCGGCGAGGATGGCCAGCGCCTCGTCCCGGTCCTCGCAGGCGATCATGGCGTGCCACAGCGCGAGATGGATGTTGCGCCGGAGTTCCATCTTGAAGTCGATGGCATCGCACTCGGCGTGGTCGATCGCGGCGAACTGCTGCTGGAAGCCCGCGTCTTCGGCGGCATCGAGTCCGTTGCGCAAGGCGCCGAGCAAGTTGCTGACGGCGGGAATCGCCGTGAGGCCGAAGGCCTGGCACCAGGCCAGGCCCCACTGGTCGATGCCGGTCACCAGCATGGCGAGACGCAAGGCGCGCGCATCGTCGCCTTCCGCGGCGCGCACCCAGTTGCGCGACAGGCGCTCGATCTCGGCCACGGCCGACTGCAACGCGGCTTCGTCGCGCTCGACGCCGAGGCGGAAGAGGCGGGTGAAGGCATCCTGCGCCATGCGCGCGGCGAGGCGCTGCAGGTCCGGCGCGGCGAGCGCGGCCAGGTTGTCGGGCGGCAGGGAAAAGGGCGCGGTGTTCGCGTCGGTCATAATGGCATTCCGTCAAGCAAAACCGACATTATGCAGATCTGGGTCGATGCCGATGCCTGTCCCGGCGTCATCAAGGAAATTCTCTACCGTGCCGCCGCGCGGCATGCGCTGCCGGTAACGCTGGTCGCCAATCAGTGGCTGCGCGTGCCGCCCTCGCCATGGATTCGCGCCGTCCAGGTGCCACAGGGTTTCGACGTGGCCGACAGCCACATCGTCGAACAGGCGGCGGAGGGCGACCTGGTGATCACCGCCGACATCCCGCTGGCGGCGCTGGTGATCGAGAAGCGGGCCTTCGCGCTGAATCCGCGCGGCGAGCTCTACAGCGCGGAAAACATCCGCCAGCTGCTCGACATGCGCAACTTCATGGACACGCTGCGCAGCAGCGGCGTCGAGACCGGCGGGCCGGCGGCCTTCAGCCATGCCGACCGGCAGAGCTTCGCCAACCAGCTCGACCGCTTCATCGCCAAACGCCGCAAGCCCTTCTGACACTGCGATCTACCGTGTTCGCCGTAGCGCCGGCGTCTACTCCCGGGCGGCGAGAATTGTCATTGGAATGACGCAAAGCTTTCTATAATGCAACCAATGCCCGCCTGTCCTCAGGTTCGAGCGCTGGAGTTGAAAATGCAATCCCGTGTCCTAAGCCGTTTGCTCGTCGTCGCGCTGCTGCTGGCGCTGGCGGGCGGAATCTACCTGCTGCTCAACTACAACCGCAATACCTCGCTGCCGCCGGGCATCGCCTCGGGCAACGGCCGCCTCGAAGCGACCGAGGTGGATGTCGCCACCAAGGTGCCCGGGCGCCTGGCTTCGGTCCGCGCCCGCGAGGGCGACAACGTGAGCGCCGGGCAGGTCGTCGCCGAACTCGACGCCGAGGATCTGCGCGCCCAGTTGCGCGCCGCCGAGGCCCAGGTGCGCCAGGCCCGGGCCGCGGTGCAGGAAGGCCGTGCCGGCGTCGCCGGCGCCGACAGTCAGCAGAAACTCGCCCGCGCCACGCTCGATCGCACCGGCCAACTGGTGAAGAAGGGTTTCGTCACCGGCGACCGGCTGGACCGCGACCGCAGCGCCCTGCTCGCCGCCGATGCCGGCATGAATGCCGCCCGCAGCCACGTCAACGAGGCCGATGCCGCCGTGGCGGCGGCCGTCGCGCGGGTGGACGCGCTGCGCGTCGCGCTGACCGACGCCACGATCAAGGCGCCGCTGGGCGGCCGCGTGCTCTACCGTCTCGCCGAACCCGGCGAAGTCGTCGCCGCCGGCGGCAAGATCCTCACGCTGCTCGACATGACGGATGTCTACATGTCCATCTACCTGCCCACCGCCGAGGCCGGGAAAGTCGGCGTTGGCGGTACGGCGCGCATCGCGCTGGATGCGCTGCCCGGCCAGCCGATTCCGGCGAAGGTGGTGTTCGTCGCGCCGCGCTCGCAGTTCACGCCCAAGGAAGTGGAAACCCGCAACGAACGCGAGAAGCTGATGTTTCGCGTCAAGGTCAGGGTCGATGCCGACTGGCTGGCCGCCCACGCCGACCTGGCGAAGCCCGGCATGCCGGGCGTGGCCTACGTCCTCACCGATCCCGCCGCTGCCTGGCCGCCCGCGCTGACGACGAAATAAGTCATGGCCGAAGCCGCGCCCCTGGTCGCCCGCCTGACGGGGGTGGGTCTGCGCTACGGTGAGGTGGCGGCCCTGGAGAAGGTCGACCTCGAACTGCCCGGCGGCGTCATGGTCGGCCTGATCGGCCCCGACGGCGTCGGCAAGTCCTCGCTGCTCGCATTGGTGTCGGGCGCGCGCAAGGCGCAGACCGGCCGCATCGAAGTCTTCGGCGGCGACCTGCGCGACCGCAACTTCCGCGACAAGGTCCAGCCCCGCATCGCCTACATGCCCCAGGGCCTGGGCAGGAACCTCTACCAGACGCTGTCGGTGGAAGAGAACGTGGATTTCTTCGGCCGCCTGTTCGGCCAGGGCCGCGCCGAGCGCAGCGCCCGCATCGACGAGCTGCTCACCGCCACGGGCCTTGCGCCCTTCCGCAAACGATCGGCCGCCAAGCTCTCGGGCGGCATGAAACAGAAGCTCGGCCTCTGCTGTGCCCTGATCCACGACCCGGACCTGCTGATCCTCGACGAACCGACGACCGGCGTCGACCCCTTGTCGCGGCGCCAGTTCTGGGCGCTGATCGCCAGCCTGCGCGCCCGCCGTCCCGGCATGAGCGTGCTGGTGGCCACGGCCTACATGGAGGAAGCCGAACGCTTCGACTGGCTGGTGGCGATGGATGCCGGCCAGATCGTCGGCACCGGCACGGCGGCGGCGCTCAAGGCACACACCGGCCGCGCCACGCTGGAACAGGCCTTCATTCGCCTGCTGCCGGAAGATCGCCGCCGCGAACACCATGCCCTGGTGATCCCGCCGCGCGGCGACGCGGGCGATGGCTGGGCGATCGAAGCCGAGGGCCTGACCGAGCGCTTCGGCGACTTCACCGCGGTGGACCACGTCAGCTTCAGCATCGAGCGCGGCGAGATCTTCGGCTTCCTCGGCCCCAACGGCTGCGGCAAGACCACCACGATGAAAATGCTCACCGGCCTGCTGCCGCCGAAGGAAGGCCGCGCGCTGCTGTTCGGCCGCGAGGTGGAAGCCGGCAACCTGGAAACCCGCAAGCAGGTCGGCTACATGTCGCAGGCATTCTCGCTCTACGGCGAGCTGACGGTGGCGCAGAACCTCGAACTGCACGCCCGGCTGTTCCACCTGGCGCCGCAGCGCGTCGCCCCGCGCTGCGCCGAGCTGACGGAGGGCTTCGGCCTCGGCCCCTACGCCGACATGCCCGCCGCCGGCCTGCCGCTGGGCATCCGCCAGCGCCTGTCGCTGGCGGTGGCCGTGGTGCACGAACCGCCGCTGCTGATCCTCGACGAGCCCACCTCGGGCGTCGACCCGATCGCCCGCGACCATTTCTGGGCCTTGCTGGCGAAACTGTCGCGCGAGCAGGGCGTGACAATCTTCATCTCCACCCACTTCATGAACGAGGCCGAGCATTGCGACCGCGTCGCGCTGATGGATGCCGGCCGCGTGCTGGCCGGCGACACGCCGGCGGCGCTGCGCGCGGCCAGGGGCGCCGCCAGCCTGGAGGAGGCCTTCATCGCCTGCCTGGAGGAAGCCGCGCAGGCATCGCCGACGCAAGCGGCGATTGCCCCGTCCGCGCCGGTTGCGGCAGCAGCGCCGCTCGACAGGACACCGAAGCCCGGCGGCTTCAGCCTGGCCCGCATGCTGAGCATCTCGCACCGGGAATCGCTGGAGCTGCTGCGCGACCCGATCCGCCTCGCGGTGGCGCTGGTCGGCGCCCTGGTGCTGATGTTCGTGCTCGGCTTCGGCGTTTCGATGGACGTCGAAAACCTGCGCTTCGCCGCGCTCGACCGCGACCGGTCGCCCGAATCCCGCGCCTACATCGACAACATCGCCGGCTCGCGCTACTTCGTCCAGCGCCCGGCGATCCGCGACGTCGCCGACCTCGAACGGCGCATGAGCGCGGGCGAACTCGCGGTGGCGATCGAGATTCCGCCCAACTACGGGCGCGACCTGCGCCTCGGTCGCCATCCCGAGATCGGCGTCTGGGTCGATGGCGCCATGCCCTTCCGCGGCGAGACCGCGCGCGGCTACCTGAGGGGCATGCACAGCGAGTACATCGTCGCGCTGGCGACCGAAGCGACCGGCACCACGCCCGAGCTGATGCCCACGGAGATCGCCCTGCGCTACCGCTACAACCAGGACTTCCGCAGCATCTACGCCATGGTGCCGGCCGTGCTCCCGCTGCTGCTGATCTTCATTCCGGCCATCCTGATGGCGCTCGGCGTGGTGCGCGAGAAGGAACTGGGGTCGATCACCAATTTCTACGTCACGCCGGTCACGCGGCTCGAATTCCTGCTCGGCAAGCAGGTGCCCTATGTCGTCGTGTCGATGATCAGCTTCTTCGCCCTGGTGCTGCAGGCGGTGTTCGTTTTCGACGTGCCGATCAAGGGCAGCTTCGCCGTGCTGACGCTCGGCACCCTGCTCTACGTCACCACCACCACCAGCTTCGGGCTGCTGATGTCCACCTTCACCCGCACCCAGATCGCCGCGCTGTTCGGCACCGCCATCCTGACCATGCTGCCGACGGTGCAGTTCTCCGGCCTGACCACGCCGGTGGACTCGCTGCAGGGCCCCGCCTACTGGATCGGCCAGTTCTTCCCGGCCTCGTATTACCTCGTGCTCTGCCGCGGGGTGTTCACCAAGGCGCTGACGTTCTCCGACCTCACCGTGCAATTCGCCGCGCTGGCCGCCTTCATTCCCGTGCTGACGGCGACTTCCGCGGCGCTGCTGTCCAAGCAGGAAAAGTGACCATGGGCAACGGCCGCCTCGGCAACATCTACCGCCTCGGGGTCAAGGAACTGCGCAGCCTCTGGGCCGACAAGGCGCTGCTGGTGCTGATCGTCTGGGCCTTCACCGGGGCCATCTACAGCGCGGCCAAGGGCGTTTCCCAGGAGCTGCGCAATGCCCCGGTGGCCGTGGTCGATGAGGACCGCTCGCCGCTGTCGCAGCGCATGACCGGCGCGCTGACCCCGCCCTACTTCAAGCCGCCGACGCGCATCGAGTTCAGGGAGATGGACCGCTACATGGACCACGGCCGGGTCACCTTCGCCATCGTCATTCCGGCCAACTTCCAGCGCGACCTCGCCGCCGGGCACCGACCGGCGGTCCAGGTGAACATCGACGCCACCCAGATGGCCCAGTCCTTCATCGGCGCCGGCTACATCCAGAGCATCTTCGCCGCCGAGATCAACGAATACCTGACCGGCAGCCGCGAGAGCGCCGATCCGCCGATCCGCCTCGCCACCCGGGTGCGCTACAACCCCAACCTGATCGGCTACTGGTTCGGCGGCGTCATGGAGGTGATCAACCTGGTCAACATGATCACCATCATCCTGGTCGGCGCCGCCTTCATCCGCGAGCGCGAGCACGGCACGCTGGAGCACCTGCTGGTGATGCCGCTGACGCCGGTGCAGATCATGGTGGCCAAGATCTGGGCCAACGGCCTGGCGGTGCTGCTGTGCACGGCGTTCGCGCTGCTGGCGGTGGTGCAGGGCGTGCTCGGCGTGACCATCACCGGCTCGATTCCGCTGTTCCTCTGCGGTTCCGCGGTCTACCTTTTTTCGGCCGGATCGATCGGCATCTTTCTCGGCACCATCGCGCGCTCCATGCCCCAGTTCGGCCTGCTGTTCATCCTCACCATCATTCCGCTGCAGATGCTCTCCGGCGGCGTCACGCCGCGCGAGAGCATGCCGCAGATCATCCAGGACATCATGCTCGCCGCGCCCACCACCTACTTCGTCCGCATGGCCCAGGCCATCCTCTACCGCGGCGCCGGATTCGACGTGGTCTGGCGCGACTTCGTGGGCATCGCCGTGATCGGCGCGGTGTTCTTCGCGCTGGCGCTGGCGCGATTCCGGCGCTCCGTGACGCTGACGCAGATCTGATTGCCGTGCCACCAGCGCCGACTCTTGTCCTGCGGGCGGCGCGGGAGAAGGAGCGGCGCGACTATAATTCGCGCTTGCGGAGGATTTCGTGGCCATTCACCATTTTCAACTTCAGGGCGAGTTCATCGAACTGAACGTCCTCCTCAAGCTGCTCGGCCTGGCGCCTTCGGGCGGCGCGGCCAAGAATCTGATCGCGGCCGGCGCCGTGACGGTCGACGGCGAGGCCGAAACCCGCATCCGGCGCAAGCTGCGCGCCGGCTGCACCGTGCGCCTCGGGGATGAAGAAATCCACATCGTCGACAGCGACGCGTCCATTGACTTGCCTCTGAACTGATTCGAACATGGCCATACAGTGGTTCCCCGGACACATGACCTCGGCGCGCAAGAAGGCGGCCGAGACCATGGCGCTGACCGACGTGGTGATCGAGGTCTGCGATGCGCGCCTGCCCGAGGCCAGCAGCAACCCGATGATCCGCGAGCTGCGCCTGCACCGCCAGCGGCCCTGCCTCAAGCTGCTGAACAAGTCCGACCTCGCCGACCCGGTGGTGACCCAGGCCTGGATCGACCATTACAACAGCCAGCCCGGCGTCAAGGCGGTGGCCATCTCCAGCAAGAATCCGGCCGAGGCCGCGCGCGTGCCCAGCCTGTGCAAGGGCCTGGCGCCGCACCGCAATGACGGCGTCAAGCCGCTGCGCATGCTGATCATGGGCATTCCCAACGTCGGCAAATCGACGCTGATGAATGCGCTGCTCAAGCGTCGCGTCGCCGCCGTCGGCGACGAGCCGGCGGTGACCAAGTCGCAGATGTGCATCGACCTCGGCCCGACCATGAGCATCACCGACACGCCGGGCCTGATGTGGCCGAAGATCAAGCACGACAGCGACGGCTTCATGCTGGCCGCCAGCCATGCCATCGGGCGCAATGCCGTGATCGATTCCGAAGTGGCGATTTTCCTCGCCGGGCTGCTGCTGCAGCGCTACCCGGCAGCGCTCGCCGAACGCTACGGCATCGCCGTCGAGGGCATCGATGCGGTCGCCGTCGTCGAGGCCGTGGCGAAGAAGCGCGGCTGCATCCTCAAGGGCCGCCGCGGCGGCGAGCTCGACCTGGAAAAGGCGGGGATGATCCTGCTCACCGATTATCGCAGCGGCAAACTCGGCCGTATCAGCCTCGAAACCCCGCAGAGCCGCGCCGCCATGCTGGCCGCGGAGTACCTCGGCGAGCCTCCCGCCGCCGATTGATCGGCAAGTCCCGGCAGCTACGGGGATGGGCCAGGCAACACGATGCCGACCCGCTCCGCAGAGGGAAAAGGGGCCAGGCTCCCATGGGAAAAGGGGCCAGGCTCGAATTAAATTCTGACAAACCGCAATGGGCGAATTCGCTTGCTACACTGTTCGCCATGCCCCGCCGCCCCCGCGTCCATCTCGCCGACATCCACTTACACATCGTCCAGCGCGGCCACAATCGCGACGCCTGCTTCTTCGGCGAGGACGACTACCACGCCTATCGCCACTGGCTCGGCGAAGCGCTGAAAGCCAGCGGCTGCCTGCTGCACGCCTACGTGCAGATGACCAACCATGTGCATCTGCTGCTGACCCCGCCCGCGCCCGAAGCCGTGACGCAACTGGTGATTTCGCTGGGCCGGCGCTACGTGCAATACATCAACAAGACCTACCGCCGCACCGGCACTCTGTGGGACAGCCGCTACAAGTCCTCCCTGGTGCAGGCCGACGCCTACCTGCTGCTGTGCCAGCGCTACATCGAAGTCAACCCGGTGCGCGCCGCGATGGTGGATGATCCCGCCCACTATCGCTGGAGTAGCTATCATGCCAACGGACTGGGGCAGACCGATCCCCTGCTGACGCCGCATCCGGTGTATGCCGGGCTTGGCGCCAAGTTGGCCGACCGACTGGCCGCCTACCGCGCACTGTTCCGCCCCGAACTCGACGCCGAAGCCATCGCCGATATCCGCCTGGCCCTGAACCAGGGGCAACCCCTGGGCAATTCGCGCTTCCTCGCCAAGATCGAACAAACCACCGGCCAGCGCCGCGAAGTCAAGCCGCGAGGGCGGCCCAGAAAGCCGGCGACCGGACATACCGGACCGCAGGAGCAGCTGGAAATAAAGATTTAGCGCCCCCCCGGCCTGGACCGATCGACAACCAGGTCGCGACCCAAAGGGCATTGCATGCTCATGGTATGCTGAAAGTCGGCGCTCGCGAGACGGCGCGGGAGAAACGAAATGGACAATTCAAGATGGCGGCGATGCGGCACCGGACTGGCGACGATGCTGGCGGCCGGATTGGTCGGGGCGGTGGAAATCAATTCGAGCCTGGCCCCTTTAATTCTCCATGGGAGCCTGGCCCCTTTAATTCCGGTGGTGGTGTGGGGAGGGCCGGTTATAAGCCGGCCCTTACCCGATTTGGCAGCTTGGTAGGTTCAGCGGCTGATCTTTCAGGACGCTCGGCAATGAAAGCCTGAGCGCTTACTTTTCGATAGCAACAGCAAAGGTCTTGACATTATTTTCGCCACTGGGCGACACGTAGGCGTTCTTCTGGTCCGATGGGAGCATGTACATGAAATAGCAGGAACTGCCCGACGTCTTCCATGTCGTCCAATTCTTCTCGGTGCAGAATTGACCTTTCTCGTTGAAATTCCATGTCCCGGTGCCCGGGCTGGTTGTGCCACTGGCGTAATGCTTGCCCGTAGCGGTCATCGTGCCATCAGCGTTGTAAGTCAGATTTTCTTCACCTTCCTTGTTCGGCCATTTAAAGAAAAAATTAGCCGGTGTCATGGCCACCAGATCAGCCTTGACTAACTGTTTCGCGCCCTTTTGCATCAAATCAGACACAGTAGGCCCGGTTCCTTCCGGCACGCAGCCGGCAAGTACCACTGAAACGAATAGAAAGCCAAGCGCACGAATCATCGAGGTAGAGACGAGCTTCATTTTTTCTCCTTTGGTGGATGGCTGGACAGTTATGACGGTAGCAGTTCAAACCAGCCTCTCAAACTGCATGTAAAAATGCCTAACGAAGCTGTAGAGCGGATCAAAGGCGGATCAAAGGGGCCAGGCTCGAATTGGATCAAAGAATTGTCAAAGGTGTCAAAGGGGTGTCAAAGGGGCCAGGCTCGAATTAATTTGAAATACCCTGCAAGACCAAAACTTCTGGTTCGTACTGCCTGCGCTCAACTTCTTTGCAAGAACCTTTCCGGATCGACATCGGCCTGCTTGAGGATGGCGCGTAGGGTGCCTTCGGGCATGTCGCCGGGATGATTGGGGATGGTGGTGTAGCGATTGCTCGCCGCGTTGAGCCAGATTTCATGACTGCCCGCCGCTTGGCGATGAAACTCGAAGCCCAGTTGCTTGAGCCGCTTGACGATCTCCCGATAACTGAAACCCGCCAGCCGCCCCATCAGACTGCAACAATAAGCGGATAGTCGAAGGACTCGGTCAGGGGCGGCAGCGAAGCATCGGTCACGTCGGTCTGCGACTCGATCAATTTCTTGGCCACGTCGCGGGCAATTTCCACGGTTTCCTGCAGTGTGCGCCCTTGTGCGATCAAACCCTGCACCTCGTCGCTGGTGGCCAGATAGACCCCCTCCGGCAATTTCTCGATGTGCAACTGAATCATGTGTTCCATGGTATGGCTCCTGAACAGCCCACGCAGCCTTGACTTAGCGCTTAGCGTGTTGAATCCGATTACAGTGCCGCGGGCCAGAAAATCAAACCCATCAACCAATCCGGCACACTCTTCTTCGTCTCTGGCGACAACCGGCTCGCGGCCTTGAACTGTAGCAGGATTTGAGTTTCAAGAATATTTGCAAGCAAAGATCAAAGGGGCCAAGCTCGAACTGAATTCACAAAGCCGCTGAAAGTAGGCGCTGGCGACACGGCGGCATTCAGACCGATCAAATAGATAACCGAGTTAATTCGAGCCTGGCCCCTTTTCCTTCTTTTCCTTTCTTTTCCCCTTTTCCCAGTTGCTCGGCAATCCCGACGGCGGCCAGTACGTCGCCGCCAAGGCGCCGGAAACCGAGCCGGTTCCCGCACCAGCCGCGGCAGCGCCCGCCGCCCGAGCCAAGCCGCCGGGCGCGAAGAAGCCCAAGGGCCGTTAAGCGATACGGACAAACCGGGTCGGGCATATCATTCCGCAGTGCAGCATTTCGGCCGGCATCACGCCGGGCCGGCCAATCCCCTCGCGATTGCTGCGGGCTGCGCCCCGGACGCGGGCTCGGGAGTGCCCTGTCTGCCGATAAGGG
This sequence comes from Sulfuritalea sp., assembly GCA_030247575.1. Lineage (GTDB taxonomy): Bacteria > Pseudomonadota > Gammaproteobacteria > Burkholderiales > Rhodocyclaceae > Sulfuritalea. The sequence goes on from JAOTRV010000015.1 coordinate 88,294, forward strand.
CGATTTGGCGGTCAAAAAAGTCGTTTACAGCCCAACGTACAATCAGTATCATTTTACGTGTATTACAGAACTATGTTCCGCTAAGCAGAACTCCACGATCCAGCCGTCCGTTTTTGCCTAGACCGGTTTACCTAAAGGAGGAGACACCCAATGAAGAACAAGTTTGCCAAACACCTCGCGCTCGGCGCGAGCGCCCTGTTGATCGGCGGCAGCGCTTTCGCCCAGGTCAAGATCGCCTACATCGACCCGCTCTCCGGTCCCTTCGCCAACGTCGGCGAGGCCGGCCTCAAGGGCTTCAAGGAAGCCGCCGAGGTCCTGGTCAACCAGAAGGGCGGCATCATGGGCCAGAAGCTCGAATTCACGGGCTTCGACAACAAGGGCAGCCCGCAGGAAACCCAGATCCAGCTGAAGGCCGCGATCGACCAGGGCTTCCGCTTCGTCACGCTGGGCAACGGCTCCGGCGCCGCCCATTCGCTGATCGACGCGGTCAACAAGTGGAACGCGCGCAACCCGGACAAGACCGTGCTGTTCTTCAACTATGCGGCGGTCGACCCGACGCTGACCAACGAGAAGTGCAGCTTCTGGCACTTCCGCTTCGACGCCAACACCGAAATGAAGATGGAAGCGATCTCCAACTTCATGGAAAAGGACAAGAAGATCAAGAAGGTCTTCATCATCGGCCAGGACTACGCCCACGGCCACCAGGTGGCGAAATACACCAAGGAGATGCTGGCGAAGAAGCGCAAGGACATCAAGATCGTCGGCGAGGACCTGCATCCGATCGGCCGCGTCAAGGACTTCGCTCCCTACATCGCCAAGATCAAGGCCTCCGGCGCCGACACCGTGGTCACCGGCAACTGGGGCAACGACCTCTCGCTGCTGATCAAGGCGGCCAAGGATGCCGGCCTCAAGGCGCGCTTCTTCACCTACTACGCGGGCGGCCTCGGCACGCCGCAGGCGATGGGCGCGGCCGGCGAGAACCTGGTGCTGCAGCTCACCGAGTGGCACATGAACGTGCCGACGGTGTCGACCGAGAAGTTCGCACTGGATTTCAACAAGAAGTATCCCGGCGTGTGGTTCTACTACCTGCGCGTCAACAACATGGTGCAGATGGTGGCCCAGGCGATGAATACCGCAAAGTCCACCGATCCGAAAGCCGTCGCGCTGGCGCTGGAGGACATGCGCTTCAAGGTCGACACCGGCGAGGTCTGGATGCGCAAGAGCGACCACCAGGCGATGCAGCCCTTGTACATCTCGATCTTCAGCAAGGCCGACGGCAAGACGGTCAAGCATGATTCCGAGGGCACGGGCTATGGCTGGAAGACCCTGGCGACGATCTCGCAGCGCGATTCGCAGCTGCCGACGTCATGCATCATGGAACGTCCGTAGGTAAAGCCAAGCCGGGAAACCGTTAACCACAGAGGCACAGAGACACGGAGAGAGGCTGGAAAGCCTTTTGATCTTCTCTGTGCCTCTGTGTCTCTGTGGTGAAAGGTGTTGAATTGCTTTCCAGACCGCTTCAATATTCCCTGTAGCATAAGGAGGTCCAGTGGAGTTCGTCGTCATCTCGCTGCTGAACGGCATCACTTATGGGCTGTTGCTGTTCATGCTGTCCAGCGGCCTGACGCTGATTTTCAGCATGATGGGCATCCTCAATTTCGCCCACGCCAGCTTCTACATGCTCGGCGCCTATTTCGCCTACCAGATCAGCACCTGGGTCGGCTTCTGGCCGGGCCTGCTGGTCGCCCCGCTGCTGGTCGGCGCCGTCGGCGCGGCCGTGGAGCGCTACGGCCTGCGCCGCGCCCACCGGTTCGGCCACGTCGCCGAACTGCTGTTCACCTTCGGCCTCGCCTTCCTCGTCGAAGAAGTGGTGCACCTGATCTGGGGCAAGACTTCGGTCGACTACAAGATTCCGGTCGAACTCGACGGCACGCTGTTCACGCTGTTCGCGACCGACTTCCCGATTTACAAGGGCTTCATGATGCTGGTTTCGGTCGGCATGCTGGTCGCACTCTATGCGCTACTGACCCGCACCCGCATCGGCCTCATCATCCAGGCCGCGCTGACCAAGCCCGACATGGTCGAAGCGCTGGGCCACAACGTGCCGCGCATCTTCATGCTGGTCTTCGGCGGCGGCACGGCGCTGGCGGGGCTGGCCGGCGTCATCGGCGGCAATGCCTTCATCACCGAACCGGGCATGGCCGCGGCGGTGGGCAGCATCGTCTTCGTCGTGGTCGTGGTCGGCGGCCTCGGCTCGCTGGGCGGAGCCTTCGTCGCCTCGCTGCTGATCGGCTGCATCCAGACCTTCTCGATCGCGCTGACCATATCCATCACCGACGTCTTCGCCCTGATCGGCGTCACGCTGCCCGAAGGTTCGCAGGTGGCGCGGCTGACCATTACCCAGCTGGCGCCGGTGCTGCCCTACCTGCTGATGGTCGCCATCCTGATCTTCCGCCCGCGCGGCCTGATGGGGGCGCGCGAATCATGAATAGCGCCGTGTTCAACCACGGCCGCCTGCTGCTCTGGGGCGGCTTCCTGGCGCTGGCCTTCGCCCTGCCGCTGGTGTTCAAGAGCGGCTTCCTGGTTTCGCTGCTGTGCCAGATCGGCATCATGGTGGTCTTCGCCCTGTCCTACAACATGCTGCTGGGCCAGACCGGCCTGCTTTCCTTCGGCCATGCGGTCTATTACGGCATCGGCGCCTTCGTCACCATGCACATGTTGAACATCATCGGCAAGGACGGCGGCCCGCTGACGACCGCGCTGCTGCCGCTGGTCGGCGGTCTCGCCGGCATGCTGGCCGGCGTGGTGCTGGGCTACGTCACGACGAAAAAGGCCGGCACCACCTTCGCCATGATCTCGCTCGGCATCGGCGAACTGGTCGCCGCCTGCGCGCTGATGTTCCCCGGCTTCTTCGGCGGCGAAGGCGGCGTCTCGGGCAATCGCGTGGTCGGCAAGGGCAACCTGCTGGGATTCACCTGGGGACCGCAAGTCGAAATGTACGGGCTGATCGTGCTCTGGGCCTTCCTCGCCACGGTCGCCATGTTCGCCCTGACGCAGACGCCGCTGGGCCGCATGGCCAACGCCGTGCGGGACAATCCGGAGCGCGCCGAGTTCGTCGGCTACGACACGCAGCGCGTGCGCTACCTGATGCTGATCCTGTCGGGGTTGTTCGCCGGCATCGCCGGCAGCCTGACGGCGCTCAACTACGAAATCGTCACGTCGGAGACCCTCAACGCCCACACCTCGGGCGTGGTGCTGCTGATGACCTTCGTCGGCGGCATCGGCTTCTTTTACGGGCCGATCATCGGCGCCATCCTGATCTCCGTGATGCAGATCGTGATCGGCGGCATGACGCACGCCTGGCTGCTGTATTTCGGGCTGTTCTTCCTGTTCATGGTGCTGATGGCGCCCGGCGGCATCGCCAGCGTCATCGCGATCCAGCGCAACCTGTGGCTGGCGGGACTGTTCGGCCGCATGGTGCCGCACTACCTCGCCGTCGCCCTGCCGGTGCTGATCCTGCTGGCCGGACTGGTCGGCCTGATCGAGATGAGCTACGCCCTGCTGGCCGGCGAAGGAGTCGGCGCCGGCGACACGGCGACGAAGGTCATGAAGATGGAACTCCACCTCAATACACCCGGCCCGTGGCTGGCGGCGCTGGGCGTCACCGCGGCCGGACTCGTTCTCACGCGCTGGATCGGCGGCCGCACCCGCGCGGCGTGGAATTCCGCACTGGCGACACTGCATGGGGATAAATCGTGAGCCTGCAAGAAGCATTTGATCCGCAGATTTCGCCGATTGACGCAGATGGATCAGGGCATTGCTTGGCGCCGGCCGCTTCGCTCGTCTCTATGCGTAATCTGCGGATGAAGCCAAGGTTTCCAAGATGAGTTCCCCCGCCATCCGCATCACCGGCCTGAAAAAGAATTTCGGCGCCAGCGAAATCATCCGCGGCGTCGATCTCGACATCCATCGCGGCGAGCGCCACGCCATCATCGGCCCCAACGGCGCCGGCAAGTCCACGCTGTTCCACCTGATCAGCGCGCGCCTGCCGGTGTCTGCCGGCGTCATCGAGCTCAAGGGCGAGAACGTGGTCGGCCTCAAGCCCTTTGAGATCAACCGCAAGGGCCTGTCGCGCAGCTTCCAGATCACCAACATCTTCCACAACCTGTCGGTGTTTGAGAACCTGCGCTGCGCGGTGCTGTGGTCGCTGGGCTATCGCTACTCGTTCTGGCAACGCCTGGCCGGGCTTGCGGACGCGCGCCTGCGCGCCGAGGCGGTGATGGAGGACATCGGGCTGGCCAAACGCCGCGACACACCGGCCGGCATCCTCTCCTACGCCGAACAACGCGCGCTGGAAATCGGCATCACCATCGCCAGCGGCGCCGACGTGATCCTGCTCGACGAGCCGACCGCCGGCATGAGCCGCTCGGAAACCGACGACGCCGTGGCGCTGATCCGCCGCGTCACCGAGGGCAAGACCCTGGTCATGGTCGAGCACGACATGGGCGTGGTGTTCGGCCTCGCCGACCGCATCTCGGTGCTGGTCTACGGCCAGATCATCGCCACCGACGCGCCGGCCGCCATTCGCTGCAATGCCGCCGTGCAGGAAGCCTATCTTGGAACCAGCCTCAATCATGACTGAGCCGACCGTCGCCGCGCCGCAAGCCATGCTGCAAGTCAGCGACCTCCATGCCTACTACGGCAAGAGCCACGTCCTGCATGGCGTCAACCTGCACGTCAAGCCCGGCGAAATCGTCTGCCTGCTCGGCCGCAATGGCGTCGGCCGCTCGACCACCGCCAAGGCCGTGATGGGCCAGGTCGTCGCGCGCGGCAAAATCAGCTTCAAGGGCCGCGACATCCTCGGCATGAAGGCCTACGAAATCGCCCGCTGCGGCATCGGCTACGTGCCCGAAGACCGTTCGATCTTTCCCGACCTGACGGTGCGGCAGAACCTGATGCTCGGCGTCAAGGATACCAAGGCCATCGGACGCTGGAACATCGACGACATGTACGCCCTCTTCCCGCGCCTCAAGGAACGCGACAGCACCCCCGGCGGCGTGCTCTCCGGCGGCGAGCAGCAGATGCTGACCCTGTGCCGGACGCTGATGGGCGACCCGGACCTGATCATGATCGACGAGCCGACCGAAGGCCTGGCGCCGAAGATCGTCGAGCTGGTCGGGCAGTTCCTGCAGGAGGTGCGCAACCGCGGCATCTCGATCCTGCTCATCGAACAGAAGCTGGCCATCGCGCTCGACATTTCCGAGCGGCTCTATCTCATGGGCCACGGCCACATCGTCTTCGAAGGCACGCCGGCCGACCTCAAGAACAACGACGCCATCCGCAAGGAATGGCTGGAAGTATGAACCCCGATCATCTCAGCAAGGAGTCAGCATGAGCAGCGCCAACTATGAAATGCACGGCAGCACCGCCGTCATCACCCTCGACAACCCGCCGGTCAACGGCCTGGGCTACGGCCTGCGTTGCGGCATCGTCGCCGGCATCGACAAGGCGACGGCCGACCCCGCCGTCAAGGCCGTGGTGCTGATCGGTTCCGACCGCGCTTTCTCGGGCGGTGCCGACATCCGCGAATTCGGCTCGCCGAAATCCTATGCCGAACCCAACCTCTTGACCGTGATCCGCATCGTCGAGGCCTGCCCCAAGCCGGTGGTCGCCGCGATCGGCGGCGTCTGCATGGGCGGCGGCCTCGAACTCACCCTGGGCTGCCACTTCCGCGTCGCCATCGCCGGCGCTTCGATCGCCCTGCCGGAGATCAAGCTCGGGCTCCTGCCCGGCGCCGGAGGCACGCAGCGCATGCCGCGCATCATCGGCGTCGAAGCCGCGCTGAACCTGATCCTGTCGGGCAATCCGGTGCCCTCCGAAAAGTTCAAGGGCACACCGCTGTTCGACGAATTCATAGAGGGTAACGGCGGCGACCTGCTCAAGGGCGCCTTGGCCTTCGCCGACAAAGTGGTCGCCGAAAAGCGGCCGCTGAAGCGCATCCGCGACATCAAGATCGACCAGCCGAACCAGGAAGCCTTTTTCCAGTTCTCGCGCAACATGGTCAAGGGCGTCGCCGGTCCCTTCCCCGCGCCCTTCAAGTGCATCGACGCCGTGCAGACGGCACTGACCAAGCCCTTCGAGGAGGGCATGAAGTTCGAGCGCGCCTGTTTCATCGAACTGATGGGCACGCCCGAATCGCGCGCGCTGCGCCACGCCTTCACCGGCGAACGCGCGGCGTCGAAGATTCCCGACGTGCCCGACGACACCCCGGTGCGCAAGATCGCCAAGGTCGGCGTGATCGGCGCCGGCACCATGGGCGGCGGCATCACCATGAACTTCCTCAATGCGGGGATTCCGGTGACGATGCTCGAAATGAAGCAGGAAGCGCTGGACAAGGGCATCGCCACGATCCGCAAGAACTACGAGAACAGCATGAAGAAGGGCAAGCTGAGCCAGGAGAAGCTGGACCAGCGCATGGGCCTGCTGAAGGGCACGCTGTCCTATGACGACTTCAAGGACGCCGACCTGATCATCGAGGCGGTGTTCGAGGAGATCGGCGTCAAGGAAGCCGTGTTCAAGAAGCTCGACGAGATCGCCAAACCCGGCGCGATCCTCGCCTCCAACACCTCGACGCTCGACGTAAACAAGATCGCCAATTTCACCAGGCGCCCGCAGGATGTCGTCGGCATGCACTTCTTCAGCCCGGCCAACGTCATGAAGCTGCTCGAAGTGGTGCGCGGCGCGGCCACCGCCAAGGACGTCATGGCCACGGTGATGCAGGTGGCGAAGAAGATCAGGAAGACCGCCGTCGTGTCGGGCGTCTGCGACGGCTTCATCGGCAACCGCATGATCGAGCACTACGGCCGCGTCGCCGGCTTCCTGCTCGAAGAGGGCGCGACGCCGGCGCAGGTGGACAAGGCGCTGGAAAAGTGGGGCATGGCCATGGGCCCCTTCCGCATGGGCGACCTCGCCGGCAACGACATCGGCTGGGCGATCCGCAAGCGCCGCTATGTCGAGAAGCCTTCGATCCGCTACGCCAAATTTGCCGACAAGCTTTGCGAGCAGGGCCGCTACGGCCAGAAGACCGGCAAGGGCTGGTACCTCTACCAGCCGGGCAACCGCAAAGCGATCCCCGATCCCGAAGTCGACACCATGCTGGAGGCCTATCGCAAGGAACTGGGCATCACGCCGCGCAAGATCTCTGACGCTGAAATCGTCCAGCGCTGCATCTACGCGCTGGTCAATGAAGGCGCGCGCATCCTCGAAGAAGGCATCGCCGCCCGCGCCTCCGACATCGACATGATCTACCTGACCGGCTATGGCTTCCCGCTGTTCCGCGGCGGCCCGATGCTGTATGCCGACGAGGTGGGCCTGTACAACGTCGCGCGCAGCATGCAGGAGTTCGCCGCCAGTTCCGGCGACAGCTTCTGGGAACCGGCGCCTCTGATCGCCAAGCGCGTCGCCGAAGGCAAATCGCTGACCGCCGCCTGAGCCAAAAAACCGAATTCTGGAGAATCACATGACTGATGCCGTTATCGTATCCACCGCCCGCACCGGACTGGCCAAGTCCTGGAAGGGCGCTTTCAACATGACCCATGGCGCCACGCTCGGTGCGCATTCCGTGAAGCACGCCGTGGCCCGCGCCAAGATCGACCCGGCCGAAGTCGAGGACGTGCTGATGGGCTGCGCCACGCCGGAAGGCGCCACCGGCTCCAACATCGCGCGCCAGATCGCGCTGGCCGCCGGCCTGCCGGTGACGGTGCCGGGCGCCACGGTCAACCGCTTCTGCTCCTCTGGCCTGCAGACCATCGCCATGGCGGCGCAGCGCATCATCGCCGGCGAGTGCGACATCCTGGTGGCCGGCGGCGTCGAGAGCATTTCCTGCGTGCAGCAGGAAGCCAACCGCCACATGATCGCCGACCCGGCGCTGCTGAAAACCAAGCCCGAGGTCTACTGGAGCATGCTGCAGACCGCCGAGCAAGTGGCCAAGCGCTACAAGATCGGCAAGGATCGCCAGGACGAGTACGGCGTGAACAGCCAGTTGCGCGCCGCCGCCGGCCAACTCGCGGGCAAGTTCAACGACGAGATCGTGCCGATGACGGTGACCATGGGTGTCGCCGACAAGGCGACCGGCGCGCTGTCGACGAAGGAAGTCACCATCGCCGCCGACGAAGGCATCCGCCCCGACACGACGCTGGAAGGCGTCTCCAAGATCCGCTCGGCGCTGCCCGGCGGCGTCATCACCGCCGGCAACGCCAGCCAGTTCTCCGACGGCTCCTCGGCTTCCGTGGTCATGAACGCGAAGCTCGCCGAGCAGCGCGGCCTCAAGCCGCTGGGCATTTTCCGCGGCTTCGCGGTGGCCGGCTGCGAGCCCGACGAGATGGGCATCGGCCCCGTCTTCGCCGTGCCGAAGCTGCTGAAGAAGGCCGGCCTCACGTTGGCGGACATCGACCTCTGGGAACTCAACGAAGCCTTCGCCGTGCAGGTGCTCTACAGCGCCGATACGCTGGGCATCCCCATGGACCGGCTCAACGTCAATGGCGGCGCGATCGCCGTCGGCCATCCCTACGGCGTCTCCGGCGCGCGCCTGGTCGGCCATGCGCTGATCGAAGGCAAGCGCCGCGGCGCGAAGTTTGTCGTCGTCACCATGTGCATCGGCGGCGGCCAGGGTGCGGCGGGCCTGTTCGAGGTGTGCTGAAACTTCCTGCTCATTCGGGTACGTGGTTCGACAAGCTCACCACGAGCGGGATTCCTCTGTTTCCGATCGTCCTGAGCCTGTCGAAGGACCTGTCGCTGCGGCAAATTTTTTGAAAGGACTTCCATGAGCGTCAAACAACTATTCGACCTGACCGGCAAGGTCGCCATCATCACCGGCGGCTCACGCGGACTCGGCCTGCAGATGGCCGAAGCCCTGGGCGAAATGGGCGCCAGGCTCGCGATCACGGCGCGCAAGGCCGACGAGCTGGCCGAAGCCAAGGCACACCTCGAAAAGCTGGGCGTCGAGGTGCTCACCGTCACCAACGACTTGTCGAAGTTCGACCAGGTTCCCGGCCTCGTGACCAAGGTGCTGGAGCACTATGGCCGGATCGACATCCTGGTGAACAACGCCGGCGCCACCTGGGGCGCGCCGGCCGAGGATTACCCCTTCGACGCCTGGATGAAGGTCATCAACCTCAACGTCAATGGCATGTTCTTCCTGACGCAGGAAGTCGGCAAGCGCGCCTTCATCCCGCAGAAGTCGGGCAAGGTCATCGTCACCGCGTCGATCGCCGGCCTGCGCGGCAACCCGCCGGACATGCAGACCATCGCCTACAACACCAGCAAGGGCGCCGACGTGAACTTCGTGCGCACCCTGGCCGCCGAATGGGGCAGGTACAACATCAACGTCAATGCCATCTGCCCCGGCTTCTTCCCCTCGAAGATGGCCAGCGGCATCATGGAAAAACTCGGCGACCGCATCATCGCCGGCACCGCGCTGGGCCGCGTCGGCGGCGACGAAGACCTCAAGGGCACGGTGGTGCTGCTCGCCTCCGAAGCCGGGCGCCACATCACCGGCCAGGCGCTGGCCGTCGATGGCGGCAGCATGACCTTCTGAGTGCAGCGCCAAATGAGCGGCACGGCCGACTTCTTCGGCCTCAAGGTTCCCTTCCTCAAGCATCTCGGCGTCAAGGCCGAGATGGCCGAGGGCGGGCGCTCGCGCATCTCGCTCGAACTGCGCCCGGAGCTGATGAACAGCTTCGAGGTCTCGCACGGCGGCGTCATCATGACCATGCTCGACGTCGCCATGGCCGTCGCGGCGCGTACCGCGCATGACCACGTCGGCGGCATCATGACGGTGGACATGTCGCTGAGCTTCATGCGCCCGGCCAAGGGCCGCATCGTCGCCGAAGGTCGCCTGCTGCGCGGCGGCAACTCGCTGCACTTCTGCGAAGGCGAGGCCTACGACGAAAGCGGCGAACTCGTCGCAAAATCGCTCGGTACCTTCAAGCTGCGCCGCGAAACCCGCAGCAAGGCAGAATAGCCGCGGCAATAGCCGTAGCGCCAGCGTCTACTCTCCGACCAAAACTACAACTGACAACAACGGACCCCGCCACCATGGAAAAGAACCAGAAGATCGTCCTCGCCAGCCGCCCCGCCGCCTGGGTCGAGGAAAGCAATTTCCGCCTTGAAGAAAGCCCGATTCCCGAGCCCGGCGCCAACCAGGTGCTGGTCAGGAACCGCTGGCTGTCGCTCGACCCCTACATGCGCGGCCGCATGTCGGACGTCAAGTCCTACGCCACGCCGGTCCAGATCGGCGAGGTCATGGTCGGCGGCACCGCCGGCGAGGTCGTCACGTCGAATCATCCGAAGTTCGCCGCCGGCGACAAGGTGGTCGGCCCGCTCGGCTGGCAGCTTTATGGCGTGGCCGACGGTGGCGCCCTGCAGAAAGTCGATGACAGCGCCATTCCGCTGTCGGCCTGGCTCGGCCCGGTCGGCATGCCCGGCGTCACGGCCTGGGTCGGCCTGCTCGACATCTGCGCGCCGAA
>JAOTRV010000001.1 GCA_030247575.1 Sulfuritalea sp.
ATTGAACTGAAGAGTTTGATCCTGGCTCAGATTGAACGCTGGCGGAATGCTTTACACATGCAAGTCGAGCGGCAGCGCGGGGGCAACCCTGGCGGCGAGCGGCGAACGGGTGAGTAATGTATCGGAACGTACCCAGTCGTGGGGGATAACTATCCGAAAGGATAGCTAATACCGCATACGTCCTGAGGGAGAAAGCGGGGGACCGTAAGGCCTCGCGCGATTGGAGCGGCCGATATCGGATTAGCTAGTTGGTGAGGTAAAGGCTCACCAAGGCGACGATCCGTAGCTGGTCTGAGAGGACGACCAGCCACACTGGAACTGAGACACGGTCCAGACTCCTACGGGAGGCAGCAGTGGGGAATTTTGGACAATGGGGGCAACCCTGATCCAGCCATTCCGCGTGAGTGAAGAAGGCCTTCGGGTTGTAAAGCTCTTTCAGCAGGAACGAAACGGTGGCCCCTAATACGGGCTGCTAATGACGGTACCTGAAGAAGAAGCACCGGCTAACTACGTGCCAGCAGCCGCGGTAATACGTAGGGTGCGAGCGTTAATCGGAATTACTGGGCGTAAAGCGTGCGCAGGCGGTTCCATAAGACAGATGTGAAATCCCCGGGCTTAACCTGGGAACTGCGTTTGTGACTGTGGGACTCGAGTGTGGCAGAGGGGGGTGGAATTCCACGTGTAGCAGTGAAATGCGTAGAGATGTGGAGGAACACCGATGGCGAAGGCAGCCCCCTGGGTCAACACTGACGCTCATGCACGAAAGCGTGGGGAGCAAACAGGATTAGATACCCTGGTAGTCCACGCCCTAAACGATGCGAACTAGGTGTTGGGGAAGGAGACTTTCTTAGTACCGCAGCTAACGCGTGAAGTTCGCCGCCTGGGGAGTACGGTCGCAAGATTAAAACTCAAAGGAATTGACGGGGACCCGCACAAGCGGTGGATGATGTGGATTAATTCGATGCAACGCGAAAAACCTTACCTACCCTTGACATGTCAGGAAGTCTGCTGAGAGGCGGATGTGCCCGAAAGGGAACCTGAACACAGGTGCTGCATGGCTGTCGTCAGCTCGTGTCGTGAGATGTTGGGTTAAGTCCCGCAACGAGCGCAACCCTTGTCATTAATTGCCATCATTCAGTTGGGCACTTTAATGAGACTGCCGGTGACAAACCGGAGGAAGGTGGGGATGACGTCAAGTCCTCATGGCCCTTATGGGTAGGGCTTCACACGTCATACAATGGTCGGTACAGAGGGTTGCCAACCCGCGAGGGGGAGCCAATCCCACAAAGCCGATCGTAGTCCGGATCGCAGTCTGCAACTCGACTGCGTGAAGTCGGAATCGCTAGTAATCGTGGATCAGCATGTCACGGTGAATACGTTCCCGGGTCTTGTACACACCGCCCGTCACACCATGGGAGTGGGTTCCACCAGAAGTAGGTAGTCTAACCGCAAGGAGGGCGCTTACCACGGTGGGATTCATGACTGGGGTGAAGTCGTAACAAGGTAGCCGTATCGGAAGGTGCGGCTGGATCACCTCCTTT